>DMSQ01000074.1 GCA_003457135.1 Prolixibacteraceae bacterium
TTTTCAATGAACTTCTGCGCCTTACGGCTATTGTTTCCCCACCTTAATTACGGCCTCTTGCGAAGCACTCTCTTAATGGATAAATTCAATCTGCTTTTTTAGAACTCTATTCTCTTTCGCTTCTACTTCACCACCTCTGGCTCAATTCCGTTTCAGCGGGGTGCAAAGTTAAGAAGCTTTTCCATACTTCCAAAAGAAAATTTTACTTTATTTCCTCCTTTCCTTCCCCTCCAACAATTCCCTGAACTCCTCCCCTTTTTAGCGGCTGCAAAGGTAAANNTTTTCCGAAATTCCAAAAAATATCTAATGTATTTTCGTGAGCTTTTTGGAATTCAGAATACCAGCCTGTTAAACAACAAAAAACCAGTTTTCTTTTCATCCTTTTGAAGGCAATTTCAGTTTTCAATAAATAAGATTAAATTCACAGTCAATTATACACCCCTATTTTATTCAACAAAATGAAAGGAATGGGTATCCCGACACTGAATGTTATTCTATTCCTGCTTTATTTGACCCAAACTGATGATGGGTTTTCGCAGCAACCTGATTTAAAGTTTAGCACTTTAAATGTCCTGTCCGGCATCTCAAACAGCAAGACCACTGCGATTATCGAAGACTCAATCGGATATCTTTGGATTGGAACCACAGATGGCTTATTCCGGTTTGACGGACAAAATGTTTTTCCCTATTTTCAGGATGTAAACGATCCTAATTCGTTACCTTCAAGCGGAATTACTAAATTAATTCTCGATAATGAAGATAATCTTTGGATATGCACTTTCTCAGGAATTTGCATGTACAACCGTAAATTTGATAATTTCATAAAACTTCCGGATCAATCTGATATAAATGGATTTGCAAACAAGCACATTCCTACAATTGCTTTTGACAAATGCGGTCAACTTTTTGTTGTTTTTGAAAAAACGATTTACAAATACAAGCAAGCCGAAAATCATTTTTCAAAATTACTGGAACTTGATCATGGCAAAATCAATGATTTGATTTTCGATGAACAGAATAATATGTGGATAGCGGCTTCGATGAGCGGAGGATTGTTCTGTTTTGATCAGGTGAAAAAACAAATTACTCCTTACCTGCACAACCCCAACAACAATCAATCCATATCAATTAACGAAATAAATGACATTGCCCTATCTGGTGAAACACTTTGGATTGCTACCCTTGGAGGAGGTATTGATGCTTATAACCTGAATAACAAAACGTTTAAACACTATACTTCATCAAATAATTTAGAAAACTTCGCAAATTCCATTTTCATAAGCAGGAAAAAGGAGGTCTGGATTTGCACTTTTGCGAGCTTAAAGTTATTCAATCCGGCTGGCGACAACTTTTATAATTATTTCAATACAGCTAATAATCCTTACTCGGTTGGGAAAGCTTTAATTGATTTCTATGAAGACCGTTCGGGAAATTACTGGACCATTCAGTCTATTGGCGAGATTAGAGTAGCCCGGAACAACATCAAATTCAGCCATATTGCGCCCAATCCATGGGCTTTTTGGAGAACTTCAGAAAAAATCATAACCGCGCTTACCTACGATGGGGCCGGACGTTTATGGATCGGCAATTATCACAATGGCATTGATATATTTTGTTGGCAGGAACAACGAACTATCAGGTTAATGCCTGATGTTAACGACCCGAATAGTATTTCTGAAGGAACCATACATTCCATTTTTTGCGATTCGAAAAAACAAGTTTGGGTGGGAAGTTCTTTAGGAGGCCTGCAAAAATTTGACGAAAAAGATAACAACTTTGAATCTTTTCACAACAATCCTAACGATACACTTTCAATTGCCGGAAATGATGTCCGGTCAATTTCTGAAGATGCTGAAGGAAACCTCTGGTTGGTCATTTATGGAAAAGGCATTGATCGATATGATACTAATAATAAAACCTTCCATCATTTTAACAGAAAAAACAATCACCTAAGTAATGATTACGCGTTTCAGGTACTTAACGACTTCAGGGATAACTTATGGGTTGCTACGAGTTGGGGACTTAGTTTTTTGCGCAAAGGGGAACACATTTTCAAAAATTTTTATTACCGGAAAAATGATACAACCACAATCGGCAGTGATGAAACACGTACGGTTTACGAAGACAGCCTTCATAACATCTGGATTGGGACCAGCAACGGCCTGAACAAATTTAATTATGAATCCCAAACATTTTCACGCTATTCATCCGGATTAAAAAACAAGCATGTTGGCAGTATTATAAGCGATAAGAAAAATGACATTTGGGTAGGTACCTATTCCGGTATTTCAAAATTCGATCCAGCCACGTTGAAGTTTACCAATTATAACCAGAACTATGGGCTTCTTTCGACACAATTCATTGAACGGTCATGCTGCAAAGACAATCATAATGAATTGTTTTTCGGAGGTTCAGAAGGTATTGATCTGTTTAACCCGGATAGCCTGAAATCAGAAACCAGGAAACCAAATGTAGTTTTAACTGATTTCATGCTTTTCAACAAGAGTTATACCTATAAGGACGACAGCAGCAAAATTAACCGGCATATCAGTTATGCCAAAAAGATTGTTTTGGACTATTACGAAAACTCCATTGCATTTCGCTACCAGGTAATTAACCTTACTGAAGCAGCGAAAATTAATTACATGTACAAAATGGATGGTTTCGATCGCGATTGGATTTATGAAAGTGAGATTAGAGAAGCAAATTATACTAATTTGAGTCCCGGAAAGTATTCATTCAGGGTAAAAGCTAAATTTGAGAATGGCGATTGGAGCGAAAAAGATACTTCGATCGAATTAATCATCATTCCTGCCTGGTGGATGACAACCTGGTTTAAAATCCTGATGGGATTGATAGTTCTGGCTTCAGCATTTGCATTTGTTTATTATAGAATTAAACAATTACGCCGTCAGAAGGAAGAACTGGAGATCTTAGTTGCTGAGCGAACCAACGAAATTCAAAGCAAAAATGAACTGCTAAATAATTTAAACTCGACCAAAGATAAGCTTTTTTCAATTATTTCACACGATCTCCGTAGTCCATTCAATACAATTCTGGGATTTCACCGCTTGCTTGCCAGAAATTATGAAGAATATTCGGACCCTGAACGCAAAAGAATGATCCAACAAGTTCAATCGGCATCCAATAAGGTATATGTTCTTATCGAGAACCTGCTCGACTGGGCCAGAATTCAGACTGGCAGCATTCATTACAGGCCTGTCCGGTTTGACCTGAGCGAAATGATAATCAAAGAATATACTTTTTACCAATCCATCGCCGAAATAAAAGGAATCAGTTTTGAACATCAGGTTCCTGAGGGGCTGATTGCTTATGCTGATATTGATCTGTTGAAAACTATCCTCCGGAATTTAATAAATAACGCGATCAAGTTTACGTCAGGCGAAGGAACCATTCTTGTTGAGGCCAGAATAAAAGACCAATTCATTAATATCTCGGTAACAGACTCAGGAACCGGAATGACCAAAAACCAGGTTGAAGCCTTGTTCATCCTTGAAAAGAACGACACAAAAAATGTCACAAGTGGAGAAAAAGGAACTGGATTAGGACTTATTTTGTGCAAAGAATTTGTTGAGAAAAATGGCGGCTCAATGATGGTCGAAAGTCATCATGGAAAAGGGAGCAAATTCAGTTTCACCGTTCCAGTTGCAAATCCCTGACAAGTTCATTAATTACTGATGATGATTAAATTCTGATATTTTTGTTTAAAATTCATCCAGTTGAATGACAACTTTCAAAACATTAATAATTATCGCTTTGTGTTCGTCCTTATCGAACCTATATGGGATAGCTCCTGTATTTCCGGCCAATAAACCCGATACAAAACCACATCGGATCATCCGTACCTGCTGTTCGTTTGGCACCGAAATGCAAATGATTGCCATTCCCGGAATAAAACTGACCGATATTACAAGTCTCGAAAAAATTGGGAATCATCATTATCTGGGCGACCAGAGTGAAGAAAACGGAATTGTTTATACGCGCCGGGGTGGATTTATTGACATGGGGCACCTACGCGACCAGGCTGACTGGACAGCCTATCTTTTCAAACAACTTACCGAAAACAAACCGGCAGGGCATCTTGATTTGGTATTGGGCCACGAAGGAGGTGAGAAGACTTTGAGTGTTACGATTCCAACCAGCCTGACAGATAATGACCTCGTGTTGCTGGCCGGGAAAATTACTTATGATCTTTCGGTCTGGCACGAAATTGCAACCTGGTTTGGCGCATCGTTCATTCCTTTTGTGCCTGAACGTTATTCCAGTTTTTCGATTGAAGACGCTTTTTCCAATTTGTTGGGAGTTACCATCGGAATTAAAGCTTTACAAAGTGAATTGCCCTACGAAGAAGCTGTAACGAAAATTATTGATGAAACCCTGAAAGATATGGATGTGGTAACCAATGAGGCCGAAACCTATCTGGCAATGGAATCTGTCAGGGATATCTGGTGGACCCGTGAGCGAAAGCTCCCAAGCAGCCGTGTATTGTTACAACGGCAACTTCAGGTTTATCCATGCCTGCAGCCCTGGTTGGTTCCCGGCTGGTCAAGTATTAATCAGGAACCTATTGAATTAAAAGTTCCTGAGTTTGCTTCAAACAGAGAAAAGCTTAACGATTATTATCAACTCGATTTCAGGTTGAACTACAAATTTCCTTTCCGAAAGATGTTTCCTGAACGAAAAGACAGAAACATTACCCAAAACGATTTCGAGCGGTTACTGACTGAGGTTGCTTCCGAACTGAACAAAAAAGAAAGTAATTTCCGCTAATCCAATAGTTTTTGTCTTACCAGGCTTTGTCAGGATCAACCCGTTTGTTCCTCTGAATGCGTGATTGAAGTTCAAAAGTACGGATACGGTCTTTGTACAAATTGTGAACATTTTGTTTGGCTACATCAAGCGAAGCGTCGGTGTTATCATCCCAGCGCCGGCAAAGATAAATTGGTTGGTAAATTCGTCCGATCTTGTATTTTCCTGAAATAGCCAAACCTAGGGCATAATCTTCACCATAACTAACATTCGGTACCCTGATTTCACGAATTACCGGAGTATAAAATGCCCGCGGAGCCCCAAGACCATTGATGCGCAAGGCGTTGTTGGGGCCATTTTCGTCGGTCCATTCGCGGTGATCAATCACACCCGGCGGTATTTCCTGCAGATTAAAATTGGTCATCCGGTAACTGCCAATCACCATCGCACAATTTTCTTCATAAAACTTATCAACGATAATCTGAAGTGTATTTTCATCGGAATACAAATCGTCGCTATCCAGTTGAACAGCAAACTTTCCGCAGTCAGGATGAAAAACAGCCTCATTCCAGCAGCCACCAATCCCCAGGTCTTTTCGCTCAGGAATAATGTGAATCAGTTTGCCCCATGAAGCATATTCTTTTAAAACTTCGGTTGTTCCGTCAGTTGAGTAATTGTCAACAACAATCAGGTTAAAATTAAAAGTTGTTTTTTGAATCAGTACCGACACAATCGCATCGCGAATGGTTTTTTCCCGGTTTCGGACAGGGATTATCACCGACGCTTCAACTTTGAATGGTTCGGTCAGTACGGTTTCAGGAAAAGGCTCTAAAAGCAAGGCGCCTATATCGCGCAGGTGAGCCGTGCAAACCTGTTCCATCTCCACTTGTCGCTCGCGTGCCGAAGCTTTCACATAATCAAACTGTTTTTCTCCTGAAGTTCGGGTATCGGTTTCAGTCTTGGTAAATAAATATTCGGGAATATGTACCAATTCGCCCATCCTGCTGGCCCTAAGCCTGAGCGCATAACAACCTGCATATTTCAGCATTTCATAATATTCGTACCTGAAGGCTTTTAAAACTTCGGCCCGGTAAAAGCGTACCGGCCCGAAATTAAAATCATCGCGTAAACTGCCCATCTGATAATCAATCACCGGATGCGGAGAAAGCGCTCCGTCTTTGATCTCGAAATAGTCAGCGTAAACCATTGGGGCGTCTGTATTTTCAGCAACCTGAACAAGCCGCTCTATGGCGCCCTGGCCCGGTTCAATCATCGAATCGCCAAGCGCCAGTAAGGCATAATCGGAACGGACCAATTTTGCTATCTGCCTGATGGTTGAACAGGAAGCATACTCTTCTACCAGTATTTGTTCGCAATTTTCAAGATTAAGTGATTTTTTGGTCAGCACATAAACCTGGCGAATAAGCGCAGATTCGTTGAACTGATTGACCAGTTTTTGGCTGGCCTTTTCATCGCCAATGACAAAAAAACAATCAACTTTTCCTTTCATAACTGGGCTTTTAGAGTATAATCAATTTTCGCGTTACTAATGTTTGCTTTCGGTATCAAGACAGTCAGGAGACAAAATCCGGATTTCGAATTATCTCTGTAATTTACGCGATTTTGGCTTAAAACAATGCTATTTTCTTAGTTAATTGTAAAAATATATTTTTTGAACTTATGCCATTTGTGAAGATTCCATTTTTTAATACCTTTACCGCGTTCAGAAAGCTGAACCTTTCATTCAGAAAATATTTTCAAAAATATAATACACTTGGCAAACCAAAACACCACTTTAATGGTTACTTAGGTAGCTTCTACAAAGTTGGTTTCTTTGGTAAGCTCATGGTTTATTAGGTTTAGTTGGTTTAGGTTAGTTTCCCGTCGTAACGGGTGAAAAGGCTGTCAGAGGACAGCCTTTTCTATTTATCCAATTCCGGCATTTGCTCTCTGCTATGAACTGAGTGTGGTCAAACTCACTTTTTTAATACATTTGCATCCTCATTTCACAAATTAAAACATCTAAGAATTTTTAAACTAATGGCAACTGAAAAAGGAATATTTCAACGTACCGAGTTGTTGTTTGGAACTGAGAAGATGAATGAAATTGCCGAAAAGCGAGTGATTATCTTTGGTATTGGCGGCGTTGGAAGCTGGTGCGCCGAAAGCCTGGTCCGCACCGGTATCAGGCATTTGACACTTGTTGATTCAGACTTGATTTGCATCACCAATATTAACCGGCAGTCGCAAGCCACTACACTAACTGTTGGTGAAGTTAAAACTGAAGCGCTTAAGAAACGATTACTCGAAATAAATCCATCAGCCGACATACAGACCCTGCAAAGAATTTACGAGCCTGCAACTTCCTGCACGTTCGGGCTTGATTCGTACGATTATATCATTGATGCCATTGACAGCCTGAGCAATAAAATAGACCTGATCCGCAAAGCCACGCGCACACGTGCCGTATTCTTTTCCTCGATGGGCGCATCGCTGAAACTTGACCCAACCAAAATACGTGTTGCCGAATTCTGGAAAGTAAAAGGGTGCCCGTTGGGGCACATCGTACGGAAAAAAATACGCAAAGGCGATTTGCCGGCGAAGGAATTTTTATGTGTTTACAGCGAGGAACTGCTCGAAAACAAAGGTTCCGGCGCATCGTGCGGAACTGAAAAATGTTTGTGCCCGAAGTCAAAGAATGCTGCGGGCGATCCGGATTTGGCCGATCACGAATGGTGCAGCCAAAAAGCAGTAATCAACGGAACTGTGGCACATATTACCGCTATTTATGGTTTTACCCTGGCAGGACTGGTTATTCAGGACATTTATAAACAAGGGTAATGTAAAGCTCACATCTCAACACCCACCGCTTTTCCAACCGACCGGATATATGCTGCGGCCTGAAGGTATTCTTCAGCAGTATTCAAATGCTCCATCATCAGCGGAATATCTTTCAGTTTGGCTAATTCCTTCAGAAATACCGGATAATCCAGATTTCCTTTACCGGCAAGGATTTCATCGAACTGTGGAACGGCATTATCTTCCCGAAGCGAAATATCTTTGGCGTGGCAACTACGGATTTGCGGCCCAAGTTTTTTGAAGCAACTGCGGATCATTTCGCCATTCCGGTAATAAATCTGCGGACTGGTAACCAGATTCATTGGATCGAGATGAACGCCAAATTGTTTCCGGTCAATGGCCTTGATTAGCCGGAGATAAGAATCGGCTGAGTCTGGATAGCTCCAGGGCATGGCTTCGAGTGTAAACCAGGTACGCACTGGCTTCACTGCATCAATAATCTTTTGCGTGGTTTCCACAATCAGGTCGAATGTGGCATCGGTCAGGTTATCCTTGTTTGGGCCGGCCCAGTGATTCGGGTTTCTCGAACCGCTCACATTCACACAACAACTGGCTCCAATCGCATCGGCCAGAACCAAAGAATCGATGCACTTTTGAATTGCTTTTTCTGCCTTTTCCTTGTCCGGATCAATCGGGTTGCTCCAGGCACCAACTTCAGCAATAACCATATCATTCTTAGCTGCAATCTCTCTGTACGCCTTTATCAATTCAGAAGAAGCCCCAACTGAAACCGGACAATAAGCTGCCCGATATCCCAGTTTCCGGAGTGCAACAATCCATTCTTCCGGAGTACCAAATTTCTCAAATATTGGTCCCCCCAATCGAATTGGTGATGGATTACTTGTGTTTGCGGCCAATCCGGAGGGCATAACTGATAATGCGGCTAATCCGGAAGCTGATAATGATATAAAGTTTCGTCGTTTCATAATTTTAAGATTAATTCTCTTCCACAATCAGTACATCCCATGGCCCGATTTCGAGCGAAGTTCCTGTTGAAACTGCTTTACCGGCAACCAACTCGGTTCCTGATTTGTGCGGATAAACCAGATTTGATTTCTGTGAAGAATAATTGTAATAATAATGTACTTTTTTGCCTGAATCGTTCACTCCACTTTTGGTGATTAGTGGCCAATGAAAATCCTGATCAACGGTTTTAATTCCGGCACGTTCTATTTCCTGAAGGATTAGTTTTTCCTGAATTTTGTCGGAAACGGCGGTTCCTTCGTACAGCAAAGTCCCTTTTCCAAAGTTGTTGATGGTAATAGCCGGAAATTTCCCAAGGTGAGGATGATCGTAATAAGCCAGTGGCCGGGCTGTTTCCGGAATCAGGTATTCGCTCCAGTCAAATACTTTGTTTGAGGCTTCATCAACCTTAAACGGATTATCTTTCAACGCAAGTTCTTTTAAATTGGTGAATTCCTGGTAATAAAATCCGCAGGCTTTCCGGAGTGGACCGGGAGCCAATAATGGGCGAACCATTGAATTTTCGTCACAGAAGCCACTTTTGAACTGCATAATTACATGACCACCATTTTCGACATACTTGCTAATCTTGTTCAGAAGGTCGTCGCCAGCAATATATAAGGCCGGAATAATGACCAGTTTGTAATCTTCGAACTTCGCATTTTCAGGAAAAATAAAATCAACTCCAATATTGTTGCGGTACAAAACACGGTGAAACTGACCAACCAATTCGTTTCGGTAAATATTGGATGAACCGCCCCACATGTCGGTTTTCGCGTTTTTGAAGGGCACCGCGTTCAATGCGGCATTGGCATCGTGACTGAACAAGATGGCCACTTTGTTGGTGATCTTCAGGTTAACCAGCTTTTTGCCATATTTTTGTAATTCGTGCGCCGTTTTCGAATATTCGGCGTAGGCCCGGTTGGGCTGTAAGTCATGAGAAAGGACACCTTTCCAATACGTTTCCTGCCCGTAATGAATCGAATGCCAGTGCCAGTATTCGACCATGTTGGCGCCCGAACCCATGTGTGCGTAAACATTTTGACGGAGCTGCCCGTCGTAAGGCGGATACTGCCCCCGCGAGTCCCAGCCTATGGTTTGTGCATTGGTTTCGGTAATCAGGTAATTTTTCATTTTTACCGAGCGGAAAAAATCGCCTGCAAACGCGATTTCATCGCCAGTCAGGTTATCCTGAGAGCCATGATACACATTCACGGCAATCACATCCATTTTTTTGGTACTCTCAATCTGGTCAATATCCTGAACCGAAGGCATAAAACAATGGGTGATAAACTGATCGGGGCGTTTGTACTCACTTACAATTCCGGATTGCCAGCTCAGGTAACCGGCCACCGACTTGCGTTTGAAACGTTCCCACTCTAATTTGTATGCGGTATTAGTCACACCATCTTTTTCAGGGAATTCGTCCCAGTCGTTCATGGTCATTCCCCAGTAATTCAAGCCCCAAAGTTTGTTGAGGTTTTCAGTTGTACCGAACTTCTTTTTCAGGTAATTCACAAAACTGACGTGGAAATCGTAGTTATTTACCCCATATGAGGTCGTTTCATTATCGACCTGATAGCCAATAATGCCAGGATGTTTGGCGTAATGCTCCATCATTTTCCGGATCACCCGCTCCGAATAAAACAGAAAAGTCGGATTGGTGATGTCCATGTTCTGGCGGATTCCGTAGTAGGCTTGCGCACCTTTTTCATAATCAACAAGCACCTCCGGATGTTTGTGCCACAACCAGGCCGGCATCGAATAGGTTGGTGTACCAAGTATCACTTTGATTCCGTTGGCATGAAGTCCGTCAATGATGCGGTCCATCCAGGCAAAATCGAATTCGCCTTCACGCGGTTCGAACAAACTCCAGGTTGATTCACCCACACGAACCACCGACATGCCCGATTCCTTCATCAATTTCAGATCATCGGCAAGCCGGTCTGAAGGCATATATTCGTGATAATAGGCTGCTCCGTAGAGCACGTTGTCCATTTTTAGAACCTGCGCTGAAAGTGTTTCTGCAACTGTCAGGAGCAAAAGCATAAGGAAGTGATTTTTCATGATTGAATAGTTTTGGTTAGTCTGACTTAGACAAATATAATCATTAGACGTTAAATGTTGACGAAACACTTATTGAGAAATATTTACTGCCAGTTTCATCATTTATCTTTCGTGCTTTTATTTTATCTTTCGCGATATCTTAAACAAATACCTAAATAACCTTTTATCTTTATATCTTAAACAACGGGCTTACCGTGGTCCTTCAAGAAGATCATTCATATCCGTCGGAACAATAATGATACAATGATGAAATCAAGACATAAATATCAACCTTCTGAATAATTCAAAAAACCAAAATATGATTAAAATCTGCTGCAATTCAATCGGGGTATTTGGATATGCTTTGGCCATAAGCATGATCTTACTGTATGTTCAGTGTAAGCCATCCAAAGTTTTGGATATAACTGTTTATACTTCATCTCAGGATGGCGACAGATTAACTTTAGAGAATGGTGTGCCATCAACTCCTGACGAAATGTCTCCTTTACCTGAAATTAAGATTGATGCAGAAATCCGATTTCAAAAGATTGATGGTTTTGGGGCCACATTCAACGAAGCGGGAATGATATGCCTGAACGCTCTTGCTCCTGAAGCGAAGGATGTGGTATTAAAAATGCTGTTTGAACCTGATTCCGGCGCCGGGTTCACCTTAATGAAGTCGCCAATTGGAGCCTGTGATTTTGCTTCGGCCGGTCCCTGGTACACTTATAACGATACTCCCGGCGACACATCCATGAACCATTTTAACATTAAAAGGGATTTGGGTCCAAACGGTCTGGTTACCTTTATCAGGGAAGCATCCGAATTTGGTCAGTTTGAAATAGAATCCCCTATGGATTTTGCTCCCGACTGGATGTATTTCAGTTTAAAACAGGGAGAAAAACATATCAGGCCCGAATATTATTTTGCGCTGGCCAAATACTATTCCAAATATTTAAAAGCTTATGCTGAAAATGGAATCACCATCAATTATCTGAACCTGTTCAACGAAGCGGATAATCCGTGGTACTCCAATGTCACATATAAAACAATGGGCGAAATGATCAAAGATTTCATTGTTCCACACTTGAAGGCGGAAGGGCTTTCCACAAAAATCCAGTTAGGCGAAACTTCAAACCGGCCCGAAGCGCTTCGGAAATTTCCGGAGGTACTCGACGATCCTGAAGTCAGGAAACACATCCATTCGCTCACTGTTCATGGCTACGATTGGGATCAATTTTCCACCCTTACTGAAATGCACCATAACTACCCTGATCTTCCGATTTGGATGACAGAAGTTTGTTATGTCACCGGAACCCTTTACCCTCCAAACGGTCCGAAGAAGTCGCCTGTTTATGAATTTTCGGATGGGGAATTCTGGGGCAACATGATTGTGAACGATATGAAAAATTGGGTTTCAGGATGGATTTACTGGAATATGATTCTTGATCAGGATGGCGGACCATGGCTTATTTCGCCCGAACACGGCGATCCGGACCCAAACCAGCAACATCCGGTTGTCATTATTAACCGAAATACAAAAGAAATTACCTATACCGGTTTATACTATTATCTGGCACATTTCAGCAGATTTGTTAAGCCGGGAGCTTATCGTATCAATTGCACAGGAGGTTCGCCGTCGCTTAATTTTGTAGGTTTTCTGAATTCCGATGGTAGCATGATCCTAAATGTAATTAATAATGGGAACGAGACTGATTGCAAAATATCGTGGAGTGATAAAACGACTGTTCAAAGACTTAAAGCCCATTCAGTCACAACAGTAATAAGGAAAATCTAGATCATGAAAAAATCAACACAAGCCATAGAAAACTTCAAAAAACTGAATTGCGCCCAATCGGTGCTTTTGAGTTCTGCCACCGAAATCCTGGAAGAAAATTTCTGAACTTCAAGCTGCAACAGTTAAATTGAGTTACAAATCCTGATATCGGAACTTATTACCTCGTCCTGATCGTTCGAATGTTTAATTCTTATCTTTGGATTAACCAATTCTGACTGAATATGACTGAACGCTGGATTATTTCAAGAAGGAGCTTTCTGGGATTAGCCGGAACGACCGCTGCGGGTCTGCTAATCTCACCGGATTTACTGGCAAAAGGCGGAAAGGTGACACTGATCAGATTTGGAATGTTGTCCGATGTTCATCACGCTGACCGTGGACCGGGCGGGATTCGCTATTATCGCCAGTCGCTTGTCAAAATGCGGGAAGCCGTTGATCGGATGAATCAGGAAAAGCTTGATTTTGTAATTGAACTGGGCGATTTTAAAGATCAGGATGCCATACCCAACGAAACAAATACACTGAAATATTTGTCTGAAATTGAATCTGCATTTCAAAAATTCGACGGCCCAACTTACCATGTGCTGGGAAACCACGATATGGACGGAATTTCGAAGCAGCAATTTCTGGAAAGGGTTGAAAACACTGGCATTTCTCCAACACTAAGTTACTACTCATTCAACCGGAACAGACTTCATTTTATAGTGTTAGACGGGAATTTCACCAAAAATGGGATTGCATACGATCACGGAAACTTTCATTGGGAAGATGCTTCTATTCCAGCTATTCAGCTCGACTGGCTGATAGATGACCTGAAATCGAACAAGCATCCGGTCATTGTTTTCATTCACCAAATGCTCGATGAGTCTAAAAATGTGAAACAGGCAGTGCAAAATGCACCAGAAGTTCGACGCATTCTTGAACAGTCGGGTAGGGTACTTGGTGTATTTCAGGGACATGTTCATGAAGAAAGATATAATCGCATTAACGGAATCCATTATTATTCGGTGAATGCGATGGTTGACGGCAATGGCCCGGAGAACAATGCGTACATGATTGTGGATGTTTACAAAGATGGAAGCATGGAAATTGACGGATTTAGAAGGGCGACTGACAGGGAAATAAATAACTGATTAGTGATTAACGAATAACGATTGTAGATTAACGAATTGACACGCATCCTTATAATTTATCTTTAATCTTTAATCTTTAATCGTTGATCTGCAATCAAAAAAACATATTAAAAATGAAAAACCTTGTCATCCTTTCAGGCGCTGGTATGAGCCAGGAAAGCGGCATCCGGACTTTTCGCGATATGGGCGGACTGTGGGAAGAATATGATATATCTGAAGTGGCCACCCCTGAAGCCTGGGCACGAAATCCGGAGTTGGTGATGCGGTTTTACAACGACCGGCGCAAACAATTGTACGAATGTGTGCCTAATTCCGGTCATTTCGGATTGGTAGGTCTGGAAAAGGATTTTGATGTGCGGATTATAACCCAAAATGTGGACGATCTCCACGAAAGAGCAGGCAGTACGAAGGTTTTGCACCTGCACGGCGAACTTAAAAAAGCAAGAAGTTCTGTTGATGAAACTCTTGTTTATGATATTGACGGTTGGGAATTGAAATTTGGACAGAAATGCGCCAAAGGAAGCCAGCTTCGCCCACACATTGTATGGTTTGGCGAGGCAGTTCCGGCCATTGAAGAAGCCATCCCAGTGGTTGAAAAATCCGATATCCTGGTGGTGATAGGCACTTCACTTAATGTCTATCCCGCTGCCGGACTGGTCAATTATGCAAAAAGGGGGGCGCCGGTTTTTGTAATTGATCCGGAACGACCTCAGGTGTTCGTCCGCAATGTAACCTATATTCAGGAGAAAGCAGGGAAAGGGGTTGAAATCCTGAAAGAAAAATTAAAACTTCTGGTATGAAGCAAATTTACCTCATCGTTATTGTGCTGACCGTGGTTAGCTTAAATGGGCTTTCACAGCGGTTTGAAGGCGGTATAATTGGCGGATTTAATGCTTCCCAGGTTGATGGAGACTCGTATCGCGGGTATCACAAACCTGGAATTGCCTTGGGTGGGTATGTTCAAACGAACTTTTCAAGGACCGTTTTCGCCGGAATGGAACTCAAATTCATGCAAAAAGGTAGCCGGAATATTGATTCGCTGGCAACTGATGGCCAGATCAAATATATTATGCGGCTAAATTATGTTGATCTTCCTGTATATCTGGGTGTTCGGACCAGCGAAAAAATAGCCGTTCTTTTCGGTTTGTCACCCGGATACCTGATTAGCGGAACTGAATATAACGACTATGGTAAATTTGGAGAAGAGGATCAAAATCCGTTCAGTGAATTGGATCTTCAGGGATTGCTGGGATTCCGTTTTCATCTTTCGCGTCGGCTTAACATTGATCTACGCGGGGCTTATTCGCTGCTCCCTATCCGCAAGCAAAAAGGTGATCCGATCTGGTATTGGAAAAGCAACCAATTCAGCAATTTACTTAGCACCACGGTTCTGTACCGGCTCGATTTCTAGACTAACTTTAATAACTAACCAACCTGAAATATGAAACCAATAGTGACGCTCATCTGTACAGTAATATTGATTTTTTCGTGTTCTGCTCCTGAAAAAGCCAGTCAGCTTTCCGATCAGAAAATTTTCAACGAATTATCGGAAGCACTGAACAAAGGTATTCTGGAAGTGTGGTATCCGCGTACAATTGACAGTATTTCGGGCGGTTTCCTGAGCGACTTCGATTACAAGTGGGAAATGAAAGGTCCACAAAATAAAATGATTGTGACCCAAAGCCGGCACGTTTGGACCTGCTCAACTGTGGCAGAATTTTATCCGGAGAAAAATGCTCATTACCTGAAAATTGCCCGCCACGGTGTTCAATTCCTGAAAGACAAAATGTGGGATTCCAAACTGGGAGGCTTTTTCACGCTGGTTGACCAAGAGGGAAATGTGCTGAAATCGGGAAAATCTGACCGGATTTTGAAAGAGGCTTATGGAAATGCATTTGGCATTTATGGGCTATCGGCTTATGCCCGTGTTTCTGGAGATACTGCTGCACTAGCACTGGCCAAAAAAGCTTTTCTCTGGCTCGACCGGCACAGTTACGATCCTGAGTTTGGTGGCTATTTTCAGTTTCTGGAAGAGGATGGAACACCAATAAAAGCCGGATTTAACGGGGTGCCACCCAAAGATCAGAATAGTTCAATCCATTTACTCGAAGCATTCACCGAATTGTACTGTGTTTGGCCCGATCCGCTGGTAAAAGAACGTTTGCTGATGATGCTTGGCCTGATCCGCGACCGGATTACCAATCCAAAAGGCTATCTGCAATTGTACCTGAATCAGGATATGTCTCCTGTTTCGTATAGGGATTCGGCTGAAGAAGTGCGAAAAAAGAATTGGATACGCGATCATATTTCATTCGGACACGATGTTGAAACTGCCTTCCTGATGTTGGAAGCTTCCGAAATTGCAGGCCTTGAAAACGATACACTCACCCTGCGAAAAGCTAAAAAGATGGTTGATCATTCCATTAAAAATGGCTGGGACAATGCTTTTGGCGGATTTTATGATGGCGGGTATTATTTTAAAAATCAGGATACAGTTACCATTATAAAGGATACCAAAAACTGGTGGGCACAGGCTGAAGGAATGAACTCGCTGTTGCTGATGGCCGGGCTTTTCCCGGATGATCCGCACAATTACAAATCACTTTTCCGGAAGGAATGGGAATACATTGACAAATACCTGATAGATCATGAACACGGTGATTGGTATGTAGGGGGAATTGACAAAGAACCCGAAGAAAAAATGGCCATGAAAGCCCATATCTGGAAAGGGAATTACCATACTTCGCGATCGCTGATGAACTGTATGAAACGATTAAAAAATAAACTGGAAACGGCGAAGGAATAACATTAAGATTGCACTTTTTCTAAAAGTACGGTAAAGTGCCGCATAATAGCCGCTTCTTTCCGGATGAGTAAACCTGTTCGGATTTCGTCGCGGATTTCAAAAATGTTTTTCAACCCGGCTGCTACCACATCCATGTGGTTATTCGAATAAGTCCTGCGCGGAATCGCCAGACGTAGAAATTCAAGTTTGGGATACCGGTTGTCGTTGGTTTCAGGATCGCGGTCTGCCAGCAAAGTTCCCACCTCAACTCCCCGAACACCAGCTTCCAGATAAAGGATAATAGCCAGTGTTTGTGCGATAAATTCTTCTTTGGGCAAATGTGGCAGAAATTTTTTGGCATCCACAAAAACAGCATGCCCCCCAATAGGTTGCTGAATTGGGATTCCGTATTCCATCAGTTTATTCCCAAGGTAATGTACCTGTTTAATCCGGGTGTCCAGAAAGTCGTTGGTGGTTACTTCGTCAAGCCCGACAGCCAGCGCGTTCATGTCGCGTCCGGCCATTCCTCCGTAGGTTACAAAACCTTCGTACATGATGTTGAATGTAGATGCTTTATCGTACCATTCAATATTCCTCATAGCCATAAAACCGCCAATATTTACAGCGCCGTCTTTTTTGCTGCTCATGGTCATGGCATCGGCATAAGTAAACATTTCGCTTACTATTTCTTTAATTGTTTTGGTGGAATATCCTTCTTCGCGCTGCTGGATAAACCAGGCATTTTCGGCAAAACGCGCTGAATCGAAAATCACCGGAACACCATATTCATCGGCCATTTGTTTCACCGCTTTCAGGTTTGCCATCGAAACGGGTTGCCCTCCGGAAGAGTTGCAGGTAATGGTCATGATGAGCGCCGGAATATTCTTTTCAGGCTGAAGCTTGAACACTTTCTCGAGTTTGGAAAGGTCAACATTGCCTTTGAACGGGTATGTGCTATCCGTGTCAAAAGCCTCATCAATGGTACAATCAATCGCTTTTGCCTTGCGGTATTCGATGTGCCCTTTGGTGGTATCGAAATGTGAATTTCCGGGAACCAGGTCGCCTTCCTTCAGGATAACCGAAAACAAAACGTTCTCGGCTGCCCGTCCCTGATGGGTAGGCAGGAAATGCTCAAACCCGAAGATCGCCTGTATTTTCTCTTTTAAATGATAGTAAGATGAGGACCCTGCATAGCTTTCGTCGCCGGTCATGATGGCTGCCCATTGGCGGTCGCTCATGGCGCCGGTTCCGCTGTCGGTCAGCAGGTCTATAAAAACCTTGTCGCTGCTTAGGTTGAACAGGTTGTAATTGGCATCGGCAATCCATTGTACGCGTTGTTCGCGTGTGGAGCGGTAGATTGGTTCAACCATTTTGATTTTATAGTTTTCTGCAAAAGGTAAATTCATAGGAATTTTATTTTTTGCGAAGGTATATCAATCAAATTTCGATTTCTATGAATATTTATCAGGTTTATGAGGGGGAAAAAACAAAGTTACGCAGTAGCCAAAGTCGCTATACTTACCCGGGCATTGGTTTTGGAAAGTATAGACTGAGCACAGGCTTCGAGTGTTGAGCCGGTTGTCACCACATCGTCAATCAATAAAACATGTTTTCCTGAAAAAGCTTCGGGGTGTGTGAGTTCAAAAATACCTTCCACATTCTGCCAACGCTCAAAACGGTTTTTACGGGTTTGCGTTTCGGTGGATGTAATTCGTTTCAGGTTGTTGTCCGAAAATTCTTTATTCATCTGTTTTGCCATTCCTGAAGCGATCCACCAGCTTTGGTTGTACCCTCGTTTCTTTTCTTTTGACGGATGCAAAGGCACAGGGCAAAGCACATCAACCGAAGATAAGCCGGGCGACTGCATGAGATCAATGCCAAAGTGTTTGCCGATTTCTTCGCCCAATTCTTTCATCCCCTTGTATTTCAGGTTATGCAGTAACGATTGGTATTTGCTGCCTTTATTAAAATAGAAAAAAGAAGTGGCCTGCTCAATTTGCACTCTTCCATAAAATAAGCGGGCAACCGGATTGTCCGGTTCGAGATGAAAATTGGTTCGGGGAATATGATGGAGGCAATGCAGGCAGATCCACTGTTCCTGTTCAATCAGTTTATCTCCGCAGACCACGCAAAGCCTGGGAAAAAGAAGTTCAGTCAGGTAAAAGAGAATTGGAATATTCATGGTTTGATTTTTATTTCCTAATTCTGGATGGTTCATTGAATTCCCCGAATCTTCTTTTCCCAATTCCATGCTGAGAGCAGGGTTTCTTCCAGTCCCTTTTCAGCTTTCCAGCCCAATTCTTCGTTGGCAAAAGTAGTATCGGCCCAAATTTTTTCGATGTCTCCGGCACGACGGCCAACAATTTGGTAATTAAGCTTAACACCGGTAGCATTTTCGAAAGCATGTACTGCCTCGAGAACTGAAACCCCATCTCCGTTTCCAAGGTTAAAAATTTCATATCCGGCTTTATTTTTATTCTCAATCAGGCGGTTCACTGCAATCACATGAGCTTTCGCCAGATCAACCACATTAATATAATCGCGAACTGCTGAACCGTCGTTGGTATTGTAATCATCCCCGAAAACCTTTAATTCGTTTCGAAGTCCGGCTGCGGTTTGAGTGATGAAGGGCACCAGGTTGGCAGGAATGCCCAATGGAAGCTCACCGATCAGTGCAGAAGGATGGGCGCCAACCGGATTAAAGTAACGTAATGCAATTCCTTTAAGTTGTGGATTTGCCACGATGGTATCGTGCAAAATATCCTCATTTACCCTTTTGGTATTCCCATAAGGCGACTCGGCATCTTTACGGGGAGTATCTTCGGTAACTGGTAAAATTTCAGGTTGACCGTAAACTGTGCAGGACGAGGAAAACACAATGTTTGTGACTCCAAATTTTAGCTGACAGTCCAACAGGTTGATCAGAGAAACCAGATTGTTGCGATAGTAAAGCAATGGCTTTTCAACCGACTCACCCACGGCTTTTGAAGCTGCAAAATGAATAACAGCTTCAATTTTCGGGTATTTGCTGAAAAAGGCCTCGACTTTATACATTTCAGTCAAATCAAACTGTTCGAATTCCGGATGGATACCTGTGATTTTTTCAATCCCATCGAGCACTTCCAGACTTGAATTCGAAAGATTATCAACAATAATTACTTCAAAACCCGCATTTTGCAGTTCGACTGCAGTATGCGAGCCAATATATCCGGTTCCGCCGGTTACTAAAATTTGTTTCATCTGATGGTCGGGATTTCGGTGAGCCACAAATTTAGGAATTATCTGCATAGCAATTATCCAGCTTCCTATTAAGTTTTATTCACCATAACAAGTTGATAGTTGTTGAAAACTTTGTCTTGAAAGAATGCCAATTTTTCTTATTTTTGACTGGTTAAACAGAAAAAGTGTGGAAATAAGCCAATACATAAAGGAGTTATTGTTGTTGAATGATTGCGTAATCATTCCTGAATTTGGTGGATTTGTTACCAATTATAAACCTGCTTCGATCGAAAACAATCAGTTTTTCCCTCCGGCAAAAGAAATTGCCTTTAACAACAAGCTGATTTCGAATGATGGCTTACTCGTTAATTACATTGCTGACTGCGAAGGAATTAATTATTTTGAAGCCAAACAAAAGCTGGAACACTTTGTAGAAGAAACCCAGCTAAATCTGGAACGAAACCGTAATGTTTATTTCGACGCTATAGGATATTTACATTACGATTCGAGGGAAAACCTGCAATTCGAACCACAGTTAAGACAAAACTTATTAGTTGAATCTTACGGATTACAGAATTTCTCTTTCGAAAAGCTCTATCAGCGGCAAATGCCCAAACCGGCATTTAAAGTGGAGTACCATGAACCAATTCCGGTCATTTTCCAGAAACGCAAACTGCAGAAACTGGTTGTTGCTGTTCCTTTGCTATTAGCATTGGCGCTCATTCCGATGAAAAACAATAAAGAATACCTGTCGAAATCGGATTTGGGGCTGTGGGAAGCCATTACAGCAAGCGCTCCGGTTACGGCAGTTCAGTCTCAGGAACACAATGTCGCAGAATTTACTGCGGATACCGGAACTCCGGCAACCGATCAATTCCGCTATTTTATCATTGGCGGAAGCTTTAGAAGTGAGGAAAATGCCAGGAAATTCATTCTGCAATTAAACGAACAAGGCTACTCAGGAAAAGATATCGGAATTTTTAATGGCCTTCACCGGATTGCCATGAAAGGCTTTCCGACCATGGAAGAAGCCCAAAAAGAACTGAATTCAATGCGGTATCAAAATCCACAATCAGGTGTCTGGATTCACATCAATAAATAATATTTGAAAGCTCCGAAAGGAGCTTTTTTGTTACTGACCTGTCATTTAAAAAGCCACTCCGGAAAATCCGAAATGGCTTCTATCATTGATGTATGAAATCGAGTCAACCTTTAAACCTTTTCTCTTTTAACCTCCAGATTGACCGACTGATAAAATTGTTCATGGCTTTGAGACAACTTACGGTATGTTGTTTTACAAAACCTATGCCAGAAAATATACATGTCAATCTCAAAATTCTGAACAAACGTTAATTCGAACCTAAATCTTTCCGATGGTGTGGACCAGTAAATCAATGACACGACTAACATTTTCATTGAAAACTTTTAAAACATCGCTCCAGGTTACCGGAGCTTCGTAGGTTTTCCAGCAATCGTAATCGGTGCTCATGGCTATGGCTGCATAGGGAATGCCAAGTTCATTCGCTAAAATTGCTTCGGGCGCAGTGGACATATTGATCACATCGGCCCCCCACATCCTGAACATATTCGATTCGGCACGGGTAGAAAAGCGGGGACCTTCGATGGTGATAACTGTTCCCTTTTCAACTATACGAATCCCCAGATCATTGGCCGATTCTATCAGTTTCGAACGTAGAGAACTGTCGAATGGATCGGCCATTGGGGTGTGTTTCATTTCGTGCAACTCAAACGACTCAAAAAAAGTGACTGGCCGATGTCGTGTAAAATCAATAAATTGGTCGGGAACAACAAAATCACCCCGGCCTATTTCCTGACGCAAACTTCCGCAGGCAGTTGTCGCCAGAATGTGCGAACATCCGATTTCCCGAATAGCCCAAATATTGGCACGGTTGTTTACCTGTGTTGGCGGAATCGTGTGCCCACGTCCATGTCGCGAAAGAATCACAACTTCCTTTCCGCTGATCGTTCCGCATTTAAAATCGGAAGTTGTCGGTCCAAAAGGTGTTTCCACTTTCAGCTCAGTGGCATTTTTCAGAATGGCCGGATTTTCAAGTCCGGAACCTCCGATGATGGCAATTTTAGTCATTTTGATAGGCGTTATAGATATTGATAATTTCAGAAGTTGCTTCATTCAGATCACTTCCAAAAGCCAGAATTCCTTCACGATGCCCTCCCATCACAATCATCTTTTCATCAACCTTCATCCCTGAAATCAATTGCTGAATAGCTACCGCCATTTCGGGAGTTCCGTATTCAATTTCTCCGGAAGTGGTCGGGTAATTATTCACCAACTTTTCCCATAACCACAGGCAATGAATGTGAACAACGGCGCCAACTTCAGGAAGCGCATGATAAATAGCTGCATGACTTAAACTTTCGGCTGAGGCTTTGGTTTGTCCGGTGCAGGAAATGGTATTTTGTGTGAAGTCATATCCTGTGACTAAAGCATAGTGCGAAGGTTTGAGTTTCGCATACTGACCAGTTGCACTTCCCGTGATGATGAAAGATTTGCTTTTTTCCGGATTAACTGAAATATTCCCGAAGCCAATGCCATCCGGATACATTCCAATCAGGCCCAGTTTGTAGAGTTTGGTTCGTGCATTTTCGAGCTGTTCAAATATATTCTGTTTTATCTGAATTTCCTTTTGTTTCCAGATGCAGTTAAATTTGATGTATCCTTCAGCCATTTTTTACTTTTTCTCGGGAAACAAATTTAATATATCCTCGCGGATGGCTTTGCAGATGCCCCGTTCAGTAATGAGACCTGTTACCAGGCGTGCAGGAGTCACATCGAATCCGTAATTGGCAATAGGACTTTTCTCCGGAATTATCCTGAATTCATGAACCTGATTATCCAACAATCCTTCCATCATAGAAACCTCGCGGCCATCGCGCTGTTCAATCGGAATTTCAGTAAAGCCGTCGTTCAGGTTCCAGTCAATGCTGGTTGAAGGAAGCGCCACATAAAACGGGATTCCGTTATCGGCAGCAGCCAAAGCTTTCAGGTAAGTCCCAATTTTATTAGCCACATTGCCGTTCAAGGTGGTACGGTCACTGCCAACAATTACCATATCCACCATATTGTGCTGCATCAAATGTCCGCCAGTATTATCAGGAATAATTGTATAGGGAATGCCAGCTTCGGCCAGTTCCCACGCAGTAAGACGCGCTCCCTGGTTGCGCGGACGGGTTTCATCAACCCAAACATGAACCGGAATTCCGGCTTGGTGTGCCAGATAAACAGGCGCGGTGGCGGTTCCCAATTCAATAGTGGCAAGCCGGCCGGCATTGCAGTGGGTCAGGATTTGAACCGGGTTACTTTTTTTTGATTTGCTGGTTGCCTTTATTAATTCCAGTCCGTACATTCCTATTTTTTTACTGAATTCGATTTCCCGTTGCTTCAGTGTTTCTGCAAATACAAACAATTGCTGTTTATTTTGTGTAGTGGTGCATTTTTCAGAAATGACGGAAAGAGCTTCATTAACAGCGAAAGCCAGATTCACTGCTGTTGGCCGGGATGACTTGAGCCATTCGGCAGCCCGTAGCATTTCCTCATAAAAATCATCTCCCGAATAATTGCAGGCTGCAAGGTACATTCCATAAGCCGCCGTAACTCCAATGAGCGGTGCGCCTCTCACTACCATTTCAGTAATAGCAAATCTGGCATCCTCCAAAGTTCTGATTTCCAGGATTAGATACCGAAATGGCAAGTAACGCTGATCAATCGTTTCGACCAGGTTCTTCTCCCAGTTATACCAGATTGTTTGCGGGTTTATCATGATGGAGTGTTTATTTCTTAAACCCAAAGATATGCAAAATCCGGTCTTTGCCTTCGACAAGCTCAGTCACCTTCCTTCAATAAAAATGTTATTTATTATTTCAATATTTTTCTGACTTTTGTGAACTCAGAAATTCAATTTATGGAAATCCTAAAAGGAATTAAAAATATCATATTTGATCTTGGAGGCGTTTTACTGAATATTGATCCAAAAAAAACAATCGAAGCATTTAGCCGGCTTGGAATGGCCCAACTCATTGGAGAAAAAGGCCTGAGTTACGATCATGAACTATTCTATCAGATGGAACAAGGCAAAGTGTCTTCGGAAGAATTCCGGAACGGAGTTCGGAAATTATTTTCCGGAGAGGTAACCGACGATCAGATTGATACGGCCTGGACCGCCATGCTTTTGGATTTTCCGGCTAACAGGGTTAAACTGGTAAAAAATCTCAGGAAGGATTTTAAAGTCTATCTTTTCAGTAATACCAATGCCATTCATGTCGAAAAGTATCACTCCATCTTCAGAATTCAACATGGATTTGAAGTTTCAGCCCTCTTCGAAAAAGATTTTTACTCCAACGAAATAGGCTACCGGAAACCCTCACCCGAATCTTACCAGGAAATTATCCGCCTTTCAGGAATTAATCCCGAAGAATCATTATTTATTGACGACTCCCCGCCCAATGTGGAAGCAGCAATTGCCTCCGGCCTAAAAGGTTTCTGGCTTGAACCCGGCCAGAACCTTGAAAACCTATTTGAAAAATATCTGTAAGAAAAATCAACTTGCCTTGACTTTTTGTGAAAAATAAGTCAAACTTGCCTTGACTTTTTATTAAAATGTATATATATTTGCCTTGTATTTTTGTTGTAAATACAATTAATCAATTAAATATCAAGATTATGAGGCGAAGTATATTCAATCATCTGGTTGCATGGAAAGAATCTTCCAACAGAAAGGTACTTTTGCTGCGTGGAGCCCGGCAAGTTGGTAAGACTTTTGTTGTGCGCGAACTTGGCAAAACATTCCTAAATTATGTTGAAGTAAATTTAGAAATTGACACAGATGTCGCCCGGTTTTTCAATCAAAATCTTGATCCAAGCGGTATTTGCCAGGAATTGTCTGCCTTTTACGGAAAGCCTATCCGTGAAAACGAAACACTTTTATTTTTTGATGAAATTCAGGCATGTCCCAGAGCCATCTCGTCGCTAAGGTTTTTTTATGAAAATAAGCCAGAATTGCATGTGATTGCTGCCGGATCGTTGATCGAATTTGCCCTTGCCGAACTTCCTTCGTTTGGGGTAGGCCGCATCCGCTCCATGTTTATGTACCCGATGTCGTTTAATGAATTTCTATTGGCTCACCAAAGGGATCAGTTGGTTGAGCTTATCAATCAGGCCTCGCCTGACAATCCGATGAATCCTGTCTTTCATGAGATGCTTACCAATTATTACCGAAATTTTCAATTAACCGGAGGAATGCCGGAAGTTGTTAACCGGATTGTTGAAAACAAAAGCCTGCTCGATGGGCTGAATGTATTGGACGATTTGTCTCTTTCCATTCGGGACGATTTTTCGAAATACCACCGGCGAGTGCCTGAAAGCCGAATCAGGGAAGTATTTGCCAGTATTGTAGAGCAAGCCGGCGCCAAGTTTGTGTATGCAAATGTGGTTGCAAAGGCGAGTCAGCCGCAAATCAAGGAAGCCCTCGAATTGCTGATCATGGCTGGCTTGGCTTTTCCGGTTTTCCATACTTCGGCCAACGGGTTTCCACTTGCAGCCCAGATGGATCCGAAGAAGTTTAAGGTTCTGCTTTATGACACTGGTGTTTTTCAACACATTCTTGGACTAAATATCCGTGAATACCTGGTTATTGAAGAAATGGAGATGATCAACAAAGGCAGTCTGGCCGAAATCTATGCGGGCCTGGAATTAATAAAGGCAGCTTCAATTTTCGATAAGCCGCAGCTTTTCTACTGGCACCGTATGGAGCGAAGCAGCAATGCTGAGGTTGATTATGTGATCAGGCAAGGAGATGAAATTGTACCGGTTGAAATAAAGTCGGGATACAGTGGAAAGATGCAAAGTATGCGCCTTTTTATGAAGGAAAAGAACCTGAATAGAGGAATACGTTGTTCACTCGAAAATTTTGGAAGAAATGGTAATATTGAAATCGTTCCACTTTATGCAATTTCAACCTTAATCAAGGATAACTGAGACTGGAAACTGGGACTGCCAACTACACTTCCCGGTCTTTCCAGTCGCCATTTTCGCGGATAATGGCTTCGAGTTCTTCAACGGCTTGTTCGAAAGGAATGTGCTTTTTTATAAGTTTCTGACCTTTGTACAAGTTTACGTTTCCGGGGCCGGCGCCAACGAAACCATAATCAACATCGCCCATTTCGCCAGGGCCATTGACTACGCATCCCATTACTCCAATCTTGAGATGATCGAGATGATTAAAATGGGCTTTTATTTTGATGGTTGTTTCGTGCAGATTGAACAAGGTTCGTCCGCATCCCGGACAGGAAATGAACTCAGTTTTGGTCAAACGCATGCGACTGGCTTGCAGAATAGAGAAACTCAGGTCTTTCAGATCGGTAAAGGTAGTTTGATCGAATTCGTTGGTGATGCAAAGGCCATCTCCATAGCCGTCAATCAGTAAACCTCCCAAATCGGCTGCAGCTTTGATCTGTAGATTTTCGAGATAACGTTCGTCATATTTTCTGAAAATAATAACCGGAACTTTCCAGATATGCGAATCAAGGGTCATAAAGAAGGCACGAAGTTCGGCAAAGGGATTTTTATTAAAACTCTCGAGAATCAGGACAGTTTTACGGGTTTGCTTCAGTTTGGTAATTATTTCAGGATTCTCATTCATAAAATGATCGAACTCTTCTTTATTGGTGCGGATAAACTTGGTTTGTCCCCAATGTGACCCAGCAAACAAATACTCTTCAAGGGTTAAGACCGGATAGGAATTTCCTTCCAAATCGAGAACTTCGCTGTTATTGAAAAAATACTCCGGAATCTGTTTACCGCGTAAAGGAAGGATTTCAGAAAGCGTCCGACCGCGAAGGTCGGCCATAACCACCGGTAAAAACTGATCGCCCATCCTTAGGACAGGCCTAACCGATCGCCTTTCATATTCAAACGGGTTGATTTGTGCAAATAACGGGGCTTTAACCGGTTTATGGTTTTTATACGTCTCAATGTGGTTGATTAGCTTCCTGGCTACCGTAATTTCATTTTCAGGAGCTTCAGTTAACGAAACACGGATGGTATCGCCAATGCCATCGGCAAGCAAAGCTCCAATCCCAACTGCCGATTTGATACGGCCATCTTCACCTTCGCCAGCTTCGGTAACTCCCAGATGAAGCGGATAACTCATTTCTTCGAGCCGCATCTTGAAATTGAGAAGACGCACGGTATAAACCATGGTGCGGGTATTACTCGATTTGATTGAAATAACCACATTCTCAAAATCCTGTTTCTGGCAGATGCGTAAAAATTCCATCACCGATTCAACAATTCCGGCAGGTGTGTCACCATATCTGCTCATGATGCGATCGGATAATGAACCTTGGTTCGCCCCAATGCGAAGTGCCGAATTGGTGTCTTTCAAGAGCTTCAGGAAGGGCACAAATTGCTCTTCTATTTTATGAAGTTCAGCTTTATATTCGTCATCAGAATACAAGTGGTGCTCGAATGTTGCTCGTTTGTCGTAAAAATTTCCGGGATTTATCCTTACTTTAAACACGTACTTTGCAGCAATTTCGGCTAAGTGCGGATTAAAATGAATGTCGGCCACCAAGGGGTTTTCGTAGCCACGTGCCACCAGTTCACGTTTGATATTTTGAAGGTTTTCAGCATCAGGAACACCTCTTACGGTCACCCGGACCAGATCGGCGCCACATTTGATGATTCGGATAATTTGCTCAACTGTAGCATCAGTATCACTGGTATCAGTGTCAGTCATGGATTGAATCCTAATCGGATTCCCATCGCCCAACAACAAATTGCCGATGTGAACCAACGAAGTGCTCTGCCGTTGATACCTTGTCAAATCTTCTATGTAATTAAAGTTTTGATCCTTCATCTCTCTCTCGCAATTGATGGCGGGCAAAGTTAATTTAAAGTTAATAAAAACAAAAGCGGAAATCTTTACTTTTGCTAAACTAAAATTCAGGAAAAATGACCATCAAAATAGCTCGGGTAAGCAAATTTTATGAAAGCCAAAAAGCTCTCGATCAGGTTTCGTTCGAAATTGGAACCGGTGAATTAGTCGGTTTTCTGGGCCCAAACGGCGCCGGAAAAACGACACTGATGAAGATTATTACTGGTTATCTGGCTTCTGACGGTGGAACCATAACCATAAATGGCGAAACTGTTGAGACAAAAAACGTATCCATTCGCTCGCATATTGGCTATCTGCCTGAAAATAATCCGCTCTATACTGATTTGTATGTCAGGGAATACCTTGAAATGGTGGCCGGATTTTATAAACTTCAGAATAAAAGGGAAAAAGTCCTGAAAATGGTTGAACTGACAGGGCTTAAAACGGAGCAGCACAAAAAAATTGGCGCTTTATCGAAAGGCTTTCGTCAGCGTGTCGGTCTTGCACAAGCATTGATTCATGATCCGGCTGTTCTGATCCTTGATGAGCCCACCACAGGATTAGATCCCAATCAACTGGAAGAAATCAGGCAATTGATCAAGACGATTAGTACCGACAAAACAGTGATGATTTCGACCCACATCATGCAGGAAGTGGAAGCTATTTGCAGCCGGGTCGTTATTATAAATAAAGGCCTGATTGTGGCCGATGGATCAATAGAACAGCTTAAAACCGGCCGGTTTACCCAAAAACAAACCGTCATGATTGAGTTTGACAAAACTCCCGATTTGGATGCATTGTGTAAGATTTCAGGAATCGAAAAAATTGAACAGCTCAGTCCAAACACTTTTTTGGCAGAATCGGGCAGAAGCACCGATCTGCGTCCGTCAATCTTTAAATTTGCTGTTGATAATCACCTTGTTCTGCTAACCTTAAAAGAACAGCAACAAAGCCTGGAAAATGTTTTTCAGGATTTGACAAGGTAATTTTTCAAATAAAGACTTTCATGTCTTAAAAATTTTGTACATTTGCGGCTGTTAAGTGGATAAATTTGTACTGATTGCAACCACGGAAAAAAATGCTAAAACGAACCGTTTTTATCTTGCTTTTCAATCAATTATTCCACAATTTTTAATGTTTAATCCATTGTCTGTGAATTTATTCAGGCTTATTCTGAATTCGTTCGGGCATTAAAATTGTTAAGATTATGAGTTACTTATTTACAAGCGAATCCGTTTCAGAAGGGCATCCTGATAAAGTTTCCGATCAGATTTCGGATGCCCTGCTCGACGAATTTCTCGCACACGATGCCAACTCGAAAGTTGCCATCGAAACATTGGTTACTACCGGTCAGGTCATAATTGCCGGAGAAGTAAAATCGAACGCTTATGTTGATGTACAGGAAACTGTACGCCGTGTAATAAACCAGATTGGTTACACCAAGGCTGAATATCGCTTTGATGGTGATTCGTGCGGCGTTTTAAGCGCCATTCACGAACAAAGCCCGGATATTAACCGCGGGGTTGAGAAAGCCGACAAAATGGATCAGGGTGCTGGCGACCAGGGAATGATGTTTGGCTATGCCAATTCAGAAACCGATAATTACATGCCTCTGCCACTCGATTTATCGCACCGCATTTTGCTCGAACTGGCTGTTATCCGGCGCGAGCAGAAGGTGATGACTTATCTTCGTCCCGATTCAAAATCACAGGTGACTATTGAATACAACGATGATCATTCACCAAAACGGGTCCATACCATCGTGGTTTCGACCCAGCACGACGATTTTGATGCTGACGAACCGATGCTGGCCAAAATTAAAAAGGATGTTATCGAAATTCTGATCCCACGAGTGAAAGCCCGGCTACCGGAACGGGTACAGGAGTTATTCCAGGGCGAAATCATCTATCATGTTAATCCAACCGGGAAATTTGTAATTGGCGGACCACACGGCGATACCGGGCTTACCGGACGCAAAATTATCGTGGATACTTACGGTGGTCGCGGCGCTCACGGAGGCGGCGCTTTTTCAGGAAAAGACCCTTCCAAAGTTGACCGCTCGGCCGCTTATGCAGCACGCCACATCGCCAAAAACATGGTTGCTGCAGGAGTTGCCAAAGAAATGTTGGTTCAGCTTTCGTATGCGATCGGTGTTGCTAAGCCGGTCGGCATATAC
The DNA here is from genome assembly GCA_003457135.1 of Prolixibacteraceae bacterium. Taxonomy (GTDB): domain Bacteria; phylum Bacteroidota; class Bacteroidia; order Bacteroidales; family Prolixibacteraceae; genus Aquipluma. The sequence goes on from DMSQ01000074.1 coordinate 29,663, forward strand.
GTTGAAACCAAAGGCAGCGCCTTGAAAGGCCATTCAGATTCACTGATTTCAGAAAAAATTCAGGAGATTTTTGACCTGCGCCCGGCTGCTATAGAGCAAAGGCTTAAATTGAGAAGCCCGATATATCGGGAAACAGCAGCGTACGGACACATGGGCCGTCAGCCCAAAACGGTGACAAAAGTGTTCGAATCTCCATACAATGGCCGGATTGAAATGGAAGTAGAACTTTTCACCTGGGAAAAACTCGACTATGTTGAGCTGATTAAAAAAGCTTTTGGAATTTAATTTTATAAGCTGATCAATGAAAAGGAACTGAAAATGAAAACTTACTCAGCAAAACGTCTGGCGCTATACATCACTGCTTTATTGCTGATTTCGAATTTCGGATTTTTCCTGATTCGATCGAAAAAAGATTTTGGGGAGGCATTTTCAATTCTGTTTATAATTCTGTTTTGCACGATGTCCTATTTTCTGGTACTTTTTATCCTGAACCGATATATCAATGAAAAAATTAAACCGATTTATAAAACCATCCGCGAAGTTCCGGTCAGTGGAAAAAAAAGCAAACTGCTCGAAACTTTAAATACGACTAACATTACTGACGTTCAAAAAGAAGTAGAAGAATGGGCTAAAAATCAAACTCAGGAAATTACGAGGCTGAAAGATCTGGAAAGATACCGCAAAGAGTTTGTAGGTAATGTTTCACACGAATTGAAAACCCCGATCTTTAACATTCAGGGTTATGTACTTACCTTGCTCGAAGGCGGAATTGACGATCCAAGGATCAACAAACTGTATCTTCAAAGAACCGAAAAAAGCATTGACCGGATGATTTCAATTGTTGCTGACCTGGAGTCAATCACGAAACTTGAATCAGGCGAATTGAAAATAAACCTGGTCAATTTTGACCTGGTCAGATTAACCGAAGAAGTATTTGAACTGGCTCAAATGCTTGCCAACGAACGAGGTATTTCTTTGCAATTTGCCACTAAAACCGAAAAGCCAATTATGGTCAGCGCCGACAAAAAGAGGATCATGGAAGTCATGAATAATCTGGTGGGCAACGGTATCAAGTATGGAAAAAAAAGAGGCTTTGTAAAAGTTGGTTTCTATGATTTGCACGAAACCATTTTAATCGAGATTACCGACAATGGTATAGGCATGGATAAAAACGATTTATTCCGGATATTCGAGCGCTTCTACCGTGTTGACAAATCCCGATCCCGCGAACAGGGAGGAACCGGGCTGGGATTATCGATTGTGAAGCATATTATCGAGGCACACGATCAAACGATCAATGTTAAAAGCGTACCCGACAAAGGAACAACATTCACCTTTACCCTGGGGAAAGCAAAATGAGAAATTTCTTGGGGAAAATGTAAAAAGGAATGGGTTTATAAGCTGTAATCAAATGAAATTGCTAATTCTTATCTGTTTTTCATGCATACACATCACCTGTTCCAAAAGTAATCTTTACTTTTAAATCAAAATCAAATTCATTATGAGCGAAAGTCAGTCAAAAATATTATTGGTCGATGACGAAGTTGATATACTGGAGTTTATCAGCTATAATTTAGAGAAAGAAGGATACAAAGTTTATACGGCACAAAATGGTTCAGAAGCAATCAGGGTAGCTGAAAAAACATTACCCGACCTGATTATCCTGGATGTGATGATGCCTGAAATGGATGGGATTGCCGCTTGCGAGGAAATCAGGAGAATTCCGGCCTTGCAGCATACGATGATTGCATTTCTTACCGCCAGAGGGGAAGACTATTCACAAATTGCCGGATTCGAAGCTGGTGCAGACGATTACATCACTAAACCAATTCGTCCGAAAGTTTTGGTAAGCAGGGTTAAAGCTCTGCTAAAGCGCACTTCTGTGCCGGGAATACCAGCATTGGTACTAGTTGAAAACCCGCATACCATCACAGTAGGAAGTCTGGTTATCGATAAAGAGCGTTACCTGATTGTACAAGATGGCAAAGAAATGATCCTTCCACGCAAAGAATTTGAATTATTGTCGCTTCTGGTTTCTAAACCGGGAAAAGTATTTACCCGCGAGGAAATCTATTATTCGGTTTGGGGCGATAATGTAGTGGTTGGTGATCGTACCATTGATGTTCACATTCGCAAACTGCGCGAAAAAATCGGGAACGATCGTATCAAAACTCTTAAAGGTATTGGGTATAAATTTGTAGAATAAGCAATACCGGAATATTTAGGAAACCACCAACATCTCCCGACTTTAAGAAGTGATTTGCCTGTATCTTTTTTTAGGCGTTGTTTCTGCCTCCTACAGCAAATCCAACTCTATTGCTATTTTCATCAAAGCTTAATTTGTATTTGAATTTTGGGCAATCCTTTCTTGAAAACAGGATTTTAATTTGTCGTTCATCTATGCTGTCGCCATTGAAATTTCGGACACTAAATTTTTCTATATTTGTACCTTTCAAAAAATAAGGCAAAAATTCAATTTGAAATGAGCAATAAGTTTCAGGTTTATAAGCAGTTAGATTTATCCCAGATTAACAAGGATGTCTTGAAAAGATGGGAAGATGACGATACATTTCATAAAAGCATTTCAATCCGCGAAGGCCATCCGACTTTTGTTTTTTACGAAGGGCCCCCATCTGCTAACGGAATACCCGGAATCCACCATGTGATGGCACGGGCCATTAAAGATACTTTCTGCCGCTACAAAACTATGAAAGGCTTCCATGTTCACCGTAAAGCAGGATGGGACACTCATGGATTGCCAGTTGAACTTGGAGTTGAAAAAGCTTTGGGTATAACCAGGGATGACATTGGAAAAAAAATAAGTGTCGCTGAATACAATGCCGCCTGCCGCACTGAGGTGATGAAATATACGCGCGAGTGGGAAGAACTAACCCTATTAATGGGCTATTGGGTGAATATGGATGATCCTTATGTCACTTACGATAGTCGCTATATGGAAACGGTTTGGTGGCTGCTGAAGCAACTCTACGAAAAAAACCTGCTATACAAAGGTTACACGATTCAGCCATTTTCGCCTGCGGCCGGTACCGGGCTTAGCTCGCACGAGCTAAATCAGCCTGGTTGTTACCGCGATGTAAAAGATACCACTGCTGTTGCGCAGTTTAAAGCCATCCGGAACGAAAAATCAGCCTTTCTTTTCGGGAATATGGATTCTGAACTTTATTTTCTGGCCTGGACAACCACTCCCTGGACTCTGCCTTCGAATACAGCTTTATGCGTTGGCCCTAAAATTACATACCTGAAAGTCAGGACATTTAATCCATATACCGGTGAACCAGTTTCTGTGATTTTGGCAAAAAATCTGTTGGCCACGTATTTTGATCCAAAAAATGCAGAACTTCTTATAGAAGATTATTCACCGGGCGATAAGAAAATCCCATACCGGATTTTAGCTGAATATTCAGGAACCGAACTTGAAGGCGTCAACTATGAGCAGCTTATCAACTGGGTACAACCCAAAGGCGATGCTTTTCGCGTGATTACCGGCGATTTTGTTACTACTGAAGATGGTACCGGAATCGTTCACATTGCTCCAACTTTTGGCGCCGATGACGACCGTGTGGCCAAACTAAACGATATCTCTCCTTTGATTGTTGACGATAAGGATGGAAAACGACAGCCATTGGTTGACCGTAATGGCCGGTTTTTTCTGATCGAAAATATGGATCCGGCCTTTGTGGCCGAATATGTGAATCAGGAAACTTATCCTGAATTTGCCGGACGCTTTGTGAAAAATGCTTATAACGAGAAGCTTGGCGATGATGATGCAACCGTGGATGTTGATATCTGCGTGATGTTGAAGAAAGAGAACAAGGCTTTTAAAGTCGAGAAACACGTTCACAATTATCCGCATTGCTGGCGAACCGATAAACCAATATTGTATTATCCAATGGATTCGTGGTTCATCCGCACTACTGCCGTAAAAGACAAAATGATCGCCCTCAACAATACAATCAACTGGAAACCTGCATCAACCGGAACCGGACGTTTTGGAAACTGGCTTGAAAACCTGGTTGACTGGAACCTGAGCCGTTCACGATTCTGGGGTACCCCGTTACCAATCTGGCGTACTGAAGATGGTACAGAAACGAAATGCATCGGATCAACCACAGAATTAATGACCGAAATTGATGCTGCAGTAGCTGTCGGAATAATGGAAAAGAACATTTATGCCGGATTTGAAATAGGAAATAATTCGAAAGAAAACTACGAAAAGATTGATCTGCACCGCCCGTTTGTTGACGACATTTTCCTGGTTTCTGCTTCAGGCAAAAAAATGTTGCGCGAGCCCGACCTGATTGACGTTTGGTTCGATTCAGGATCAATGCCGTATGCGCAGGTACATTATCCGGAAAATAAAGAAAAATTCAACGAGGTATTTCCTGCTGACTTTGTAGCGGAAGGGGTTGACCAGACAAGAGGATGGTTTTTCACACTGCATGCAATTGCTGCGATGATCGGAAGACCTTCAGGAGAAAAAGGGAGCGACAGAAAGGAAATCATGGAACCATCTGTGGCATTCAAAAACATCATTTCAAACGGACTGGTGCTCGACAAGACCGGCAACAAAATGTCGAAACGTTTGGGTAATGCGGTTGATCCGTTTGCCACGATTGAAGAATATGGTTCCGATCCATTGCGCTGGTATTTGCTGACCAACGCGCAACCTTGGGATAACCTGAAATTTGACCTGGGCGGGATTGATGAAGTGAAGCGAAAATTCTTCGGAACCCTTTACAACACCTACAACTTCTTTGCAATGTATGCCAACATTGATGGTTTTACCTATTCAGAAGTAGAAATTCCGGTTAAAGAAAGGCCCGAACTGGACCAATGGATTATCTCACTGTTGAGTTCGCTCGTAAAAGATGTCGCCGAAAGTTATGAAACCTACGAACCAACCCGCGCCGGACGGGCTATTTCGGAATTTGTTTCTGAAAACCTGAGCAACTGGTTTGTCCGTCTGAGCCGTAAACGTTATTGGGGCGGGGAATACGATAAAGATAAAGTTTCAGCCTATCAGACACTTTATACCTGCTTGAATACAGTTGCCAAACTTATGGCGCCAATTGCGCCATTCTACGCTGACTTACTGTACACCGACCTGAATAAAATAACTGGAAAAGAATCCGACCAAAGTGTCCATCTGACAGATTTTCCGGTTTGTGATGAGTTCCAGATCAACAATGATCTGGAACAAAAGATGGCCCTTGCTCAAAAGGCATCGTCAATGATATTGAGTCTTCGCCGCAAAGAAAAACTGAAAGTTCGGCAGCCACTGGCCAAAATAATGATCCCGGTTTTAAACAATGATTTTCAGGAACAATTTGATGCGGTAAAAAATATCATTCTTGCTGAAGTTAACGTAAAAGAGGTAGAATACCTGTCCGATGCCACAGGAATAATCAGCAAAAAAATTAAGGCAAATTTTAAAACTTTAGGGCCAAAGTACGGTAAACTGATGAAACAAATATCCGAAGATATTGCCCGATTCAGCCAGGAGGAAATCAGCAAGTTCGAAAGCGCCGGAAGCCGCGATCTGAATATTAACGGTGAATCCGTTTCATTGAGTCTGGAAGATGTAGAAATTCAGACCGAGGACATTCCCGGATGGCTGGTGGCCAGCGAGGGTGGTTTGACTATCGCACTCGACATCAACCTGACCGAGGAACTGAAACAGGAAGGAATTGCCCGGGAATTTATCAACAAAATTCAGAATATCCGCAAAGAAAGTGACTTCGAAGTGACCGACCGTGTTATTATTAAAATTCAGAAACATATTTTTTATGATTTGGCCGTCGAGAATTTCAAGGAGTATATAAGCAATCAAACGCTTGCATCTGAATTAGTTATGGTTGATCAAATTGATGCTAAAAATTCTCATCTGGTGGAGATTGATGCAGATGTTGAAGCACGCATTCAGGTAGTTCGGAATTCCTAAATCAGAAAGATTTTTGAATGCCTAAAAGCCTGTTTGGAATCGAAATATTTTTATACTTTTAGCGTCCCTTTGCAAGGATCAACAACTTGAATCATGTACGAAAAATTAAAGCTTTAAAGTTATGAGTGAAAAAAACAGATATTCGGACGATGAGCTACAGGAATTTAAAGCATTAATTCTTGACAAACTCGAAAAGGCACAGAAAGACTACGTAATGTACAAAAGCTCAATAACACAGAGCGATGGAAATGATACTCAGGATACATCTCCGACATTTAAAGTTTTGGAAGAAGGCGCTGCAACGCTTTCGAAAGAAGAAGCAGGTAAATTGGCACAACGGCAGCAGAAATTCATTCAGTATTTACAGGCTGCTTTGGTGCGTATTGAGAATAAAACCTATGGTATCTGTCGCGAAACCGGCAAATTAATTTCGAAAGAACGTCTGCGCGCCGTACCACACGCCACACTTAGCATTGATGCGAAAAATAATCAAAAGTAAGACCTAACAACATAGAAATCAAGATGATTGGAGGAGCAATTCTTTCAATCATTTTTTTATATCCAACGATGATGTCAAAATTAAATAAATCTATCCTGATTGTTATCCTGGTTTTACTGGTTGATCAAATCCTGAAGATTTGGATTAAGACGAACATGACCATTGGTGAAGAATTTTCGGTTCTCGGGAATTGGTTCCTGATCCATTTTGTCGAAAATAATGGTATGGCCTTTGGTTTTGAGTTTGGTGGCGAATACGGCAAAATTTTCCTTTCTTTATTCCGGGTTATTGCCGTTTTTGGAATTGGTTGGTATATCACCAAACTGGTGAAAAAGGATTTACCAATGGGTTTCATTGGCTGTGTCGCCCTGATTTTTGCCGGGGCGATTGGTAATATTATTGACAGCGCTTTTTACGGACTTATTTTTAGCGACAGTTACGGACAGGTTTCAACTCTTTTCCCTGAAGGTGGTGGTTATGCCACATTTCTGCATGGCCGGGTGGTTGACATGTTTTATTTCCCACTGGTTTCAGGCGTTTATCCCGATTGGATTCCCTTTATAGGCGGAAGTGATTTTCAATTTTTTCGCCCGGTATTTAATGTTGCTGATTCCTCCATTTCAATCGGGATTTTTTCTATTATCTTTTTTTACCGGAAACAGTTTAATAATCTGGAAGAGAAACACCACATAACCAGAGATGAAAAGACCGCGGACAATGAAGAACCTGTGGTTATTTCTACAGAAAATGAATCCAGGGATAATTGATTATTTTGTTTGTTTAATCTCAGCGAATTCAGTAAACTTGCACTCCGAAAAAANNAGCTCAGTTGGTTAGAGCACCTGACTCATAATCAGGGAGTCACTGGTTCAAGCCCAGTTGGGCCCACTTGAAAATCAAGCAGTTACGAGAGATCGCAACTGCTTTTTTATTTTGAGCTAGGTTTTGATGGATTAGGTTCGTTCAAAATCAAAAATCCTATCAAAATGATCACAAAATTTTAATCGATATATTGTCAGATGTTTTTCCGGATTTTAATAATTCATCGCACGGTACGCAACCTTTGTTAGTTTATGTTCATCCTATAAATAATAAATCCTGTTTTTTTTAATAACTACAAGACTGGAATCTTCCAAATATGGAAGGAAAGGGTCTTATTGCAGGGACAGAAACGCATAAACTTACAGGTATTATAACCGATAAACAGCCTAATCTTGATTTCAGTAAGTTAGATGCGCTGTTTGGCAATCTGACAACAAAAGTGATACCCGATACCTGGTTCAGCAATAACCAGGAAAAGGACAAGCCATACATCGGAATAATAAAAGTGGGTACAGATCAAATATATACCTACGGTAATTATAATAGTTGGGCCATTTGTACTTACCGATTGGGAACTTTCAGTGTAAGAGAGGAAGATTTGTGGTCAACACCTGGTGGGAAATACGCTCCTCCATACTACTACAGCAATGCTTATCCGCCGCGTATGTTTTTAGCTGACGATATGATTTATCTTTTGGGTGCAGGACATAGTAAAATTGGGTATTGTGATTGTATAATTTATGAAGATAAAAGGCATATTTTTAACTATCATCTTTATTTTCCAGATTTTAATCCTTTAGATATTACCTATTTGCCAACAATGAGGGCTTTTTTCGTTTTGTCCGGCAAATCTGTTTGGGGGGCATTTAAGTTCAGGGATCCAGAACAGCAATATATGGAACGATACATTGATTATAAAATACCAACTGAGGCAACATCAATATTCTGGAAAGGAAACAATGTGATTACCATCGGAAATGGACTGTCGGTTTATTTACCTTCTGAAAACGAACTTAAACTTGTGAAGGACTATCCCGGAATTTCCGGAAAGTGCTGTAAAAAGGAAGGAAGTATTTTAATTGTCGCCAATATGCAGGGTCTGTTCAACTATGATATCTCCGATCTGGAAAATATTAAACTCATTCCATAAATCGTACTATTCGGTCGAACTGACCATCCCTGTGCCAATCCAAATTGACCACAAAATCTTAATCGGTTCATCTTGTGATTTTAGGGTCGGTGGGAGTTTCCACCATTTTTAAAAGTTTTTTCCAGCTTCAAAATGGGATTTGTACGGGATAAAAATATTCGTGATAGGATATTGACTGAATTTAAAATAGTCCATATATTTATATGGATTAAAAAAAAAGTATGGCAAAGAACGATCAATACCATAGCGAATTCAGTACATCGCGGCTGGTATCGGAGTCAGCATATTGACCGCGGCGATGCTCATCCTGGCATTTCATCCATACAACTTCTGGTTCCTGGCATTTTTTGCCCTTGTTCCAATGCTGATTGCCCAGCATCATATACTGCCTCGTAAATGGTCCGGACTTGCTCCCGCAGTGGGCGTCGGAGGATGGCTTTTTGTATTCCTGACTGCTATGTTCGGGAATAATCCAGCCGGGCAAGTCATTCAAATTGTTGTGGTTGTAATTATCATCATACAAGTGTTTACAGTGCCTGGCGTCCGGCGTTTTCACGAACATACCGGCTATCGGTGGTTCGTGTTGCAGGGCATCGCCGACTGGATTGGCTTTGAGATGGTCCGCAGTTTCATTCCGCCAATCAACACGCACGCCTTTATTGCCCAGACCATGTACACCCAGCCCTGGATGCTTCAACCCATTTCCATCTTCAGCATTTATGGTTTGGGAATTGTGCTGATGCTCGTCAACTTTGCACTTGCAAAGGGTGCGCTTGTTTACTTTGATGGAAAAGGACGACTGAAAGAGTTGCCGCATGATAAAACGCAGTCGGCCATTCACTGGCTAGCAACAGCAGGAATTGTACTTGTAATTTGGATTGGAATCTCGTTGACAATTCTATCAAATGCACCGAAAGACTCTCCTACCATCCGTGTTGCGGCCATTCAGCACAACTATCCGCGCCCCGGACATCTGGATACCCCTGAATCTCAGCTCATCCGCCTGCAAGCCTTGAAAGAACAAGCGCTTTCTGCCTCGCGGCAAGGAGTGCAACTGATCGTCATGCCCGAACTGGGCCTGGGATTCGACCCGCAAGAGGAACACTCTGCAGAACTTATATCATTAGCGGCTGAGACAAATGCCTATCTGCTCATTGGATATGGTGTTAACGACCCGCGTGGCTGGCGCAACGAAATGGTGATGCTCACTCCGGAAGGAAAATTCCTCGATGTCTATGGGAAGAACCATCCCACTTCACCCGGCGAACCGCCCATCGTCACATCTGGCAAGTACCCTGTTTATGATACAGAACTTGGCCGGTTGGCGACCATTATCTGTAATGATGTTCATTGGACAAATACCTCGCGCATTTTTGCGCGTAAAGGCGCACAGTTAATCGCCGTACCAACGCTTGAAGGACCGGGCATTGCGCTCGAACAAGTCGCCCAAAGCATACTGCGGGCAGTTGAAAATCGTGTTGCAGTGGTCAAAACCGATGTAGCTTATGCAGCGGCTATCATTGATCCTTATGGACACATTATCGCCCTGCGCAACGCATCGCCAAATGGTGCGGCATTTGCCCTTGTTGACAACGTTCCGCTCGGAACCACGACCACGCTTTACAGCAGACTCGGCGATTGGCCAGGCTGGTTAAGTTTAGCAGGATTTATCTTTTTTGTCGTGTTTCAGGCGATGAACAAGCGACAGCAAAAAGCTCAGAGTTAATCAGTAACTTCGTATAGTTTGTGTAAGGAGACCAAACAAAAAATAATTCTGTTATCTCGGTGCTTACAGGCTGTTTCGAAGAGTTATCTAAAATTAAAAATAATAACCATGAGACAAGATTTTTTTAAGCTGTCAAAAAAAGAAATAAAGGGATTAATGATATACTATTTCATTATTCTTATTATTAGTATTGTCATAATTATTCCTTCTATTCTTTTCGAAAGCATTAAACATCAATTTAGTTTTGAGATATCAATATCTGTAATTTCTATTATCGGAGGTATTGGGACAGCTTTATGTGGCAGCGCAATATTTTATTTACGTAAACTGTACAAGTCTAGTATCAATACTAATTCTGAAGGATCGGTTACAATCGTTGAACAAATAAATGATATGGGATACTATGCATACTTTTTTCTTCGTCCTTGGTTTGCAATAGCATTCGCAATTTTACTTCATTTAGTATTAAAATCGGGAATACACATTATAACTGTACCCGAAACTCAGCTAAGCGAAGGATTTATTTATTTGAGTTTGATACTGTCATTTTTTGCTGGCTTTTCGGCAGGTGATGCGATTACATTATTAGAAAGTAAAGGAAAAGATTTTGTTGAAAAAGCATTTAATAATTTTTGATATGGACACATTAAATAAAAAAGATAAAATTAAAGAATTAGAGAAGCTTGCTTCTGAAGTCTTGAAATTTAAGGAAGAAAGAGCTTTAAGAAGTCCATTATTAATTGAATTTTGCGGTAGTCCTAAATCTGGGAAATCTACAATAATTACAGCGCTGAATATTTTTCTAAAAAGAAATGGGTTCCAAACAGTTGTATTAACGGAAAGGGCAGGTGTTTGCCCTGTAAGTAATAAAAGACATCCATTTTTTAATATTTGGACATTAACATCAGCAATTGCAGAAACGATTCAACATCTCGATCAGAGTCCTGAGAAACAGAATAAAGTTGATATTATAATTGCTGACCGCGGAATTTTTGATGCTTTATGTTGGTTCAATTGGTTAAGAAATCCAGAAATAGAAAAACCCCATGTTGATGAAAAAACATTTGAGACATTAAAAGATTTCTGTTTAATGGAAATGTGGAGAAGACGTTTAGATTTAATTTATGTATTTAAAGTTTCTCCAAAAACCTCAATTGATAGGGAATATGCCAATCTACTTACTGAGAAAAGAGGTTCAATAATGAATGAAGATGTTTTGAAAGGATTTAATGAATCCATTGATAATACTGTTAAAAATTATGGAAAAAAATTTAGAAAGCTGACTGAAATTATCACCGACACTCCTGATCTTAATAATAACCCTAATGCTGTAAGTTATGAGGTAACTTCATCAGTATTAAATATTCTTAAGGAAATACTGATTGAAAGAATAGGGTATTTTAATGAAAATATAAAAAATGAATTAAAGGTTGGTGTAAATAATGTTTCGAAAATTGAGAATTTTCAAATTGAATTTGACAGAAGAGATAAAATTGAAAAAAGCAAAAATATACAACCAATAGCAATTGCAGTTATTACTAATGCAAAAAGAAACAAAGTTCTTGTTGTTAAAAAAAGTGCCAAAAGAACGTTATCAGATTCTCCAGAAAGTGACAGACTGTTATTGTACATAGGAGGTCACGTAAGAGAGGAAGATAAAGACGAAGATGGTAATACAATAAAAACAATTGGAAAAACATTAGAAAGGGAAATTGAGGAGGAAATTGGAGAAAAAATTGCCATTGACAGTCCAAACTTCTTTCTTATTTATGGTAATGATAATCCCAAGAGTGAAAAGCATTTGGCATTTTGTTACGTAATTGAAATGGATTTAGAAGATAAAAGATTCAAACTTACGTCAGAAGAATTTATTATGAAAACTGGGACATCGAAAAGTGGACAAATTTTGCAAATAAGTGATATTGTTTCTGGCAACTATAAACTTGAATCTTGGAGTATAAAAATATTGAAGGAGGTTTTCAAGAAAGATGTGTCTAAAAAATTTACTTTGTTTGATCCGCAAGAAGATTGACAGGAATGATAGAAAATATCTTATTGAAATTTGAAAATTCGACATAGTCTGACAATTAGATTTGGCATTTTTTTTATTCTCTTAATTTTGAATTTAAAGTAAACTTGAGAAGAGTTCAAGCAAGGACTCAGAATCACCAGAGAAGGGACCGTTAGTCTTCGATCAAATTGACCACCTCTGGATTGCTCCAATGATGGATTTCGTTTATAAATAAATAGCCTCAACATTAGAATAAGATGTTGAGGCTATTTATTAGGTGAGAGAAGCACGAACCTATTATCTTGAAATCTTCATTTCGTTGAGTAAATAACCAGCTCCGCCGAATTTATCCATGATGAAGAGGGTGTAGCGTATGTCAACATTGATACAACGCTGCAGGGCAGGTTCAAAAATAATGTCTCCGCTCATGGATTCCCAGTTGCCGTCGAAGGCTGTCCCAATCAGTTCTCCTTTGCCATTCAATACCGGACTGCCCGAATTACCGCCGGTAATATCGTTGTTGGTAAGGAAAGCGACTGGCATCCGGCCATCCTTTAACGCGTACTGTCCGAAATCTTTGGCATGGTACAGTTCTTTCAGCTTATCCGGAACTATAAATTCCCAGTTATTCGGATCCTCTTTCTGCATGACACCATCGAGGGTCGTTACATAATCGTAGATCACGCCATCTTTAGGGGAGTAATTCAATACTTTACCGTACGTCAAACGCATCGAGAAGTTTGCATCAGGGTACATGGCCTGTCCGGCTTTCATCTCCAGCATCCCTGCAATATACAGTTTTTGTCCTTGAGCATACAAAGTACGATACGGTTCAAGTTCCTTGTTGTATTTCGTTATAGCTTCGGAGATATTCTTCCCTGCCACGAACGCCGGATCATTTTCAATCTCTTTTTTATCGCCTGAAAGAGCCGCTTTAAGTTTTCCTTCAGAAACGAATATCGATTGGCTGAACATGGCCTCCACAAAAGCATCAATGTTGCCCTGATAATTTGCATCAATGGTTTTATAGAAATCCGGCAGCTCAGTTGCAGGTACTTTCTCTTTGAAAAGAGTCATCATTGCTTTGGCCATTTTCTTGTCGGTAGCCACATTGTAATCCTTGTAAAAATCGGTAGGACTTGCAGAGAAATTTCGTCTGCCACCTCTTTCATCCCTCGGTTCCAGATCAGGTTTTGGGCCAAAACGAAGCGCCGCTGAGGTTAGTTCGATCGAATTAAGGGCTTCAGTTAAATATTTCAGAGTAAATTGTAGTTTAGCCCTTCCATCAATCGCCGACTTTACATCGGCCAATGCCCGTCCATATTTTTCAATTCTTGCAGGATCGGCTGCCACCCATTCGGTGAAGTTCTTTTCTTCAGCAGCCCTTCTTTCGTAAACTTTTAGCTTAGCAAAGGTCTCGTTCATGCCAATCGCTTTTTTCCATGAATTTGACGATCCGGCAAATTTGCTGGAATACATTAACCTGATTTTTGGATCAGCCACCATATCAGTCATTAATATTTTCTGGCGGACTCCCCGAACAAGAATTGTAGTTGTATTGTTTATCTCGCTGGTCTCCTTCACTTCATAGGAGGTCATGAAACGGTTGGTTCTTCCCGGATATCCGATGATCATCGCCGGATCGTTCTGCTTCACCCCTTTCAAGGAAATGGTCAGGAATTTTTTGGGTTGATAAGGAACATTGTCCTTCGAATATTCTGAAGGATTATTGTCTTTATCGGCATAAATACGGAACATACTGAAATCTCCGGTATGACGCGGCCACATCCAGTTGTCGGTATCATAACCAAATTTTCCGATTGATGAAGGCGGCGCACCAACAAAACGGATATCATTGTATGTTTTAGAGATTATCAGATAATATTGGTTGTCGCCGAAGAAAGAAACTACCCTGCCTCTAAGGTATTTATTCTCACCAATTGCTTTGGTTGTCAGTTGACTGGATATCGTTCTTAGGGCATCCTCTTTGGCTTTTGGTTCAGGTGCAGCAACTAAAGCTTCTGTTACCGCTTTGGTTACATCTTCAAACCGGTCAAGAAAAGTGACTGTCAGGCCTTTGGCCGGAATTTCTTCATCATGGTTCATTGCCCAGAATCCGTCCTGGAGGTAGTTGTGATCAACGGAACTCAACTTTTGAATAGTCCCGTAACCGCAATGGTGATTGGTTAAAACAAGCCCGTCTTTGGATATTATTTCTGCGGTACAACCACCGCCAAATTGGAGTACAGCATCTTTTAAACTGGATTTATTGATATCATAAATATCTTTGGCAGAGAGCTTAAACCCCATTGCCGACATTTGTTTAATATTCAGTTTTTGAATCAGGGGCAGCATCCACATGCCTTCATCTGCTCGCAAAGTGCCAACAGACAAAATGAGGATAGAAAGAACTAGTAATACGAATTTTCTAAGGTTCATCATGTTTAATTTTGATTTAGTTAAGCTTAAAGAAAATGAATCGGCCAATATTACCAAAAAAGCGGACAGATAAAAATGATTTCAATTCATCATCCAGAAGCTTTTTATAACAAAGGATTGAGAATGATCAGTAAAAAACCCGGATTAAAAACCCGGGTTCTGGCAATGAAAGCTCATGTATATTATACCAAAATTTTAGTAGTCAGGTTATTGATGCTTATTTCCAAAGCTTCAAAAGGTTTTCCGTTACCCTGGTTGTCATCTTCTACAAATGTATATTTCGTTCCTGCAACTTCTTTTGAAGCCAGAATCTTCTTGAAGTCAATAACACCCGCTCCAACACTACAAATATCATCTTTAATCACATCAAAGAATGGAGCTTGGTTGGTTAGCATATCTTTAAAGTGTAAAAGCTGGAACCTGCCGGGGTATTTATTGAACATCGCCACTGGATCCTGTCCTGCTTTGGCTGCCCAGAAAAGATCTAACTCCATCGTTATCAGGCTGGCATCCATTTCAGGCAAAAATATATCGTAGTAAGGTATTATTCCATCAATATTGGCAAACTCGAAGTTATGATTGTGATATCCAAACTGAATTCCAACCTCTTTCATAATTTCACCAACCTTATTCCAGTCACCTATCATTTTTTTATATGTTTCAACGTTGCGGTCCACTTCATTAACCCAAGGTTGAATACAATATTTTACGCCCAGGGCAGCATGCGAATCTGCCATAATTTTTGCATTTTCAACAGTAATGCCTGCCGACTCAACCGCAGCATGACTACTGATAATATCCATGCCCAAATCATTTACAATTTTTTTGAATTCTACCGGAGAATAGTCATAAAACTTTCCATTTGAATAACTTGCCAGTTCCAGATTTTTATATCCAAGGTCTGATAACTTTTTTAATGATCCTAAAACATCTGCACCCATGGCATCACGAATGGTATAAAGTTGTAATCCAACACCAAAGCTTTTTCTGTCAGTAGCAGTTTTACACCCGGCGGTACCGAGTAACATCATGCTGATCGATCCTGCGGCTGAAATTTTAAGGAAGTCTCTTCTGTTTTGTAAGGTTTTCATAATCTTTATTTTTTTAGTTGGAATAAATTTATTTTCAAGAGGCTAAATATAATACAAAGCATTTATTTACGAATCACTTTTCACAATACTTCGTTCAATTCATTTCTATACTTCCTTTCCACTATCAATCCTTTATGCAACGAATCGAAAATCCACTTGTTTTATACGTACTAACGTTATAAATCGTGCTGGTACCATAGTCTACATACCGATACCAGGCAACCGATTTGGTATATTCCGTGGTAGCCCACCAACTTCCACAAAAACTTAGGTTTTTGAAAACTCCATCCTTATTCCGATAGCCTCCCGGAAGAGCAGTAAAACCACTACTGTTGGTTGCGCCGGAATTGGGATCCGACCAATGACTTGTACTTGTTCCTTTTAATTTACCTCCAGCATAGCTTTTCCCGGCCAGGAAGTTCGTTAAAACTGTCCATTCCTCATCGGAAGGTACATGCCAGCCTGATGGCGCTATTTTTCGTGGATCATTAACCGCATACCAATTGTATAAAACGCCATAGGTAGCATGATTTGCCGCAGCATCATTGTTGTACCAGCAAAGTCCTCCAGTTGTTAGTGCAGCCCAGTTTGAGTTTACGGTCACATTGGGTATAGGATCACCATTCCGGTATTTGGTTGTTCTTAGGTTTTCGGCCATCCAAATTTGCTTTCCCAGGGTAACTGTTTTATAAATATTGCCCTCTTTGTCTTTTACTGTTCCGGTCGTTGAAACTGGATGAATTTGCTTTTGATCATTTTCTGCAGGCTTATTCCCGAAAGAATGGCTTGTATGTAGAGCAAACAGGAATATTAATATAGAGTAACTCAAAATCCTGATGGTCATTTTCATGGTTATAAGTCAATAATTAAGTTCGACTCAAAACTACGAAACAGATTTTTGATTACAAAAAATAGCGTCTTTTCATTTTGTCACAGTTAAAAGTCAGACACCATGAATAATTTTTTGCTTGTACATGAATGCACATCATTAAATGGGATTTTTATACTCTCCTACGGCAAAAGAAGGACCTAACCCAATGGAACCACCTCAGAAAACTTCGGGGATATATTCAAATGAACAACATTCTTAAATACAGAAATTTCCCTTTTTGAAAATTGAAAATGAATCAGCTTACAGTTTGATGCTACTGATAGCCTTATGAAGAGCAGAATCTTGTATCCCAGGTATAGCAGTCCCTTCCACACGAATAACATTCACATCTGTTATTCCAAGAAAACCTAAAATAGCTTTTAAGTAAGGAGCTGAAAAATCGTAGGATTGCATTGCACCATCAGAGTAAATTCCGCCTGATGCTACTGCAATGTAAACCTTTTTACCATGGACTAATCCTTCATAACCCTTTTCTGTAAAACGGAAAGTAACACCAGCTCTTGCAATATGGTCAATCCATGCCTTTAAAGTTGAATGTATGCTAAAGTTGTAGAAAGGAGCGCCAATGACAAGGATATCTGCTTCCATGATTTCGTTGATTGCTTTATCTGAATTACGAACCGCTTCCAGATTTTCAGGAGTTCTAAATTCCTCGGGAGTGAAAAATGATGCAATTTGAGCTTCATCCAGATGCGGAAACTGATTTTTTGCCAGATTATTCTCTTTAACCGTGCTGCCAGGATATACTGATTTAATTTTATCAACAATAGCATTACCAAGTTTAATGCTATATGATTCCCCGCCTCTTGGACTCGAAATAATATGCAAGATTTTTTTCATGTGGTTTTGTTTATATCGTTTATTACTAAATTAACTTATTTGCTAGATCAAGCCGTGATTCTGCTTTTTAAGGAAATAAAATTAAAAGACTAATTTGTCTGTTATTAACAACTGTAAAATGCTATTGTTCTCAAACAACATATAAATCTATTTCCCGTTTTATTCCTTCATTTGCAGCTTTTAGTTTCTGTTTAATTCCTTATTTTTGATAACAACTGAAAAACGAAATAAATGAAAACTATTCTGATTACCGGAGGCGCCGGATTTATTGGTTCGCACGTGGTTCGCCTCTTTGTTAATAAGTATCCTGAGTATAAAATCGTAAACCTCGATAAACTGACTTACGCCGGAAACCTGGCGAATCTTACCGATGTTGAAAACAAACCCAATTACGAGTTTGTGAAAGGCGACATTGTTGACGCAGATTTTATCCTGAAATTTTTTATTGAAAGGCAATTTGACGGAGTAATCCATCTGGCAGCAGAGTCGCATGTTGATCGTTCGATAACCAATCCAACCGAATTCGTATTTACCAATGTGATAGGTACGGTGAACTTATTGAATTCCATCCGTCACATCTGGAAAGAGAATACCGAAGGCAAACGCTTTTACCACATTTCGACCGACGAAGTCTATGGAAGTTTGGGAAGCGAAGGCATGTTTACCGAAGAAACCGGCTACGATCCGCACAGTCCGTATTCAGCATCAAAAGCAAGTTCCGACCATTTTGTGCGTGCTTACCACGACACCTTCGGATTGCCTGTGGTGGTTTCAAACTGCTCGAACAACTACGGTTCGTTCCAGTTTCCTGAAAAGCTGATCCCGCTTTTTATCAACAACATCAAACACAATAAAGCGCTGCCGGTATATGGAAAAGGCGAAAATGTGCGCGACTGGCTTTGGGTGGAGGATCATGCCCGTGCCATTGATGTGATTTATCATCAGGGGAAAAACGGCGATACTTATAATATTGGAGGGCATAACGAATGGACCAACATTGACCTGATTAGAGTAATGTGCCGGATTATGGATCGCAAACTTGGCCGTGACCCCGGGACTTCAGAAAAGCTGATCACTTACGTGAAAGACCGCGCCGGGCACGATTTGCGTTATGCCATAGACTCCACCAAATTACAAAAGGAACTGGGTTGGGTGCCTAGCCTTCAGTTTGAAGAAGGCATCGAAAAAACTATTGACTGGTACCTCGCCAACACCGAATGGATGGAAAACGTGACCAGTGGCGATTACCAAAGCTACTACGAAAAGCAGTATCAGAACCGATAAGACAAGTATGCTAATAAAATATGACAAAGAAGTTGATGTGGTTTACATTCAGTTTTCTGAAAAGAAAGTTAATGAAAGCGATGAAGATAAACCAGGAATCATTTTAGACTATGATGATGAAGGAAATATAGTGGGTATTGAGGTTCTAGAGGCTTCAAAAAAAATGCTTAACCCTAACGGTGTTACCTATGAAGTTGCTTGATCATCTGTACAGCATTAAACTCTAAAAAGTCGCATTGAATCATTCCGAAGTGACTTTTCTTTTTGAGAAAATTCCAAATAGGAAAGTTGCAATATTTGGAAACTCAACTATCTTTGCGTATAAAAACTGATGCATTTCTTTCAGACTATATTTTTAGAAGAAGTGGACAAGTTCCTTGCCGGACTCGACTTGAAAACTGTGAAGAAAGTTTTCTATAACATCGACCTTGCAGAACAGACAAACGACCCCAAACTTTACAAAAAGTTACAGGATGACATCTGGGAGTTTCGTACAAGCTATACCGGCCTTCAAATCAGACTACTCGCATTTTGGGACAAAACTGACGGTAAAGAAACTTTGGTTATTGCAACGCACGGTTTTATTAAAAGAACGGACAAGATTCCTAAAAATGAGATCGAACGTGCAATAAAAATCAGGAAGTGGTATTTTGAAAACAAACAAAAAGATTAAAACAATGGCAAATACAGAAATGAAAACCCATACACTGGCCGAAATGAAAGATAAATATATCGGCAAAGTTGGCACAACAGAGAGGGACGAATACGAGTACGAACTTCGTATGGATGTTTTGGGCCGAATGATAAAATCCGCCAGACAAGAACGTAACCTAACCCAAGAGCAACTAGGGCAATTGGTTGGTGTACAAAAATCTCAAATTTCAAAACTTGAAAGCAGTACAAACAGTGCTACCATTGACACAATTTTAAAAGTATTTAAAGCTTTGAAGGCCGACATTCATTTTAACGTAACGCTCGAAAACCAATATTTACAGCTACTGTGAGGAAAATGAATATGAAAATTTAATCAGGGTTTCACTCGAAGTGAAGCCCTCTTTTTTTTAGGTCAGTGCTTTTGAATCGAAGTATTTTCTTAACTTGTCGTTGCAAACTAAACCTTTCAAAATGAAACGACGAAACTTCTTTAAAACCGCAGCTTTAGGTGGAGGAACTCTTGCCCTCGCACCTCTTGGTTCATGTGTTCAGACAACAACTCAAACTAATATTCCTGAAAATTATGCTGATTTTGAACTGAATGAAATCACCATTGCCCAGCTTCAGGAGAAGATGAGTTCGGGAGCTTTGTCTTCGGCAGAAATAACCCAAAAATACCTGGACCGCATAGAGCAAATTGACAAAAAAGAGCCGGAACTGAGAGCAGTCATTGAGATTAATCCTGAAGCAATTAACATTGCCCGCCAAATGGATGCGGAGCGAAAATCTGGGAAAGTACGAAGTCCGATGCACGGAATTCCGGTGCTGATTAAAGACAATATTGATACAGGCGATAAAATGCTGACAACTGCCGGTTCCCTGGCGATGGTCGGAAGTCCGGCGCCTGATGATGCGGTCATTGTTCGCAAATTACGCGAAGCCGGCGCTGTTTTGCTGGGCAAAACCAATCTCAGCGAATGGGCCAATTTCCGTTCAACCAAATCATCGAGCGGATGGAGTGGACGCGGCGGGCAGGTTCGAAATCCTTTCAGTCTGGATCGCAGTCCTTGTGGTTCGAGTTCCGGTACCGGGTCGGCTGTTTCGGCCAATATGTGTGCCATTGGTATAGGCACCGAAACCGATGGCTCGATTGTTTGCCCTTCAGGAATTAACGGCATCGTGGGAATTAAACCAACAGTTGGATTGTGGAATGGCGACGGAATTATCCCTATTTCGCACAGTCAGGATACTGCCGGACCAATGGCGCGAACGGTTTCTGATGCCGCTGTTTTGTTGGGATTGCTGGCAGAAAAGAATCAGGATTATTCACAGTATTTAGATGCCAATGGTTTGAAAAACGCACGGATTGGTATCGCTTCCGACTTTTTTGGAAATAATACTGAAGTGGACAAACTGATTTCTGAAGCTATTGAAACATTGAAAAGCAAAGGAGCAATAATCGTCGGAAACCTGAAGTTTGAAAACCGTAAGGAATGTGGAGATGCAGAATGGCAGGTATTGATTTCGGAATTCAAGGCTGATTTAAATGCCTACCTGAAAACACGTTCCGGCCTGAAGGTTCAGTCACTGGCCGATTTGATTGAATTCAATCTGAAGAATGCAGATACTGAACTAAAATGGTTTGGTCAGGAAATATTTGAAAAGGCAGAAAAAACTAACGGTTTGGAAGATCCGGTTTATCTGGAGGCTCTGAAAAAATCTCAGAAACTAACCCGGGAAGAAGGCATTGATTTTTTGATGGACAAGCATAAACTTGATGCACTGATTGCGCTAACCAATGGCCCTGCCTGGACAATTGACTGGGTAAACGGCGATCATTTTAGTGGAGGAAGTTCTAAGCCGGCTGCCGTATCGGGCTATCCAAACATAACCGTTCCTGCAGGGTTTGTTAAAGGTTTACCTGTCGGGATTTCATTTTTCGGACGCGCCTGGAGCGAACCCACTTTAATTAAATTGGCATTCGCCTACGAACAGGCTACCAAACATCGGAAAGCACCGGGATTTTTGAAGGGGATTAGTTAGTTAACTGACGGGGTGACTTCGAGTCACCCCGTCAGTTAAGATTCCAAGTCACCACATCAAATTATTTTTTCTTCCGATACCCTATCCACCACATAAAGAATCCACTAATCAAAACAATCAGAATACAAATTCCGGCCAACGGAACATAGAGTATATAGAACATACCCAAAATAGGCTCAAACATACGGCCCGTATGAACTTCGAGCGAAAGGTTCCACAACGAAATGGGACTTTTCCTGATTATTTCAGCGCTCATTTCACCAAATTGAGTATTGTTCCTGATTGGCAAAACTCCCCGATTGTAATCGAAATAGAATTCGTTGCCAGACCGATCGTTAAACCAGCCATCAATCATGTCTTTGGAGACTGGTGGGCCCGCTACTTCAGGCGCCTGATAGGGATTTCCGGAGAGGTAATCAAACAACTGCGCGTTAACAGGATTCCAGAGGAATAGCCCGTTGAATGATCCGATCAGATAGTTGCCTTCGCCTTTTTTCTCCAGAACGTTGCAACCCATTACGCTCACCGGTGGTTCGTTTATCAGGCGGCGCATGGGTTGCCGGAAATTTTCGTCAGTATAGAAAATTCCGTCATAAGTCGAAAACAGAAAAATGTGTAGCTGTTCGTCGTACAAAACGCGGCGAAGCTTGTCGTACCACGGATTCGGCGAACTCAAGGCGGTACCGGGAATGGGCGAAACCTTCGAATTGGAAATAGCAATCAGTAACGGCGGGCGCAGGAACATACCGGAGATAGTCACAAAAATCAGGAAAGGAATAAAAATCCAGCCCAAACGGTTATGCCAAAGGAGATTACTGTTTCGAATGGCAACCAAATTGGTATTGTTTTTTTGTTTTGCTTTTCGGCGTTTCAACCATCCCGGGAAGATGAAATGCATTAATCCGGTTAACGAGATAACCAGGATAGCCAATCCAAACAAATCAACCACCAGCTTCCCGACCGATCCCCAGATTTCGCCGCTATGCAGCAACCACAGGGTTTTAAACAGGCTTGCTTTTCCATCATACCCTTCAGGAGCAGGAAGCACAACCGGATAAAATGCCATCCCATCCATTGATTTCAGTAAAACGGAACGGGTTTGAACCAGCAACTCATTCCCTTTCATGATCAGATCAGTAATCCGTTCTTCTGAAATGGGTAGCGATATTTTTTGCCATTCGTGTTGCTGAAAGGAGTATTGATACAATCCAAAATAAGTTCCGGCGTAAAGTTTTCCATCCGGGGTTTTCAGAATTTTGCTGATTTTTCGGTTATCAATACCTCCCGGAAATCCAGTGTTCCAATCCTGAAAAGATTTGAATTGATCGGTGCTGAGCCAGATTCCGATATTGCCGTAAATGAGCGCAGAGTCTGTATTTAGCAGAAAGACTGATTTTACAGCTCCTTTATTCCAATTCTCATAACTATAATCATCAGGCAGCCACGATCGGTTGAGGTCTATTGCCGAAATTAATCCCCGGTGGTTCATGAAAATTCCGGAGATAGAAAACAGAATTATAAACAGGGTAATTACAATTCCGGGCCATTTATGAAATTTCCGGAATAGATTTAGGATTTTATTTTTGGTCATTGATTTTGCCTGATAACCCTGCAAAAGTAGCAGGATTGCAATTGTATGGGTGTAACAAGTGTTACAATCTGCTGGATTTGTATTACTCAGAGCCTGACTTGGAGCCAAACCCTGAGTGAAAAAAAATTATTCTGTATAAACGTGTACGCTGTTTTGTGCGCTTGGCAAATAATTCACGCCAAACCAGCAAATCATCAAAATGGCAAACGAAACAGCAAGAATGGTCATTGCTTTTTTGTGTTGCGAAGGATGACGAAAACGATAGTGGATGTAAACCAAATAGAACATCCAGGTGATGAATGCCCATGTTTCTTTCGGGTCCCAGGTCCAGTAATGGCCCCAGGCTTCCTTTGCCCAAAGAGCGCCAAACAGCAATCCGAAAGTCAGAAAAGAAAATCCGATGTAAACCAGGTTATCGGCCATTTGGATGGGCCCCTTGATGATTTTTTCGGTCGGTGCAAAAAACAGGTTCCTCAAAGCTACCAGTGACGAAGCGCCCAACATGGCATAGGCAAAAATATAGACAATCACGTGTGGGATAAACCAAGGGCTTTGAAGCGCGGGCATTAGTGTTTTATCGTAAGTTTCGGGATGTTGCAGATTGATGATCAAAAATACAATGGCCAGGCCCAGGCTGTAACTAACCAGCCATTTATATTTCCATCGGAGGTACGAAATCAGTCCGATCCCGGAGAGAAATATAGCGTACCAAAGCCGCGTTTCGCCTAATGTACGCATGGGTGGCCGCTCAATATGCAGCCAGAGAATAATTATAAAAACCAACAAAAAAGCTGTTCCGGCAAACGAAAGTCCGGCTGCCAGTTGGTTCATCAATTTCTTCCCTGAAGTTAAAAATAAGCCGGAGGCTGCCAGCCAACAAAGAATGGCGACGAAAGCGTATATCGGGTAATCAAGCCACATGTTCAATTCCTCCATTTTTTGGTTTACCGGTTATAAACAGGAATCCAGCCCCGGCCATCATCAGAAAAATGCCGAAGTAAACAACAGGCAACCATGGGTCACGCACCAGTTCCAGAACGCTCAGGTTCGACCAACGGCCCATTTCGGTATTGTAGCTCAGTTGGTAAATCGTCCATCCGTCAATTTTATATGGCCGGTTGACTTCGATGGTTGTGGTTACATTCTTTCCGCTTTTGGTCTGAATGTTCAGCCCGGAGCTGAATTTACGGGGTTCGGCGGGCAACATCACCAGCGAATGCGTTTCGTTTAGTTTCAACGCTTCGGGTTGATGCGCAAAACTACCGCTGCAAATCCAGCCCGAAATTTCGGAGCGATCTTCCGAATTAGTGACTTTCACTTTGGCCGAAGGCGCTGAACCGGGTTCATTCACCTGGAAATAAGCCTCACCAACTTTTCCTGATGTTTCCAGAAACTGTTCCACTTCGATATGATACTCGTATAAATCCAACGAATTCCTATCCAACATTTCGAACTGATTTTTGCCTTTATTCAGCACGACCTGTCCGGTCTGGTTATTGATGATAGTCACTTTCGGGCGGAATTCGGCGATGTTGAAATTCAGCAATTCAATTGCTATCGGTAGTTCTATTGTCTTTCCTGAAGTATCCACCGCCCGCCATTCGGTCTGGTTTTCGTAGCAATTCATCGTGAGGCGTTGCATGTCGCTGCTTCCCAAAGCGGTTGAGAACAGCACCAGAAACAGGCCGAAGTGATTTAGAAAAAACCCGGCATTTTTCAGGTTGAAGGGAGTCAATCGTTTCATAGTGATGATACCCAACAGAATCATTAAATACAGGTTGATCAGGATAAACGGCCAGGTTTTGACCAGATGCGTCAGGCCGAAAAGCTTTGACAGCATGTTTTTAGGCGGAACATCCTGTTTCACAAAACCCATCAGTAAAATAAGAAAAGTAAAGACAAGGATAGCAGGCAATGCAGCTTTTACGCTGCCAAGTCCTTTGATGACCGGAGTATGTTTTAGCAGATAATAAGCAGAAATCAGAATGACAAGAAAAACCAAACCAGACAAGAGGTTCCACGGAAAACCAGCCATCCGGAGTATCATTCCACCAGAGGAAAGCTGAAGTGCAAATCCCAGAAGCAGGATTGCCACTGCAGCAATCGTTCCTCCGCGGTACGACCATGGATGCGACCAAATTTTTCTTCTGTTTTCATTAATCATAGCGGAATGCAGATTTGCGGGCGAAGATACTTAAAAGCTGATTTGGTAGAATATTGTTTCTGAAAAAAACAAATTTTTGCCTATAGTTAAATTTTGGATTCAATGCATGTTAACTTTTTAAGAATTTTCGGATTAATTGATTTGAAAATGTAGATAGCTGCTAAAAAACACACATTCCCAAGTTTCATTTTTGTAATTTTAATACACTCAATATCATTTTGTTATATTTAATAGGGTACAATGACAGTGTCATTTATTTGAGTTCAATACTCAAATTATTTATGGATTATCTGCAAAAGCTCGAAAGCTACTCTGATTGAAACACTAAACACACGCTGTTTAAATTTCATGTTTTTTGATTTTTGGCTTGAAAATCATTTTTAAACAGTTTCTCAATTACTCCACTATTTTCTATTTCATATGGATGCTATCCATTTTGATTGAATGCAAGTCAAATCCTAACATTAAATAGGGGCATGACTGAATTTTATAAGTTAAGACTAAAAATCATGAAAAAAACCGAATTCGATTTAACAGGATCGGATGTAATGAAACTCTCCTGGTTATTAAGCAACGGGCAGGTGGTAATGCTTACCTGCTGCAATGCCGAAAAATCCATCAATGGAATAATTACAGCTTGCTGGGTGACACCTACCTCTCATGAACCGCTTTTAATAGCAGCATCAATAGGAAATGGTGAAAAAGGCGAAGATTCTTACCGTGCCTGCCAAGCCCTGATTAACGAAACCAAAGAATTTGGATTAAACATTCCAACCCCGGAACTTACCGAAGCCATACTTAAGGTAGGAACCACACACAGCAACGAAGTGGACAAATTTGCCGAAACCGGTTTAACACCAATGCAATCAAACAAAATTAGCGCTCCCATGATTGAAGAGTGTTTTATGAATATTGAATGTAAAGTTATCGACCAGATTACGACTGGTGACCATACCGTTTTTGTAGCCAAACCTGTTGCCGTATTTATGAACGAAGATGTGATGATTGACGGCAAATTTCCAGAAAAATACATTAATAAAAATAACCAGGTTCAGATATGTGATCTTATTACATTATGGAATATGTGGTAAATAATTAAAAAACGAGAATATCATGGAAAAAAGAAAATTAGGTCGATCCGGCATTGAAGTCAGCCCAATGGGTTTGGGATGCTGGGCAATTGGCGGCCCTATTGCCCTTCAGGGCATGCCACTTGGCTGGAGCACAGTGGACGATAAGGAATCATTAAAAGCCCTTGAAAAAGGAATAGAAATGGGCGTTAATTTCCTCGACACAGCGGATATGTATGGCACCGGGCATTCAGAAAAACTGGTCGGTCAAGCCATAAAAGGCAAACGCGACAAGGTGGTTATTGCCACCAAATTCGGCATGACTTTCGAACCCGGAAGCGGCCAGATCAATGATTTTGAAGGCGACGGCACGCCTGAATACATCCGGAAAGCAGTTAAAGACAGCCTTACCAGACTGCAAACCGATTACATTGATTTGTACCAGTTGCACCTGGATTCCTATCCGCTGGAGAAGGCACAAGCTACCAGGGATGCGTTGGAAGAGCTGGTGAAAGAAGGTAAAATCAGGGGATACGGGTGGAGTACCGATCATACCGAACGGGCAGCCTTTTTTGCCGAAGGGGAGAATTGTATCGCCATTCAGCAAATTTTTAACCTCTTTGTCGGGAACAAGGATATTCTTCAGTTATGCGAGGATAAAAACCTGGCCAGCATTAACCGCGGGCCTTTGGCAATGGGTTTGCTGACCGGTAAATTTTCCACAGCTACAAATTTACCCACTGATGATGTCAGGTCAATTCTTCACCATTTTGGTGATGAATACCACATCTTTTTCACGGAAGGCAAACCTGTTAAGGAATTATTGGATAAACTGGATGCAATCGGGGAAATACTCAAAAGCAACGGACGCACACTGGCTCAGGGAGCGCTGGCATGGCTTTGGGCCAAAAGCGAAAATACCATCCCAATCCCGGGCTTCAAAACCGTGAAACAGGTTGAGGAAAACGCCGGTGCTATGCAATTTGGGCCATTGTCCGGCGGTCAAATGAAGGAAATTGATTCCATCCTGCATAAGGATTCAGAATAATTTAATTTCAACTGTTTATCAGACAATTACAATTAAGATTTTAATGAACCAAAAATCAAAAATCATGAAAACATTAACCGTATTTTTAGTTTTATTCCTGCTTTCAGGAGTTTTCGCAACCAACTCCAGCGCACAGGAAAAAAGTGAACAGCTTTGGCTGGTTGGCACCGAAGTGATTAAACCCGAAATGATGAATCAATACATGGAAATTAACAAGGAACTTTTGACCATTTGCAAAGAGGTTAAATTCCCGTTTGATTTCCAGTTTTGGACATCGGGTGATTTTAAGTATTACCTGTGGTACCCGCTAAATTCGATGGATGATGCTTTAAAAATTGCGACAGCCTGGGATTCGGTAGTTGCCCGGTACGGCCCCGAAAAATTCAAACGATTTAACGATTGTATTGAATATACCGAAGAAAAATTTGCAACCGTACGGTTTGATTTAAGCTACGAACCTGCATCGCCACGGTTAATGGAAGACGAACGCCATTATTGCCGGTGGCAGGCTTTTTATTTGAAAAAGGGAAAAGAAAAGGAAATGGAAACGCTGGTAAAAAAGGCAAATGCAGTGTCTAAGGCGAAAAACATCAGCGATGCCACTTACATTGGTTACGGCAAAATTGGTTTTGAAATGCCTGTGATGATGTTATGGACATTTGCAAAAAGTGTAACTGATTTCTGGGAACAGGACAGCAAGAACTGGGAATTAATCAAAAACGATTTTGCGGATATCAATAAAGAAGCAATCACCTGTTTTCGAAAAGAGGAAAAGAAAGATACATGGTGGCTGAAAGATTTGTCGTATTCAAAAAGCAAATAATCTTCATATTAAAAATTGGTCTCGTTTATATTCTTTTGATTATGCCATCATTGTACCCGAAATATCAGGCCGGTCATCGGGTTTGTTCTGAAGCCGGGCTACATTAAACAGAAATTTGATGTTTAATTGATCGCCGTCAAAAATGCAGGTGAGGCTGTCGCCATGCACGGTTTCGATGAATCGCCAGGTGAGCAGCAAGGTGTTTTCGCCCTGCCATGTTGCGCTGGCTGCAACAATCGAATCAAAGTCAATCCGGCGCAGCGAGAACAACGAATGTGGCGCCGGTTTTAAATTCCCTTTTCTGATCCAGTAGTTCATGCCATTGGTAATTTCGATATCCGGTTTCCCGTCTTCCTTAAGGGTAAAAATACACTTATCACCATCAAACCGGAAGGATACAGCTTTCGCATTGAACTGGTTTTTATCCAGCAAAAATTCCTTTCCGGATATCCTGGCTGCTACGGTTGAATGAACTTCCAACTTTGGGGGATCATATTTGAGCGCTCTCAGGTCATTTCGGAGTTGTTTCTGTTCAATAGAATTTTCGGGAAGAGCTGCACCGGTCATTGCAGGAACCAGCCCGTCCCAAACCAGTTGCATGGTGGTTTTGGTGTCCATACTTTCGCTGGTGATTACAACCACCGCATCCTGTTCAGGCAAAACCATAGTGAATTGGCCAAAAGCGCCGTCGGCACGGAACCCACCGGGAGGATTCAGCCAAAACTGATAACCGTAACCATAACCCCAACTGCTGTCGTTCTTGCCGTTTTCAATTTGTTTCGAAGTAGCTTCGGAAATCCATTTTTCGCTGAGAATCTGCTTGCCGTTCCACTTTCCTTTCTGAAGGTATAACTGCCCGAATTTGGCCAGGCTTTCTGTTTTCATGCGCAAATGAGACGCTCCCATATTGACTCCCTCGAAATTTTCAGTCCAGGTTGCTTCAGGAATATCCAGCGGTTCGTATAATCGTGGCCGCAAAAACTCATGAGCGGTTTTTCCGCTAACTTTTTTGACAATGGAACTCAGCATATAGCTGGCTCCTGAATTGTACATGAACTGGGTGCCCGGCTTAAAAACAACAGGCTGGTTTAAGAATGTTTTTTCCCAGCGAACTCCGTCCGGTGAAGCTTCGAGTATCATGATGGAATCTTTGGCATGACCGACCGACATCATCAGCAAATGCTTTACTTTTAGGGCAGCAAGGTTCTCACTGATTTCAGCAGGATGATCATCCGGGAAAAACTGGATTACCGGATCATCAACAGATAGCAACCCTTCGGTTACGGCAAAGCCAATAGCTGTGCTGGTGAAACTTTTACTCAGCGAATACAATTGCATCCTGTGTTCCGGCGAATAAGGCGCCCACCAACCTTCGGTAACCACATGGCCATGACGAAGTATCATTAGGCTGTGGAATTCCTGTTTGCTCTTTGAAACGATGTCCAGAAATTTCAGGATAGAGGTTGAGGATATTCCTTGCTTTTCAGGCGTACTGCGTGGTAATACATATAGTTTCGGGGAGGTTCCGGCCTGACTGAAGCCTGGGAATGCGGTCATTAATCCCAGGCTTGCTGCGCCAAGTCCTGCGTTTCTGATGAAAAGTCGTCGGTTTATCATGGTTTATCGTTGTTTGGTTAGTTTATTTAGCCTTTTCCAAAATTCCGCTGGCGGCAGGCTTCAAATACCACGACCGCAGCAGAGGTTGAAACATTCATGGAGTCGGCGCTTCCCTGCATGGGGATAATGATGTTTTGATCGGCAGCCACGATCCATTTGGTAGTAATGCCTTCCGATTCGGTTCCCATCACAATGGCCGAAGGTTTTGAAAAATCAACTGCGGTATATGGAACAGCCGCTTTCAGATAAGTACAATAGACAGAGATATTTCCTGATTTCAACCAGTCAATCGCTTCGTCCGAATTACATACCGCCAAAGGAACGCTAAACAAACAGCCGATGCTCGAACGTACTACATTCGGGTTATAAATATCGGTTTGAGGATCGCAAACAATCACGGCGTCAATCCCGGCAGCATCCGCAGTCCGGAGAATGGCGCCCAGGTTTCCGGGTTTTTCAACCGACTCCAATACGAGCAGAAGAGGGTTTGGATTCAGGTTTAAATCCATCAGGCTATGGCTTTTCGGGCGTGCAAGTGCAATGATTCCACCACTTCCTTCGCGATAGGCAATTTTTTCGAATACTTCTTTTGAAACCGGATACACTTCAACATCGTGATTGATTCCTGCGGATAAGGCTTTAAAATGCACTTCAGAAATCAGATCGGGACAAACAAAAATTCCGGCAAACTGATAGTTATGCGTGATTGCCTGAACATATTCCTTCGAGCCTTCAAGCACGAAAACATTCTGTTCCTTTCGTTCCTTTGCTTTTTGAAGGTGAATAAAATTCTTTATCCGTGGATTTTGAACACTGGTTATCGTGTCTCGAAAAAGCATAACATGAGGATTAAAATCAGCCGATAAATTTAGCTTAAAATCAATTACTTTTGGAAGCTGAAACCTATTAAAATACAAATGATTATTCTTAAAGCGGAAGGTTGGAAAGATTACGAACTCATTGATTGTGGCAGATTTGAAAAATTGGAACGATTTGGAAAGTATTTCCTTATCCGTCCCGAACCTCAGGCCATCTGGAACAAACGGCTTCCGGACGAGGACTGGCTGAACTTGGCCAATGCCCGCTATGTGAGGGAAAAACAGAAAAAAGCCTACCGATTTGCTGATGAAGAAAACGGCGGCTGGACCTTCTTCAAAAAGATGCCTGAAAGCTGGGTGATTTCTTATGGACTGGGCGATGTAATTCTGAATTTTAAACTGAACCTGACCACCTTCGGGCATATCGGCGTTTTTCCGGAACAGGCCGAAAACTGGAAATACATTTTTGAAAATGTCCAGAAATCAGGCGTAGGGTGTAAAGTACTGAACCTGTTTGCCTACACCGGAGGCGCTTCACTGGCTGCTAAAGCTGCGGGCGCCGATGTAACCCATGTGGATGCCGTAAAAAATGTAATAACATGGGCTCGTGAAAACATGGAGCTCTCCAATCTAAAAGATATCCGCTGGCTGGTGGAAGACGCCCTTAAATTTGTCAGGCGCGAAGTTACCCGGGGTAAAAAATACCAGGGAATCATTCTCGATCCTCCAGCTTATGGTCGTGGACCGGCGGGTGAAAAATGGGTTTTGGAAGAAAATTTTAATGAACTGATGAGCCTTTGCGCACAGCTTCTGGACGGAGCGGGCAGCTTCCTTGTGCTGAACCTGTATTCACTTGGATTTTCATCGCTTATTGGCAACAACGTGGCTGAAAGCTATCTGTCGGCCTCCGAAAAAGAATACGGCGAATTCTACCTGCTTTCGCAAACCGGAATTCAGCTTCCGTTGGGTACCTTTTTACGTTCAAAATTGTGACGGATACGTATCAACAAACGATATGCAACATCAATATATTAATGAAGTTTACAGCAAAAAAAAATAGTACACTACTCGAACTTATTCTCGCCTATCACGCCGGAATGTCGAATTCGAAAGCGAAAAAACTAATCGAAAACCACACCGTAAAATGCGGCGAAAGAACACTGAAACGCCCGGATGAGGCCATTGCTGAAGGACAGATTGTTGAGTTCCTTCCAAAATCGCTGGAACGGGCTGTAAAACTCGATGGATTTCAGCTAAAGATTGTACACGAAGACCAGTGGCTGTTAGTGGTTCATAAACCTCCAGGTATTGTTTCGAGTGGCGACACAGCCATCGAAGGCCAGACGCTTTTTTCGCATGTGCGTAATTATCTGCGCGACCGATATGGCAACCGCGAGCAGCTTTTCGCGGTTCACCGACTCGATAAAGCGGTTGAAGGCCTGATCATTTTTGCCCGTTCAGAAGAAGTGAAGGAATTATTTCAGGAAAACTGGAAGTCGGTCAACAAGTATTATCTGGCGCAAACCATCGCCATTCCTGATAAGAAGGAAGGAATTATTCGAAGCTGGTTACGCGAAGAAGCCAACATGAAAATGGTTTCCTACGATCACGAAGTTCCGGGTTCAAAAGAGGCAATTACCGAATACCGTGTATTAAAGACCTTTCATTCCATGGCTCTGCTCGAGATTAAACTCGATACCGGCCGGAAAAACCAGATTCGAATCCATCTTTCTTCAATCGGGTGCCCCATTGTGGGCGACCGGCGATATAACGAGGATGGCAGAACCGTGAATTACATTAAACTGCTTTCCTACAAACTTGAGTTTGAACATCCGATAACCCGGCAACAGTTGTCGTTTAAATTACCCATCCCCGGAAGTTTTCAGAGGTAAAAAAGGCTGAACTTTACAGATCAGCCTCCTTCAGAACTAATATTTACCGGATCATCCTTCAGTCAGAAAGATGTATCGAATAACAACCAGACAAAACAAAAGGTACATCATCCAATGTACATTTTTTGCTTTTCCGGTCAGTACTTTTAACAAGGTATAGAAAATAATTCCGGCGGCAACTCCATTGGCAATGCTGTAGGTAAACGGCATCATGATGATACACATGAAAGCAGGCAAGCCTTCGGTAAAATCCTCAAAATTTATTTCCTTAATCGCTGAAACCATAAGTAAACCTACAATGATCAAAGCCGGGGCCGTAGCCGCATTTGGAATTAAGGTAGCCAGCGGGGCAAGAATAAGGGCAAACAGAAACAACAAACCGGTGGTTATCGCCGTAAGCCCTGTACGGCCACCTTCGCTGATACCGGCAGCGCTTTCAACGTAAGCGGTTACTGTACTGGTTCCCATTAAAGCGCCAAATGAGACTCCGAACGCATCCACCAACATGGCTTTCCCAATTTTTGGGGAGTTGCCGTCCTTATCAATCAGGCCTGCTTTATTGGCTGTTCCAACAAGTGTCCCGAAGGTATCGAACAACTCAACAAAGGTGAAAGTAAAAACTACAGTCCAGATCCCCATGCTCAAAGCGCCTTTGATGTCGAGTTCGAAAACAGCCAGGTTGGAAAAATCAGGAAGTGAAAAAGGAGAAAAACCTTCGGCAATTTTAGTAACACCCATCGGGATTCCGATGATAGTGGTTACGATAATACCAATAAGCAGTGAACCTTTTACGCGTAAAGCCATTAGTGAAGCAGTAATCAAAAGTCCAAGCAGGGTAAGCAACATCGCCGGATTTTTAAGGCTACCCAAACCAATGTTCCATTCGAAGAACAACAAGTTCGCCTGTCCTTTGGTAGCATTTAAATGCTCGAGGGTCGGAGGTATTACGTTGGCCGAAACAGCCATAATTTCAGAAAGTTTCAATCCAATGATCGTGATGAACAGCCCGATACCAACAGTAATTGCAACCTTCAACGAATGGGGAACTGCAACTACAAGTATTTGGCGGACTTTGGTAATGGTGAGCAGGATAAAAATAATTCCTGAAATGAAAACCGCTCCCAGTGCAACTCTCCACGGCATTCCTACTCCGGCCAGGGCAAGGGTAGCAAAAAAAGCATTGAGTCCCATGCCCGGAGCCAGTGCAATTGGGAAATTGGCAACCAAACCCATCGCGATGGTGACAAAACCTGCGGCAATGGCAGTAGCAAAAAACACTGCATTTTTGTCCATTCCGGTAGCCGATAAAATATTCGGGTTCAGGAACAGGATATAGGCCATGGTCATGAAGGTTGTAATACCAGCGATGATCTCGGTACGTACAGTCGTTTTATTCTCCTGAAGCTTGAAAAATTTGGTTATAAATTCCATATTGGTTCAGTTTAGAAAGTGTATTTCAACGAAGCGCTTGGATTGATCATGAACCCTGGATTCCCGGCAAAATTGTTGCTGATTTCAATTTCTGAACCGGCAGCAAATTTTGGAGTGAAGTTATACCAGAGCTGTGGTTCGGCCAGGAAGATGTATTTCTTTGATTGGAAATTACGTTGGAACCCATCGTTTGAAACCGTGTGTGTTTCTTTCCAAAAGTCGGCAAAACCGTTAAATCTCATTTTACCTTTGGCAAAATTGAGGTACCACACAGCGGTCAACTGGAAGTTGTTTGGTTTGTCATCTGGAGTATTGGCAATGTTCTTGTAAAGGACTTTCAGGGAGATTCCTTTCGAAAAATCCTGCGCATTCCACGAATAATCAACCCCGGTTAACCAGGCATTGCTTATCGAATGTCCTTCGTAAGTTCCCGGGACTTTTGGGGCTTCTGCATACTTTTGAAACAATCCGCCATTGTATTCAACATGCCAACTGAAAGGTGATTTGCCTAATTTAAAACAACGGGCAATTTCGAAATAAGACAAGGAAGGGGCTTTGGCCACATCATTTCCTCCGTAGTCGAAGTCTATAAAGAAAAAGGTATTGCCGGTTTTATCTGGCCTGAACATTTCAACAGTACTGGTCAGATAACCACGGCCATTACCCATGTCGTAGTGTAACTGAACATTCTGACTAAATGCCACAAAGGTTATTAAAAAAGCAATACAAGCAAGGACTAATTTCTTCATAATCTAATCTTTAAGTTTAGTGTGAGTTTGAAAGGCCAAAAATAGTTAAAATAGCATCCCTGAACCTTGAATTGCTATTTGTCAACCCAATTTGTTACCAACATTTTTCAAACATACAACCTAAATTGAAATCCAACTGATTAGCTAAAGTTAGCCTGAATGCTTTGAATTATTTTTTATATCTTCATCCGCAATTTGTATCCAAAAATCATTCTATCCTGTTCAGGAGCAATCCTAAAACATCTAATATTCTTTAATCCTTTGAATTCAAATACAATGACACAGATTTCCAGAAGAAAGTTTATTCAGACCGGTCTCATAGGGGCGGCTGCTATATCTGCCGGCTTTTCAAATGTGAGTTATACCGGTTCTAAAAATTTACAGATTGATCGGGTAAGCCTTGGCAAAACAGGAATAAAGGTGCCGCGTCTGGCGCTCGGTACCGGAACTCATGGTGGAAACCAGTCATCTGATATGACACGGATGGGAGTTGAAAATTGGGTGAAAATTGCCCGTCATGCCCACGAGCGGGGAATTAGCTTTTATGATGCTGCCGATTTGTACGGATCGCATCGCAACGTAAAGGAAATCCTGAAAGAAGTGCCCCGCGAAAAGGCAACCTTGCTAACCAAAATCTGGACACGTCCGGAGAATTGGAATAAGGATTTACCAATGAAAACCATTGACCGGTTCCGGTCAGAAACCGGTTCGGATTACTTCGACATCATGCTCTTGCATTGCATGACCAACGGAACCTGGCAGGAGGAGAAGAAGCCATACATCGAAGCGCTTTCGGAAGCCAAACAAAAAGGGATAATCAAAACGGTTGGCGTTTCGTGCCATAATTTTGAAGCGCTGAAACTGGCCGTTGACGATCCCTGGGTGGAAGTAATCCTGGCCCGTATCAATCTTGAAGGGTTGGTCATGGATGCTA
This sequence comes from Prolixibacteraceae bacterium, assembly GCA_003457135.1. GTDB lineage: Bacteria > Bacteroidota > Bacteroidia > Bacteroidales > Prolixibacteraceae > Aquipluma. The sequence continues at coordinate 65,213 of DMSQ01000074.1, forward strand.
CCACTGAAGAAGTAATGGCAGTCCTGAAAAAAGCTCACGACAGCGGAAAAGGAATCATCGGAATGAAAATTTTTGGGGAAGGAAAAATGTCAGAGGAAAGCAGACGTGAGACTTCGCTGAAATATGTGATCGGAAGCAGGAATGTGGACTGCATGACCATCGGGATGACTACCATCGAGCAGATTGACGAGAATGTGAACCGGATCATGCGCATAGTGAAAGGGTAGCCTCTCCCCGGCCCTCTCCAAAGGAGAGGGAGTTTTACCAGTTGCAGGAAGAATGTAAATTTACAAATCCGTAACTCCTGACCCGTAACATAAACAATATGAACCGGAACAAACTTATCGGGTTATTTGCCCATGCCTTTCGTGAAAACTGGTTCTTGCCAGCATTCTCCGATTTTCAGGGTCCGACTATCACTTATGGCGAAGCTGCCCAAATGATTCGCCAGATTCATTGCTATTTTAGAGAGTCAGGCATTCAAAAAGGCGATAAAATAGCCATTCTCGGTCGCAATTCGTCCAATTGGGCCATCGCATTTCTGGCTGTTTCGGGTTACGGGGCAGTTTCAGTACCAATTTTGCCTGATTTTAATTCGGAAGATATTCATCATATCCTCAATCATTCCGAATCAGTATTTCTTTTTGCGGCTGATGGATTATTTGAAAAGCTGGAAGTCTCAAAAATCCCAGCAATAAAAGGGATGGTGAGCCTGACAAACTTTTCAGTATTAACATTTAAAAACCGGGAAGATATTAAACGCTGGAACTCCAGTTTTACTGAGGAACATGCCGGAAAATCGAATCCCGAGAATTTTGAACTTGATGAATTTGAGGACGAAGAACTTAGCGTAATTTCCTATACCAGCGGAACTTCAGGATTTACCAAGGGAGTAATGATCCCGGCCCGCAGTTTATTATCGAACATCGTATATGCTCAGGAACACATGCCTTTAAAAGCCGAAGACCGCATAGTTTCCTTCCTTCCAATGGCGCACGTTTTTGGGTTATTATTCGAATTTTTGTTCCCCGTTTCAGTAGGTTGCCATGTGACTTTCCTGACCAAACCGCCCACTCCCCAATTAATCGTCAAAGCATTTCAGGAAGTTAAACCCAACCTGATTCTATCGGTGCCATTGGTCATCGAGAAAATTTACAGGAAGAGGATTTTGCCTGCACTTGAAAAACCTATGGCGAAATTTTTGCTCCAGGTTCCCGGAATTCAGTTGCTGGTATATAAAAAAGTTCGAGCCAGTCTGGTCGAAACTTTTGGAGGTAAATTCCATGAAATTGCGATTGGAGGCGCTCCGCTAAACCGCGAGGTTGAAGCGTTCTTCCGGAAAATCAAATTCCCGTTTACAATCGGCTACGGAATGACCGAATGCGGACCGCTTATTTCATACGACACCTGGACCAGTTTCCGTCCTTCATCTGCCGGAAAACTCGTTGACCGGATGGAAGTCCGCATTGATTCCAAAGACCCGTACAACGAAGTGGGCGAAATTCTCGTGAAAGGAACTAACGTCATGCTGGGCTATTATAAAAACGAAAAGGCCACCGCCGATGTTATTGACAGTGATGGTTGGCTGCACACCGGTGACCTGGGAGTCATCGATTCAGATCATTATATTTACATCCGCGGCCGCTGCAAAAACATGTTACTGGGGCCATCCGGACAAAATATATATCCGGAAGAAATGGAGGCAAGGCTCAACAATTATCCTTATGTTCTGGAATGTGTGATTACCGAACGCGATGGGAAATTTGTAGCATTTGTTTATCCCGATCCTGAATTAATTGAAGCTGAAAACCTTGATGGACCCCGTCTGAAAGAAATTATGGCCGAAAACTGCAAACAGTTGAATAAAGAACTTCCCAAATATTCTCAGTTGAGTTCAATCATTCTGGTTGATAAAGAGTTTGAAAAAACTCCAAAACGGAACATCAGGCGGTACTTATATACTTAAATTGCTTATTCCCCGTATTTCAGTAAAAATTCGGGGTTGATGGCTTTAAAGCTCACCCGGCCATTATTAAAATACTCGTTCGACAGTATAAGGTCAATTTTTTCGTTAAGCGGTCGGATAACGATGCCTTCGGCCCAGTTCTCTGGGCAGATTTTGCTTTTAATGGTTGCCATTCGTACAATCTCGTCAATGTCGTTCGAAAGCTCGTATTCGGAGGATATTAGCGGAACAGCGGGCAAATTCAGTTTGTCCATTAAGTCAAAAAATGGCTTAAAGGGCAGGTATTCAAACTTATCGATGTCGAAAGCATTGAAAAACCGTATAGTTTGGCCTCTTAATTTCAGTTTGTTATCCTGAATGCCTTCGCCAATTAATTCTCCCTGAAGTGCGAAGTTACCATTTAAGGAGCGCAGTTTATTTTCAATATCCAATTCCCTTGCAACCTTCCAGAAGCTGTTTTCATCATCTTCAAGTAGTTCAAGATTTCGCGAACACACGCCAAATTCGCCATTGTTGATATAATAAGTTCCCGAACTGCCATCCACTTTTTCTGTGATATAGCATTTCTCACCATTGTACTCATCCAGAAGTTTTTGAATCACCTGTACTCTAGGTTCATCGGTTTTCGGGATAAACGATGGGAATTTGCCTTTCATTACACCGCTCAAACAGGCAGGGATTGGTGGTTCGTATTTCGAAATTCCTAAAACTTCGGTACAATCTGCATCTTCAATCAATTCAAAATCAGGTGGCAGAATTGTCAATGGGAAACAAATGCCCTGGGATATTTGGCCGCGTAGCTTTATCGTCCTGATTCTCATTCCACGCGGTTTCAAAAACTCAAATTCAGGCCGGTCGGGCATTAAACTGTCTATCTCGCAATATACGACCATATCGCCCACCATAAAATCGTTTTTTTTGACCACCAACTGCCAACCCAAAACTGTAGCTTTTTCAATTGCATCAGCTCCTTCAATGGGCTCTAATGCCTTTATTATCTGTATGCTTGCTAATTTCCTCATTTTACCTGAAAATTATCTGTTAATATCTGAACTTGTTACAAAGTAAAAATAGTGTGAAAAACTCATTTAAAATGAAAACCAGGAAATAAGTTTAACCCTATTCCTGAAGTTAATTCAGGTTATCCATCGCGATAATTTCGAAAGTTTCATTCTTCCCGCTTTGTCCGTTTCATAGGTTTCGGCGGAACAACGACAATTTCATAGCGGCATTCCGGACAAATGTAGGCTTCACAACCTGTACAGGCGAAACAGTTGCTGCACGAGCGTTCGGGCAGTTTTTTATCCCAGGTTTTTCCGCAGTGGGGGCAGGTTAAATTAGTTGGATTTTCAGAATTGGTAATCACAGTTCCCTGGAGTTATACCCAATGTGTATTTTTCTCAAGTTCAGGAGCTAACTGAGTCAGGTTAAGTGTTGGGAGATTTATTGGAGACATTCCGGACAATGTAGTTAGGGCAGCAATATATGCTCTAATATATGGGAATAGAATTGCTGGTGCATTGATATAAAAAAAAGAATGAAGCATTTTGTCGGAAACTTCACCTTCTAAAGAATAGGATGCGACGGTTTCAACCTCAATCAATAGAGACTTATCCTCATCCTCTATCCGTATGTCGAGAGAAAGCTCAAACCTACCATCTTCTTTAAAATGAGTTCCTTTTGGTTCAAAACTTATTTGGAGAGATTTTGGTGTTTCATCTGACTTCCGGCTAATTACAGACCGTAAGATGTTATATTTTTCAAATTTAAATGCTGATTTTATTGCTTCTTCCATCATTCTATGCTGCTAATGCGTAATTATTTTCACCGCTAAGGTATGCTTTGTCCTTAATATTCTTTAAGCTATAATCAAATAGTACCTCCACCATATAAGGCGTATAAAGAATAAATTCAGGAGAATTAATACTGATCAAAGAATCCTTACTAAAAAATAAAATACTTTCCGGAAAAAATAAGTTGTCAAAATCAAAAGTTAAATCTGCTTCATCATTTTGAAAAACTTTGTTTGATTCGAACTCGATTTTAGGCTCAACCAGAACCTGATGAAGGTTTACTTTTTCATCAAATTGGTAAGAAAAGGTAAAATTGGGATAAAGTTTCAGTAACTTCAGAAGTCCCGTTTTAATATATTCTTTGCTATTCATAGGTGACAGTTTAATTTCAATAAATGTACAAGTTCTGTTGATAAACGCAGAGATTCCTTGCTTTGTTCGTCTGTTATAGGTAAATCAAAATAATCAGATTCAGTTCTAATTTTTTTTAATTTCTTGATATTGTAGGTAAAAGTACGATATGCTTCTGTTGAACACTTTTTAATTTCAGCTCCCAACCGATTGATCACGTATTCATGTGTTCCAATTATCCCAGATCTTGTTTGTTTTAGCTGATTTAATTCTTCATCTTGTTTCTGGTAATCAATTCCAGAAAATTCCTGTAATGCATATTTGCTTAATTGAAAGGAACTGTAATATGAACAGTGCACACTTGGAGCATGAAGACCATGTTTAATCAGTAATTCTGCTGATGAAAGGTTGTGTTCTGATTTTGTTTTTAAATAGCTCACTTATTTGAGGTTGCAAATATATGATGGTAAAAATTACTAATCAAGCAAATATAAAGAATTTTATTTTCACGACCATAAAAACAGCCTTTAATGTTTAATGTTAAAAGCTCTAATCAACTTAACTATCCCGAAAAGTACAACCTGGGTAAAAATAATCGTTGCCCCGGAAGGAATATCGGCAAAATATGAAATCAGTAATCCGATAAATGATGCCAGAAAAGCGAACCCAACTGAATAGAACATCATCCGTCCAAATTCACGGGTTAGCACATTGGCAGTGGCCTGCGGAATGGTAAGCAGAGACAGAATCAGGATTATACCAACCACACGGATGTTCAGTACGATGGTCAGCGAGATCAGTACCATCAGCAAATAATTGAACAGGTTTACCGGCAGGTTGGAGGTTTTTGCAAAATCTTCGTCGAAAGAAATGTAAAGGATAGTGCGATAAAAAAAGGTGAAAAACAGGATGATGATTACCGCTAGTGCAAGCATCAGCCAGAGTTCGCCGGTTGAAACAGTCAGGATACTTCCGAACAAATAGCTCATCAGGTTGGGCGCATAGCCTGGGGTGAGGTACACAAAAATAATCCCGATGGCCATACCAAGCGACCACCAAATGGCTATAGACGAGTCTTCGCGTACTTTGCCTTTGCTGCTGAAAAGCTGAATGCCCATTCCGGATAAAATGGAAAAGATACCTGCTCCAACCAATGGATTAATGCCCAGATAATAACCCATCCCAATTCCTCCAAACGAAGCGTGGGTGATTCCGCCGCTGATGAAGACAATGCGTCGTGAAACAATGTAGGTGCCGACAATTCCGCATGAAATGGCTGCCAGCAGCGATGCCAGAAAGGCATTCACAAAAAAATCGTATGAAAACAGTTCAATGATGGTGTTCATGGTGTTCGTGTTCATCGTGTAACCTCAGTACGGTATGAGGAATATTTCCGTGGACAATAATTTGCAGCGGACAATTGTAGGATGCCAATTGCTCTTCAGTAATAATATTACTCGGGTGATGGTGCAAATTCCGGTTGACGCAGGCAATGGTTTTTACAAAAAATGAAATAGTTCCCACATCGTGCGAAATCAACAGAATAGCCATTTGCCCGTTCAGTTCTTTGAGTTTCAGGTAAAGTTCGCCTTCAAAATTGTTGTCAACGTAAGTGCTTGGCTCGTCCAAAACCAACAGTTCAGGATTATTCATCAAAGCGCGGCATAAAAATACACGTTGCATCTGCCCTCCTGAAAGTTCGCCAATGGCTTTGTTGCGGATTTCTGAGATGCCCATCTCGGCAAGCAGCGATTCAGCTTTTTCTTTTTCTGCTGTATTTCTCCGGAATGATGAGAACAGGGCAGAATCTGACTTTCCTGACCGAACCACATCAATCACCGAAATCGGGAAGCGTTTGTCTATCTGGTTAACTTGCGGAAGATAGCCGATATTGGTTTTACTGATGTGCAGGATCATTTCTCCTGAAATGGGTTTGATCAGTCCGAGAATGGTTTTGATGAGCGTGGTTTTACCGCCTCCGTTAGGGCCGATAACTCCAATAAAGTCGCCGGAATGAACTTCAAGATTCACATCGTCGAGCACTATGTTACCATCGTATCCGGCTGAAAGATTTTTTATTTCAAGCAGTTTCTTCATTTTTGGGCTGCTATTTTTTCGGAAATGTCCAACATCTGTTTTTCCCAGTTATAATCGAGTGGATCAATGGTAATCACCTCGCCGCCAATTTCGCGTGAAAGCTGCAATGCATTTTCAGCATCAAATTCCTTTTGGATAAAAATTACCCGGATGTTTTGGTCACGTGCCAAATCCACTATGGTTTTCATATGTTTGGGCGATGGCTCTTTCCCATCCAGTTCAAGCGGAATCTGTTCAAGTTTAAACTGGCGGGCATAGTAACCCAGCGCCGGATGAAAAATCAGGATATTCCGGTTCGTTAAAGGCGCAAGTTTCATTTCGATTTGTTCCGAAAGGGAATCAATTTTAGATATGAAACGGGAATAGTTGTGCCTAAAAGTAGTGGCATGTTCGGGGAAACTGGAATTTAGAGCATTCAGCGTATTTTGGGCCATCGTTTTTACTTCGGCAGGCGCCAACCAAACGTGTGGGTCAAAGGCTTCAGCGTGTTCATGACCATGACTTTCCTCTTCATGATCACTACCTGCTATCGGTTCAATTCCTTCAGAACATTTTACTATAACCAGATTTTTATTGATTTCTGCAAACTTATCTTTCCAGGCATCCTCGAAAGTGAGCAATCCGATTTGAAGCCATACTTTTGATTTGGCCAGATCTTTCATCTGGGAAGGCAAAACCGAATAGTTATGCGGGCTCGATCCGGGAGGTACCAACACATTCACGTGCAACAACTCGCCTGCAATCTGTTCGATAAAATATTTCTGTGGCAATATACTTACTGAAACCATATTGGTGGTTTCCTTCTGTTTCGGCTGACACGCAAACAGGATGATTGTAATAATCAGATAAAGAAATTTCTTCATATTCAAATTGAATGATAAACGGGTATTAACATTTTCAATCAAAGATAGTTCGATTTCCGGATTGCTGAAAATATTGTCATTGTTTGTCATTGATGGTCATTGGTCGTTATTGAAGTCTGCAATTTCGTTTACTATGAATGACTTAATGACTAAAAATGACTTTTTCTATACTGAAAAACTGATAACTGAGACTGATCACTTTTTTTTGTCTTTTTTCGGCGGAACCGGATCGTAGCCATGTGTTCCCCATGGATGACATCTGGATATACGTTTGGTTCCCAGCCAAAACCCCTTAAACGGGCCATGAATTTTGATGGCATCGATGGCATATTGCGAACAAGTTGGATTGTGCCGGCAAGAAGCGAAGGTGAGAGGTGAAATGGCATATTTATAGAAATACACCGGTAATATGAGTATCCATCCTAACATCTTCAGTATGAAATGAAAAAGAGTTTTCATGGAATCATTGCCAGACCAGGCTGTGGCCGGAATGGCGGTGTAACAGAAATTCTTTTAACAGCAATGGTTTTCAAAAAAGGCAGAGATTCCTGCCAGAAGGGTAACTTTTCGAGCGTATGTTTGAGCAGCCAGCTATATAACTCATCGTTATTACAATCATGTCGTCCGTGCAGGTAAAAAATAACCGGCCATTTTTTGTAAGGATCTTTACCGTAATCTTCCGGAACATGCAAAAGGTAGCTGTATTTTACCTCCTTCAGGATTGGTAAAGCAACTGCTTTTTGAGATTTAAAACTCAGTGAAAGGACTAAAATAATGCAAAAAAAGATATGTCTTTTTATGTTTTTCAAGCTTCTGTTTGATTTGTTTTGTTGGTGAAGCTATGAAAATTGAACCAGACAACCTGAACCATTAACAATTTTTAAATATTCGATTTTTCTATTTCTTTGTAAACCAGGGCGCTGGCACCTACGATAGGAGCATCGCCAGGTTTTAATTGCGAAGGCAGGATTTTGATCTTATTTTTGAATGTTGTTAACAAATTCTGCTCCATACTTTCTTTGGTAGGTTTGAAAATATAGTCGCCTGCAGCGGTTGGTCCACCAAACATGAAGATGGCTTCGGGACTCAGGTGGTGGGCAGTATCGGCAAAACTGATTCCCAACCATTTTCCGGTAAGTTCAAACACTTCATTGGCTATCTGATCTCCTTTTTCAGCGGCTTCAAAAATCGCTTTTGAATCGAGTTCGTTAAACGATTTATTAGCCAGTAAACTGTTGGTCGCATTGTATTTTACCAACAGCTCAAAAGCAGTCCGTTTCATTCCGGGAGCCGAGCAGTATGCTTCCATATGTCCCCGTAATCCGCAGCCACATAGCCTTCCTTCAGGGAAAAGTGTGGTATGTCCGCATTCCCCGGCAAAACCATCGCTTCCATATACCAGGTCGCCATTTACCACAATGCCACTGCCAACTCCGGTTCCGAGAGTGAACATGACAAAGTTTTTCATTCCTTTGGCACCACCGTAAATCATTTCGCCAATAGCTGCCGCGTTGGCATCATTCGTCAAGGCAATAGCCTGAAGTTCAGGGAATTTAACTTTAAGTAGTTTTACTAAAGGAACGATTCCTTTAAAAGCCAGGTTTGCGGCATATTCAATGGTTCCTGCATAATAGTTTCCGTTGGGAGCGCCAATGCCTATTCCCAGAACATTCAGGTCAGGATTCACAAGTTTGGCTGAATTAATCAATTCATGTATGGCTATAGATAAATCATCAACATAACGATCTACATCACCATCTGTAGGGGTTGCAATGTTATCTTTCAGTATGACATTACCCAGATCATCAACTATGCCAATGGCGGTATTCGTTCCGCCAATATCAACTCCAATTGCTACTTTTTTCATCTGTATAAATTTTAAATTTTTATCTGATTTTACTTCCTTTTAATGCGAAGAAAGTGATGTATGCAAAACAAATTACAGGTAAAAACAGAGCAGCCTTTATGCCAACTGAATCGCTGAGCGCTCCCATCAACACAGGAACAACGGCGCCTCCAACAATCAGGGTATTAATAATTCCTGAGGCTACAGGCATTTCGGAAGGATCGAGGTCGTTAACACTTAGCGAGAAAATATTCGGGAACATGATTGAGTTGAAGAACCCAACTGAAAGTAAGCACCACATCCCGATTTGCGGAGGCAAAAGAAATCCGGCCAAAACCAGCAACATGTTTGTTGCACCAAAAATTCCCAGGGAAACATTGGCGATGCCTTTACCTAAAAGCATTAACAAGAAGTTGATTGCAGCGATACCGAAGAAAATGAACCCATATATTGGTTTCGAATCAAAAACAAATTGACCGTCGGTCACACCTGCTGAGAAGATAAACCAACCTACGAAAAATGCGAAAATTAAAATATACAAAGAGTATTTGTATTTTAAGTTTTTGGATAGCGTTCCGAGTAAAACCGAACCAAAAAAACGGCCAATCATTTGTCCGCCCCAATAAATAGCAGTCAGTTTTACGGCTTCATCTTTGGCCATGTTCAACAATTCTGTGAGGTAACTACTTATCTGCGATGCTGTTCCAACTTCGGCCCCAACGTAACAAAAAATTCCGATTGCCCCTAACCAAACCTGAGGTTTTTTCAGTGCCGACATGTTTGCAACAGTTTCATCCCCTTTGATTTCAGGTAATTTTATAAATAGGATTCCTATAGCAATCAAAACTACAATTGATCCGATTATAACGAATGGCATTTTTACGAAATCAGCAGCTTCCTGAGCAGATGCCCCATTTTTAAGTGCAAGAACTGCCGGAGCAAGTACCAGAATTCCGGCCAGATAGGGCGCTATGGTTGTAGCAACGCCGTTTAGCGCCTGGGTTAAATTCAGGCGGGCCGGTGCCGTTTCCTGTGGGCCTAAGGCCGCGACGTATGGATTGGCTGCCGTTTGCAAAAATACAACCCCGGTTGCCATCACAAATATGGCTCCCAAAAACAGTGGATAAGATAAAACTGATACAGCAGGAAAGAACAAATAACTTCCAATTGCCACTAAAAGAAGTCCGGCGATAACTCCATTTTTATATCCGATTTTTTTAATGATCATCCCGCAAACAAAGCTGAAGCAGAAATAGGCAAAGAAGAAGACCCCATTCACCAATTGGGCGAAAAAGTTTTCCCAGCCAGGATAAAGTGTTTTAAGATCAAAGGCCAGCTGCACCTGATCTTTCATGGCAATGTTAAAGTTGGTGATAAACCCGAAGATAAAGAAAATGGAAGCCATGAAGGTCATTCCAATTCTGAGGTTGCTGTTCGATTGCTGGGACATTTTTTTGAGCAGTTTTTAGTTTATAAGGATTAATTTGGTTTAAGTTTTAGGATACCGAACAAAATTAAAAATTTAATCCAATTATAGCGGGGTCGCATTTCATTTCCGGAAAAAAAAGAACGAAACGCCTTGCCTGATTCGGCCTGACATTCCGTTAACTATTATTAAACCAAAAGCTTATTATTTTTTATAGACCTTCACTTTTTTTGTCGGGTCTAAACTTGCATTTCGGTTATCAACCTCCCGTATCACATTAGCCGCAATTTCGGTAAATATTTTTCCGGTAATTGAGTTTTCATTATAAGCAACCGGATTTCCTAAATCGCCACCTTCGCGGATTCCCTGAACAATGGGAACTTGTCCGAGCAATGACAATTCAAGTTTTTCGGCCAGTTTAACGCCGCCATCCTGACCAAAAATGTAATATTTGTTGTCAGGAAGTTCTTCAGGAGTAAACCAGGCCATGTTTTCTATTAATCCAAGTACAGGCACATCAACGCCCTTTCCTTTAAACATGTTGACTCCCCGAATGACATCGGCCAGAGCCACATCCTGAGGAGTGGTAACTATAATAGCCCCTGTTACCGGAACGGTTTGCACCAGAGTCAGGTGAATGTCGCTGGTTCCGGGAGGAAGGTCGAAAAGCAAATAATCGAGTGTTCCCCAGTTGCCGTCTGTAATCAATTGGCTGAGCGCCTTCGAAGCCATCGGGCCGCGCCATATAACGGCATCTTCGGTGGCAACAAAAAATCCGACGGATAAAAAACTAACTCCAAATTTGCTGATGGGTTGTATTCGTTCTTTTCCGTCAATCCGAATGCCTGCAGGTCTTGTATCTTCAACTCCAAACATTTTTGGGATTGAAGGTCCGAAAATGTCTGCATCAATCAAGCCTACTTTTGCTCCTGTTTTTGCAAGCGCAATGGCCAGGTTGACTGCAATTGTTGATTTTCCCACCCCTCCTTTTCCTGAAGCTATAGCGATCAGGTTTTTTACTCCGGGCAGGATCGGGCGTTCCATCTGGTGAATGGCTTTTGCAGTGATGTTTCCTGTAATTTCAACATCCGGTCCTAGTTGAGTCAGGATGGCTTCTTCGCAAGCTGTAATTACAGCCTTCATATTCGGGTCGTCCGACCGTTGAAAAACCAATGAAAAGGTTATTTTCTTACCAGCCACCCTGATTTCCTGAGCCATATCCAGTGAAACAACATCCTGATCACTTCCTGGGAAAATCACCGTACGGAGAGCATCGGTAATATTTTTTGGTACGATAAATTTGCGGGGTATTTCAGTCATTATTATATGTATTTGGTAATAAAACAAACTATTCCATATCAAGTTCAATCATCGGATTCCAGAAGTGCCTGTTAAAATCAACAATCTGGTCATTAATTACTGAAATTCCTTCGGCTTCGAGCAATTCCTGCATGATGGTTGACGAGCCAAAATGGTGTTTCCCGGTTAGCAATCCGTTTCGGTTTACCACCCGGTGAGCAGGTACAAATCTATCCTGAACATGGGCATTGTTCATTGCCCATCCTACCATCCGCGACGATTGAACTGAGCCAAGATAAGCAGCAATGGCCCCGTAGCTGGTTACTTTTCCTGCAGGAATCAGGCGGACTACATCGTACACTTTATCATAGAAATCATTCATTTTTGAAGCTTTAAGTTCCAAGTATGTCAATTGTTTCGTGTTACGTGTTACGAGTTGCGCGACTTACACGCATCTCGAAACTCGTAACACTTTTACTGCCAACTGCGACTGACCACTGAATACTTTTTTATTCTTTCGCACTACGCCCAAAACTCCGGTAGGGATCTTTCTCAATTTCAACTTCAGGTTCAGTCAGTGGATTTTGATGGCTGAGCCTGAAGGCCAGATATTTGATGCTCAGTCCACGGTCGAGCCATTGCGTTTCGTAGAAGGTTTTTATCGAAAGGACTTCATCGTGAAGTTCAGTGTGATACAAATCCTCTGTTTTCCGGATCAGTTCGAACCGGTTTTCAGCGACCATGGCTTCGGTGTAACGGTACATAAAATTACTGTCCGATTTCAGATGAATGATCCCATTCGGGACCATAATCTGCCGGTAATTTTCAATGAAATTGGTAGCCGTCAATCGTTTTCTTGTCTTTCTCATTTGAGGATCAGGAAAGGTGAGCCATATTTCGGCAATTTCGCTTTCAGCAAAAAACAGCCGGATATTTTCGATATTGGTGCGCAAAAAGCCAACATTCTTCAATCCAAGTTCTTTGCCATGAGTGGCTCCAACCCACATCCGCGCACCTTTGATGTCAAGGCCAATGAAATTGTATTCAGGAAAATGACTGGCCATTTTTACGGTATATTCGCCCTTGCCGCATCCCAATTCAAGAATAATAGGATTTTTGTTCCCAAAAAAGGCTTCGGCCCATTTTCCCTTATACTGAAATTCTTCGGACAACAATTTTTTGTAGGATATCTGAACAACATGTTCGTAGGTATTCAGTTCGGCAAATTTGGATAGTTTATTCTTCGACACCAGTCTGAATTTAGTAAGTTTTTTCAATTCGGATACCTATGTCGCGGATTCCTTCCAGCACATTGTCACGCATTCCCTGTTTGATACTGAAGGTATAATTTCCTTTATGCGGAAAATAAACGCTCTTCTTATACAGAATATGGTTGTCGTGCAAACCGCCAACTCCGCTGCCCTTCCATTTGCCCGAAGGTTCGGCCAGGGTGAACTCAACGGTGTCGGTCCTTATCGCTCCGTCGGGCGAGCCAATAGTCAGGAAAAGCCAAAGGTTGCTGTAAGCATAGGTTCCCTTGTTACGGATGTTTAAATACAAATTATTGTTTTTAATGGTATCGGTAAGCGTAAGATTAAAAACCACGACCGAATCTTTATGCCATCCTTTTTTATCGAGTTCATAGTACGATTCGAAAACCCTTTTCCGGTCGCACGAAAAGATGCCAGCCATCAGAAGAATGCATAAAAAAAGGTAGAAAAATTGCTTCATGATTTTGGTTTAAATTTACGGCGGCGGTTATTATTGTTGCGTTTTTTATTACTTGTATTTTTAGGATCATCAAACCGGGTGATCATATCACGGTCGGAGCCAGCCTCAAAATCTAATTTTTCGACAAGTGGTTTGGTTTCATACTCAAGGGTGATCCTGCTTACTTTTTTACCTTTTTGGTTTTGCCTGATGATATCCTTTACCCGGTCAACCGGAACGGGAATAAAGTTGCCCGATTTATCGCCAATCTGCGAATACCAGTATATACGACCGAAAATATCAGCTTTCTGGTACTGGAAGGAACCATTCTCAGCCTCAAGGGCAATATTGGTTGGTGGAAAATCTTTTTGTGCATCAATATAGGAATCCACTTCGAAGTTGAGGCAACATTTGAGTTTTCCGCACTGACCGGCAAGCTTTTGAGGATTAAGCGAAATATCCTGATAACGAGCTGCATTAGTTGTAACTGAAACAAAATTATTGATCCACATAGCACAACAGATTTCGCGCCCGCAAGGTCCAATTCCTCCAATCCGGCCAGCTTCCTGACGCGCGCCGATCTGTTTCATTTCAATACGTATTCGGAAGGTATCGGCCAGAACTTTGATGAGCTGACGAAAGTCAACCCGGTCGTCGGCCAGGTAATAAAAAATCGCTTTGGTCCGGTCGCCCTGATATTCCACATCGCCAATCTTCATGTTCAATTTCAGTTCAAGGGCAATCTGCCTCGATTGAAGCATGGTTTGATGTTCGAGCGCAATGGCTTCCTTCCATTTTTCGATATCGGCCTGTTTGGCTTTGCGGTATATTTTACGGATTTCACCATTGATCAGCGTTACCTTGTGCTTTTTCATTTGCTCAAGAACCAGGTCGCCGGTCAAAGTTACAATACCGATATCGTGGCCTGGATTTGCTTCAACAGCAATAATATCGCCTGCATTGAGCTTAAGGTTGTTTACATTTCTGAAATAGTCTTTCCGGGTATTTTTAAACCGGACTTCAACCAAATCAGTCGGATTCGCAATGTTGATCACATCGTCCAGCCAATCGTAAACATTTAGTTTAGAGCAGGTTCCCCCGTGTCCGTTGCAACAACCGCGATCAACCAAATTCAGATCATCCATAATAGTAATTTTTGCTGCCCGAAAAATTTTATTTGAAGATCGGATCAAGAGTTCCGTATCGTTGCGAAATTAGTTATAAAACCCGATAAAAAAAGCCGCTCAGCCACCGAAATGAATATGCAAAGGACAAAATGATACGTAGTTTCAGGATGGATCGGTAGCTTCAATCTTTCAAATAATCAATCTGTACCAGGTCGTTCCAGATTGGATCTTTGGGAGGTTTTGCCACAATTTTAACGAGTAGTTTGGTCACCGGATGGATGAATTCGATTTTGCGGGCATGCAAATGAATACCGGCATTTTCGTTGCTTCGGGCAGCCCCGTATTTCAGGTCACCTTTGATGTGGAGGCCAATGCGGTTGAGCTGGGCGCGAATCTGGTGGTGGCGTCCGGTTTTCAGATCAATTTCGAGCAAATGGTAATGGTTGAGCGTGGCCACATGACGGTAGTGCATGATGGCTTCTTTTGAACCTTTGCGTTCTTTATTGTGGGCGTGCGATTTGTTTTTTTCTTCGTTCTTCAAAATCCAGTGGTGCAAGGTTCCTTCTTCCAGTTCGGGAAGTTTGTCAACCACGGCCCAGTAGGTTTTTTTCATGGCATCCTTGTCCTGAAACATTTCATTCAGCCGGGTAAGCGCTTTGCTGGTCCGGGCAAAAAGCACTACGCCCGAAGTGGGCCTGTCGAGCCGGTGCGGCGATCCAAGATATGCTTCGCCGGGTTTCTTATATTTGACCCTAACGTATTCTTTAACCTCGTCAATTAAAGTTACATCGCCACTTTTGTCGCCCTGAACGATCTCGCCACACGCTTTGTTTACAGCGATAATATGATTGTCTTCGTATATGATTTCCATTTTCAGCGTTTTAATTTATAAACAGCAAGTCAAGGTGTTCAGTTGCAGTTGGCAGAAAATGTTGCGTGTTTCGAGTTCCGAGTTAAACCGCATCCCGTATCCCGCAACTCTTAATATTGTTCTCTTTCGTTAGGAAAATCCAGGGACTTCACATCCTGAACATAATGGTTTACAGCGCCGGTAATTTCTTCTGCCAGATTTAAATATCTCCTTAAAAAGCGTGGCGAAAATGTCTGGGTTATTCCCAGCATGTCGTGTATAACCAGAACCTGACCATCGACACCGCCACCGGCGCCAATTCCGATGACAGGAATTTTCAGGGATTTGGCAACCTTAGCTCCCAATTCTGCGGGAATTTTTTCAAGTACAATGGCAAAACAGCCGGCCTCCTCAAGCAGTTTGGCATCCTCGATCAATTTTTGAGCCTCAACCTCTTCCCTGGCACGAACTACATAAGTTCCGTATTTGTTGATTGATTGCGGCATCAATCCTAAATGACCCATTACCGGGATTCCTGCAGATAAGATACGCTCAACCGATTCAATAATTTCTTTCCCGCCTTCGACCTTCACGGCATCGGCATGGGTGACTTTCATGATTTTAATGGCCGAGTTAAGCGCTTCGAGAGAGTTCCCCTGATAGGTTCCGAAAGGCATATCAACCACTACCAATGCGCGGGTTACTGCCCGTACAACTGATTTGCCATGATAAATCATCTGATCGAGTGTAATAGGCAAAGTTGTTTCGTTACCGGCCATTACATTGGAAGCCGAATCTCCGACCAGGATAATGTCAATCCCTGCCTGATCAACCAACCTGGCCATGCTGTAATCGTACGAGGTAAGCATGGCAATTTTTTCGCCTTTAAGCTTCATTTCTGCAAGCACATGCGTGGTAACACGCTTGATTTCTTTGTGGACTGACATAAATTTCGTATTCAATTGGGCTACAAAAGTAAGAATTTATAGATTGTAAAATCCGGTTTCTTTCTGTCAATTGATTTCTAACCGTTAAGAGTATTAAGAAACAGCCACCGGATAGCTAAATACTTTTCATTCAATCCATCAGTCTTTTCAGACGAACAGGATAACCATTCCCATGACCAAAAATCCGAGGAAAAATCCGGCATAAACCTGTGAGCCTGTATGTTTGGTCAGAATCAACCTTGCAGTTGCAACCATTCCGGCGATGAGAATGAGTGTAATCAGTATCAGTAAAGGATTTTCCTGAAGACGGAACGACAGGGCAAAAAAGCCACCCACCAATCCGCCAATAGCAGCCGAATGTGCACTTATTTTCCAATAAAGCGAGATGATCAGCAAAGCAATCTGGACGAGAATGGAGGCTATCAGAAACAACTGGAAAATGGGGAACAACGGAACCCGTCGGAGAATCAGATAGCCCAAATAATAACTAATTGAACTTAGAATGAGTGGAAGTACACGGTCTATCGCCTTTTCCATTTTGATATCAAATTTGGGGCTGACAGCTAGTATTCTGATGCTGAGCGCCGGAATAATGCAGGTTGAGAGGAAAACCACCAGCAGGATATACCGCTTCAAGCTCCATGGAATAACGGTGAAATAAAATCCCGAGTTAAATAAGAGCACAAAACCAAGTGTCGGGATCAATAGCGGATGAAAAATAATGGAGGTTACGCGGGCTGAAAGTGTCAGGATTTTATGTTCATTCATTTCATAGTTCTTTTCTCATTCGCGCGACCGGAATTCCGAGTTGTTCGCGGTATTTGGCTACGGTGCGGCGGGCAACGATGTACGATTTTTC
Source organism: Prolixibacteraceae bacterium (assembly GCA_003457135.1). GTDB lineage: Bacteria > Bacteroidota > Bacteroidia > Bacteroidales > Prolixibacteraceae > Aquipluma. Next base: position 82,347 of record DMSQ01000074.1, read on the forward strand.
TTTCAGGATCAAAGCCAGTTTTTCGTCGGTTACCGGGTGGCGTTTATCTTCGTTTGCAATACATACCTGAAGAATAGATTTAATTTCACGGGTCGAAACTTCCTCGCCGGTATCGGTTTGCATGCCTTCAGAAAAGAAATATTTCAAAGGGTAAATTCCGAAATGGGTCTGTATATATTTGCTGTTCGAAACACGCGAAATGGTCGAAATATCGAGCCCGGTCAAATCGGCAATATCTTTCAGGATCATGGGCTTAAGTTTGGTTTCGTCGCCTTCCTCAAAAAATTCCTTCTGAAACCTGATGATTTCGGCCATGGTCACTGTCAGGGTATGCTGGCGTTGGCGAATAGCGTCGATGAACCATTTGGCCGAATCAAGTTTTTGTTTCATAAAAAGCATAGCCTCTTTCTTGTCCTTGGAGACCATTTTTTTATTTCCCGCATACGATCTCATCAGATCTAAGTAAGTACCGTTAAGTTGAAGATCAGGCACGTTTTTCTGGTTCAGGCTGAGCTGCAATTCTCCCTCCAGGTTATCGAGCAGAAAATCGGGTACAATTACCTGATTCGATTTGCTCATGGGATTGTTATATGAACTACCGGGCTTTGGGTTCAATTTGAGGATTTCATCAATGGCTTCTTTAAGCTCTTCTTCGGAGATATCATGTTTTTTAATGATCTTGTCGTAATGTTTTTTGGTAAACTCCTCGAAATTTTCCTGAAGAATTTTAGATGCCAGGCAAGTGGAGTCTTTGCCTTTTTTACGCATGATCTGAAGTAGTAAACATTCCTGAAGGTCGCGCGCCCCAATTCCAGGAGGATCAAAATCCTGAATAATCTCCAGATAACGTTCGAGGTCTTCCAGTTTCACTTCAATGTTCTGGTGGAAGGCCAGATCGTCGGCGATGGAAAATAAACTGCGGCGTAAATATCCGTCTTCATCAATATTCCCGATGATATATTCAGCAATAAGTTTTTCTTCTTCATTCAGTTCCGAGAGGCCAAGCTGCTCAATCAGCGAATCATGGAAACTTACTCCTGAAGAGTAGGGCATATCCATTTGTTTGTCGTCTTTCGAATAATTATTGGTCGCCAGGCGGTAGTTTGGGATATCTTCTTCGTTCATGTAATCTTCCAGCGAAAACTCGTCATCCGATTGAGATTCGTCCGATTCATTGTCATAATTATCGTCGGTATCATCTCCTTCAATCAGTTCAAGGATCGGATTTTCTTCCAGTTCGCTTTTTATTCGTTGTTCGAGTTGCATAGCAGGTATCTCCAGCAACTTGATAACCTGTATCTGTTGTGGCGAAAGTTTCTGAAGTAACCTTTGCTGTAAGCTTAATCTCTGATCTGCCATTCGGATTCAACTTTTCTCAAAATTACGATTTTTAATCGAATGGTCTATCTTCTACTTTCAAAAAGAGTAATTGGATCAGACTTGTGGCTTAACCGGTCTGTTACAAATAGTAATAAAAAGACTTAATAATCAGAACTCATGATATTCTTTCAGCATGCGTCCATCATCTTTGACTTTTCGTAATTTTTTGGGTTTATGGTATGGAAATTCCTCTGTTGGATTACGGTAAAGATCTCTTTTCCTGAAAAGATAAAAACATGTTCCAAAGCTTAAACCTGAAAATTCTGAAACTGAAGGCGCCAGAAATGACAAGAGATTTTCAGTACCCAGGTATACTTGTCCGAAATCGCGGTTCAATAATATGGCCAAAGGAATGTTGCTGTACGTATTACCAATGATGGAATATCCGGTATTGACCGTCAGATTTTTGTCTAAATCAAAGCTGGCAGTAAGCGATAGAGTATGGTGATTCAGATCCTTCATCAGGATATACCGGTCAACTAAATTAAGTTTAACTTCCGGAAGAATCTGGTAATTAATACCTGCATAAAAAGTAATTGGTATTGATGTAGAAAAGGGAGTTTTTACCTGTGTCAATTTAAATTCATAAGAACTAGCGTCCATGAAAGAAATACTGTCGGAGGTTTTGGTTATGATTTCTGAACCTTTATCATATCCATTTGTAAAGCTTGATGGTTTGAAGCTATACATGCCATCAAAATTCTTTGAATTCAGATTTGATTTCCAGCTTATTTTTCCAAGATCAATTACACTCATCGAAAGTGATAGTTTGGGCGTAATTTGATATTTAAACCCCAGATCTATTCCAAATCCGGGATTTCCGGAATTCATTAAATAGTTTTTTAATGATGACTTTGAAATACCCGGAATGCTTGTTGTTGTTCCATCATTGTTTAAAATAGTTTCTTCGGGCATTGACAAGTTTCCTTTACCCCATGTTTTTAAGAAGTATTTGTCCGATTGATTCTGAATTGAACCGGCAATTTCAGAAGAGAAAACTCCTTTGCCAAAGTATAATTTTGCCCTGATTCCGGCTGAAAGTTTATGATGTCCAGGCAGCAATGAATACCCTATACTGTATTCCCTGAAGTGCAAAAACAAGGCTGGAATTCGTTGTACATCATCGAGGATTACACTTCTTACCTCCGGCAAAATCATAAATTCGCTAACCGGGCCTTTTACTGAAGCTGAAAATGCTATATTTTCCATAATCCGGAAATTCAGGAAGCCCATCTTTGAGCGAAAAGTAAAGGTCAATAATTCATCTTCCAATTTTTGATAAAAAGTTGGACGATTGATCATACTTTTAACAAGATCGATGTATTCATTATCTTCATTAATTCCTGAAAGTAATTTGGATACCAGGTTTTGAATTTCATTCTGATTGTTAAATCCGAAATTAGTTCCGGCCAGTGGAAAAATGCTGAAGGTGAATTGTTCTTTTGAAGTTAAAAAGGCAGGATTATAATTGGACGAATTAAATTGATTTTCGATGGGATAAAAAGCCATGTTGGTTTGAGCTTTAACATGTAATGTCAAAACTATTTGAAATAGGAGCAGAATAATTATTCGTATGCCTTTCATATCCAGTTTTCTGAAACTTGATCTCATATATCCACAAACGTCATCCATCTGGTTTTATTCTTTACACTTCAAATTATTCAGTTTTTAGGGTAGTTATTATAAATTAAACCTTTTTTGCCGACTGATTTGGGTTTCTTTTCTTTAAAATAGGGCAGATATTCCAATTGTGGTTTATATTTAGACGAATATTGAAATAAGAAAAAGCTGGTACCGAAAGTTATTCCTGAAAAATCGGAGAAGGTTGGAAACATGAATGACAGAAAATTATCAGTACCGATAAACGATTGACTATGATTCCTTGTATAAAGTATGACCAAAGGCATATTTGTGAAAGAATTGCCGATGATGGAATAACCTGAAGTAATTTCCATCTTTTTGCTTACCTTATAGCTAGCCGTTAATGAAATACTGTTTTGATTTAATCCTTTCGAACTGATATATCTGTCAACCAATCCTAAGTTTAAGCCGGAGTTGATCTGATATTGAAGCCCTGTAAAAAAGATGGTTGGTAAAGAAGTCGAATAAGGTGTCTGATCGGTTGTAATTTTAAATAATTCGTTCAAATTCACTTTTTCTGTGGAAAAATCGGGAGTTTTAGTAATAAAACCGGCTCCGCTTGTATCAATAAATTTCAAAGGAAACTTGTAATCGCCTTTAAAATTCAAGTTACTTATGTTGTGTTTCCAGGTAATTTTTCCTAAATCAGTTATGCTGGCCGAAAAACCCAGTTGAGGGGTAATTTGATAATTTATCCCTAAATCAATACCTGTCCCCATATTTTTTGAATTAAACAGATAATTGGCTACAGTGAAATCATCAGACATGGTGCCCGATGATAGAAGTGAGTCGGAATTTTGGACTAAATTTATTGGCGCTGAGAGTCTGGCAGGGCCATAAGTCTTTAGTAAAAAGTGGCCATTATTTTCTTCCAGGCCACCCTGAACATCAGAAAACACATTGGATTTGCCGAAATAGAATTTGGCCCTGAATCCAATAGTCAGTTTGTTTTTTATCATTTCTTTTCCGTAACCCAGACTGTATTCCCGGTAATAAACTGCATTTGCCGGGAAAGCTTGTCTTTGATTGGTTGCAAGGGTTTTAATTGCAGGATTCATCAGAAACCCGGAAAAGTTTCCTTTAAAATTGCCCATAATCTGTTCAACTTCTTTAATCCGAAAGTCAAAAGAACCCCAATCGGAGTTGTGTCCAAAAATTAGGATTGGTATTTCCATTCGCTGATAGAACAAATCGCGTTTTAGCAGACTCTTGAATACAACCTGAAAATCCTCTTTAGTAGGTGTGCCTGTTAAAAATTGTTTGAGCATATCCTTGATGATCGTCTGATTGTTATAACCGACACTCATTCCTGCCAATGGGAAAACACTGAAGGTAAATTTCTGCTGATAAGTTAGAAATGCAGGATTAAAATTAGATGAGTTAAACTGGTCATGGGTGTGATAAAAACCCAGATTGGACTGAGCCTTACTTAGTAATGCTATCACTAACATTATCGCCAAAAAAACCACTTCACGCTTTATTTTAATTCCCACTTTCATAAATCAAATATACTTAATCTGGCAGGTTATTTTTTACGCGAGAAAAAATCAACGTATGTATATATATGATTTTTATACCAATGTCGGTTTGATAATCGCCGGATAAGCGATCGCCTCATTTCTCCGGAATAAAATGATTTGACAATCTGCATCAGGTATTTGTTTATCCGATCAGTCATATAAACAAGGCTTTTGTTGGTTCGGTAGATCGTATATGATCTGAGGTTCAAATCATTTTTAATAGCAAACAATCTGGATGTTAAAGTCTCATGATGTGGAAATAAATCAGGCACGTTAAATGCTTTTCGGGCAAATAAAAAATAAGAAATAGCTTTACTCTTGTGTTGAATAAACGGGATGGTTTGTGAAATGTCGGTTCGTTTGGTTAGCAGGTAAAGATCATATAGATCGCGCAGAGGAACAAGTCCATAGCTGTATCCTTTGTCTGAAAGCTGAGAGTGGATAAAATTGTGGATAACCTTATGCTTATCAGAAAGAACAAAACAGGAAAAACCTATGTTTATGGCTTTCTTTTCCTGATCAATAAGGTCGGTATTGTACATTTTAGTGTATTCAATCCGGACAGGGAGCCGGTGGATTTCGACATCTACCGGCATACCTTTTTTAAATAACCTTGGATAATGCTTCATATCCTTCACCTCGAAGTAATCTGGATTATCATGAAAATATCCATCATTTTCCAATATTTGGGCTGCCCTTAAATAATCATCTTCCGAAACGAGCAGGTCAATATCACCTATCATTCGCTCTCCGGTACTGCTGTATAGATTATCCAGTATGTTTCCGGTACCTTTTAACAGGGTTGGATAAATTTCATGTTTATTTAAATGGTACATGATTTCCTGAACCTGTTTCAGAATCTTTTCATTTCGGTTGAGGTTTAAATGATAAACCTCAACCAGAAATTCAGCTAATCCGTTGGGTAAATGAGGAAGAATATCGTGTGAAATGAATTTTAGATAGATTACAGGTAAAACCAGATGATTACTGCATAACCGAACGAAGTTTTGACTGTTTGTCTCATCAGAAATAATCCGGATAATTTCCTCTTTGAAATCAGGATGATCATCCAAACTCAGGCACTTGGCGGCAAAAAAGAATAATTCCTTGTTAGTCATGATCAAAAAGTTTGGAAATTGCATCCAGCGCCTTCTCGTTGTTGGAATAGGTGAGTTGATAAAATGACCATTGAGCTACCTGATCCATGAAAATACTTGCATTTCCAGGATTAGGCAATATCCATGATTGATCGATCAGCAATTTGATGGCCTTAAATTGATCAGCTTTTTTAAACTCAAATTCGACAGTTGGATCATATCTGACCGATATAATTTCCTTAACAGGATAAGCCATTTTAGAAAGTTCAGTACCATGTTTAGGAGATAAATAACGCACAGTTTTCCGGGATGAAATATGTTTCATCGGAATTTGCACAAGGTGGGGATAATGCAATGATAATACTTCCATTGCACCTTGCTTGACTGACATTGCGGTAGGAAATGGCCAGGCCCGGATCAAGTTTCGGTCGATTGGAACAAAATCGTCAGAAACCAACTGAAACCCAATACCCTGCAGCATTGCAGCCATGGTCGTTTTACCGCTGCCAGATTCGGCTGGAATAAGAATAGTTTTTCGACCATTGGTTATGGCAGAAGCATGTACCGTCATTAACCAGAAATCATTGGTTTTATCGAACATCTCATTAATCATGCACATGTAGATAAATCCAATAAGCCGGTCAGTTTCATCATGTGACCAAACCTCTTTTACTTCGCCGTTGAGGCGGAATACAGTTTTATCCTGATATTCAAACAACTCAAAGCGAGATATTCTGGTGTTTTTTTTATTGGTTTCGAGATAGCTGATTAACGGGTGCAGATAGGATTCAAATCGTTGATTTTCGACTGAGAATTCTATCAGTTTATCAGCAAACAGGTAACGGCGGGTTGAGAAAGGTTTAAATTTTTTTGTTTTTAACTGAATTGGATAGTTCTCTGCACGAATTATCATCTCAGCAGGCTTATTCATCAGCTTAATGTTCGACCTGATGTCGTTCACGAATTGAAGGCTTTCATCCATCGAAAGCCCATAACGCAGGGCGAAATCAGAAGCTATGGTTTCTGCTTTGTATCGTTTGACTGTTTTCCTGAAAACATACCAGGCAGGTTCTTCAAGCTGAGTATATAAATTGCTGTTTTGAAACCAGACCAGATAGGTCTGTCCAATCCTTTTTTTTATGAATGGAATGGTTGGCATTCTATTTTTTATGGAAGATAATTATTCAATTATAATTTTCTAAATATATAAACAAATAAATTAAGAATTATTCTGGGATTCATCATTTTTGGATATGTCACAACTATTTGTATATCTGATTTATAAGGCATGTGTGGTTTAATTATTTGGGTACATTATTATCATTGTTTTTGATTCAGAGTAAAAAATGTATAAAAATTCTAATTATTTTCTTGTTTTTCTAGAAAATTCATTATCTTTAATCCGAAAATCTCATTTCATTAGTCTTTTCAAAATTTGAAAAATAATTTTTTATGTGACGATTGAATTTAGATTTAATACTTTATACTGATTTCTACTAATAAAAAAACATTGTTATCATCAAATTGATGTGGGTAACAATAGCTTTGCTGTATAAACCCTGGCCTTAAATCTCAATATTTCAATTCTATTATTCCAAATACTACCAGCTAAATAATTTCTATTTCGCAAATAATTTTATTTGGAACAAATAACCAATTCAGATTGATAAATTTTACAGGAAGTATCTGAAATAGGCAAGATGTAATAGATATTGAAAAACCGGAAAGAAAAAGAATTATTATAAACAGGTAAATTTTTGAATTAACAAACAAAAAACGAAGGAGATGAAGAAAGAGATCGAAATTTTGGCAAAGAAAGCGGTTACAGATATTGCAAGTAAACCAATATCCCGCAAAGAGGCAATTAAAAAAACCGGCTACATGGCTGTTTCGGCTGCAACAATGATGCTTTTACTGAGTAATCCGGCTGAAGCAAAAAATGACAAAGGCCCAAAAGGAAGTTATAAAAATACTAACGATCAAAGTGTAAATCAAGGAGCTACGAAAGGTGGTTCCAAAGATGGCGGGATTTGGAAATAAGATTAGTCTGGTTTTTAATAAAAAGGCCTGAAATCAACTCAATGATTTCAGGCCTTTTTTTCTGGCTGATAAATTGTTTACTAAAACTCAGCGTTTTTTGGGGTTCTTGGAAAAGCAATCACATCGCGGATGTTGCCCATTCCGGTCACAAACAAAATGAATCTCTCAAATCCCAACCCAAAACCGCTGTGAGGCACAGTTCCAAACCGGCGGGTATCGAGGTACCAATCCATTTCATGTATCGGAATTCCCATTTCATCCATGCGTTTTACCAGTTTGTCGTAATCTTCTTCACGCTGCGAACCTCCTATGATTTCGCCGATTCCGGGGAACAGCACATCCATAGCCGAAACCGTTTTCTCATCAGCATTCTGTTTCATGTAGAACGCTTTAATGTCTTTCGGGTAATTGATCAGGATTACCGGTTTTTTGAAATGTTTTTCGACCAAATAACGTTCGTGTTCACTTTGTAAATCGGTTCCCCAATCAACCGGGTACTGAAATTTTCCTTTTTTATAAGTTTTCGAGTCTTTCAGGATATCAATGGCTTCGGTATATGTTAACCGTATAAAATCGTTTTCCAAAACAAACCGTAGTTTTTCTACCAGTTCCATCGAACGTTCATCCATTGGTTTGTTCTTTTCTTCTTCCTGAAGTCGTTTGCTCAGAAATTCCAAATCGTCCATGCAATTGTCAAGTGCATCTTTGATCAGGCTTTTCAGGAAATCTTCAGCCAAATCCATGTTATCCTGAAGTTCATAAAAAGCCATTTCGGGCTCAATCATCCAGAACTCGGCCAGATGGCGGGCTGTATTCGAATTTTCGGCACGGAATGTTGGTCCGAAAGTATAAACTTCGCTCAATGCAGTTGCACCAAGTTCGCCTTCCAACTGGCCCGAAACAGTCAGGTTGGTTGCTTTTCCGAAGAAATCCTGTGAATAATCAATGGAGCCATCTTCCAGCAATGGTGGGTTTTTAGCATCAAGCGTCGAAACGCGGAACATTTGTCCGGCGCCTTCGGCGTCTGAACCGGTAATGATTGGAGTATGTAAATAAACAAACCCTTTTTTGTTAAAATAGTTATGGATGGCAAACGCCATGGCATGTCGAATTCGGAAAATAGCGCTGAAAGTGGCTGTCCGGAAACGCAAATGGGCGTTTTCGCGTAAAAATTCAAGGCTATGTTTTTTTGGCTGGATCGGGTATTTATCCGGATCAGATTTGCCATAGATCACTATTTCGGTGGCATTCAGCTCAACAGACTGGCCGCTTCCCTGCGAGGCTACCAATTCGCCTTTAATTCCCAGGGCAGCGCTGGTATTAATATCTTTCAGTAATTCTTCACCAAATCGTTCAACGTCTGCAACTACCTGAAGGTTATGAATGGTTGAGCCATCGTTTAGCGCAATAAAATTAACATTTTTGCTACCCCTCTTGGTTCGTACCCAACCTTTAACAACTACCTCTTGTCCAATTAATATGCCTTGAAGGATTTCCTTTATTTTCACCCGGTTCATGCTGTGCGTTGTTTTTCTATTTGTGAAGTGTACAAAAATATGTTTTTATAATTGATAACACCGTGGAGAATACTAAAATGCCTTTCAGAATATAAAAATTTAAGATTCTGAAGGATTAACCTTTATTATTTATAAGTTTTTCAATAGATGGATATAGCTGTTCCCATCTATCCTCCGGGATTTTGGCGCCCATCACTTCAACCACATTTCCGGCCAAAAATGATCCTATTTTACCCGCCACTTCGAGGTCGAGGTTTTCAGACAGCGCGTATAAAAATCCTGAAGCGTAAATATCGCCAGCGCCAGTGGTGTCTATGCTTTTAGCCTGGATGGCATTAATCCTGATTACACGGTTACCGGTTTGAATAATTGATCCGTTCGCTCCAAGTTTGACAACAGCTATTTTACACATACCGGCAATTTCCGATAAAGCTTCTTCCGGATTTTTACCCGTAAGCGCCAAAGCCTCTTCCTCGTTGGCAAAGACAATGTCAACATATTTGCGGATAATCTCATGAAGAAAATCAAGGTTGGCTTCTACAATGTTGAAGCTGGCCATGTCAATCGAAACCATCAGGCCATTTTCTTTTGCTATTCTCATAGCTGCTTCAATCAATGCATGATTTTGTACCAGATAACCTTCGATGTGAAGGATTCCGTAATCCCTAAAAATTTCGTGAGTCAGTTCTTCGGCAGTCAGTTCCATAGCTGCACCCAGATAAGTTCCAAACGTTCGCTCCGAATCGGGGCTGATTAATGCGGTTGCGTGCCCGGTTCCGGTTTCGCTAAAGAAAAAATGAGTATTGATCTGATTTTTCCTGAAATCTTCCAGGTAGAAATTGCCGAGTTCGTCGTCCGAAATTTTACCGATATAACCACATTTCCCGCCAAGTTTAGCTATCCCGTGTATCGTATTGGCGGCAGAGCCTCCGGTTTGTATGTTTCGCGTATTATTTTTTGTTTCTTTTTTTATTTCAGCTGAAAGAAATGCATCTACCAAAGTCATGCTTCCTTTAGGCAGTCCATATTTTTGCAAAACAGAGTCATCGGTAATATTGATCAAAACATCAATAAGCGCATTTCCAATCCCAAGAACAGATTTTTGCTTATTTGGCGCGCCAGTAAATGAATTCATAAAAATATATTTATGCAAAAATATTTTTTCTTTTCGGAAAAGCTACTATTTTTGCAACGCTTTAAAAGAAAGCCTTTATACAACAAGGCGATAGTTAAAACAGAATTCTCTAGTAGCTCAGTTGGTTAGAGCGGCGGACTGTTAATCCGTAGGTCGTAGGTTCAAGTCCTACCTGGAGAGCAGAGAAACACAATCAAAACCCTGTAAATTAAATGTTTACAGGGTTTTTTATTTTGCCAGCTAAAGAATAACTAAAGAAAAGTATGGTTTTATACAAGTTTGGAATAGTTTGTTTTTCAGGGCTGAACCTATTTTTTTTTGGTTTTTCTTCAGTTGAAGATTTGATTAATTTCAATTTGCATTGGGCTAAAAAATCCCAAAGTCTATTTTATGGGAAAAACTATATCTATGAATAGGAAGTTAGACTTCAGCTTTCATTTTTTATGGCTACCGGGGGTAGGTTAAAACCTAAATTCAACTTAAAGGTTTTATTTACAGGTTTTCAAGGTAGTTTTGAGCTTCAATGGTCAAATCTTTGCAATCCTGATCTTCAATAGTCCGGGTTTGAAAGACAATAGAGGTATATGTCTGTTTAACCTCTCCAGAATGTTCTATTGAATCTTTCAATCCTTCAATCCTACTGACAATTAAGGGATTTAGTTCATTTGCAGCTGCCAATGTAACACGTTGTAAACGAATACAGTCATGTATGTACTTAATCACGTTAGTTAATCGAATAGATTCTTCATCTGTTCTGTCTTTAATATTGTCTAACATTTGAGCCATATACTTCGTGTTAATACCAAGATAAACACACAATCCTTCAATCATAAACATCTGTTTAACTGGTCTGAAGGTTAATTTTCCGGCATTGTTTCCTCCTTTAATAACCTCACAAACTTCAATAGGGTTTTTATTGCAATGCTCAAAGTAATTCATTGCACCTTGCAATAATTCATCAGCAGTAAATTTGCGTGGTCTTCCGTCCTGTGTTAAGTTCAACATTCTGACATTCCAAATTGGTAGGTGTTCTTTGGTTGTTTGCACTTGTTTATCTGTATTCATATTGCGTATTAAGTTTTTCACAAACAAATATCATTTAAATCAATGGATATTCAAAGTTAATAGATAAATTCAATTATATTAATCGAAAATAAGTTGCATTGGTTTGATATTAATGGTTTAACTTTATATAAAATATTGGCTTAATATGACTAAAAACTACACAATGAAAAACATCTTTTACTTTATTGTTCTTGTTATGTTAATGGGTTCGTGTAAGGTTACAGAAATTACCCAAATACCTAAGAAGGAATTTTTTTCAGTATTAGATTTCAGAAAATATGCCGAAAAAGGTTTTCTAATTACCACTGAAAAATACAATGGAGAATATGAATCTATTGGCATAATAAGTTATGTGATGATGCCAGAGGCTGTTCGTCAGAGATATATAACTAATTCAAAATCTGAAAAACCAATTAGGCCTACACCAATTATAATTAATTGGAAAATTGAAGATGTTTATATTCAAGATGCCATTGAAGGAATATATAATCAATGCTTGAAAATGGGGGCTGATGCACTTGTGAATTTTAATGCTGAAAGTAAAAGTGAAGAGTATCTTTATACAAATCCTCCAGTTAATATAATAGGTTATAGACTTACAGGATTTGCAATAAAAAGGAAGTAGTTTTTTTTGGTTTACCTTGCAGCCTCAAGTATATTTTTAATATATCTGAATGAAAAGAAAACCTTTAAAAACTTCAAAAATGGCAAAGAATAAAGGTGATGATTTATGGGGAAATATTTTGGTATTTATCATTCTAATCATCCTGATTTGGATTTTCAGTTGATTGTAGAATTGCCATGTAAATAATAGTCATGCTGTATTTTATGCGCTATTTGTAGTTAACAGGGTCATTGCCAAAGCTATTGCCTACATAACGTGCTATTCTAAAACAAACCACACAAAATCCCAACTATCATGAAAACCTTTAAAAAAATCCTTGTTGTTGTTCTATTTGTTTTATTCAACTCTGTACTTTTTGCCCAAAGTGAAACCAAATCTGCAAATGTTATTAAGCAAAGATTGGATAGTACTATCAATATTGCTAATGGTAGTAAAAATGAATACTTCTATAATAATTTGGGACACAACATAAGCTCAATTAATTATGCTTGGTCAAATACTGTTATGAAGTATGAAAAGAGTTCTAAAAAGGAATTTGCTTATAATCTAAAAGGGTATTGTAATTTGATTCAAACTTATATTTGGGATAAAACATTATCTCAATGGCAACTAAGGGATAAGGTTGAACAAAGTTATGACGAAAACAACCAACTTTTATTGACCAATTCATTTATATGGAATAAAATAGATTCCAAATGGGATTATACTAATAAATCAGATTATGAAAACAGCTATAACACTAATAATAAACTTGTTAGTACTATTATTTATTCAAATAGTATAAATGCTACTGCTTTGAATAAAACAAAATTTGAATATGTCTATAATTCAGATGGAAAGATTACTTCAGTAATTCATTATGGGTGGGTTTCCTATGCTTGGAAGCAAGATAATAGTGAAGTTTTTTCATATAATGTAGATGGAAATATGACAAATTCAGGTGGTTTTGAATTAAAATACAATAATACCTATGCAATAAATCAATTGTTGATTCCACTATATTATTTTCCTCATTGGTCAATAATTCCTACAGACTTTAATGTCAATCACATGATTACAAGTTTTGCAACCTCAGACGGAGGAACTACAAGATATTACTATTCAACTATGGAAGTAACCGGATTATTTTTTCAGGAAGCTTTAAAAACAACTGTTTTTCCAAATCCTGCAACTGATTTCTTGAACATTCAATGGAATGGCAATATATCAGTATTGAAAGTTGAAGTGATTGATATAACTGGGAAGAAAGTATTTGACAGAATGATTGGAAACAATTCAAAAATACCAATTCAAGGTTATCCGGAGGGTTTATATCTTGTCAGGATTTTAGACAGTAATAAAACTGTAAAGACTGAAAAAGTATATTTTAAGTAAATCATGAATTTTACCTTCCAATCCAATAATGGCAAAGCAGCCTATTTTTTAGAAAATGGATTCATTCCTGATTCTGTTTTAAAATCTACTTTGCTTTGTAGGTAGGATAAGATTTCTTCCCCTTTTTGTACACAATAAAAAAGGTATGACTTTAACCTGATTCAATTTCCTGTTTGATTTTGGCTTGCAATAGTTCCGATATATCATATTCTGATTTTCCCTGATTAGTTATTTTTTTCAGGTTTTCACGAAGTATTTTCATTCTGGCTTTCTTGTCATCCGGTGAAAGTATTTTATCAGAAATAGCCTTTATTTTAGCCTTCAGTAAATCTTCAGTTTTGAAGGGGTAAATTCCTTCCAATTCTTTAAGGATAAGTAAAGGCAAAGTTCCCGCATTCAGATCAGCTTTCTTTTCCGGCAATGTTAATTTTCCTGTTTTCATAATGCTTTGGTATGTTGAAATTAAATGTTCCTGAAGTTGTTTCTTGAAGCTGGAAGCAAGTAATTCATTCAGGTAAACATTGCCCCTGAAATAGGCCTTTGGCTTCTTGTAGTGGTTTTCAATCTTTATGTAATGCCTTGTCCTGTCCCAGCCATAAAGTCTGCTTATTTCATCCTGAATAGGCTTATCCAGCTTGTTCTTTATATTTCTGGAAGCATCATAAATTTTCACTTTCAAAGAAGAATTTATAAATTCCTTTCCTGTCAGAATTTCCCCTTTCTTGTATTCCCTGTATCCAGTCCCAGGAAGTTTAATGTGATTTCTTAAAAACAGTTCTTCAGAAAAGGGTATTTCCTGAATAGTCCCAAATTCAAAACATTCAACCAATCCAGAATAAACATTGGTGTTTAAGCAACTTGAAAGATAATCAAGCCCTTCAGCCCAATCTTCCAATGATGAAAAGAAATTATGTCCATTTATAAAGTATGGAAGGCTTCCTTTTATTTTCAACAGATTTGTATTTGAATAATGCCAAACTTCAAGCTTCCGGCAACCTTTAAAGAAATATTTATCAGCCCCTTTAAAGCTTGCTTCCTTGTCCAGATAGTGAAAATTTAAGCTATCTTTGTTTAAGAATTTGGCAACTTCAATGTAATCCAGATTCATAAAATATCCCTTGAAGCCTCAAAAGTGGGGCTTCTTTTTTTTGTAGTTCCGTAAATAACGAAAGGCTTCTTCAAGGTATTCTTTCTTTCCCATACCTTTGAAAATATGAATTTCGAAAGTTGAGGAGCAAACATTTTCAGAGTAGATAATCAGCAAATCAAAGATTTTTGCCCTTTCATCCAGAATACCATATCCATAAAATTCAGGATATTCCGGTAATGGTTTCCAGATTGAAGTATGAATACTGCCATTATTCAGCCCTTTGTAAGCCCCTGATTCATTTTTTTTGTATTTAGCATTGATTTCATTAAGCTTGAATGAATCCTTTACTGAAACTTTTTTTTGTGCAAAAATGCCCCAGTTTAATCTTTCTGGAAGGATTCCACTTTGACCAGCAACTTTATAGAAGCTGCCTTTTGTTCCTGCTTTCAATTCGTACTTTAGTGAATTGTGCAAATTCTGAATTAATCTTTCATTCATAGAATATCCCTTTCTATTGATTAAGCAGTTATGTAATTCTTTTCGAGGTGGGCTTGAATATCCCCAGCCTTAATATAAATTTTCCCTGCGAATCTGGAATAAGGAATAATTCCCTTTTGAAGGTAGGTGTCAAATGTTTTTTGACAAACTTTAAGTTCTTTTCTGGCTTCTGGTTTTGATAGCCATTTGTTTTGATCAGCTTCTTTGTTTGATTGCTGAATTAGCCTTTTGATTTCCTGAAGTTCGGAATGAATTGCCTCAACTTTTGAGGACTGAATTAGTGTTAAATTTTCCATGCTTTACTGTTTTATAAATTAAATTACGGTACAAAAATGTAATTTAACTATCAGTATATAAGCAATTTAACTACTAATTAAATATAGAAGATTCAGGGTATTTATTTCGTAGTGATTTTCTGAATGTTAGGTTTTTGAAGTAGTCATTTTTTCATTAAGGAATTTTTAGCAATCTCTTTCTGGTAAGCCTTCAAATAACCTGAAATTGTATCTTCTTTTCTTGAAAACAATTTCGGATCAATCATTCCATGAATTTCAAGAAATTCGAAAATGAATCTAGCTTGGTCATTGGAATAATAAGTTCCTTTTTCTGCCTTTAAAGGTGTAAATGACTGAAGATAAACATGCAAACTAACTGCAATACCTTTAATTACCTGACCAATTTCAGGTCTTCCTCTTCTTATATTTATGCTTTTATATCTTTGGATTCTTAATGCAAAATAATCCCCCCACTCTGAATAATTAATCTCTTTATTTCGATAGTCAAGATGATACCAATCATCAAACAGGAATTTAAAATCATATTTTTTGAAATATTCGAATAAGCTTTTTTGAAATACCTCTATCAATTTAGGATTCTGAATTGAAGTTTGAGTCTTTTGTTTCCTAATAATATTTAATGAAATTCCTCTTTCAAAATCATGTAACAATTTCAAGGATTCAAGTAGTTCAATTTCAATAGGATTCAATAAATTCTCTCTGCCCTTTTCTTCCTTTTCTATTGTTAGCCATTCACAATAAGTGAAGGCCATATATTTGAAATCATGTAGCATATTTTCTAAATGATTTTTTTCAAGCAAGGCTTTCAGCTTTGGATTTTCAGGATAAGAAATCTTCCCTTCAGAAATATTTTTCCAATTCCTTTTCAAGGAAAGAATTGATTTACGATAATCAGGCACAGTCCAGTCAATGACTAAAACTTTTGCAATTCTTTCAAAATTGGGTTTTTCCATTGCTTCTGATTTTCTTTTTCTTATTCAAATAATTATTTGCAATAAAATCAGCTTCATCACTTCCCTTACTTGGTTTTTCTAAAAGATTAAAAATATTCAGGAATTTATATATTAGTCTGGCTTGATCATTTGAATAAACAGATCCCTCCTTTGCTTGTAATTTTGTAAATGATTCAAGATAAGAATGTAATGTAGAAACCATCTTTTTGATTTCATTGCCCTTTTTCGGTCTTCCTTTTGAAAAATATATTCTTTTGTATTGCTGAAGTCTTTTTTCAAAATATACTCCCCAGTTAATTTTACCATCTGTTTTTTCATCAAAAGTTTTCGGAAAAAGATAATTTTGAAGATTGACATATCTAAAGTCATTGGATTGAAGGTGATTAAACAGACTTTGTTTTATAATGTCAATCAATTCAGGACTTTTAATTGATATTGGTGTTACCTTTATTGCACTCATTGTATCTATTTTGATCACAAAATTTTCTTTTTCTTTATAGAAAAAACTCAATGCTTGAAGTAATTCATAAATGATTTTATCATGCTTCTCAATCCTTTCTTTTGGCTTATTATCAGATGTTTGCCAATCTAAAAATATGAATGCCATAAATCTAAAGTCAGGCAACATATCTTCTAAATCATATAGTTTTAATAAAGTTTCCAGTCCAGGGTATTCAGGATAATTAATCATTCCCCTAGTTATATCAGTCCAACTAAATATGAGGTCTAGGATTCTGTCATTCCATTGATAAATTGTTTCAATACCTATTTCATCAATATCGTTAAAACAATAATCAGCTTTTTCAAGTTCCTCATCTGTAAAGTATTCAAGAACCCATGCTATCCTGTTAAAATTTGGTCTTTCCATTGTTTCTGACTATTAGCTGAATACTGTTTCCATTGCCTCATCCATACTTTCGTAATCAAGGCTTTTAATATAGCCCTGTGTTACTGTAATATCAGAATGCCCCAGCATTTTCGAAATGTCATAAATTGAAATATCTTTCTTTCGGGCAATATCAGCAAATGAATGTCTGGCAACATGGCTTGAAATGCTTTTTTTAATCTTTGCTTTACCAGCAATATCTTTCAATCCTGAATTGATAATTGAAATTCTGCTTTCAATCTTCTTGAAAAGGGAAGCCAATAATTCAGGATTTGTTTTCTGGAAATCTTCAGGTGTTACAAGCTTTGAATAGTCTGCTTTATTATCAAGAAAAGGAAATATAAAATCAGTTTCTTTTTCCTTTTTGGCTTCATATATTTTCAGGATTTTCAGTGCTTGTGGAAGTAATTTTATGCTTCTTTCTTTGTCAGTTTTACCCATTGAATACTTTAGCCTTCCTTCTGAAATATTAACCCATTTCAACTGAAGTAAATCCCCAATTCTGATTCCGGCATTGTAGAGAGAAAACAGAAATATATTTCGGATATGGAAATGAATATCAGTATCAGGATATTGAAGGTTTTCAATCAATTCAATTTCTTTAATGTCCAGCCTTTCCTTCTTTGTTGGTAATACTTTCAGCATGGTATAGAATACAAAGGGATTTTTATCAGGTGTCAATATTTTGTCTTCCCTGATTGCTTCCTTCTGAATAATTGTCCTCAATGTTTTCATGTTTACATGAACATAGTTTTGATGCAATTTTTCTTTCTGAAGGTAAAGCTGAAAATCATTTAAAAATCCTGTTGTTACTTTACTCAAAGGAAGTGGTTTGTTTCCTAAAAAGGCTTTCAATTTACGAAGCATTACATTGTATCTTTCTGAAGTCCTGATTTGCTTCATTTGGAATTTCTTATCAGCAACTTCCTGAATATATTGAAGGAAATCCTTTTTAGCATTTTCATTCTTATCCTTATTGTCAGCCCTGTTTTTAATGATTTCGGAAGATATTTCTTCTTTGTTCACATTAAGACTGTTTTCAATGCCTTCCAGCTTGGTAATTAGCCCCCTGATTTCGGAATTGATTTTAAAAGCATTGGGAAGTAAAATAATATTGTTTTGCTTTTCCTTGAATGCTTTAATTTCCTCAACTGATAGTGTTTCTTTCAGCTTCTTTGTCAGGCTGGGCATTGATTCCCATACTTCAGCATTATCTTCATTCCATGCCCCTGAAGGGATTGAATAGCCTGTTTTTACATAGCTTGATTTTCCATTGAAGTAAATCCTGATATATACAGGATATTCCCCATTCAAATAAGGCTTGGGGAACAGGATAGCCTTGATTTTTGCTTTCATACCAGATTCATTAAAATATCCAGAATAAAGATACAAATATTCTTTAGTTGGCTAAATAATAACTAAAGAAAAATGTTACTATTCTTTACTTTATTTTTCTTTGCATTACTATTTATAAAGCTGATATTGTGTATATTTGCAGAATATTTCAGGGCATTAAAAAGCTAACAAAAGTAAGAATTACCCCCCTACCGGGAGAGCCAGACAAGACAAGAGGTCGTTTTCGACCTCTTTTTTTATGCCTGAACTTTTCAAAACCATGCTGGCAAGGGCGAGCACGTTGTTCGGTGTAGTGAATTCGTACACCGCTCAAAAGGACAGTTTGAATTTTTTAATTCCCGAAATTGAACCAACTTTTGACAGTCAGGCTCTTTCCGTTATCAGTGGGTTCATCCAGCGGAAAAGGAGTGTTGGTAACGGTAATATCCCCTTTGTACCCAAAGGTGCTGGGGAATGTACCCTGGATTGTGTTATTGGAATGGTCCCAAGTGATGTACCTGTTCCCCAGGGTTCGTATAACTTCCTTACCAGCGCTTCCGATGGACGTGGAAGTTCCGACCTGATTCAGTATCCAGTTTTTAACGGTACTGCTCCCGATGCTCTCCATTTGATGCTTCATCCTGTTGTAGGCCATAAAACTGTAAGTGTTTTTATCTTCATCAATCCATTTCAGCATCAACGAAGAATCAGCCATCAGGGCATAATCAGATATCGGGAAAAAATACAATTTACCCTTATGGTTAGCAATAGCATCGTAAGCGCCGGAATAAACCATCGCCCGCCGGAAAATGGAAAAGATCGGACGGCAGAATACCGGCCCTGTTACACTTGTAAATACCTTGTCGGGAATAAAAGCTTTCAGTCCGATGAAAGTACAATTGCTCCCGAAATCCTTTCTGATAATATCTGTCTCGTTTTGATGGTACCTGTTTGCTCCCTTGAAAATTTTCTGATAGTGACTTGTTGAAGGATATATTGGCGAAGACTTAAAATTTTGAGCGACAATAAGATCAACAACATCCGTCGGAAGTGATTTATGATCTGGCCAGTGAGGAAAACCTGACTTAATGGTCAGGATTCCATCAATGAATTTACTGAAAGTTTCATCTGTAGGGGCAATCAAACCGTTGTGTCGTAACAGGGTTTGATTAATATTATCGAAACGTTCCTTATGAAGATTAAATGCCAAAGCAGCGTAATTTAAGTCCCATAATGTATCAGCTAATCCCCCAAGCCTTGCCTCCGGTTGATTAAATGTAGCAGTCATGTTTGGCGCAAATTTTGGATAATACCAATAGACCATTTCCAGAAAGAGTTTATAAGTATCACCGTCCATTCCCTTTTCAAGTATTTCCTTAGCGTTCAGCATTGGGCTCACAACCCTGTCAATGATATGTACAAATCCATTTTCGGCAAAAATATCAGCCTGGAGTATCCTGGCTCCTGCATAATAAACATTTCCCGGTACATACACTCTGTTGAAATAGAACCTGTAATCTTCAGAAGTAATCCCATTTGAAGTTAAATACGCATCATAAAATATAGGTACATATTTTCTTGACAGAGTAAATACTCTTTTGTAACTGCCTGAAATAATTGAATCTGTCACGATCATTTCTTTCTTGTTCCCCCTCTTGACCCAATACTTTTCGTTTGGATTTTTCAAAATTGTCTCCCGCTTATAAGCGTATGGATTCGAATTTGCATCTTCCGGAGTTTTCCATCCATTTACACCCAGACTTTTCAACTGCTCAAGCGACCATGGATTCTGAATAATATGGAATTTGGTGATTTTTTCAAGCTCATTTAATGGAATGTCTGAAATACTGGCATAACTGTTTTCCGACAGATATAGTTTCATGGCTGCATCGGTCGGCGCAAAAACGCTCCAACTGCCCGAAACATCAATGATGGTGTCTAACCCGGTAAGTCGCAAACACTCGGTAAACAGCGTAAGGTTCTGCTGAACCGACACTGTAGTAAACAATTTTCCCGGAAGCCAGTCGGGTCTTTTATATTTCTCATGTTCAGTCAGCTTCTCACAACCCACGAACAGGCTGAAAAGTATGCCTAGTAGAAGCAAACAGGTCTTGAAGTTTCTCATCATTTATATTATTGCCAACGAAGAAGTAAAACTAGACATAACTCTTCCTTTTCCCAAAATGATTTTTTCTGAAAAGATGCAACCAAGTATCTTCCTTTAACCCTGATAATTTTGATTCAAGTTGCACAAAATAGAACTAATCTGTTTTTTCTTCCGATGGCGGCACTTCATTCTCCGAACTTCCCCATTCGCGGTTGGCTTCTGGTCCCATCTGTAGGATCAGTTTTCCGCCTGAAATCAGATCGGAATGGCTGAACCACGGTTTGTTCCAGTTCACTCCATTTAAAGTGGCCGACTGAATGTATTTATTTTCAGCCGAATTATTGATTGCTTCAACCTCGAAGAACTTTCCATTGCCAAGGTCAATCCTGACCTGATCGAACATCGGACTTCCGATAGTATAAACGGGCATTCCCGGAGTCACAGGGTAAAATCCCATGTACGAAAAAACGACAAAGGATGTCATTCCGCCACCATCTTCATCTCCCGGCACACCCATCAAATCATTCCTGAACCATTGATTGAGCAACGTGCGGATACGTTTCTGGGTTTTCCAGGGTTGGCCGGCATAATTGTACAAATACGGAATATGCAGCGAGGGTTCGTTGGCCATCGAAAACTGCCCCACATTTCCGGTATGATCAGGCAATTGAGCAAAAAATTCATATTTGCTTTTACCTAATGGTCTGGCAAACATAGCATCCAGATTTTTGACAAAACTTTCCCGTCCGCCCATCAGGTTGATCAGATCGGCCACATTGTGCTGAACATCCCAGCGATAAATCCAGGCATTGTTCTCGCCATAGTATTCGCGTGCACCCATTCCTCCTGAGAACACATAGTCGAAAGGCTCAATAAAATGGCCATCGCTATCTTTCGGGTGGAAGAACCCGGTTTTGGCATTGTACACGTTCCGGTAATTGGATGAACATTTCAGGAAATAGTTGTAATCGTCGGTTTTGCCCAATTCTTTGGCAATTTGCGACAAACACCATTCATCATACGAAGTACCGAGCGTAACAGCAACCGGCTGTCGTTTTTCGAATGAATGCACTTCGGGGATAGTTTCTTTTTCGCCAACTTTCAGGGCTGGAATGTACCCGTGATCGCGATAAAACCGGTCGAGTTTTCCAGCCGGTTTTCCCGACCAGGGAGCCAGCGTTTTTTCCATAATTGCGCCTTTACAAGCCAGGTATGCCTTTTCGAGGTCGAAGCCGCGAAGGCCTTTGCGATAAGCGTCAATTACCGAAGCTACGCCATGGTTGGAATTCATGCGCCGGCTATCGCCCGTAATTTCAGGAAAAGTAGGCCACCAGTTGTGTTCCATTTGTCCCGACATTTCGACAAACGAATGAAGGATATTTTCTTCTTTCTTCTTATCAATCAGTACCCTCAGCGGATGGTGTGCCCGGTAAGAATCCCAAATCCAGTCGTCGGTAAAAAACGGAGTACCGTTGTCTGAATGAATAGCTCCGTCGAATCCGCTGTAATACCGGCCATCTTCCGAAATGCAGACAGGCCGTTCGAAAGTGCGGTATAACGAGGTGTAGAAGGCTGTTTTTTCATTTTCTGAACCTCCCGTAACCGCGATTTTACCAAGCGATTCGTTCCATATTTTGCGCCCTTTTTGTTGCACGGATTTAAGATCGTAATCCTGAATTTCACGGTTCAGGTTTTTCCTGGCCTGGGCTTCATTGATAAACGAAATTCCATAGCGCAAACGAAGCGTTTTTATTCCTGTTGTATATTTCAATACCATGCAGGCATTTTTACCTGTGGCCTCTGTTTCGTTTGCCAGTCGGGTTTCTTGAAGTACTGAAATACCTTCAGGAGTTTGATCAGGCTTCAGGTATAAATAAACACGCGTATTGTTTTCGATCAATTGAAAACCAGAAACCGCTTCCCCATCCCATTTCAAGCTTCCATTCCGTGAGTTCAGCATCAGATATGCCGGACCTTCCTGCATGAAATTCAGCTCATATAAAGCGGACTGGTGTGCCACGGCAAATTGGACTTCAGTTTGTTGTTCGTCCAAATAAACTGAATAGGAATAAGGTGTGATTTTCTCCTGATCGTAACTATATGAAATAACCGGTTTGATATTTTTTTCATCTCCCTGAAAAGGGCTCAGGTTGAATGCAGAGCTTCCGCGGTGACTGGTTACCACCAAAGGTAAACCCTTCAGCAGATCGCCGGTAAAGTCCTCCCTTTCAGGATAAATCCGTAAAAAACTGTTCGGCAGGTGAATGGTCGGATAGGTTGGAACCAGCAAATGACTGATGTTCCCGATGTATGGGTTGACAAAATCAACTGGCTGCTTCTGCGGGAAAACTCCGCCGG
Source organism: Prolixibacteraceae bacterium (assembly GCA_003457135.1). Lineage (GTDB taxonomy): Bacteria > Bacteroidota > Bacteroidia > Bacteroidales > Prolixibacteraceae > Aquipluma. The sequence continues at coordinate 105,264 of DMSQ01000074.1, forward strand.
TAAATCCGGAAAGCATCAGTGCAAGTCCGAACATGCGGATCGAAGGAATAATTTTCATGTGTTTTATATAAATTGAAAATAAAATGATACAGAATCTACCCTCCAAACAGATTAAGGATATAAAGTTAAAAAATGGCAGATCAATAATTAAAAAAACTGAGGGTAAGTTCTACGGAGTGTGTAATTTGTCATACTTGTATAAGTACCTGCCCGAAAAAAGTACTCGGACTTTCTTATGGATTTGATATAAGCCGGAACGAATTTTTAAACAGAAAGAATGGAATATAAAAAGAGAATTGAAATATTAGAAGCCAGAAGACCGACGCTTGCAACCTATTGGAGTAGAATATTATTTTTTTTGATAGATGTAATATTCGTAATATTATTTTTCGTTGTTTTTCAAACATTATCTCAATTATTGGGTTATAATCTCAGTGAAATTCATTTTCAAGAAACGCTAACAGCGGTCTGGCAAAGGACAGCCTCACCAGCCTCAATCCTGACCGTTATCAACAAGTAACTGTTCGTATTTTCATTGTAATAATTTAGAAAAAAATTTGTTTATTTATGGTGAAAAATAATCTTAAGCATGAACGATAAGATTGAACTCTTAAAATGTCCTAAGGAAGGAATTGAATGCGAAGATCACCGTTTGGTAATAAACAGGGATTATTGTGCATCACAAAATTATATGCACGACAAAGACTATTCCAGGTCAATCATAGCGTTGAAAAATGCCTTTCATAAGACAACGGAATTGAACGAAACTTCATGCTTAAATTGTGCCAGGCTTTTTCGGTCAACCATTACAGAATCGTTGGAATACATCCATGAGGATTTGTTAAATATGTCAACCGGTTTTTTGGGAACCAAACGATTTCAATCGAGTTTTGAACTTGCTGGCAATGTTTTAATGGAAATGAAAAGAGAAATCTAAACAGAACTTTTTGCATTCCAGTTTTCTTCAGGCAATTATTACCCTATTTCACCGACGATTTCCTAACTACTAATTTCGTGTTCAACACCACTTGTTCCGGTTCTGATTCAGGATTTTCAATCTGGTTAAAGAAAAGGCGTGCGGCTGCTTGTCCTATTTCAAAAGTAGGGTGAGTAATCGAGGTCAGTGGCGGATCAACAACGGTAGCATGAAATTCATCGGTAAATCCGACTAAAGCAATATCTTCAGGGATACGAAGTCCGCGACGCTTTATCTCTTTCATTGCTGCAAATGCTACCGTATCGTTTATTCCGAAAATAGCATCCGGTTTCTGGGGCAAATCCAGTAATCTTCCAGTCGCTCTGGTTGCATCTTTCGAACTCATATTACATTGAACAAGTAATTCCGGGTTAAATTCAATTCCGCAGCTTTGCAATCCTGAAAGATATCCCTCAGCCCGCTCTTGCGAAATATTGAGATGGTTAGGGCCTGCAATGTATCCGATTCTCCGGAATCCGTTTTTGTAGAAATGTCTTGTGATCTTTTTTGCTGCATCAACATTATTAACTACGACTGAAGGAACTTCGTTTATCCGGCACACCCGGTCAAAAAATACGAGTGGAATATCATTTTTAATTAAGCGATCGAAATGCTCGTAGCTTTTTGTTTCCTGGCTTAGACAAACAATCAGCCCTTCAACCCGTGTATTGAGCATATTCCTGACCGAAATAATCTCCTTTTTAAGGGTTTCGTTCGACGAAGCAATCAGAATATAATAACCTTTTTCTTCAGCAACTTCTTCAATTCCTGAAATAATGGAAGAGTAAAAATGAGTGACCAAATCAGGAACAATCACACCGATCATTCGGGTGGCCTGTTTTAATAATCCCATTGCCAGCGGATTCGGAGTATAATTCATTTCCGCAGCCAGTTTCTGTATCCTCCGGGTCACCTCCGGACTGATGTCAGGATGATTATTGAGTGCCCTCGAAACTGTTGAAATAGAAACTCCGATTTCAAGTGCCAGGTCCTTTAACGAAATATGTCTTTTGCCTTTTTCCATAGTTTTCAAACCAAACTGATTGCATCACAAAGCTAAAAGATTTTCAGAAATTGACGCCCCATCCCCAACCCTTCTTCAAAATAGGGAAGGGAGTTTAGCGATTGAAGGTTAGGATGATAAATCCTGCAAAAACAGAGATTGTCCTTTCAAAATATAAATTTACAAGTAGCATTTTTTTCTTCCCTCCGTTTGTAGGGGTTGGGGGAAGCTATTAGATGTTCCTAAACACTTTTTTATTGACGCAAACCTTTGCGCAAACCTTTGCGCTATTTTGTTGTATTAGAACGTATTGTAATTTTTTTTTAATTGTCGTTATTTGCACCTGATAAATCGAAAATTGAAATTTATTCACAAACATAAAAATCATACAAAATGAAAAGAATAGTTGTAGCCGGAGCAGGTGGTTTCATCGGTGGCCATTTAGCCAGAAAGTTAAAAGATATGGGTAATGATGTTCGTGCAGTTGATAAAAAACCTTTGAACCAATGGTATCAGGTTCATACCGATGTTGATAATCTGGTTCTGGATTTGAACTGCAAAGAAAACTGCTATACTGCCCTGAACGGGTATAACGAAGTGTTCAATCTGGCGGCTGATATGGGCGGAATGGGTTTCATCGAAACTCACAAGGCTGAATGTATGCTGAGCGTATTAATAAATACCCACCTGTTGATGGCAGCCAAAGATTTAGGTATTGATCGTTTTTTCTACGCCTCATCGGCCTGTGTTTATAACAGTGAAAAACAACAGGAAACAGATAATCCGGGATTGAAAGAAGTGGATGCCTACCCGGCTCAGGCAGAAGATGGCTACGGTTGGGAAAAGCTGTTTTCTGAACGCATGTGCCGCCATTTCCGCGAAGATTACGGAATCAATACCCGCGTTGCTCGTTTCCACAATGTTTACGGACCTCACGGAACCTGGGACGGTGGCCGTGAAAAAGCTCCTGCTGCCATGTGCCGAAAGGTATTAGAGGCCGAATTGTACGGAAAAGATGAAATCAATATCTGGGGCGATGGCGAACAAACCCGTAGTTTCATGTATATTACCGATTGTGTTGAAGGTATCCTGAAAATCATGTACAGCGACATCATCGAACCAATCAATTTAGGTAGCAGCGAAATGGTTTCAATTAATCAACTGGTTGATATTGTTGAAAATATCGGTGGCATAAAGTTGAAAAGAACCTATGATCTGGATGCTCCAAAAGGCGTTCGCGGACGTAACAGCGACAATACCATGATTCTTGAATTGCTCGGTTGGGAACCAAGCCTCCCGCTTGCAAAGGGGATGAAAGAAACCTATGATTGGATTAAAACACAAATGGTGAGCGGTGGAAAAAAATAAGAAAGTTTTGGTCAGTGGATGTTTTGACTTGATTCATGCCGGTCACATTGCCTTTTTCAAAACGGCCTCGCAATACGGAAAGCTTTATGTCAGTGTTGGCCAGGATGAAAATATCTTCAGGCTAAAAGGTAAAAAACCCTATTTTTCGCAGGAAGAAAGGGTTTTCATGGTTGGCGCTGTGAAATACGTGACCGAAGCATTTATTTCTTCCGGAGAAGGATTGCTCGATTTTGAAGAAGACATGAATCGGTTGAAACCTGATTTTTTTGTAGTGAATACCGATGGCTACACCAAGGAAAAAAAACGTATCTGTGAGGAGAATAAGGTTGAACTGATTGTTTTGGAACGAATTCCTGAAGTAGGATTGCCTGCCCGATCGAGTTCCCAATCAAAAAAAGATATTAAATTTCCTTATCGTTTGTGTCTGGCAGGTGGCTGGATGGATCAGCCCTGGGTTTCGGAAGTTCACAGCGGATCGTGTGTGGTCGTTCAAATCTGGCCCGATTACGATTTCAACGACCGTTCAGGAATGGCTACCAGCTCGCGTAAAATTGCCCATGAACTTTGGGGTGGAGTTTTTCCTGAAGGCGATCAGGTCCGCAATGCACAATTGCTTTTTGGCGCCGAAAATCCTCCCGGATCAGAATATATTTCCGGTTCACAAGATCAGCTTGGAATTTTAATGCCGGGAGCCAACCGCCTCGATTACAATGGAAAATACTGGCCATGCCACATTGAATCAACCATCAATGCCGAAACCTGCGACTGGTTATCGCGTGTTTTGCACCTGATTCCACTGGCGCCACGCCCTGAAGGCTATAATCCGTTGCTCGAGAAACACCTGACTGTTGAAAATGTAAAAGAATTAGGAGAATCCGGTGAGCTTTGCTGGGAAGGAATCCTCGAACGTGACATCAAAAAAATGGGCGAAGGCATGAAACAAACCTTCCTTTCATGGAAAAAAATGCTACCTTTCACAGTCCCCGATTGGGTTTCAGAAGAAATGAAAGCCAATTGGCTGACGAATTATCCGGGAGCTATTCCTTCCGGAAGCGGCGGTGGATATGTAATCGTGGCTTCGGAAGAAGTAATTCCGGGAGCGCTGAAAATTAAGGTGAAAAGCTAGAAAAGTTCAGGGTATTGTGTTTCGGGTTGCGCGTTACAAGCTGAAACACACAACGCGTAACTCGCAACACGAAACTATTTGAAATATGAAAAACAACTATTGTCTGATCATGGCCGGAGGCTCCGGCACACGATTCTGGCCCAGGAGCCGGGTTAAAAAACCTAAGCAGTACCTCAGCCTTTTTGGTGATCGGTCTCTTATTCAGGAGTCGGTTCAACGGTTCGCTAATTTTATTCCTGAAGAGCGTATTTATATCGTTTCGGCCAAAAGTCAAAAAGAGGTTCTGGAAGAACAAACGAACAATCTGCCCAAAGAGAACCTGATTTATGAACCGGTTGGTAAAAATACGCTCCCTGCAATTGGTCTGGCAGCTTTGTTTATTGCTGAAAAAGACCCGGAAGGAATTCTGATCGTTTCGCCTTCCGATCATTTGATTCAGAACGATGAACTCTTCCAACAAGCCATTGAATCTGCCATGCTGATTGCAGAAAAAAAAGATGGCATAGTGACCATCGGAATTACGCCAAAACATCCGGCTACGGGATATGGATATGTGCAAACTGCCGAAGAGGTTAAAATCGGGCAACTCATAAAATCCTTCGCTGTAAGTCGTTTTGTTGAAAAACCCAATGTTGAAGTGGCCACCGGTTATCTTAAAGAAGGCGGATTCTTCTGGAACAGCGGTATCTTCATTTTCAAAGTTTCCGTTTTCCTGGAATCGGTTCAGAAATATGCACCTGAATTGTATGCTGATTTGATGCGCATCAAAGAACACATCGGTGCCGACAGTTACGAAGAAGCCCTCGACCGGATATACAAGGAGGTTAAATCCATCTCGATTGACTACGGAATTCTGGAAAAGGCAGGCAATGTATTTCTGGTACAGGGCGATTTTGTATGGAACGATCTTGGTAGCTGGGAAGAGGTTTACAAATACGGCCAAAAGGATGAGAACCAGAATTCAACTTCAGGTGAAGTAATCTTGCACGATACTAAAAACTCGTACGTTTATGCACCAAACAGTTTAGTCGCTGTGGTTGGTCTCGATGATGTGATTATTGTTCAGGAAGGCGATACCATTCTGGTTTGCAGGCGCGATCGTGCCGAAGATATCAAAGAAATAGTGGGAGAAATATCTAGAAGGAAACTTGATCAGTATCTTTAAATAACCAATAACCAATTTCGAATAAGGAAAAAAACAAGGAATTAAGGAATATGAAAATCTTCAAAAAAATCGGATTGATGATACTCTCTGTAGGGTTCATCCTTTCCGTTTCGGCACAACCGAAAATCAGCGCCGCCGTTCCGTTCCAGCCAACCAATGAATCATTCAAACAGTATCAATACCCTGAATGGTTCCGCGATGCCAAGTTCGGAATATGGTCGCACTGGGGTCCGCAAGCTGTTCCACGACAGGGCGACTGGTACGCAAAAAAAATGTACCAGAATCAAGCCTGGGACTGGGGTAAAAATGCATTCAGCGATAAGCCGGATGAGCATTACACCTATCATGTGGCTCACTACGGGCATCCATCCAAATTCGGGTATAAAGACATCATTCCACTCTGGAAAGCAGAGCGCTGGAATCCCGAAAAGTTAATCGCATTGTATAAAAAAGCAGGCGCTAAATACTTTGTCAGCATGGGTACTCACCACGACAATTTTTTCCTCTGGAACTCCAAAATACATAAATGGAATGCAGTAAATATGGGTCCGAAAAAGGATGTGGTTGGACTTTGGCAGAAAGCGGCCAAAAAAGAAGGACTGCGCTTTGGAGTTTCAGAACATCTGGGAGCCAGCTATACCTGGTTTCAAGCCAGCCGTGGTGCCGACAAAACTGGCCCGATGGCAGGAGTGCCTTATGACGGAAACGATGAACAATATGCCGATCTATACCACAAAAAAGCTGCTGCCGATGATACCGGCTGGTTAACCAAAGACCCTGAAAACCAAAAAGACTGGCTGGCAAAAATCACGGAACTGATTGATCTATACCATCCTGATCTTCTCTATTCAGATAGCCCTATGCCTTTCGGGGACATAGGAAGAACGATGGTTGCTCACTTGTACAATCAGAATATAACCAAAAATGGCGAAAAGCCTCAAACTGTTTATACCTGCAAACAGGTATCCTATGGAATGTGGGTGCAGGATGTGGAGCGTGGCGCCCTGGATTCCATAAGTCCGTTTCCCTGGCAAACCGATACTTCCATTGGCGACTGGTATTACCGCACCGGACAAAAATACATGACCGGAACAGAAGTGATTCAGATGTTGGTTGATATTGTAAGTAAAAACGGAAACCTGCTCCTGAATGTGGTTCAAACTCCGGAAGGCGACCTTGAACCTGATGTGTTGAATATCTTGAATGAGATTGCAGCCTGGATTCCGGCAAATGGTGAGGCAATTTATGGTACCCGTCCTTGGAAAGCATATGGAGAAGGGCCATCAATGAAGAAACAGGAAAAAGGTACCTGGGGAGGAGTAAAAGATGTTCGTCCCTACGAATCAACCGATATTCGGTTTACGACTAAAGGTGAAAAACTTTATGCTTTCTGCATGGGCAAGCCAACCGATAACATTCAAATTACTTCGTTAGGAAAGAATTCAAAACTAAATGGCAAAACTGTTGCTTCAGTAAAGCGGTTGGGCAGTAAAGAAAAACTCATCTGGAAGCAGGAAAGCGATGCACTGGTAATAAATAAACCAACTAGACTGCCCGATTGGCAGGTGGTAACTTTTGAGGTGGAGTTTAAAAAATAGTCCACATCAGGCAATGATTAGCTGCAAAAAAATAAGTATGCTCCGAAAAGTCAAAAAGAACGTCATTGCGAGGCACGAAGCAATCTCATGCTATTGGTAACCTGTGTGTTAAGATTGCTTCACTTCGTTCACAATGATGAAAACCGTTTTTCGGAGCATATTCAAAATTTGATGTCCTATTGATCTGATTTTTATTTGCAGAACTTTTCAATGCCAATGACCTGCTTTTCTGAAATCATCTTGCACAGATAAATTCCATTCCGGAGCGAATTTACATTCATGCTGATACTCTGGCCTGATTCAATATCGAATAATTTTTGGATTGAAATCAGTTTTCCTGAAATATCACAGATTTCAACCTGCATTTCCTTCAACGGGTTTCCGGTGTACCGGATATTCAGCACGTCATTCACGGGATTCGGGTAGAGTTTTACTGAAGTTACAGTTTGCACCGGATCGAGGAAGGTGGCCAGGGTTTTTAAAGAAATATTTTCCATATATATAATATTCCCGGAAGCATCTTTCAGTATCAGGTTAGAAAGACCAGAACCACAGTTGATCGAATTTAATGGAATACTGTCGCTTTTTACAATGGTTCCATCGCAAAGCCTCCATTCAACTGTGTAGTTTTCGTTGGTCAGGTCGTATTGAATTTGCCAGTTGTTGCGGGCGCCGGTGATGTACCAGTTTATCGGGACTTCGGTTACTGATCCGTCGGAGTTAAATATAAATGTTCCTGAAACGATGGTCCCATCCGGAGTTAAAGCCTTCACGGTGTATGATTGTGTCGGGCAAAGTCCTTTGACTTCCTGACCTTCGGCGCCGGTTGACCACACGTAATGGTCGGCTTTAATAAGCGAATCTTTCAGGTAAACCTGAGCCATGGCGTACCCGGCACACGATGACATTTGTGGCGGAAAACTTGATTTATACCTCATCGTATAGGTATTTCTCCAGACCGGTTTGCCTGTATGAACGGTATCAACTTTGGGTTCGGTAACATAAATGACTTCGCACCAGGAGCTTGAGCAACTGTCGGCAGTGTAAATCGTCAGGCAAACTTTTTGGGTTGGTTTTTGAAAATCGAAACTAACCAATGGTTCGGCTTCGGTGCTCGTTTCTCCATTTTCGAATTGCCAAAGACGTTTCACAACTTTCCCTTCCGAAACATCTATCAGTTTGTAAGGAATCACTTCAGGAATTGAAATCACGTCAGCAGGACGGAAGTATTTAAACCAGGCATGGCATTTAGATACAGGTTCGGTTGACGGAGTCGAATTCATGTAAATATAAATCGTCTCACAATATGTTGCCTGACATCCTGATTTGGTAATAACTGTCAGACAAACTTTCCGGAAAGGATTTGGATCGGTGAGCCGACTGGCATTCAACGGGAAATTAAAAATGTGCATCGGATTGGCCTCCGCGCTGGTCGAGCCATCGCCAAAATCCCATTTCCATTCAACAGCCTCCGGAGACGCTTTCGAGTAGAAATCCAATACCAGTGCAGGAGCAAAGGTTTTCACATTGAGATTCACTGAATAGCCAAAGCCTGTGTAACACTCCGCGGGATAGATAACCGGTTTATTGGGATCGGTAATATAAATTGCATCGCAGAAGGTATCGGTACAATTGTTTTTTCCTGAAACNNCCTCCAATCGAATCATATCCAGTCTCGTAATATTTGAACCTGGCCTGGCAAACAGGAGCCACGTAAGTAGTTCCTTCCATGATATTGATGATTTCGGAATAAAAACTTTTACAATTGTCAGAAGTCAAGACAGTCAGGCTTACTGTGCGGTACGGACTATACTTTGCAGTTGGACTTGGAACAGGATGGATAAAAATATTCATTGGATTTTGTTCACGGCTGGTATTTCCGTCACCAAAATCCCAGTACCATTCCTTTACCAGGCCTTCCGACCGGTCGTGGAAATTAATGGCAGTTGCGGCAATTGGAGACATTAGTTTGTCGTTCACAGCATATTTAAACTGAGCCTTGCAGTTGTTTGCGATGATGCTGGTTTGTGCGCTGGTTATCAGGCCTGACAACATCAGCGTAAAAAGTAATAGTTTTCTCATATTGGCATTTTTTTGAACATTGATATTCACATAGACGGCCAAACAGGAAAAAAGGTTGCGTTGAGAAAAAGTTAATGGAAGCGCCGCTCGCTGAGCAACCGTTGGCATATCGCAGGGAGTATTTGCTGCATACAGCAAGAAGTGTCTTAGACTGGTCAAAATAAACAACTGGAAACCTGAGAAGGAAATTCTGTTCTGAAAATAGGGAATTGTGCAATTTCGGTTATTTTTACTGAAAGAAAAAATCAAAGATGAAACAATACATTGCTCAAATAGCATTGCTGGTTGCAGACTATGATGAAGCCATCCAGTTTTATTCTCAGAAACTGCATTTTAACCTGATTGAAGATACCGTCTTAAGTGAAACCAAACGGTGGGTGCGGATTGCTCCGCCCAATTCTACTGAATGCTGTCTATTATTGGCTAAAGCAGCCAGTAATGAACAACTCAACAGAGTTGGAAATCAATCCGGCGGACGAGTTTTCCTGTTCCTTCACACGGATGATTTCAGTCGCGATTATCAAAATTTGCTCAAACAGAATGTCCAAATTGTAAGCGAACCCAGAGAAGAAGAATATGGCAAGGTGCTTGTTTTCGCCGATTTGTACGGTAATCTTTGGGATTTAATTGAACCTGCAAAATAACAGGCTGTTGGATTGGGCAATTAGTCGTTTGTTTCTTTTGCTAAAAAAATCCAAAATAGAAGATCCTATGAATAGCAACTTACAGCCGATTGCCAAAGCGATAGACTTGACTGGATTGGAAAATTTCAGTTAGTTCATTTTAAATGTTCTGTATTAATTTTATAAATGGATTGAATATCATAAATTTGGGAGTGGCAGTTTTGTTTAAACTTGCAGAAGAACAAACAAAAAATAAAAATCCGTACAGGCAATGAATAGTATAATAAAGCCAGAATATGAAACGCTTATTTTTCAATTCAGGGGCTTTAAAGTAATGATTGATGCTGATTTGGCAGTTTTGTACGGTGTTCCAACAAAAGCCTTAAAGCAACAGGTTAAAAGGAATATGGAACGATTCCCTGAAGATTTTATGTTTGAACTCACAAAAATTGAAAAAATGGAACTGGTCACAAATTGTGACCGGTTACTTTTGCTTAAACACTCTTCAATAAGCCCTATTGTTTTCACTGAACAAGGAGTTGCAATGCTTTCATCAGTGTTGCGCTCTGAAAAAGCCATTAAAATCAACATCGAAATTATGCGGGCATTTGCCCGATACAGGTCATTGTTAAGGGAGAATGAGGAGTTGAAAAAAGAAATTCTGAAACTCGATTCCAAACTAAATCAAGCTTTCAGGTTTTTGCTGGACAAGATAGATGCTTTGCATCAAAAAGCTACAGAACCACGAAAACCCATTGGATATAAGACAGAAAAAAACAAATAAACCAAGCTTACACTTCAATTCATGTGTAGAAATATAATCTGGAACTACCATTTAATCAAATCAGCATATCACCTTACGACCATGGAAAATAAAAAGGAGTTGTCGCCAGAACAGAAAGAAGAACTGATCAGAACATTAAAAGCCCGTTTCGGAAAGAACATGAACCGACACGAAAGTCTTGAATGGATAAAAGTTCAGGCAAAGCTGGAGCTTGAGTCGTCAGGCGAAAAACTGTGGTCGCTCAGCGAAATGGAAAGTACCGGCGGTGAACCGGATGTTGTTAGTTTGGCCGAAAAGACGGGCGAATACATCTTTCAGGATTGTTCGGCTGAAAGTCCCAAAGGCCGCCGAAGTGTTTGTTACGACCGTGAAGCGCTGGAATCGAGGAAAGAATATAAACCGGAAAACAGCGCTATGGATATGGCTGCTGCTATGGGCATCGAAATTTTAACGGAAGAGCAGTACCGGGAATTACAGAAACTAGGGAATTTCGATGCGAAAACATCGAGTTGGGTGAAAACGACTCCTGAAATACGAAAACTCGGCGGCGCCCTCTTTTGTGATCGTCGGTACAACCAAGTGTTCGTGTATCACAACGGTGCAGAATCGTACTATGCTGCCAGGGGGTTCCGCGGCTCGCTAAGGGTCTAATCCAGATATGACGTAGCCCGCAATTCCGTACTGGCCATACCGCCAAACGTTCACCCAACCTCCTAAATCTTCAACTTCACTTTCACCTTTTCCAACAAGGCGGTAATGCCAATAATAATCAAGGCATAAACCATCGATTTACCCAGACCGATAACACCAGTTTTCATAAAAACGGGAAGTGTAAAGGCATAGGCTGCCAAACTGTAATATACATATGGAACCAGGTAGCAAGTGAGGGTGCTGGTACCGGCAGGTTTAATGATCCTGAACCAATCGGATTTGCCTTTCAACTCAACGACATAATAAATCAGGGCTAAAAATCCGAATGCAATGGCATTGCACAGAAACACCCAGGTTGGTGTGGCTTGTATTTTCGAAATGATGAAAAAGTTGCGTAAAGCCAATCCGGCAAACAACATCAAAAAGCCAGTTCCGATATAAAATAAAGGAAGCTTGTTGCGTTTTTCGGGGTCAATAGCGCGGTCGAGCAAAAGGCTTGCTGCAATTCCTGCAAAGGCAAAACCCTGAAAAGCGCCGCCTCCGGGAATCGGAGTTTTCAGCCATTGGGCATGGTCGGCAATGTTCAGCAAAGTGAATAATCCCCAGAAAACCAGCAACAACCAGGGCAACTTACGGGCAAACAGGTAGATGGGAGCTGAAATCAGGTAAGTCCAGCCAATGAGTCCCAGTATTCCCCACCATTGCGGGGTCATGTGCCAGGCGCCATCTTTCCCGCCTTTAAAAATCAGGAACAACAACACCAAAAGCGCTATTCCGGCCACTTGCAATCCGGTAAAAAGGTACTTTTTCCAGTCTTTCGATTTCGGATAAACATTCCAAATTAGGAAAAATGCCAGCACCATCAGAATTTTAAACCATCCGTGAGTTAAACCGGAGGCCGTAAAGTTCTGCTCGGTATTCACAGTGAAAAATCCCATCACCAGCAAAGCAACCGAACGAATGGCAATATGGAACAGTATTTTCTGGTTATTTTCTCCTTTTGAAATCCGGTTGCGGATGGCAAAAGGAATGGCCATTCCCACAATAAAAAGGAAACAAGGGAAAATAATGTCGGAAAATCCGAGAAAATCCTGCTTGGCCCCGGCATGTTGGAGCCAATCAGGTATGCCTTTTAACGACCAGAAATCGTTTACAAAAATCATCAGCAACATGGTGATTGCCCTGAAAATGTCGATGGTATAGATTCGGTTGGACATAAAAAAATGTTTCGGGTTTCGGGTTGCGTGTTTTGGGGTTTCCTTGAACCCGAATCCCGCAACTCGTAACATTTGTTTCTATGATCATTTACTTTGCGCTTCAATCTCGCTGAACATCGCCTTGAAACAATTCGTTTGTGTGTTCACACTTTCTTTCGCGTCGGTTTTACGCCCGTAATATTCGTCCATAAATTGCCCGGCGCCAGACCAGATGGTTTGCAGCATTCCCTGAAAACGATCTTTCATTTGTGGGGTCACCGAAGCCCGGTACCTGAACATATCCTGAGTTTGTTTCACAGCATTCTCCGGATTCCGCCAGGGACAGGTCACCACGTTGAATCCTTTGGTGGCAAAATAAACGGCAGTCTGGTCGGGACGCTCGTAATGCCAGTCGCAAATCATCACATCTTTCGATACCAGATCAACGGCGCGGTGGGTGTTGTTCATGCTGGCTTCCCACATGCCCAAGCCGGTAGTTTTTCCGTCAATCAGGCGGTCGCCCCAAATCCAGAGCTGGCGGTTTTTCTGTGCCAGATGGTTGCGGATCAGGTTCACCTCTCCGGCAAATAGTTCAGCTTTATCGCGGCCCGAACAGCGCGGGCATTTGTCGTCGCCGATATAAAAAACTTCATCCATTCCTGCATGAAAAGCATCAGTTTCGAAAGCGTCGCAAATCTCGTCCATCACGGCAAATACAATAGGATGCACTTCAGGATGAAGGGGACAGTAGCTTTTGCAATACAACCCGTCGGCATTGGGCCAAACATATTTTTCGGGCATTTTTACCTGTGGTGTTTCGTCGAATTGTGGATAAACTTTCAGTAAATTTCCTATTCCAGACGCCCACGACTGATGTCCCAACAGGTTGACCTGAGGAATAATCCTGATTTGGTTTTTGCGGCAAATATCAACCAGTTTTTTAACTTCGGCTTTTGAGAGCGCTGATTTATTGCTCAATTCAGGATGACTTTCGTACTGGTAATTGTAATCAACACGAAGAATCAATGTATTAACTTTCCGTGGAGCAAGTTCTTCGTCAATAAACCTGACAAAGGCATCAACTTTACCGGAATCTGGGGCGCCAATACAAAAACCACGGACTGGAAGTGAGTTGTCGGTTATAGTTTGAGAAACAGCCTGATAAAGTGGGAATAGAAAAAAGATAAAAGAAAGAAGAGAGGTGATCAGGCAGGAAAGGACTATTTGCCTTTTACATTTTGCCTTTTTGCTTGTGTTGAGTTTAGTCATGATTTCGGTCGGTTTAGGATTAATAGTTCAGGCAAACAAGTTCGCGAAAATTTCGTTTGAATGCAAGAGAATTTTAGCCTCTGCCATGTTGCGGCATTTTCGGGGAAGATTCAAATCTAATTGACAACGAATTTCACCGTTTTATTTTGAGTTTTTGTTTGAACTTCGGCCAGATAAAATCCTTTTTGCAGGCTCCGGATATCAACCCACGAATCCCCGGCTTGTAACAAATTGGCGCTGATAATCCTTCCGCTCAAATCAAAAATCCGTAGTACTTCCTTTCCTGAAAAAACAGGAAGCAACACATGTACCCGATTCGAAGCAAATTCAGGAATAATCTGAATTTCATGAATACGGGGAACTGTCAGTGCCGGCAAAACCTGGTCGGATTTGGCGATCAGCCATTGATCAGGATCAAATTCAAGTTTGTCGAAGGGCTGATCAGAAATCGCAAATTCCTGGTTTTGTCTGGTAAGATGAATCCTGATGTCGTTCGATTTGCCGTTCTTCCAAATCCGGATGGGAATATGCATTTCGAAAAAAGGTACCGAACTGTGCGAAGGAGTTTGGTTTACCCGAAGTTTTTGTCTGGCCGGATTTACCGGATCAGGAAAATACGTCAGTTGAAAAATCGGATAACCTTCGCCGTAATACCAGTCATTGAAAAATTCAGTAAAGCTGGTATCTGCAACGGTTTCCATGTGTTTCACGAATTTTTCCTGACTAACAAATCCATAGGCAACGGTCGGATCGTTCAGGTAGTTTTTCATTCCCTGGAAGAACTGTTCGTCTCCCATATCCCACCGTAACATGTGCAGGATATAAGCTCCCTTTGAGTAAGTCAACCGGCCATTAAAAATTCGGTGAATATCGGTCGTGTCGGTTACATATACCGAGCCTCCGGGCGAAGAAGTAATTCTGGTAAACTCGTTATTTTTCCAGGTATTCCACCAAACCCCGTTTTGAAGATTTTCGAAAACCAGGCCGGTCAGATAAGTTGCGAATCCTTCGTTCAGCCAGATGTCGTGCCAACTGGCCAGGGTGATGTAGTCGCCAAACCACTGATGGGCCATTTCGTGAGCCACCAGTTCATAATCGAGTGTGGTCATAAAACTCATCGTTTGGTGCTCCATTCCGCCACCCCAGCCAAACTGGGCATGGCCGTATTTCTCGTCAGCAAAAGGATAGGTAATGAATTTCGTGTTGTAAAATTGCAGAATACTCAGAATCTCAGATGTTTTGGATTTGGCCGTGCTTAGGTATTCCGGATAGATGTAGTTCAATACTTCGATCTTTTTACCATTGGGAAGATCCAGAAAATCGGAATACGTTTCGTAGTTGGTAACAGCAATGGCAACCAGGTAAGTGGCAATGGGGTAGCGGTGTTGCCAGTGGGCGGTTCGGTTGTCGCCAGTAACCTGGTCTGAAACCAGCTTACCGTTACTTGCTGCTTTGAATTGGCTGGGACAGGTGATGTAAACATCAAGCGAATCAATTTTATCAGTCAGGCTTTGTTTGCAGGGCCACCAGTCGCGGGCGCCATACGGCTCCGATAAAGTATAAATGACCGGAACATTGTTGTGTTTGGAGGTTGTAAACGATCCCATGCCGGATGCAGATGGAACTCCCCGGTAAAAAATCTCCGTTGAACCAATGATGTTTTTTTTCGCTGGTGAGGGTAAATTAATGGTGATTACATTGGACAAATGCTGAAAAACCACTTTCTGATGATCGTATTGTACCGAGTCAACAAACATTTCAGATACCAAATCAAACCGAATTTGTGTAACATCGTCTTTCAGAAATCTCAAGATGGATATGACCGAGCCAGAAATGAAGTTCACTGCCGGATCAACTGTAAAGTTTAAACGCTGGTAGGTCAGGTCATATTCTGCATAACCGGCAGATTCAACAAACGTGGCCGATTTTTGAAAATTCCGGCTTTCGCTGAATGCCATTTTATCATTGAAATCCGGGTCGGGAGCTTGTGCCACGGCGTTCTGGAATGCACCAATCAGGAGTAAAAGGAGTATTTTTTTCATACTAAATGCTTATGAATAGTACTTGCGGTCTGGATTTAATGCAACAAAACATGAACTTTTACGAATATACTAATTTAGGCCGGGTTGGTGAAATATTTGAATTTCTTAATCCTTCTTTCTGAATTTGTTTACTACCTTACAATGAAATTAAAATAACCGGAACATGTCGAAAAATAAGAAAAATAAAAAAGCACAATTGGTTGAAAACTTCAATAAACCAAAGCTTAAAAATGCGATTCTCAACATCTTTTACGATCAACCTGATCGAACTTACAATTACAAGCAAATAGCCGAATTACTTAAAATACACGATCCGGAAATTACCAAACTGGTTTTTGTGGTGCTCGAAGAACTGACCGAAAACGAGAACCTGCATAGTGTTCAGCGCGGAAAATATAAATTGATTTCGCGTGGAGGGACGATTTGCGGTTTAGTTGAAATTCAACAACAGGGTTTTGCATACATTGTTTCCGAAGAGATTGAAAAACCGGTTTTAGTTTCGGCCCGAAATCTGAACCATGCTATGGAAGGCGACAAGGTGAAGGTAAACTTGTACGCCATGCGCAAAAAACAGCAACCCGAAGGCGAAGTGGTAGAAATTGTGGAGCGCGCCAAGTCAGTTTTTGTAGGAACGATTTCAAAGTCACGTAATTTTGCCTTTTTCATCCCTTCAGGAAAGTCGGCTTTCGATTTATTTATACCGAACGAAAAGCTGAACGGCGCAAAAGACGGGCAAAAGGCAATTGCTAAAATTACCGAATGGCCGGCTAATGCTAAAAATCCGTTTGGCGAGATCATCGAAGTTTTGGGCGATGTGGGAGATAACAATGCCGAAATGCACGCCATTCTGGCCGAATACGATCTTCCGCTTCGTTTTCCGGAAAATGTGCTTAAAGCTGCTGAAAAAATTCCTGATTTTATTTCTGAAGAGGAAATACAGAAACGACGCGATATGCGCGGGGTAACGACCATAACCATTGACCCGGCTGATGCCAAAGATTTTGACGATGCCCTTTCGATCCGGAAATTGGAAAATGGTTTTTGGGAAGTTGGCGTTCATATCGCCGACGTTTCGCATTACGTGAAACCTGGAACGATCCTCGACGATGAAGCCTATGAACGTGCAACTTCAGTATATCTGGTTGACCGCGTGGTGCCGATGCTCCCTGAGAAACTGTCGAACGGTGTTTGCTCGCTCCGCCCCAACGAAGATAAACTCTGTTTTTCTGCGATATTCCAGTTAAACGATGATGCCGAAATACAAAAACAATGGTTTGGTCGAACGGTAATCCATTCAAACAAACGGTTTGCTTACGAAGATGCACAAGCCATCATCGAAACCGGCGAAGGTGAGTTGAAAGATGAAGTGCTGACTTTGCAAATGTTGGCGGTTAAATTGCGTGAAGCCCGGTTTAAACATGGTTCGATCGCTTTTGAACGGGTCGAAGTCAAATTTAATATTGACGAAAATGGCAAACCACTTTCGGTCTATTTCAAGGAAGCCAAAGAAAGCAACCAGCTCGTCGAGGAATTTATGTTACTGGCCAACAAACGCGTGGCCGAGTTTATTGGAAAAACCGGCGATAAGAAAACACCGCCAACCTTCGTTTACCGCATCCATGACAAACCCGATCCGGACAAGCTGATGAACTTTAACCACTTTATCCATAAATTTGGCTATGGTTTATTACTCGGAACACCCGGACAGATTTCCAAATCAATGAACCAACTCATGGTTAATGTCAGGGGTAAAAATGAGCAGAACGTCATTGAAACACTAGCCATCCGCACCATGGCCAAAGCGGTGTATTCCACCCGGAACATCGGTCATTACGGACTTTCGTTCGAATATTATACCCATTTCACTTCACCCATCAGGCGTTATCCCGATGTAATGGTCCACCGCCTGCTCGAACACTACCTGGAAGGCGGAAAAACAGCAAATGCACAGAAATATGAAGACATGTGCAAGCACTCCTCCGACATGGAAAACAAGGCGGCCAATGCCGAACGATCATCAATTAAATACAAGCAGGTTGAGTTTATGCAAGATAAAATCGGGGAGGAATTTATGGGCGTTATTTCAGGAGTGACCGATTGGGGCATCTATGTTGAGCTCGAAAACAAGTGTGAAGGAATGGTTTCGGTCAATTCGCTCGACGACGATTTCTACATTTTCGATGAAAAGAATTATTGTCTGGTTGGCAGGCACACTCACCGGAAATACCAGTTGGGCGATGAGGTAAAAGTTGAAATCGCAAGGGCCAACCTGGAGAAGAAACAGCTCGATTTCAGGCTGGTAAATAACAATGCCAAGGCAGAAAAAAATCAGTTTTTTCGTCCGGAGAATAAAAAAAAGGGGCGAAGATTATAAAAATTGAAAAATGTAGAGTTTCTTTGTGGTAAAGTGAGGGTTTCCTCATTTATAAAATTTAAGCGCATATTAGTTTACTGACTGAATTAAACTTTTGGTTATGACCATGAATCTTGATAACGGATCGAACAAAAAAGATGCAAACCGAGAAAGTATCCTGAAAATTGCACAGGAAATATTCAGCAAATACGGCTATAAAAAAACAACGCTGGACGATATTGCCAATGCTGTCCGAAAAGGGAAAAGCTCGCTTTACTACTATTTTTCCAGCAAGGAAGATCTTTTTCAGGCAGTTATTCAAAAAGAAGTTGACATTTTGCGCCGCGAACTCGAAATTGTGGTAAACCGCAACACCGATCCGGTTGATAAACTGAGAGATTATATTCTCACTAAGCTTACCACTTTCAGGAGTATGGCCAATTTTTACAATGCGCTTGAAAACGACGTGACTGCTATTGAGTTCATCGAAAACATTAAAACCCGGCACCAGCAGGAAGAAATCAGGATGATTAAACGAATCCTTATTGAAGGAGTCCGCAAAAATATTTTTGAAGTGTATGACCTGACCCTGGCTGCCATCGGAATTACTACCGCTATAAAAGGACTGGAAATGCCACTGGCAGCCGGCGATCACAGCAAAGTGAACCTCGAACACAGTGTTGACAACATTGTGAAAATTCTGTGCTACGGGGTGATGAAGCGGTAATTTTGAGGAAAGTGGAATAAGGAATAACCAATAATGAATAACCAATATTGAATATCCAAATAAGGAAAAAGGAAAATATGAACCGGCGGATTTGCCGGTTTTTTTATTTGTCGCTCAAGCCTATTCCAGAAGGTCTTTTTCCTTTAAAAGTTTACCAACACGATTATGGTCTCTCAGGTACTTAGCCTCAACATCTTTTAAAACATCAGCATACTCAGGCATGTTCCGGATGTTATCAAGGGCCGGGTGGCTTTTTACCAAATTAAATAGCAGAGCGCACCCAGATTCCCTGTTTTTTAGCTTAATGAGATAGTCTATTGCTTTTTCATTTTCACGAAGCGATGAATAAATTGTCGCAAGTATCCACCCCACCATTACC
>DMSQ01000039.1 GCA_003457135.1 Prolixibacteraceae bacterium
CCGACTACCCAATAATAAGTTACCGTTGAACTGCCTGCTGGACTACCTGAAGACCATGATAGATTTGCAGTGGTTTGTCCTGTTGCAGTGCCACTAACACTGACAGGTGTTCCTGGTGTGGTGCAGGATGCAGAAGTTGTAAATGCAGACGATGTTTTGTACCCCGAGCTTGTCCCATCGCAATTCGTCTTTGCATATACTCGCAGATAATATGTTGTCCCGGAAGAAAGTCCGGTTGCTGAAGCCGAGGTTCCGGTAGTAGTGCCTTGGGCGATCCCGCTACCATAAGCAACAGAAGAACTGGTACCAACCACCCAATAATAAGTTACTGCTGAACTGCCTGCCGGACTACCTGCCGACCATGACAGGTTTGCCGTGGTTTGCCCAGTTGCTGTACCTGTTGCACTTACCGGTATACCAGGGGTAGTGCAGGTTGGAGTTGAAGAACAATCCGGTGCAGTTGCACTTTTTGTACTTGAATTGGTACTGCCTGCAGAATTAATTGCTTTAATATAATAACTGTAACTTGTGCCAGCTATTACTTTACTACCTCTGTTTTCGAATTGGGTACCGGTGAATTTTGTGCCATCGGTAGGATAATATAAAGTACCATCTCTATATATTTCATAAGATGTGGCATTTGCTGATTCTGTCCAGTTCAATCTTATTTGACTGGTTGTACCATTATAACACTCAGGAGTTAAGGTAAGATTAAAACTTCCAGGGCTATTTGCGCCAGAAACTACTTGAAAACTATATGGATTTGTTCCTCCTGCAGTTGTAAAATCAAACCAATCGCCACCAGCAACTTTACCGCGCGCCCATGCACGATAATTCCCGATCGCATCTGAAGACCTCCATGCCAGCGTAGATGAGTAATTATAAGTTCCATTTGCAGATATTGTTATAGGGCCTTTAATTACCATATCCCTAACCAAAACATTGTTTGTAGTTGTAATTGCACAAACAATGCTTTCAAAGGTAATGGATGAACCTTTGGTTTCCTTTAAGGTAAATGTTGTAGTGAAATCACTACCAGAAATTACCGATGTCGGATTAATTGAAACACCTTGAGAAACGCTGGCAAAACCAGTTGAAGAACAATTTGGTGCTGTTGCACTTTTTGTACTTGAATTGGTACTTCCCGCAGAATTTATTGCCTTAATATAGTAACTATAACTTGTTCCAGCTATAACTTTACTTCCTTTATTTATAAATTGCGTACCTGTTAATTTCGTTCCGTCAGTAGGAAAATATAAAGAGCCATCCCGGTAAATTTCATACGATGTGGCATTTGCTGATTCAGTCCAGTTCAATCTAATCTGACTGGTAGTACCGTCACATTCAGGGGTTAGGGTTAAACTGAATGACCCAGGAGGTGAAGTTGTACTACTTGTCATTTTAGTGTAGTATTGTGGATTATACCCGTTTGCTGATAATGCATCAGTTGAGTAATTCCAAGTAAACACTCTCCAAAGCCCCTGACCACCAACATTTTCAATACCACTTCCTGCTTCAATAACATCAATGGTACCATTATTATTTATTTTTGTAACTAATCTTGTATGTTTTCCAGGCTTATTTACAAAATCACCTATTCTTAACTTATTCATTGAGTTATGGTGACCAAATAAACTATTAGTGTTTAAGTCAACTGTTGCATAATGTGTTGATAATCCATAACACCTGCTAACAAATCCAGAACAATCTACTCCAACTGAGCATCCTGGCTCAGCACCATAAGCGGTTTCCGTGTTCGAATCACCTGCAGATTTACCATTTAATAGATAACTGTCAAAATCAGGTAGATTACTATTTCCACCCCAACAATAAGGGAAAAGGTTATTCTTTCCAACTTTAACCCAGAATGGTGTTTTAATATTTTTTCCGCCGCATGATTTATTCCAAATATTCGATGTACTTGCTGTCCAAGAATGGTTTATGTATGAATTTGAATTAGCAATTACCTGGTCACTTGTGATTTGAGCAAAAGAAATGTGAGTGAAAAACACCCCTATTACGATAAAATATATAGTTCTCATATTCATCTTTTTAAATGTTCTCTTTTAATTAATAATCCATCAGGGTTTATTTCCAGATAGTATAGAATATCGTTATGAATCCTGTAATCATTTTTTATAAAAGAATAATTCTTACGGGGAAGCTTTATCAAATCTTCCTGAAACTGTGATTTTGATGAGGAAATAACTCTTGCCATTTGAACAGGATTTACCGGATAAATCTTATCAATACAACAATAAATATCATCCGTTCCTCCTGCAATTGTAATTGACCCCAATTCTTCTTTACTGTTGTATGAATAAATAATTCTATTGTTATTATCATTAATCACAAAAGAGAAATTTGAATTTTTTAGAACCCAAACTTCGGCATCCCTGAAAACTAAACTTTCTTTATTTTTCAATTTACCATCTTCAAAATAGCAACTTGAACCATCAGACATAAGCAAGGAAATATTATCATTGAGAACTAAAAATTTATCAAACAAATAGGTGTTCTTATTTTCAACTATATGTTGATTAATCACCTGTTTGTCTTTAATCAAAAGGATTATATTGTTTTCACATAGTATATAAAGGATATTGTTGTGAAAGAAAATTTCAAATGGAATATGTTCTAATTCTATTGAATCAATAAATGCTTGATTATTGAGGCTGAAAAAACGGATGATATTTTTATCGTAACTTTCAGCAAAGGCTACAACTGAATCATTAACAATATCAAAAGCAGTAAAAGTATAATGGGTGCCTTCTATTGTTTGAATTGGAGTTATGCCTAATTCTTTCCAACCAAGTTCAAGGGAATTACTATCAACTTTAACTGATTCATCTCTATTCAACCCATTTTGAGCGGATGTGCTTCTTACTGTATTACTTTCATTTTTTAATTGATAATCATTAGTATCCTTGTTTTGGATTAAAGTTTTAATTACCATGCCAAGGGCAATTAAGATCAGAATAATCAATAGCAATAAAACATATTTTGCTCGTTTCATAGATGTATTTTTTAAATATATTTTTTCAGTTATGGCTTACGGGTGAAAAATTGCTGGTTATTAGCACTTATGTGAGTTTGATTACTTTTTTCTTGGAGACGGAGAAAATCCATACAAAACGTATAATAGGTAGGTTTTTTATTCATTTTTCAGGCTTATTAGTTAGGTAAGTTTTTCAATATGAATGGATTTCATTAAAATTAAATCATTTTTATGAAATAATCACTATAAATGTTGAATTTTTTTCAAACAAAAATTGATAGATGCCATTAAGTGCAAAAGGAGTGTGATTTACTGCTGTACCGACTCATAAATACCTTGCTCTTCGGAATATGATGAAATGCTGACAGAAGCTGGTGCAGTCCCGATAGCTATCAGGCATGCAATCGGCATTTTAAAGCTTTGGATTTGCTATCCAGCCGGCCAGCATCAGATTCTAAAATTCATAACTTTATGTCTATGGGAATTCGCAATAAAATAATACAAGGGTATGCCTATTATCTTACGCTAACAGTAGAGGAATGGATTGATATTTTTTCGCGGCCGGTTTACAAACACATCATTGTTGATTCACGCAATTAATGTACTGTTTGCACACTGCCTTTATACTGTGGGGATATCCAATTGTTTGCAGATGTTTTTACACAAGCGGTTGTCAATTTCTTTATGCCTTACGACGGCTGATTGCTTCAAATTTGCCTTGTTTACCCAAATCGAATGATTACTTCCTTCGCGCAATAGCTTACAGCCATGTTTGATCAGGTGCTTTTCAAAATCTTTCAGTTTCATTGCGAAAAAATCAATCTCCGTTTTACAATTTTCCGCTTCGAATAATTTTTTTCGACCTGTTCTTTTTGTACTTCCAGAAAAAGTGTCAGGGCATCTTTCAGGTTTTCCTTCAATTCGTCAAGGGTTTCGCCCTGTGACATAACCGGCGGATATTCTTGTATTTGACCGACATAAAAACCATTTTCGCCCTTTTCTACCAGTATGGTCAAGTCCATCTTTTTCATCTAACCCTGTTTTAAATTAGTAGTGTAAATATACAACATCTGTTGAGTATAGTGAACGAAATGGTTAAAGTAAAATTGTAAAAATAAATGTTGATCTTACTCCGAAAAGTCAAAAAATTAAAAATGCCACTAAGACACCAAAACACTAAGTTGCACAAAGTATTGAATATCTGTAATTATTCTTAGTGAATCCTTCGTGACTTTGTGACTTCGTGGCAGAAAAAGACTTATCGGAGTGGGCTCAAATGTTGTAATAGGGTCAGATGGTGCCCAAAAACTTTCTGATGATCGAAATTGAACCAGTGAAATAGAATGTGTTTTACCGGCTATAAAAAGAGTGTTTCCGGAAGGGGACACTCTTTTTTTTGGATACCTTTGCAGCTTCAAAATTTGATGGGAATGGAACCAATCTTTCTACCGAAAACATGGAGCCTTTTCAAAAAAAGCCTCTTATTTAAAAACTTATCAAACGACATCTTTGCCGGAATAATTGTTGGAATAGTTGCCCTTCCCCTGGCTATTGCGTTTGCCGTGGCTTCCGGTGTTTCTCCTGAAAAAGGAATAATCACGGCAGTGGTAGCGGGTTTTCTGATTGCAGTACTGGGAGGCAGTCGGGTCCAGATTGGCGGCCCAACCGGCGCTTTTATTATCATTGTTTATGGTATTTTGCAAAAATATGGCTTCGACGGATTAATGATTTCGACCATATTGGCTGGCTTTATGCTGATGGCTTTTGGTTTTCTTCGTTTGGGATCAATCCTGAAATTCTTTCCTCACCCTTTAATTGTGGGGTTCACCAGTGGTATAGCGCTGGTCATTTTTTCGACGCAGATTAAAGACGCAATGGGCTTGCCAATTGACAAACTTCCGGCTGAATTTATTGCAAAGTGGGAAGTTTACTTTCAGCAATTACAGAACTATGATCAGTCAGCAGTCCTCATCGCAATCGGAACCATTCTGATCACGGTTTTCTCCGGAAGGTTAATCCCTAAAATTCCGGGATCATTTATTGCGATTGTTGTTATGACCTTCATTGTCTCGATTTTTGGACTTGAGGTTAGCACAATCCAAAGTGTTTTTGGAGCAATCCCGAATAGTTTTCAATTGACATTTCCTGCGATACGCTTCGACGAGCTTGGCCAATATATGCAACCTGCGCTTACCATTGCCTTGCTGGGTGCAATCGAGTCATTGCTTTCGGCAGTCGTCGCCGATGGGATGATCAGCAGCAACCACCGTTCGAATACTGAACTAATCGCCCAGGGAATTGCCAATGTGGTAACCCCGTTTTTCGGCGGAATTCCGGCTACCGGAGCCATTGCCCGTACCGCAACCAATGTCAGGAACAACGGGCGTACTCCTATTTCAGGAATTATACATGCCATAACGCTTTTGCTTATCATGCTGTTTTTCGGCAAATGGGCCATTCTGATTCCAATGCCTTGTCTGGCCGGAATCCTGATTGTAGTGGCCTGGAACATGAGCGAGATGAAGTCATTCTTTTCGATTCTGAAAGGTCACAAATACGATATATTTATACTCCTCACTACTTTCATTCTGACTGTTTTTGTGGATTTGACTGTTGCTATCGAGGTTGGGGTAGTACTTTCATCCTTATTGTTTATGCAGCGGATGTCGAGCCTTAGCAAGGTAATCCCGATTGATTCCGAATCGGATACACTGGAAAATTATGCTGATATTCCGAAGGGAGTCGAAATATTCGAAATCAGCGGCCCATTCTTTTTTGCAGCCGCCCGTCGGTACGAAGAAACCCTGAAGGAAATAAGCCACACTTCGAAAGTGGTGATTATCCGGATGAGGCATGTTCCGTTTATTGATGGAACCGGCTTGCGCAACCTTAAACAAACCCTCAAAGATCTGAAGTCGAGAAAAATACAAATTATTCTTTCAGGAGTTCAACCCGAAGTTTTGGAGCAACTTGAAAAAGGCGGAATCAGCGAGTTGATCGGATCAGAAAATATCACTTCCAGTTTTGATCTGGCGCTAATCCGTATGGAAATGATTATGAAGAAACTAATGTAAATTTCTTAGGGCACTTTCAGTTAAACTTTTATTTGAATTAATCCAAAGCTTTCAATGTTCTTAAATAGAAATAAGCTATTTTTGAATTGATGAAAACAAAATCTGAACATATTTCTTTCTGGGTAGAGCAATCAATTGATGATTGGAAAGCTGTTCATACACTTTTTAATGGAAAGAACTATTTACAATCATTGTTCTTTGCGCATTTAGTTGTCGAAAAGTTGTGTAAATCAGTTTGGATTAAATACAATACGGAAAATGTGCCTCCCCGAACACACAATTTAGTATTCTTGCTATCTTCAACGCCAATAAAATTAGCTGAAGAAAAAAGTGAATTCCTGCTTACATTAAACAGATTTCAATTGGAAGGACGATATCCCGATTATTTGACAAAAATCCAAAATATATGTACAGAAGAATTTGCCAGTTCAATTATTAATTCAACCAATGAGCTAAGAATATGGTTACTAGAGAACTTGCAATAAGCACAGCTAAATCTTTTGTTCACGACTGTAACCTGAACGGATTGAGCTTTTACAAAGTATTTATCTTTGGTTCAGTTGCAAAGAATATGATGCACGAATGGTCTGATATTGATCTGGTATTGGTTTCAGATCAGTTTGGTGAAAATATTTTCGATAATTTAAAACTATACTCCAAAATCAACATCAAGTATCCAACGATTGAAACACACCCATATCCGACTAATTATTTCAAAACAGGAGATGACTTTATTAATGAAATTATAAAAGAAAGTATAGAGATTGACTAAGTCAGGATTGTTGAAAAATCGGGTATCTCCGGGGAAAAAGTATATGAGTTATCAACGTAGCTGATCCGGCAGCAAAAATGTTCCATCCCGTTGCTGACAATCAGAAATTTCACTTTCAACTGCATGTTGTACCTCACAATCTGGTCGAATGACTGCTGGCTAATTTTTACTTCAGGAGCTTTAAATTCAGCTACCAAAACCGGATTTCCTGACCGATCAAATAATATCATATCAGCGCGTTGCGGATTGTTGTTCACTTTTACCCCGGCTTCGATGGCAATTAATGATACCGGATAGTTTTTCTCCTGAACCAGAAACTGCACAAAATTCTGACGTACCCATTCTTCCGGGGTAAGCCGTACAAATTTTTTTCGGAGCGAATCAAAAATCAAGGATTTTTCTTCTTTGTTTTTGATTCTGAAAGAATATTCTGGCAAATTCAATTTTTGCATGATGAAGCCAACAAAGTTTGTATTTTTGTCTGAAATAATAGTATCAAAAGTAACAATAAAAAAGTTCGGAGTGAACTAAAGTTCGGAATGCCTAAAGTAAAAACAGATTGCTTCGTGCCTCGCAATGACGTTGACAATAGCATGGGGTTCAACTTTAGGCACTCTAGTCACTCCGAACTTTAGGCACTTTATTTATGAAAACAAAAGAAGAAATTGTAGCAAACTGGCTTCCCCGTTATACCGGAAGGCCTTTGGATGAATTTGATGATTTAATTCTGCTGACTAATTTTCACATGTATGTGGATATGTTTGCTAAAAAATTCGATGTACCTATTTTGGGTGAAAATAAAAATATGCCCAATGCCAGCGCTGAGGGAATCACCATTATCAACTTTGGAATGGGTAGTCCGAATGCGGCGACCATGATGGATTTGTTAAGCGCCATACATCCAAGAGCGGTTCTTTTTTTAGGCAAATGCGGTGGGCTGAAGCAAAAAAACCAATTGGGTGATTTTATTTTACCGATTGCCGCCATCCGAAGCGAAGGAACTTCAAACGATTATTTACCTCCTGAAATACCCGCGCTTCCGGCATTTAACCTTCAACGTGCAGTTTCAACGGCTATCCGAAACCGGAAACACGATTACTGGACAGGAGTTGTTTACACCACCAACAAACGCGTTTGGGAATATGACGAGCGTTTTAAAAAATACCTGGAAAAATCGAGGGCGATGGCAATTGACATGGAGACAGCAACCATATTTACCGTTGGTTTCTGCAACCAAATCCCTTCCGGGGCATTATTGCTTGTATCCGATCAGCCCATGATTTCAACCGGAGTTAAAACTGAAGCAAGCGATCAGATTGTTTCGAATACCTTTGTGAAGGAACATCTGGAAACCGGAATTGATGCACTTCTTGAGATTAAGAATAACGGAGAATCGGTGAAACACCTGAAATTTTAGTATCGTCTATGGCAATTACTTTTGAAGAAATAATCAGCAACCTGCAAAAAAAAATCTACCATCCCATTTACTTTTTGATGGGTGAGGAAGCTTACTTCATTGATAAAATCAGCGACTACATCACAGACCATGTGCTGACCGATGTTGAAAAGGGATTTAACCTGACCATACTCTATGGGAAAGACCTTGAACCCGCCACGATTGTTAGTCAGGCACGCCGGTTTCCGATGATGGCCAATTATCAGGTAATTGTTGTTCGGGAAGCGCAAAACATCAAAGATCTGGTTGCGAAGGAAAACAAATCAGGAAAGGAAAAGGCCAGTGAAAAAACTAAGCTCCCTTTCGAGCTTTATCTCGAAAATCCATTAAAATCAACAATTCTGGTCATCTGTTATAAATACAAGAGTATTGATAAACGGACCAATATTGCTAAACAACTTGAAAAAACGGCAGTTCTTTTTGATTCAAAGAAGATTTACGACAATCAGTTGCCTGCCTGGATAACAACTTATTTAAAAACCCAACAATATGCCATTACGCCACAGGCAGCGGCCATGCTTACCGAATATTTGGGAGCCGACCTGAGCAAAGTAGCCAACGAATTGGACAAGTTAATTATTTCGTTGCCTGTTGGAACAACCATTATGCCAGACCATGTCGAGAAGAATATCGGAATCAGCAAGGAGTTTAACGTGTTTGAACTTCAGAAAGCATTGGGAGAACGAAATTTGCTAAAAGCGAACCGGATCATTAATTATTTTGGGGCCAATCCTTCTACAAATCCTTTCCCGGTTATTATTTCATCCTTGTTCGGATTCTTCTCGAAATTGTTGAACTACCATTTTCTGGAAGATAAATCACAAAATAATGCCGCATCCGTACTTGGAGTTCATCCGTTCTTTGTCAAGGATTATGCAGTTGCTGCAAAGAATTACAACATTAAAAAACTGGTCGAAATTGTCGGTATTTTGCGCGAATACGACATGAAATCAAAAGGATTTGGCAATGTTTCAGCCTCACTTGCCGACCTGGAACGTGAAATGACATACCGTATTTTACATTAAACGATTTACTCATGACTATTATTCTGATTGTGATTACTGTAGCTGTTTCCTATGCCGCTTTTAATTCGGTTAAGCTAATGGAACTTCTTCAGTTCAATGCCAGTAAAATATTTTATAAAAAAGAATATCACCGGCTAATTACCCATGCCTTTGTTCATGCTAACTGGGAACACCTTCTTGTGAATATGATTGTTTTGTTTTCGTTTGGTCTGGCTATCGAGAAGTATTTTGAATTCAATTTCGGGAATAATCATATCCTTTATTTTTTTCTTCTTTATTTTGGGGGCATCCTGACTTCAAATATTTATGCGCTCTTTAAACACCGGAAAAACTATTTTTACAATGCTGTTGGAGCCTCTGGTGCAGTCGCTTCCGTACTTTTTGCTTCCATTTTCTTCGATCCCTGGAATAAGATTTATTTCTTTGGAATATTGCCTATTCCGGGAATTGTCTTTGGAGCATTATACCTGGTTTATTCGTACCAGATGAGCAACAAACAAAAAGATAATGTGGCTCATGATGCCCATTTTCTTGGTTCCCTTTTTGGTTTTATTTTTCCAATTTTACTGAACCCAAGGCTCTTTGAAATATTTTTGGACAAACTCTTTGGGCTAATATGAATGGAAAGGCCATTTTTCTGGACCGCGATGGTGTTTTATTCGATAACAGCGATCAATATTACATCTGGAAACAGGAACAAATCAGGTTTGTTGATGGAGTTTTTGATAACTTGAAATGTCTGCTTCTGAATGGATATCAATTATTCATAGTTTCCAATCAGGGCGGGATCTCAAAAGGATTGTATCCGAAAGATGATATTTTAAACCTTCATGCCGGACTGATCCAAACTTTCAGGAACAACCAGATTGAGATTACAGAAATTGTTTTTTGTCCACACCATCCTGAAATTGAAAAATGTATATGCCGAAAACCTGATTCAATCCTGATTGAAAAACTTCTGGCCAAACACAAATTGAGCAAGGAAGAATCGTACCTGATAGGCGACAGCGAATCGGACATGGAAGCCGCAGAAAAAGCAGGCATACAGAAAATAAAGATCAATTCAAATCAAGATATGTATCCATTTATTTCATTTCTGATTAGATGAACAGTGGCCAATACATATTGGTTAACGGAACATTCATTCCTGCTGATGAATACCGGGTTTCGCTTCAGGAATCGGATGCTTTTTTATTCGCTGAAAAAATAAGGGCCGTACGTACTAATTTTCCTTTCTTTAGCGAAACACTTGAAATAATCAAACTTAAATTACTCCTCTATAACCAGTCGTTTCCTGAATTGACCGACCGCGGTGGCGCTGGTTTAAGACGCCAGCTCGAACGGGCATTGACTAAAAATAAGCTTTTCTTAGGGGCAGTATTTACCATTTCTTTCAGGTTAATAAATGAACAGGTTCAATATACGATATGGGCCGAAAAATTTGAACAATCTGATTTTGAATTGAATGAAAGAGGCCTGTTTATTGAAATTTTTGATAAAATAAAGAAGCCGTCATCATCTCTTTCGAATTTATCGCTGGGTTCTGAAATCTATTGGAACATAGCCCGGAATCATTTAAGAAATCCGGTGGCAGACCAATTATTGTTTGTGAATACTGAAGATCATATCATCGAAGCTCTTGAAGCGAACATTTACATCATCAACGGAAACCGGATCAGGGGGGCCAATTGTGAGCATGGCGCTTATCTGGATATCAGTCAGACTCTTTTACTTGAAATATTCAGAAAATTAAATCTCAGGTATTCTGAGAATGAAGAAATAACCATTCATGATATTCGTTCGGCTGAGGAAATAATGACGGTGAATGCCATTGAAGGGATAAGATGGATTGTTGGATTTGAAGGCAAACGGTTTTTTAACCATACGATCCGGAAAATCAGCGAAATTTTTGGACGAAGCCTGCTTAGTTAAGTGAAGGATTTTCCGGAAAGTTTTCCCACATGCTGTACTTACCGCCCATTGATCGAACGGATTGTGCCCACATCACATTTTCATCGATAGTCATCAGGTCGGCTTGCGGAATATCGGCAACCAGCCACGAATTCTGAGCAATTTCTTCTTCAAGCTGACCGGCATCCCAACCCGAATAGCCCAAAAAGAACCGTACCTGCTGCGAATTTACAAGGCCTAATTTAATCTGAAGTTTAAGCGCTTCAAAATCGCCACCCCAATAAAGATTTTCTTTAATCTTGATACTCCCGGGGATGGAGTCGCCCAAGGTATGGATGAAGTAAATAGAATCAGTTCCTACAGGTCCTCCAATGTGGATTTCAGAATCGAAGTCGGGGAAATCAGCAAAAAGATCTTCAACCGGATAATCAACTTTTTTATTCAGGATAAATCCAATTGCGCCTTTTTCACTGTAAGATGCAAGGAGAATGATTGACCGGTTAAAGTAACTTCCGGCCAGAAAAGGTTCAGCAATCAGTATATGTCCCTGTTTTGGGGCTACGTGATTGGTTTCTATCCTGAATATGTTTGTATTAATTTTCATTGGTCAAACTTCGTTCAAGAAATATAGTAATTCTCAATCGCTTTTCAAAGAAAAAAATCTTTTTTAGATAAAAAAAACAAATACTTAGAAGAATGCTAGTTATGGAAGTAAAAAAAATAACTTGTAAGTAAAACTAAGTCAAAAGACCAGAGATAGTTGCCAAATAAAAGACTGAAATGTCTTAATGTTTTAGTTTTCTTCAACGATTACATAAATTTCCTCGTCGGCTTTTTTCATTAAAAACTGTTCACGCGCAAACTTTTCCAGATTGGCATCATTGGTTTGCAGCTCATATAATTTTCGTTTATCTGCTTCAATTTTTTGTTTGTAAAAATTTACCTGTGCTTCAAGTAGTGCGAGTTCTTGCCTGTTTTGTAAATGTTGCCGTAAATTATTTTCATCAAAAAACATGATCCACACCAAAAAACCTACCAGGGTTATAAGGTATTTGTTGAAGATTGGCTTCATGATTTTAATTCCTAATTCTGTGGCTTCCATGACGATGATTTTAAGCAAAAATAGAATTTTCCCTGACAAAAAAAAATTGGTGTACGTTAAAAATCCCTTTTTGTAGAAATTAACCACGAAGTGGTTGAAATTGAATAGCTCTGAGTGAAACTCAGGGGGTAAAGTAATCGCTATTTTACCATTGATTCCATCCGGGGCTATTGGTATTAAATCCCTTCAGGATTTCAAAAAACATTTAGCATCTTTAAAAAAAGATTTAATCCTGATCAGGCAAAAAGTTCGGATAAGTATAATTTACGGGAGGAACAAAATTTTCTTTAATGGTACGGATGGATGTCCAGCGAAGGAAATTGAATACTGAACCAGCTTTATCGTTCGTTCCTGAACCGCGGGCCCCTCCGAAAGGTTGCTGGCCCACCGTTGCGCCTGTTGGTTTGTCGTTGATGTAAAAGTTCCCGGCAGCATTTTCGAGGCGTTTGGTAATTCGCTCTATACTATAACGATCCTGTGAGAAAATAGCGCCGGTTAATGCATAGATCGAAGTTTTATCCAGAATATCAAGTGTTTGGTCTATTTTTTCATCAGGATAAACATAAACTGTCAGAATAGGCCCGAATAATTCTTCGACCATGGTAATATAATCCGGATTTTTAGCCAGGATAACAGTTGGTTCGATAAAATACCCAACAGTTTTATCGCATTTTCCCCCAAACAAAACTTCGGCATCCTCATCTTTTCGGGCTTGTTCAATAAAACCGGCTAGTTTGTCGAATGAAGGTTCGTCAATAACTGCATTAATAAAATTGGTAAAATCTTCGGGTGGCCCCATTTTAACGGTTGCCAATTCGCGCCCTAATCGTTCGCTAACTTCAGTCCAAATACTATAAGGGATGTATGCTCTCGAAGCTGCGGAGCATTTTTGTCCCTGATATTCGAAGGATCCGCGAAGCATGGCAATGGCAACAGCTTGTGGATCGGCAGTCGGATCGGCAAAAATGAAGTCTTTGCCGCCGGTTTCGCCAACAATTCGTGGATATGACTTGTATTTGTAAATGTTTTCGCCAATTGTTTTCCAGATACTTTGGAATACTCCGGTTGAGCCGGTAAAGTGAATACCTGCAAAATCAGGTGATTGAAGAACTACGTCAGCCGCCGCCGGACCACTTACGTACACCAGATTAATGACGCCGTCAGGTAACCCTGCTTCCTGAAGTACCTCCATAATTACGGCTGCCGAATAAACAGCAGTTTTTGATGGTTTCCAAACGACCACATTTCCCATCATGGCCGGGGCTGCCGGTAAGTTTCCGGCGATTGAGGTAAAATTGAAAGGCGTTAATGCAAAAATAAATCCTTCCAAAGATCTGAATTCATTATAATTCCAGATTCCGGGAGCTGATGCTGGTTGCATTTTATAAATATCGGTCATGCATTTTACGCCGAACCTGAAGAAATCAGCCATTTCGCAGGCAGCATCTATTTCAGCCTGATAGGCATTTTTCGATTGTCCAAGCATGGTTGCGGCATTTATTTTGGCCCGGTATGGCCCGGCAAACAAGTCGGCAGCTTTCAGGAAAATGGCTGCGCGATGGTGCCACGCCATGGAATTCCACTTCACGCGGGCCATCATGGCGGCATCTATGGCCATTTGCACGTGTGAAGAATCTCCCTGATAATAATAGCCCAGTGTGTGTTTGATGTCGTGAGGTGGAAAAATTCTTACACGCCGGTCTGTGGTCACTTCTTTTCCACCAATAATCATTGGCAATTCAAGTTCTGCTGACCTTAGCTGGCGGAGCATTTCCTTTAACTCTACTCTTTCAGGGGAACCAGGTGCATAGCTTTTTATAGGTTCATTCCTGACTTCAGGGATATTAAAAAAACCTTTCGGCATAATTTTATGTATTATTGATATTGATGTAAAATTTGTACCTGCAAAACTAGGTTTTCACGAGAGTATATTTCCTAATAAAAATCACCTTTCGATTTTCCAGGTAATTTGCGCCAAACCTATTTAGATTCTAAATTTTACTATATTTATTCCCTCGAAAAACTGAATGTTGACGCAATTTCATGCTAAAATCAATTATCAAAACGATTGTTAATCGTTACCATATTGAAGCACAAAATGATATCCTGAAAATTATTGGCCTTCATGTGTTTATCATTCTCGGATTATTGACCGGTCTGGTCTTGTTTATACGCGACCTGACTGGCATCTCGGCTGACCCTTGTTTACCCGGCGATATTTCGATTCTCCTTATTTTTGGAATTGCGTTGTATGTATTGTTTTTTATCCGGTTTAATTGGGCTTTACAAATGTTTTTCCTGATTCCGTTAATTCCTTATTTTTTCTTCATCTCACCTTCAACCGCAATTCTTCCGAATCACCTTTCTGTTCAGGAGACCTTATTGACACTGACCCCTTTTTTGTTATTTTTTCTGTTATTCAGTGATAATAAAAAGGACATTTCCATTTATTTTGTGTTATCTTTTTTAACTCTTGGCCTGCATGTTTACTTTGCTGGTTTATCTGATTATTTTTTCCGGTTCAAATGGGAGGCCGGGACAATTTTTATCAATCCTTTTTTAACTCTTTCAGCTTTTTATCTTGTTTCACTCCTGATTGCATGGAAATTTCAAAATGTCATCAATAAATTGACCGAAGAAAAGGAAAAGACAGAAAGTATTATTAATCAAACCATTCGCAATCTTCCTCTGGGAATGCTGTTACTTGAAGTGGTTCAGGATGAATTTGGGACACCGTCGCATCTCGTCGTTCGAAAAACCAATCATGCTTTTGAGCGGCTTTTCAGGATAACCTCGCGTGAAATCAAAGATCAAAAAACGGATGATGTGTTTCCTAAAATATTCAGAAGTTCGTTCGACTGGAATAAACAATACCTAAGTTCAAAAAAAAATCATTTCGCCTTTTATCTCGACCGGCTGGATAAACATTTTGAAGTGGATACCTTTAATCTTGCCAATAACCAGATTGTAAGTTTATTTACCGATGTCACTGTTAAGCAACGGACAATTATTGAACTGGAGGAAAGTAAACTACGTTATCAGGTGCTTCTGGAAGCCATTCCGGATTTGTTTTTTATTATTGACAAGGAAGGTGTTTATGTTGATTTTGTTTTTAAAGCTTCGGATGCACTTAAAATAAAACCGGATGACATTATCGGAAATTCGATTTTTGAAGTTGGATTTTCAGAAAAAATGTCGAGTAAAATATTCCAATGTATCCAAAGCTGTATTGAACTTGATTCTATCGAAACTATAGAATATGCTTTGGAACTTGAAAGTTCGTCGGCCATGTTCGAAATGCGGATTGTCAGACTTTCCGATCATTCAGTAATTTCGCTGGCCCGCGACATCTCGAAACGTAAACTGGCCGAAATCCAAATGGAAGAAGCTAAAAATAAAGCAGAGGATGCCGACCGGTTAAAAACCGCTTTTCTTGCCAATATATCGCACGAAATAAGAACTCCGATGAATGCCATCATCGGATTCTCTAAAATGATTGGTTCGCCGGAATTTGACGATGATGAGAAGAGTAAATTTGTTGAGATTATTATCACCAACGGAAAAGTATTGCTGACCTTGATCAACGACATGATCAGCCTCTCAAAAATTGAAAGCAACACGCTTGTGGTAAAAAAGGCGCCTTGCAGGGTAAATGATTTGATGGTTTCTCTATACAAAGAATTTAGCTACGACCTGGAAGATCGTAAAAACATCCAATTAAAGGTAAATTGTGAAAATTCAAATCAGAAATTTGCCGTTACTACCGACCAGGTTCTGCTTCAATCCATATTACAAAAACTTATCGAGAACGGAATTAAATTTACTGAAGAAGGCGAGGTTGAGTTCGGTTATCGGATTCTTGAATCTAACTTTCTTGAGTTTTTTGTGCGTGATACCGGTATCGGGATCGCCGAAAGGGATCAGGAACGGATTTTTGAAAGGTTCCACCAGCTCGACAACCGGACCATTCGCGCTTATGAAGGCACCGGTTTAGGCTTATCTATTGCCCAGCACTATGTACGTTTACTTGGCGGCAGTTTAAGTGTAAAATCCAAGCTTAATCACGGTTCAACTTTTTTGTTTACAATTCCTTATAAAAAAGAGGAAAGTCCGCTGAAAATTGTTCGCTAATCCATCCCACTTTACTTTAACCATTATTACCTGATTGCCGAGTTAAGGTTCGTAAACCCGACCAGGCGGTCGAACCGGCCAGCCTGATCGCGATAATAGGCAAATATCTGGTAATCGTTTTCGGTCATATAATGAGTTCCTTCCAGATTTACCGAATCTGCTTTTTTAGCCCCTTCAGGAACATAAACGTATTGGTAATTGTAATATCCCTGCTTGAGCAGCAACGAAAGTTCATAACCTGCGCTTGTGAAATTCCATTTCATTTCGTTTGTTTTGTTGGCATTCCAGCCCGTTAATGCGCCAAATACATTTACCGATCCGCCAACCAACTGACTTTGCATGGGTAAATAAAAATGCACAAACATATAATCACATTCCGTATCCAAATCAGTCACCCGGTCCTGGCTTTCGATAACGAAATTGCCATTCATCTCTTTATACGGGCTGTATTTTTTATTGCTTCGGATGGCATCGGGGAGGACCGTTACATGATAATAAGGCCTGATGAATTTGATGTCCTCAATATTTTCACCGTTG
This sequence comes from Prolixibacteraceae bacterium, assembly GCA_003457135.1. Lineage (GTDB taxonomy): Bacteria > Bacteroidota > Bacteroidia > Bacteroidales > Prolixibacteraceae > Aquipluma. The sequence continues at coordinate 17,007 of DMSQ01000039.1, forward strand.
TACCTTCTTGTCCGGATGTCAAAATACCTGAATTCATTTCCGCCCGGAAATACATTTTCTTTATTGTAGTCGTAATCCAACACATTATCACGAATGAAACTGGGTTTCAGATTAAGGATGGCATTGTCCCACCGCCTGTTCTGCATCAGCACAACTTTAATATCGTCACGCGGGTTCAGGAGTTTTAATTGCTGGTTGATAACTTTAAAATCAACCTCCTGATTTTCGCCATTGAACGGATCGAAGGTTGCTTTTTTCACCAGTCCTTCAATTTTGACCGAAGGCTCAACCACATAAAACCTTTGGATTAAAACCAGATTTTCACGGTTGTTTTCCTCGAAAACCACCAATGCGTAATTTCCTGAATATTTTGGGGCACAATCGTCATTAGGAATCTGAACCTGATAGTTCACAAATTTGACCGTCGTATTAAAGCTCATAGCATAATCCTTCACCGGATTATCCGGAAATCCGGTCAGGTATTCGTTCTGTTGAATATAGGATTCATTCCAGTTTACATCGCAATGAATTAGAGTATAGGTAAAGTTTTTTACATCTTCGGCAAGTTCATCAAATTTAAGCACTAGTTTAGTATCGGTTCCAAGCTCGATTACAGGATTTGAAAGTTCATTTCCGATGCGGTATAACTGAACTGATTTGATTTCTTCACGGTAAACCGCATTCTGATAATAAAACGGATCAGTTTTTTTTGAAGCTCCTGAATTTAACGTTAAGATAACATTCAGGATAGTAAAAAAGAGCGCTATATTACGGTTCATTTTTAATCGGATTTTATGAAAATATGGAGAAAAACGGCACTGACAGGAAAAATTAAAAAAAATGTGATATTTTGATAACGAATTCAAATGGAAAAATATTTCAATGAATATAAGTTTGTCAAACAAAGATTGTGAAAAGTTTTTAAATCCGTACTTTTAAAAACTCAATATAAACCATACAAGGGAATACAATGTTAAAGGTTATCAATTTAAAACGTGGATTAGATATCCGTTTAAAAGTGGATGCCGAAAAAGTTCTTGCAGCGTCGGTCGAAGCGGAAAAGGTTGCCCTTAAACCGACCGACTTTCCAGGACTCGTACCAAAAATTCTGGTAAAGGCCGGACAGGAAGTCAAAGCCGGGGATCCGATTTTTTTCGATAAATACAATCCTGAAATTTTACTTACTGCTCCTGCCAGTGGTGAAGTATTGGCTGTGAACAGAGGTGAACGAAGAAAGGTTCTGGAGATTGTTATTAAAGCTGATGGCAAAAACAATTCTGCTGAATTTGTTAAAGCTGATCCTAATAAACTCTCGCGCGAAGAAATTAAAGAAGTTTTGAAGAAGAGCGGATTGTGGGCGTTTTTGAAACAGAGACCTTATGGCACTGTCGCAAAACCCGAAAGCGCCCCGCTTCATATTTTTATTTCAGGTTTTGATTCAGCCCCTTTGGCCCCTGATTATGAGTTTATACTGAAAGATCAATCATCTGCATTTCAAACCGGGATTAATGCGCTTGCAAAATTAACCGACGGCAAAATTCATGTCGGAATTCGCCCCGATCAGGCAAACGGTTTCTTCTCAGGTATAAAAAACATAGAAACCACACAATTTTCAGGTCCGCATCCGGCCGGAAATGTTGGCGTTCAGATTCACCATGTCAGTCCGATCAGCAAGGGAGACCTCATTTGGACAATTAATCCACAGGAAGTAATTTATATGGGCCGCTTATTCGAATCAGGAAAAATTGATTTTTCAAAAATCATCGCGCTTACTGGTTCTGAAGTCGTTTCTCCTAAGTATTTCAAGGTTATTCATGGAGCTTGTCTTTCAAATCTGTTGAAAAAAGCAACGCGCCAGGAAGGAAAAGAACGTATTATTTCGGGTAATGTACTGACCGGAACTCAGGTTGAAGCCGATGATTTTCTGGGATTTTACGACCAACAGGTTACCGTAATTCCGGAAGGTGATTATTATGAATTTTTAGGCTGGGCAATGCCGCGACTAAACAAATTCAGTATCTCCCATTCGTATTTTTCCTGGCTTACCCCAAATAAAAAATACAAAGCCGATTCAAACCTGAATGGAGAAGAGAGGGCTTTGGTAGTGACAGGACAATATGACAAAGTGCTCCCCATGGATATACTTCCGGTATTCCTGATGAAAGCCATTATTGCCGGCGATATAGACAAGATGGAACAGTTGGGTATTTATGAAGTGATAGAAGAAGATTTGGCTTTGTGCGAATATGTATGTACTTCGAAAACGGAAGTACAGAGTATTTTGCGCCAAGGGATCACTTTGATGATTAAAGAACTGGGTAATTAACAAGAGATTTAAGATGAAATCACTCCGAAAATTTATAGACAAAAATAAGCCGCTTTTTCAAAAAGGAGGTAAGCTGGCCAAATTAGGATCAACGTTTGGCGCTATCGAAACATTCCTGTTTACACCCAATCATACTTCCAAATCAGGAGTTCACATTCATGACGCTATTGATTTAAAAAGGACAATGACTGTTGTGATTTTGGCTTTGGTTCCTGCTTTGCTTTTCGGAAGCTGGAATATTGGCTATCAGAATGGTCTTGCATTTGGCATCGAAAGAAGCCTGATTGAAAACTTCCTTTTCGGATTTATGAAAATACTTCCTATCATGGTTGTTTCATACGGGGTCGGACTTGGTATTGAATTCATTGCCGCACAAATCCGGGGGCATGAAGTCAACGAAGGATATCTGGTGACAGGAATATTAATCCCCTTAATTCTGCCGGTAAACATTCCTCTGTGGATGGTTGCCCTTGCCGTAACTTTTGCCGTAATTTTTGGTAAAGAAATCTTTGGCGGAACAGGTTATAACATCATGAATGTAGCGCTGATGGCCCGGGCGTTTTTATTCTTTGCATATCCAATGCAAATGTCAGGGGATGCTGTTTGGATATACGAATTACCCACCAAACTTCCTGTTGACGGTTTTTCAGGAGCGACACCACTAGCCCAAATAGCACAGGGAACTTCTGCGAAAATGGCCTCATTTCATGATATGTTTATGGGTTTTATTCCAGGTTCAATCGGTGAAACTTCAACACTTGCCATTTTAATTGGAGCCGCAATCCTTATTTTTACAGGCATCGGAAGTTGGAAAATTATGCTTTCAACAGTACTGGGAGCGCTTGCTATCGGGTTCCTTTGTAATATTCTGGCTGTAAACGAATATATGACATTACCTCCTTACTATCATTTGGTAATGGGTGGGTTCGCATTTGGGGCCGTTTTTATGGCTACCGATCCGGTAACCGCATCACATACCGAAAAAGGCAAATGGATTTATGGTTTTATGATCGGGGTTTTTGCGGTGCTGATCCGTGTTTTCAATCCTGCTTATCCCGAAGGAATGATGTTAGCCATTCTGCTTATGAATGTCTGGTCTCCACTAATTGATTATTTTGTTGTGGAGAATCATATCAAACGCAGACTAAAAAGAGACAAAATGAAAGGTAACACTTAAAAAAGGAGAACTATGAAGAACTTTAGTAATACCTATATATTTATCTTTTCCATCGTCATGGTTGTTATTGTAGCTTTGATGCTGTCATTAGCTGCCATGCAATTAAAACCATTTCAGGACAAGAACATTGAGATAGAGAAAAAACAAAATATTCTCGCTTCGATCCGGATTAAATCAACGGTAAAGGACGCTGTTGATTTATATGGCAAATATATTACCGACAGTTATGTACTCAATAATAAAGGTGAAAGACAGGAAGGCGTTGAAGCATTTACTGTTGAGTTAAAGAATGAACTCGGCAAACCTGCTTTGGAAAGATTATTGCCTGTTTATGTTGGTACACTCGACAACCAGTCGAAGGCTTATGTAATGCCGCTTCGTGGCAAAGGTCTTTGGGGCCCGATCTGGGGATATATTTCGTTACAACCTGATATGAATACGGTTTATGGTTCTGTGTTTGACCATCAGGGCGAGACTCCGGGACTTGGCGCTGAGATTTCAACCGAATGGTTTCAAAAACCTTTCATCGGTAAAACTATCTTTAAAGACTCTACAGAGTTTGTCTCCATAAAAGTATTGAAAGGCGGAGCAAAGAAAGACGATCCACATGCTGTGGATGCCATTTCAGGAGGAACAATCACCTCCAAATCGCTTGAGGCCATGCTTGATTCGTGCCTGGTTCAATACAAACCTTATTTTATTCAAAACCGTCACAAATAAAACCAGATAACAATGAGCATAATCTCTTCAAAAAACTTTAAGCTGCTGGCGAACCCCCTGAATCTGGAGAACCCGGTAACGGTGCAGATCCTGGGAATTTGTTCGGCCCTGGCAGTGACCACCAAATTGAAACCCGCTATTGTTATGGGTCTATCGGTTATCGTAGTTACAGCCTTCTCTAACCTGGCTATTTCTGCCATGCGTCAATATATCCCACCACGTATCCGCATCATAGTACAATTGGTTGTGGTTGCCTCGATGGTCATTCTGGTTGACCAGCTTCTAAGGGCATTTGTTTACGATGTCAGCAAACAACTTTCTGTTTACGTCGGTTTGATCATCACCAATTGTATCATTATGGGCCGGTTGGAAGCTTTTGCGATGGGCAATAAACCCTGGCCTTCGTTCATGGATGGAATTGGAAACGGAATTGGTTATTCCATTATATTAATTGTAGTGGCCTTTATTCGTGAACTCTTTGGGTCGGGGGCCATACTTGGATTTCAGGTTGTACCACAATCCTTTTACGACGCGGGATACATTAATAACGGAATGATGATTATGCCTACGATGGCCCTGGTTCTGGTTGGTGTTATTATCTGGATACAACGCAGCTTTAATAAAGAACTCATTGAAAAAGAATAATCTCTGTAAATAAAACGATTATGCAAGAAATTATAAACATATTCATACGGTCGGTTTTTATAGACAATATGGTCTTTGCTTATTTCCTCGGGATGTGTTCCTATCTCGCGGTATCAAAGACTGTAAAAACTTCAATCGGACTTGGGGCAGCAGTAATATTTGTTCAGATTATTACAGTTCCGGTAAATTACTTATTGCTAAAGTATGTTATGCACCCAGGTGCACTTGCCTGGCTGGGCGACGGATTTAAAGATATTGATCTGTCATTCCTCAGCTTTATGGTTTTTATTGCAATCATTGCTGGCATGGTTCAGTTAGTTGAAATGGTTATTGAAAAATTCTCACCAGCCTTATACAATTCACTCGGAATCTTCCTACCCTTGATCGCTGTAAACTGCGCTATTCTTGGAGGATCATTATTCATGGAACAAAGAGACTACAAAAACATCGGAGAAGTTTTATCATGGGGTTTAGGTTCAGGAGTTGGCTGGGCTCTGGCGATTGTTTCACTTGCCGCTGTGCGTGAAAAGCTGAAATACAACAAAATCCCAGCTCCTCTCCGGGGAATTGGCATAACCTTTATTATAACCGGCTTAATGGGAATTGCTTTCATGAGTTTCCTCGGAATTAAAGTTTAATACGAACAAAATTCAAATCCAATGATATTAGGTTCAGTCATTTTTGTAATAATTTCAAGTATTGTGGCCTTTTTAGTCATCGTACTGTTATTGGTTTCAACGCTTTTGTATGCACGGGCTAAACTCACTGCAGTTGGTCGGGTAAAAATTACCATCAACGACGAAAAGGAAGTTACTGTTAATCCCGGAAGTTCATTGCTTTCCACCTTATCCGAAAGTGGAATATTTCTTCCTTCTGCCTGTGGCGGCGGAGGTACGTGCGCACAATGCCGTTGTCAGGTAGTAGAAGGTGGCGGTTCGATTCTTGCAACCGAAACCGATCATTTTACCCGAAAGGAACAACAGGAACACTGGCGGCTTGGCTGTCAGATAAAGGTTCGGGAAGACATGAAAATCAAGGTTCCGGAACACATACTTGGCGTAAAAAAATGGGAATGCGAAGTTGTTTCAAACAACAATGTGGCTACTTACATTAAAGAATTTGTTGTGAAACTTCCTGAGGGTGAAAGCCTGAATTTCAAATCAGGTGGATACATCCAGATTGATGTGCCGGAGATTACCGTTGATTTCAAAGACATGATTATTGGCGACGAATATCGCCCGGAATGGGAACGATATGGCATGTTTAAACTTCAGATGAAAAATCCGGAACCAACATTCCGCGCTTATTCAATGGCCAATCACCCTGCCGAAGGAAATATTATAATGCTGAACATTCGTATTGCAACTCCTCCATTTGACAGGGTTAATGGTGGATTTCAGAAAATAAATCCCGGTATTTGTTCTTCCTTCGTCTTTTCACGGAAAGCTGGTGACAAAGTTACTATTTCAGGCCCCTATGGCGAATTCTTCCTGAAAAAGAACGATAACGAAATGATGTTTATTGGCGGGGGCGCCGGTATGGCCCCCATGCGTTCACATCTTTTCCACTTGTTCCATACGGTCAAAGAAACCACCAAAAAAGTTTCTTTCTGGTATGGCGCCCGTTCATGGAGGGAAGTATTCTACTACGAAGAATTTACCGACATACAGAACAGGTTTCCAAATTTCACGTTTAACCTTGCCCTCTCTGATCCTCAGCCCGAAGATAACTGGACCGGCCACAAAGGCTTTATCCATCAGGTAATTTACGATCAGTACCTGAGTAAACATGAGGAGCCCGAAGAAATTGATTATTACCTTTGTGGTCCGCCAATGATGAACAACGCAGTAAACAAGATGTTATATGATTTGGGAGTACCCGACGAAAACGTCTTGTTTGATGATTTTGGCGGATAAAACGACAACATGATTTATCATCGTAAATTCATACATCCGAAATCAAAAACCTGGGTCGTTTTTGTTCATGGGGCCGGAGGCAGCAATGTAGTCTGGTTTCGTCAGTTAAAAGAGTTTAAAAAACATTTTAATGTACTTCTGGTTGACTTGCGTGGCCACGGTAAATCGAAACCCGGAATTCAGGAAGAAGATTCAGTATATTCGTTTAACGAAGTTGCATTAGATGTCATCCGGATTATGGATCATCTGGAAATCAAAAAAGCCCATTTGGTTGGAATCTCATTGGGTTGTGTGGTTATCCGGGCCATTGATAAACTTGCGCCGGGAAGGGCCGAGTCTATCATTTTGGGAGGTGCAATTATTCAATTCAATAAAACAATCAAAGTATTAATTGGGATGGCGAAAATCCTGAATTCGGTTTTGCCTTATATGTGGCTCTACAAACTGAATGCCTTAATACTGATGCCATACCGGAAACACCGGGAATCGCGTCATATTTTCATTCAGGAAGCTATTAAACTTGGTGAAGATGAGTTTGCAAAATGGATGAAAATGACAAGGGAAATTAAAGCAAACCTGAAAGATTTTTTGAGCCGCGAGCCATCGGCCCCTGTTTTATACCTGATGGGCGATGGTGACCACATGTTTTTACCAATGGTAGCCGATCTGGTGAAAAGACAAATTAATGCCAGGCTGGAAGTCATCAAAAACAGCGGTCACTGCTGTAACCTCGATCAGGCTAACCTGTTCAACGAGATTTCAATCCATTTTATCAAAAGAAACTCCGGGAAGAAAGAACTGATTTACTTCGAATCGGATTTTTGAAGTGAAAGCTGTTTAAACCGAAGTTCTTTCCTGGCCTTTGCCTGTTCCATTTTATCGAATGTTTGTGCACAGGTTACGCCTTTTGCTTTCATGTATTTATTGCTTCCTATGTGAGTATTCGGAAACTTTCCTCCCTTTTTAAACAAGGTCTGTACAGCAAGCCCTACAAAAGCCAAAGCCATTAGCACAACTGACAACATGATAACCTTTATTACCAGCATGATGATTCCCCTCTTAGTTAATTACGTGCAAAGTTATATTTTAAACCTGAAGTACGAATTACCTGTTCACAAATTAAATTCCCGGCCATTTTGGGGTGATATTTTTTAAGCTGAATAATATGATTGGAGATTAGTATTAAAATTATTGATGAAATGTCGGATAATATGTACTTTTAAATCAGCTAAATTCCTTTACTTAAACATACTATCATGGAAAAACACATCAATGTAGTTGCCGCCCTTCAAATTGGACTTAGTATTTTCAACTTATTTATTGCTTTTCTGATTTTTACTGTTCTTAAATTAGTCGGTGGATTTGTAGATGAACCCAATGCAGGAACGATTCTCTCTATTATTGCTGATGTTCTTGCAATCGTATTCATCCTGGTATCTGTGCCGGGAATATTAGCCGGAATGGGTCTTTACAAAAGGAAAGAATGGGCCCGGATTCTGACCCTGATTCTTTCAGTTATTGAAATTTTCAGTTTCCCTTTCGGAACAGCCATCGGGATTTATTCCATTTGGGCATTGATTCAACCGGAAACAGTTGCCGCTTTCGGGAATAATTCATCAGTAAAAGAATAAGAAAAACCAAATAAGAAATAAGAAACATAGAAGTTTTCATTCCTCATTTCTTATTTCTCGTTTCTTGTTCGATATTTCAGTCGCAAAAAAGATATATGCCTGTAAAATCTGTCTTTCTGGTTATTGCTGGCCGGGTTCAGGGCGTTGGATTCCGATATTTTGCCTTGTACAAAGCCAACGAGTTTCAAATCTTTGGTTGGGCAAGAAATACCCCCGACGGAAGAGTTGAAATTGAAGCAGAAGGTGAGCCTCACAAACTGGAAATATTCCTGGACTGGATGAAAATTGGTCCTGCCAGAGCTGTCATCCGTTCATTTTCGGTTTCAGAAAATGTGCCGCCAAGAAATTTTACCAGTTTTAACATTCGATGATTGACAAGATGACAAACTACCACATGACTCCTGACGAATTCAGGAAACAAGGAAAACAAATGATTGACTGGATTGCCGACTATTACGAAAATATCGAAAAATATCCGGTATTATCTCAGGTAAAATCCGGAGATATTAAGGATCAGCTACCAGATTCGGCGCCAACAGAAAGTGAGTCATTCGGGCAGATTATGTCAGATGTCAATTCGATCATCATGCCCGGTATTACACATTGGCAGTCGCCTGATTTTTTTGCCTACTTTCCGGCCAATACATCCGGACCTTCGATTCTGGGCGATTTACTTTCTTCAGGATTGGGGGTACAGGGAATGCTTTGGGCTACCAGTCCGGCTTGCACCGAGCTCGAAACCCGTGTTCTGGATTGGCTTGCTGAAATGCTTCAGCTACCCGAAAAATTCAAATCAACTTCGGACGGAGGGGCTGTCATTCAGGATACAGCCTCAAGTGCAGCGCTAAGCGCGGTATTGGCCGCCCGCGAGAAAAAAACTAACTATCAGACAAACGACTCCGGATGTTTAGGAAATCTGGTCGCGTACATTTCAAACCAGACCCATTCATCGGTCGAAAAAGCCATAAAAATTGCCGGGATTGGGAAAAACAACCTTCGCCTGATCGGTGTGGATGAAAATCTGGCCATGCGGATTGATTTGCTTGAAAATGCCATTCAGAAAGATTTACAGGATGGATTAATTCCATTTTTCGTATGTGCAACAGTCGGAACCACATCAACCAATGCCATTGATCCGTTGAATGAAATCGGTAATATCTGCCTGAAATATCAGCTTTGGATGCACATTGATGCCGCCATGTCGGGTACAGCCGCAATTTGTCCTGAGTACCGGTATATTCTGGATGGTATTGAACTGGCCGATAGTTTCTCGTTTAATCCGCACAAATGGATGTTCACTAATTTCGACTGCAATTGTTTTTTTGTTGCCGACCGTTCGGTCCTGATTAAAACCCTGAGCATTCTTCCTGAATATTTAAAAAATCAGGCAACCGAAAGTGGCGCAGTTTTCGATTATCGCGATTGGCATATTCAGCTTGGACGCAGGTTCCGTTCGCTCAAACTTTGGTTTGTGATCAGGCACTACGGAGTAAACGGATTACGTTATCATATTCAGGAGCACATCCGCCTTGCGCAGCAATTTGCCGGATGGGTCCGGTCTTCTGAAGAATTCGATCTTGTTGCCCCTGCGCCACTCAACCTGGTGTGTTTTGCCCACAAAAACGGAAATGATTTTAACCGGAAATTGCTCGAAACAATCAATAGCCGGGGCAAAATGTACTTTACCCATACGGTAATTAACGGACAGTTCGTGCTTCGGATGAGCATTGCCCAAACCAACACGAATGAAGAGCATGTCAGGCAGGCCTGGGAAAACATTCAGGAAACAGCTAAAGAACTGATGGACGTTTATTGAAAGACCTACCAACCGACTGGTTGAAATTCAGCAGAACTTGTTGTTGTTACTGACGGGGTGATTCCAAAGTCACCCCGTCAGTTGGGGTTCCAGCAAAACAAAAACATGTTCAATAACTAGAATCGGATAACATATTTTTCATAAGTGTTACAACTACGTTTATTAATATTTTCCTATTTTTGTTCCAACAATTTTGTATCATCAAAAAATTAAAATCATGATAAACACGAATGGATTAGAAGTTTGGTTTGCCACAGGCAGCCAGGATTTGTACGGTGAAGGAACCTTGAAACAGGTTGCATCTGACTCGCAGGAAATTTGCCGTGGCTTGAATGCCGATGCAAATCTTCCGGTAAAAATAGTTTACAAACCGACCTTGAAAACCCCTGATGCCATTTATCAGTTCTGCCTCGAAGCCAATTCGGCTCCAAACTGTATCGGGATAATGACCTGGATGCACACGTTTTCGCCAGCTAAAATGTGGATCCGTGGGTTGAGCATTCTCGACCGGCCAATCCTGCATTTCCACACGCAGTTCAACCGCGATATCCCGTATGCCGATATTGACATGGATTTCATGAACCTGAACCAATCAGCGCACGGTGGCCGTGAATATGGGTTCATCCTTTCACGGATGCGGAAAAACCGCAAAGTGGTGGTTGGTCATTGGCAGGATCCGGAAGTTCAGCGCCGCGTAAATGTATGGATGCGCGCAGCAACAGCATGGTCCGACTGGCAGGGAGCCAAATTTGCCCGTTTTGGCGACAACATGCGCGAAGTGGCAGTTACCGAAGGCGATAAAGTTGAGGCCCAACGCCGCTTTGGTTATGCAGTGAATGGTTATGGCGTTGGCGATTTGGTCAAATACATTGATGAAGTAAGCAATTCAGCAATCAACGCATTGGTCGAAGAATACGATGCCCTATACAACATTGTTGATATTGCAAAAAAAGGTGGTGCGAAACACGAAAACATAAGGGTTCAGGCCCGGATCGAAATAGGAATGAGAAAGTTCCTGACCGATGGTGATTTTAAAGGATTCACTACGACCTTTCAGGATTTGCACGGATTAGCCCAGTTGCCTGGATTGGCTGTTCAGCGGTTGATGGCCGACGGTTACGGATTTGGAGCTGAAGGCGACTGGAAACATTCGGCTTTGGTACGCGCCATGAAAGTGATGGGCGCCGGTCTTGAAGGCGGATGCTCATTTATGGAAGATTACACCTATCATTTCAACCCGAACGGAATGAAGGTTTTAGGATCGCACATGCTCGAAATTTGTCCGTCAATTAAAACCGGAAAGGCTTCTTTGGAAGTTCATCATTTAGGAATTGGCGGAAAGGAAGATCCGGCACGTCTGGTTTTCAATGTTCCAACAGGTCCGGCAATCAATGCTTCGGTACTCGACATGGGAAACCGTTTCCGCCTGTTGGTCAATAATGTGGATTGTGTTGCTCCTGATGCCGACTTCCCAAAATTACCGGTTGCACGTGCCATGTGGGTTCCGCAACCCAACCTTCCTGACGGAGCTACTGCCTGGATTTTGGCCGGTGGCGCTCACCACACGAGTTTCAGTCAGGCAGTTACGGCTGAATATATGGAAGATTTTGCTGAAATGGCCGATGTTGAATTTATGCTGATAGATAACAAAACCACCATTTCAGAATTCAAGAAAGAGCTGAAATGGAACGATGTTTATTATATGCTTTCGAACGGACTGAAATAGAAATTCGGGGATATTTTGAATTGACTAGCATCGCCATTTATGGCGTTGTAAAAGGTAGAAATAAATTGGCTTTAGCCCAGACATCAATAGTTTTGGCTAAAGCCAATATGTGTTTTTATAATCCAACGCCATAAATGGCGTTGCTAATGATTTCGGTAACAATTGGAATATTCATTCAATTGCCCAATCGCTTCCGAAAGGTTTTGCCGCTGATAATGCTTTTGATGTGCATGGTTCAAAAAGCGAAGGATGATAAAAGCATCAAAGAACTGAAAAAACCGTTTTCGGAAAGCAGACAAAGAAGAACTGTTTTGGTTTAATTCCACCAGCTTCGGAGTAAAATCCAGACTCTTAAGATAATCCTGCACTGAAATGGGCAATTCATTTAAAATCCTGATAAAGTCATCAGTATTAATCCGGAATAAGGAATCAATCCTGTCGAAGAAAACTTTCAGGTCCAGAAAAGCAGAAAAATTATAGGTAAGAGTCAGGTCTTCCGCGTCGTTCATCCATTTAGTCATGGATGCGCCGGTACCAAAGGGCACCCGGTCTGAAATCCTTGCCGAAGGATAAACAAATGTGTCGTTGATTTCATTAATCGTTCCAAGTTTGGTTAGTTTATGGAGAAAATAAAAATCTTCGCCGGCTTGCCTTCGGTTCATGCCGCCTTGCTTCACGTAAGCTTCAGCCCTGACTGCAAATGCTGAACCGATGGTATAGATTGAATTCGGGAATCCGGTAAAATCAAGGGCTTTTTTGTAGTAATGAAGATAATCTTCATAGAGCTGAATACCTGTTTTCTGCTTCTGATCATCCATTTCTTCAGTCCGGTGTTTGAAATTGACGGTTGCAGCAAAACACGATTTGTTTTTAAAACACGATTCAATTCTTTGCAGATAATTCGATGAAAACAGACAATCAGAATCGGTGGAGATGATGATTCCATTCGGATTACTGACTGAGTTAAAACGTCTGACCGCCTCGTCCATACCTATTTTACGCGCCATGCCAGCGCCGGCATGTTTTGCATTTACCGATTGTGCATAAATCGGGTGTAAAACCAGGTTTGGCCGATCGTTTTTCAGTTTCCATACAACCAGTTTTTGAAAAGTATCCGCATTAAACTGCTTGATTTCAGGAGAACTGCTTTCTGAATCATTAACAGCTACGATAACTTCACAAAAAGAAAGAACCGGATCACAAGCCCACAATGATTGTAGAGTCAGTATAATCTCAGGTTCATTCAGGCATGGAATCATCACAATCATTCCGAGTGATGGCGAAACTTCGTCATGAATGAAAGCCGGATAAATAACATTGTTTTGAATATAACGGCCGGCAAATGATCCCATAGCTTTGGTCAGGTTTTATAAAACAAAAAAATCCGAACTAATCCGGATTTTTCAAATATATGGAAAATTGATCCTATTTCAATTTTTCCTTCGAATATCTGGCATTCAGGCCAACCAATATATCTTTGGTTATATTTTGAGTTTCGTCACCTAATAAAACTTCGGCAGCATTCAGTATATAGCTGTATTTTTTATCCTTGTTGTAAACTTTCAAATAATTCAATACACTGTCCAGAAGTTGTTTGTTGTTGTCAGCCTGCATTTGGGCCAGTTTGGATGATAATTCCTGATCGAGTCTAGTAATTTGCTGTTCTTCTCCAACCAAACGATCGCGTTCCTGCATGGCACGTTCCTGTGTTAAGAATCCGCCACGCTGGACTTTTTCCTGAAAAGCAGCAGCCTGAGATTCAAAGCGGTTGCGCTTTTCGCCGTATTCTTTGGTATAAGCTTCCTGTTGTTTGGTAAATCCGTCATGCATTTCCTGTGCAAAGTCGTAATTCACAACCAGAGAATCAACCTTAATATAGGCAATTTTTAATTCGGAAGAAGCATCACCTTCAATCGCATCATCTTTCCCTGCACCATTAAATTTATTTCCACTAAAATGCAGTATATAAAGACCTGCAACCGCAACAAACAAAATAACACTAACTATCATTGATGTATTTTTCATACGCCTCTTTCCAATTAAGTTTTGCCAAAAATAAAAATTTATTGTCACTATCCATCCATAAACCAGTTTATTTTTCAGAACCGGAGCCGAATCAGTTTTATGTAGAAAAATTGGGATAAAAGCTGCGTAAAATCATAAGTTCACCTTGATAAACATCATTGATTCCAGGTTATTTTCCGAAGTATTTTTACTTTATTCATTTTAAACTGAAATCGCAAAATAATGTTTAACAGATTACTGGCAAACGTACTGCCATATATGCCTAAAAAATTGATTTGGGTTTTCTCCAAACGATATATTGCAGGGGAAACTATTGACGACGGTCTTAAGGCTTGTCGTGAGCTCAATAAGCAAGGCATTGAGGTAACTGTTGATCTGCTGGGTGAATTTATTTCCACGATTGAGCAAGCTGAGGAAAACAAAAACAAGTATCTTGAAATCATTGAACGATTTACTTCGGAAGGAATTGTCGGAAACTTTTCGCTGAAGCCCACCATGTTTGGGTTACTTATTGACAAAGAAATTTGTTTATCTAATATTGAAGAAGTAGTCAAAAAGGCGGTTGAAAAGAAAAACTTTATCAGGATAGACATGGAAGATTCTCAGTGTGTTGACCGTGAATTAGAGATCTATCGCAAGCTTCAGCATAAGTATCCGGCCAATGTTGGGCTGGTCGTTCAAGCCTATCTGCGACGTGCAAAAAACGATCTGATAAGCCTGAACAGCATTCATTCAAATGGCGCTCCATTGAATTTCAGACTCTGCAAAGGAATTTACATTGAACCCAAGCACATTGCCTTTAAAGAATACGATGAAGTTCGTGAACACTACCTCGATGATTTGAAATACATGTTCGGACAACGGATGTACGTTGGTATTGCGACCCATGATAAATTTCTGGTTGATTCTGCAATAGCTATCATTCAGGAGAAAAACATTGACAAAACTAAATATGAGTTCCAAATGCTTTACGGGGTAACTCCTGAACTCAGGAACAGTATTGTAAAGCAAGGATATAAAATGCGCGTATATGTGCCATTCGGGAAAGACTGGTTTGGTTATTCGACCCGCCGGTTAAAGGAAAATCCGAAGATGGCCACACACATTGTAAAGGCACTTTTTTTCAGGGGTTAGTTTTAGGGGGTTTATTAAAGGGAGGTTCGGAAACGACCTCCCTTTTTTGATAATCATCCCCACTCCGGAAATTGGGTTTTATTTAGATCGAGTGTGGCTATGGTTTGCATATCGGATTTATCAAGCTCAAAATCGAAAATGCCTAAATTTTCAATCATGTGTGCTTTTTGGGTACTTCTTGGTATAACTACAATACCTCTCTGGTGATTCCACCTCAGGCACACCTGGGCAATGCTTTTATTGTGCTTCTTGCCAATACCGGCCAGGGTTTGGTTGCTGAAAATTCCATTGCGTCCTGCTGCAAAGGGAGACCAGGCTTCCATTTGCACTTTAACTTTCTTCAAAGCTTCATATGACTTGTGCTCCTGAAAGAAAACATGAGTTTCGATTTGATTGATAGCGGGTTTGATTTTGGCATCGGCCATCAAATCATCAAGTTGACCGGGTTCGAAATTACTCACCCCGATGGCCCTGATTTTGCCCTCCTTACAAAGCTCTTCCATTGCCATCCACGATCCCTTTACATCTCCCCGGGGCCGGTGGATGAGATATAAATCCAGATACTCCAGTCCCAATTTGTTCAAGGTTGTTTCAAAGGCTTTCTTTGCATTTTCGTACCCCGAATCGTCAACCCAAAGTTTTGAGGTTATAAACAGTTCTTCCCTTTTAATGCCACTTTGCTTAATCCCAGCCCCTACAAATTCTTCGTTTCCATATACTTTGGCGGTATCAATAAGGCGATAACCCACTGAAATTGCATCAGATACACTACGTTCACAGATAGCGCCGTTGAGGGTATTCGTACCGAATCCAACCATTGGCATTGGTATGCCGTTGTTGAGCTTAATGGTTGGAATTAAATTCCCCTTTTGTGTGGGGTTAAGAGCGCCGAATACTTTAGTTCCGCTTAAAGTTAAAAACATGGCAGAAGCTGCAAACACAGCACTGGTTTGTATAAAATCCCGGCGTTTCATGCCTTCGGATTGATTTTTTTTCTCCATTTTTTTCATATTTAATTAGTTCAAATATAGCATTTTTTCGAACGATCTGGATTGGACGCAAGAGTTTTACGTCTGGATTGATGGACAACAAATTTCGAGACTGCCAAAACGAACACTTTCCAAACGCTTATTAAAAAGGCATCTCATTGTATTTGTGTGTAGAATTTCCGTACATTTGCGAAATTAATACGACGGTTATGGAAACAAAAGTAGTTGGAAAAAATACATCCAGGTTCGATGCAAGAATTTCGAGCGAGCAAAAACTGGAACTTGAAAGAGCTGCCCGATTGGGAGGATACCGAAGCCTTTCGGAGTTTGTTATCGCTTCGGCACAGGAAAAAGCCAGAAAAATAATTTTTGATACAGAATCCATAGTGGCTTCGCAGCGCGATGCCGAATTGTTTTTCGATTCCTTGGTCGAGGCCGGACGCCCAAATGAAGCTTTATTGAATGCTGCCCGTAAATACAAACAACTTAATGCCGAATGAGGGTCGTCGAATTGTTGAAGTCTGCCCACCCAAAGGAAAACTTTTCGTGTGGAGTCGCTTTGCTGGATAATTACCTTTGGCACCAGGCTGGACAGGATGTCAGACGAAAACTGACAGCTTGCTTTGTATTAACTGAATCTGAAACCGGGTTAATCGAAGGTTATTATACGCTTTCGAACAGCAGCATACCACTCAATATGGTTCCTGATGGGTTCAGAAAGCATCTCCCTCAATCATATTCTTCTATTCCGGTAACCCTGATTGGACGTTTGGCTGTTGATAAACGGTTTCACGGAAAAGGTACTGGTGAATATTTACTGATCGACGCTTTGAAGAAAAGTTTCGACTTGTCAAGAACGATTGGGTCTTTTGCCGTTGCTGTTGATCCAATTAATGAGCAGAAAGTGGGATTTTATCTCAAATATGGTTTTGTGTCACTCCCCGACAGTCATAAACTATTTCTACCCATGAAAACCATCGGTCAAATATTTGATTCGACCAACAAAAAGTAAAAAAGCTGGAAATTTTCAAGACTTCAGGCTTTTCATTTTTTAGCGGAGAGCGAGGGATTCGAACCCCCGGTACCCCGAAGGGTACAACAGATTTCGAGTCTGCCCCGATCGACCACTCCGGCAGCTCTCCTTTAATTTATTCTCCAAATATAAAGATTCTATTTAAAGCCCCAAGCCCCCTCCAACTCCCCCGAAGAGGGAACGAAAGAAAGCGATGATTAGTTTTTGTCATATATCAAAAATTCCAAAATGAGCAATTAAGCATTTTTAAAGCCCCCTCTTTCGGATGGGGTTGGGGGAGGCTTTACTTCCTTTTCTTGAATTCAGTCAAAGCAGCATCCAAAAACTCAACAAAACGATCGGCATTCAAATCGTATGCCCTGGGTTCAATCAGCTTTTGTTCCTTTCCATCGAGTAAAACATAGTATGGCTGAGCATTAACACCATATCGGGAGATTTGAAAGTCAGCATATTTTTTACCTAAGGTCTTTTTTACTTTACCATCATAAGTAGAAGTAATCCATTCGCTTTCGGGTAAGGTGGATTTATCGTCAACATACAAAGCTATAACGACAAAATTATTTTTAAGCCGTTCGAGTACACGTGGATCAGACCATACATTGGCTTCCATTTCACGGCAATTGACACAACCATGCCCGGTAAAGTCAATGAAAACCGGTTTGTTTTGTTTGCGTGCACAAGCCATTCCCTGTTCGTAGTCAAAATAACCTTCCAAACCATGAGGCAAATGTAAGAATTCGCTAAATTTCGGTTTTTCGCAAAGCTCTTTGCCGGGTTGAACTACTGCTGAAATCCCACCTTGTGGCTGCGCCAGTTTGATTTCATCCCTGATGATTTGGTGCAAATCAAAATCATGTGTTGATTGGGGAGGAAGGTAACCTGAAATTGCCTTCAGCGGAGCGCCAAACATTCCCGGGGCCAGATAGACAACAAAAGAAAAGGAAACAATAGCCAGAAGCAGCCGGGGAACTGTCACGTGTTTAACATCGCTGTCGTGCGAAAATTTCAATTTACCAAGTAAATAGAAGCCGAGCAAGGCAAAAATAACAATCCATAAAGCCAGGTAAACTTCTCGGTCCAGAATTCCCCAATGGTAAGTTTGATCGGCCACGCTCAGGAATTTTAAACCCAATGCCAGTTCCAGAAAGCCAAGGACTACTTTCACCGAATTGAGCCAGCCGCCCGATTTTGGAAGACTGGTCAGCCATCCGGGAAATAGGGCAAACAGTGTAAATGGCAATGCAAAAGCGAGCGAAAAGCCAAACATTCCAATGATTGGCTTCAGGATTTGCCCTCCTGCAGATTCAACTAAAATGGCGCCAACAATTGGCCCTGTACACGAAAAAGAAACGAGCACAAGTGTTAAAGCCATGAAAAACGAACCCATCAATCCTCCCTTGTCAACTTGCTGATCTGATTTATTAACAATCCAACTGGGCAAAACGATTTCAAACATTCCGAAGAAAGAAAAGGCAAAAATCACAAATACAGCGAAGAAAATAAGGTTGGGCAGCCAGTGAGTACTTAACCAGTTGGCGGCCCCGGGACCAAAAATAACCGCAACCAAAGTCCCCACTATGGTATAAATGGCAATGATCGAAAATCCATAGAATGCAGCATTAATCTTTGACTTCAGTTTTGATTCCCCGCTATTCATGAAAAACGAAACCGTCATTGGGATCATCGGGAAAACACATGGTGTTAAAATAGCAGCCAGTCCGGCCAGGAAAGAAAAGAAAAAAAACCACAAAAGATTACCTGACCCTGGTTGTTGTTTTTCTCCTCCTTCGCTTTTTGCGACGACAGGTCCAGTTCCGGAATCAGTGTCAGAAGATGAGTTCAGGATAAAGGAAAAATCAGCTTCGGCAGGTGGGGTACAGGTTTCGTCGTTGCACGACATGAATTCAACAAATCCTTTGATTTCTGTTTTTCCAGGGTTTTTTAATTTGATCTTTTGAGTCAGAACAGCCTGCCGGCTGAAATATCCGAGCTTCAGGTTAAATATTTTATCGAAGTATTCAACAGGAAGTGGCTCTTTCATTAATTCACCGACAAACCCGAACAAGGTTGAATCGGCGAAATTGATGGATGTTTTTACCGGACCTCCATCGGGCAATTGTGTGTCGTACAAATGCCAGCCCTCTTCAATAGCAGCTTTAAAAACCAGGGTTACTTCGTTCCCGTCCTGTTTCGATTCGAATGTCCATTTTACCGGTTCTATAATTTGAGCAAACAACTGGTATCCAACAAGGAATAAAAAGCTGAGAAAAAGAGCGGCATGTTTCATTTTCTTATTTTTATATTTTATTAAAGACAAAAATACACAATGCGTTTTATCAATTTATGAAAAGGATCATCGAAAAAACTTAATAACTGTTAAGGATATCAGATGTGATGATAAATAAAAAATCCCGGCATTTGAATACCGGGATTTTTTATTGAGATCAGAATACGATCTCTTCCATGCTTTCGTCGAAGAAATGATACTCAGTAATGGAATACGAGCTCATTTCCTGAACCTTAATTCGTTTTAAATACCTGAAAGTCCATTTCCAGCGTAAAGACCAAAGGCCTTTATTCAGAAAGGCCGCCAGATATGGATGAGCTTTTATGACTACTTTCCCTTTATTTAGTTCTTTACAGATGTAATTGACTTTACTTTCCAATTCATCTACCAATAAAATAGTTGGTGTAACAGCTCCGGTACCTTTACATACCGGACAAACTTCAGCAGTTTCAACATGTTCCTCAGGTCGGACACGCTGACGTGTAATCTGTAAAAGGCAGAACTTGCTCAATGGCAAAATGTTGTGCTTGGTGCGGTCAACAGCCATCGATTCTTTCATCCGCTCATAAACTTTATGGCGGTTTTCGGCTTGGTGCATGTCTATAAAATCGACTACTATAATACCACCCATATCTCTCAACCTCAGTTGACGGGCAATTTCTTCGGCAGCCGCCAGATTAACTTCAAGAGCATTGGTCTCCTGGTCAATTCCGGCTTTCGAACGGTTTCCGCTGTTCACGTCAATAACATGAAAGGCTTCGGTGTGTTCGATAATCAGGTATGCTCCATTTTTGAAGGATACGGTTTTCCCAAATGTTGCTTTTAGTTGTTTATCAATCCCATAATATTCAAAAATCGATTGGTTACCCTTGTAGAGTTTCACAATTTTCTTTTTTTCAGGGGCGATTGATCCCAGATATTCAGCAATTTCTTCACTAACAATAGGATCATTAACAATGATGCTATTGAAGTCGGGATGATAGATATCCCTAAGTAAAGCAGTTGTTCTTCCCAATTCGCCAACGATTAGCGCAGGTGCATTTACTTTTCGCAATTTCTGAAATGTTGTTTCGAATTTGGTGACCAGCCGTTTTAATTCCTGATCGAGTTCGGCAACACGTTTTTCTTCGGCAGCAGTTCGCACAATGACACCAAATTTTCTCGGTCTTATGCTTTGAATGAGCTTTTTTAGTCGGTTTTTTTCTTCGGCCGATTCAATTTTTTGCGAAATACTCACTTTTTCGCTGAATGGCATCAATACCATATTTCGGCCGGCGATCGACAATTCCGAAGTTAAGCGGGGCCCTTTAGTTGAGATGGGTTCTTTAGCCACCTGTACCAAAATGTTTTGCCCGACTTTAAGAATATCTGAGATTTTTCCCTCCTTATCAATGTCAGGTTCTGACTGGATTTTTGAGATGGAGGTGATTCTGTTATTTTTCGATGTGGCAATTTTCAGAAACTTGTTGAGTGTTGAAAATTGGGGACCCATATCGAGGTAATGCAAAAAAGCATCTTTTTCGTAACCTACGTCAATGAAAGCAGCATTCAGACTGGGCATTATTTTTTT
>DMSQ01000064.1 GCA_003457135.1 Prolixibacteraceae bacterium
ATTTTTTTAATGGACACTCATGATGTAGCATCTCTGTTAACTCCTGGTTTAATTCCTTTTCCAAGATTTTCAAGTCCCAGAGATTTGAGCAAATAGAAAAGAAAATCAAAATTGAAATTTTCACTCTCTTCAACATAGTATGCTACATCTGTTGTCCATGAAGGAACATTACATTTGTTCAATGCACCTGCTGAACCTTTTCTTCCAATTATGATTGTTTTCTTTTCAGTTAAAAATTTATCGTAGTAACCGACAATTCCGTTTGAGCCGTATACAGGATACTTTCCATCCACTTTACATTGCGCTTTTGTTAAGCCGTCTCCATAAATCATTCTGACTGCTTCCCCCAATCTGCAACAAATCCAATTTTTTGGAAGGTCAAATTGAATTTCATCTTCATCTATTGGTGGTAGCGGTTTTGGCCTGCTTAATTTCTTTCCCTCAATTAATTTTTCCTGTTCACATTTTATTTTTTTTAGTAAATCACTTGCATCTCCATCTTTTGGATTTTGCTTTGTTAATTTACCTTGCATTGCTTCTCTCAAAATTGCCCAACGAAGTTTGGTGACATCACCATCTTGGTCAATCAATCTTTCTTCCAACTCTTTTTTATACTCTGATGCTACTTCTTCCAGTGCAATTATCTCTAATTGTCTGTTTAAACTTGGTACTTCAATTTCTACATCGGCTAATTTGTTCATTGGCAAACTTACATTGGCAGCTCCTTTCATCAATGGCACCAACAAAGTTTCTTTAAACTGTTGCAATAACAAATGAAGATATTTTGCATTTAATTGTGCTTCGTCATTCGGAATAACAGCACACAAAATATTACCCAATGCAAATTTTCCTTCCTGATAATGTACCCGCTTCATGCTTGCATGTCCGTGCCCTGTGCTGCTAATTAGCGGAACAATTACTGCATTTGCATCAAACTGAAATTCGCTGTGGCTTCTGCGTTCATCACTCAAAGCCACCAATGGATATTTCCCTCCATCGGCTTTCATTATTCCAGTTGCTCCTTTAGTAATGGTGCAAATATCTTTTAATTGATACTTCATTCTGTTTTTAATAATGATTTTAGCTTTCCAACTATTTCGTGAATTTTATTTTGTTCCGTATCAATCCGCGTCAATATTTCGTTAGATGTTTCTTCATTTTCTTCCTGTACGATGTTCGGATTTTTAATATCCAAATCATAACCTCTTTCGATAATGGTGTTAATTGACACTTTCCAACTTACTTCGCTTTCGACTCTTTGGTTCCACCATTTTTTTATTGGTTCAAATTCTTCCAACTTTAACGGATTGGTTTTATTATAAGATTTTACTCCATCCAGATAGTTATATTGGTAATACCAAACGTCTTTTGTCGGGGTTCCTTTATCAAAAAATAAAAGATTGGTTGCAACTGTTGCATAAGGTTTGAAAACAGAGTTAGGTAAACGGATAATGGTATGAAGATTACAATCTTCCAGTAATTTTTGCCTAATTCTCTGCTTAACTCCATCGCCTGAAAGTGAACCATCAGGTAAAACAATTCCAGCTCTACCACCTTGTTTAAGCAACTGAATCATCAGGATTAAAAACAAGTCGGCACTTTCTTTTGTGCGGTAGTTTTGCGGAAAATTATTCTCGTTGCTGTTGGCCACGGTCCCGCCAAAAGGTGGATTGGCTATAATAACATTCACTCTGTCCTTCTCTCGATATTCCGATAAAGGTTTATCCAACGCATCACGATAAGTGATGTCGGGCAATTCAATATCATGCAAAATCAAATTGGTTGTTGCCAGCACATAAGGCAGCGGCTTCCATTCCCAGCCCCTCACATTTTTCTGAATGGCTTTACGCTGCTCAATGTTCTTGGTTTGCTTTTTTAAATGCTCAATGGCAGAAGTGAGAAAGCCACCTGTTCCGCAAGCTGGGTCAAGAATTTTATCATCCAATTGCGGATTGATAATGTTGGTAATGAATTGCGTTACTGCTCTTGGGGTATAAAACTCTCCGTAGTCGCCTGCATTTTGCAGCTCCTGTAAAATAGTTTCATAGATTTCACCGAATAAGTGTCTTTCGGATGCAATGTTGAAATCAACTTCATTCAGTTTATTCAATACCTTCCGAATGTTGGTTCCGCTTTTCATGTAATTATTGTTGCCTTCAAACACTTCACGCACCATATATGCGCGTGGGTCAAGGGCTGACAATTCTTTCAGTGTTGGATACAGTTGCTGGTCAACAAAATTTAAAAGAGTATCGCCTGTTATTCCTTCGTCGTCGGCTGCCCAGTTTCTCCACTTAAATTTCTCAGGAATGGGCGATTTGTATTTATCGTCAAGTAATTCAAGTTCTTTATCCTTGTCGTCAAATATTTTCAAGAATAGCATCCATCCTAATTGTTCTATGCGTTGTCCGTCACCGCTTATTCCACGGTCTTCGCGCATGTCGTTACGGATGGATTTTATAATGCCTGATAGGTTGCTCATTTATATTTTATATAATTAGAATTGTTACTCCAAAATTCAATACATTTTTTAATTTGTTCGATTTCAAAAACACCTTCTTTCTTTAAATGTTTCCAGTCCCCAAAACCAAGTTCCTCAGCTAGTTTATAAAATCCATCGCCTTCAAGTTGATCCCCAACTCTAACAACTAATGCGCTCAGAAAAGGTCTTTGAAACGAATTTTCATATTTAGAGATTTCACCAAGAATTCGCCCTATTTCGGCACGTACATGATCTCCCTCTTGCATATTAAGGTTAAGGTTGCAAGCATCTGATAATTTTTGATATGTAATTATCTGATTAGATTTTTTTCGGGCCAATTCAATTAAAAAGCTTCTTACAATTGTATTCATTATGCAGTTTTATAAAGTTCGTTTTCTAATTCTTTTACTGCCTGGATATATTTTTCCTTACTACCAAATCCATTAATAATTTCAATGGGTGAACCTAACTCGTTAATAGGTTTTATTTTCAATACTTCCATACTTTCTAAATTCTCGATTCCTTCATCAGCGTATTTGTCAAGCAATGCTTCCATCACTTTTCTGCTTTGCTCACCGAACTTCGTAAAGTAGTTTCGTTTTATTACATTGTTTGCTCTCTCTTTTCGGGTTAGCGGTGGCTGGTCAAAAGCGATATGACAAATTAAATCAAACAGGTCACAATTATTATCTACAGCTTCCATTAATGCTTCCACCAAAACTCCCTGCTCTTGTAACTCTTGAATAATGGCCTCCTTTCTTTCTGTATTCTTCCATTTCTTCAAGAAATCATCCAGAGAAGCAAATTTTCCGTTAATAATATGTCTAGTATGATCTTTCAAGCTCTCAGTGATTAGACTACCGTTTTGGTCAAAATACAATTCACGTGTGATAAGAATGGAAACATCGATTCCGTTTACATAAATCTTCTTTCTTGGCTCTTTTACAATGCGTTTTCCATCGAACTGGCTGCCATCTGGATAACGAATTTTGGGTTTTTCGAATTTTATTTCTTCCCCTGTTTCCGGGTCCGAAACTGGAAGTGGGTTTTCTTCTTCTTCAATTTCAACCAATGATAAATCTTCGTATTGCGAAACCGGTTTAATCCGAATCGGATCACCATCAAAATCTTTATCAGAAAATAAATCAGTTGCGTTTCTGAAATCAAGGATTGTAAAATAGAGTTTGTTAAACTCTTCGTTTATTCTTGTGCCTCTGCCAATAATTTGTTTGAATTTTGTCATTGATTTTATCACACTATCGAGCACAATTACTTTACAAGTTTGTGCATCAACACCAGTTGTCATCAATTCAGAGGTTGTGGTAATGACCGGATATTTTTCTTCTGGATTAATAAAATTATCCAACTCTTTTTTCCCTTCATCATTATCACCTGTAATCTGCATTACATATTTGTGATTTATAGAAACCAAATCACTATTTTCATTAGCGATACAGCTTCTCATGCCTTCGGCATGTTCAATATCACAACAAAAAACTATTGATTTTGAAAAGCGGTCTGTTCCTTTAAGCAACTCTGTTATTTTTTGCGCAACTAATTTTCTTCGTTCGTCAACAACAATAGTTTTGTCAAAGTCGGTGTTGTTATACTTTCTGTCTTCAACCTTATTTCCTTCTTTATCTAAAAAACCTTTGGGTGGTCGCCAGCCTTCAAGATCAATATTTAATCCAACTCTTATTACTCGATATGGAGCTAAAAATCCATCATCAATTCCTTGCTTTAACGAATATGTATAAACAGGAAGACCAAAATATTCAGAATTGCTTGTTACTTCATCTTCTTTAGGTGTGGCAGTTAAGCCTATTTGAGTAGCACTACCGAAGTATTCTAAAATCTTTCTCCATGCGCTGTCATCTTTTGCACTTCCTCTGTGGCACTCATCAACAATAATCAAATCAAAAAAACCGGGACTAAAATCTTTGTAAGCATCTTCGATGGTTTCATCACTGTTTGTCAATCCCTGGTATATGCCAAGAAAAATCTCGTACGCCTTATCACTACTGTCAATTCCGCGTTTTTTATTTGATACTAATTTTTCTTTACCGTCGACATCAATAACTTTCTTTTTGATGACTGTCATTTTATCTTTAAAATACTTAAAGTCACCCCTTCGTGTCTGGTCAATTAAATTATTCCGGTCAGCTAAAAAGAGGATTCGCTTTTTAACACCAACTTTCCAAAGCCGATGAATAATTTGAAACGCAGTGTAAGTTTTTCCTGTACCAGTTGCCATCACCAACAGAATTCTGTTTTGTCCATTGGCAATTGCTTCAACACTTCTGTTTATTGCAATTTGCTGATAATATCTCGGCTTTCTACCGCTTCCATCAAAATAGTAGTCCTGTGAAGCAATTTTTTCTGCTTTTGGTGTTAATATGCCTTTATAGGTTTTATATTTCTCCCAAAGTTGTTCAGGTGTGGGAAAATTATCAATATCTAATTCGGTTTCAATATTTCCCTCGGTTGCTGTTCGGTCATGAAATAAAAATCCATCACCATTACTGCTAAATACACAGGGGATGTCAAGTGTTTTTGCATAGCCCAATGCTTGCTGTATTCCTGCTCTTACGGAATGATTGTTGTCTTTGGCTTCTATAATCGCAACGGGAATGTTCGGTTTGTAATAAAGTATATAGTCAGCCCGTTTTGCCTGGCCTCTTGTTGTTAGTTTACCACGGACATATATTTTTCCATCAGTAAAATATACTTCTTCCAACAATTGAGTGAGTTTATCCCAACCCGCTTTTTCAATAGCGGGAGCTATAAACTTGGTACAGATATCACGTTCAGATAAACTTTTTTTATCTATCATTTTAGGTTTCTTAAGACTTCACTCTTGGCCTTGCAAGTTACAACATCTTAAGAAATAAAGCTTTATTGCAAATTGTATTTTACAAATAATATTTCATCAGCAAATAGGCTTTCGCCTCTTGCTATTCTTATAAGTTGTTACGGTTAGTTCCCGTAACAACTCTTGTAAGCTTCATATTCGAAGTTGACCAATTCCTGATCGAAATCTTCTGCTCCACACTCGAAATAAAATATTTATGGAAGCAAAAGTGCGATAAATATGAGTGAGCGACTAAAAAAAGTGGCGAAGCTACTTTCTGGAATTAACTGAAGTATGGATTTCCTATTCCAGAATAAACCTCTTCATCTGCAACCGATGAAAGGAATTTCCGGGAAGGAACTTAATCACGTTTGAGGCAGAAAATCTTTCGGTTTGATTGCCAGTAATACTCAGGCAATGCAGTCTAATGGATAGTCAAATCAAATTACAAAACGTGATGATTTCGAGAACTCATTTGTTTATTTTTGATTTCCCGTCAGCTGAAAATCTAAAATTCGGATATGTTTATTTTCTTTGTGTTACCCAATTATCATAAATCAGATTTTGCATTGAAAATAAGCTGAATTATGAAATTATTTCCGGTGTTACGTCTGCACTTGCAGCGGCTTCATTATATGGTATACCACTCACCGAACGTGGCAAAAACAGCATGGTACTTTTTGGAACCGGGCATTATAGTGAGGGCGAATTCTTGGATCTCGATACCTTTGTTTCTGTTTTGAATCAAGGCTCCCCAATCATCATTTTTATTGGGTTGAACAAACTGATCCAATTAGCCAACCGATTAATAGAACAATCCATTTCAGGAGATACACGCGTCCAGATTTTAAGCAAAGTTTCGCAACCCGATGCCATAGCAGTCGAAGGTACACTGAAAAATATTTCGCAGATAATTGAAGATAAAAAACCATCAATGCCTGCATTAGTTTTTATTGGAAAAAATGTAATAAGACTGAATGTGTTGGGCAGAGAATGAAAATTAAACTTTTGGCAGTGAAAAATATATCATTTAGGAATGGATTAGTTATTATCAATTCATTTATAAAGTTTTAATCCCTGTCGTAAGCATATCCAATGATGTATTTGTCAACTTATTAAATGTATATTCCCGGATATCCCTGAATGTTTCGCGGATCGAACAGTTTGCCTCGTCTTTGCAGTGTTGGCAAGGCTCGTAATATTTCTCTGAAGTACATTTTAACATCGCAATGCTTCCCTCAAAAAGCCGGACGATTTCCAAAAGGTTTATTGTCTTCGGATCCTTCATCAGAAAATAACCTCCGTTTTTCCCCAATTTAGAACCTAAATAACCGTTATTTTTAAGTTCAAGCAAAATGGATTCAAGAAAACGTTTTGGGATTCTTTCACTTTCGGCTATTTCGTTAATCATCAATGTGCCTTTGCCAAATTCTTTGGCCAGCCTTACCAGAGCAAGCATCGAATATCTTGTTTTTTGTGTTAACATCCTTATCCTATTTTGCTGATATACTTCAGTTTATCCATGTCTTTGATCTCAATGGTTTTCCCTTCAATGGTTATGATTTTCTCGGTTTGCCATTTCGATAAAGTCATGATTACATTTTCGGTTGAACAACCGGCAAATTCTGCAATTTCTTTTCGGGTCAACGAAAGATGAAACGAATTGTCGTTATACACTTCATTGGCAATATATAAAAAAATGTCGGCAATCCGCCCTTCCTTTTGTTTGTGCGCCAGGCTGATAAAGTTCATGACCGATTTTTTGAACATTTCGGAGGCAACCTGAAACATCATCATGGCAAATTTGGAATTGTCCATGAGCACATCCTGGATCACTTTGGAGTCAATCATAATCACTTCGCAATCCTCTACGGCAATGAGCGAAATCAGGTTATTATCCTTATAAAACAGGTTAGCTCCACCCAAAATTTTCGGTGCCGAAACAATGGTAAGGATCAGGTTTTTGCCTGATTCACTCTCATAGTTGAATTTCACAATCCCTTTTTCAAGGTAGGCGATATGGTTAGGTATTCCGCCTTGTTTCAAAATGATTTCTCCCTTCTTGAAATTAAGCTTTACCGAAGTTTTTTCCAGTTTTTCAAAGTCTTTGTCTGAAATAAACTGCAAGGAAATCCTTCTGAACCAGTAATATTCCTGCTAGGTTTCGTTTAAAAACATAGGTGATCTATTTTAATGATGAGTTACTAATTTTTGCCTGTCTAACGAATTTGGACATACAAGCAAAAGTACACTAAGTCGATAGATAATGTGATCGTAGAAAAACCTATTTTTGAAAGATGAAGTTCAGTATTTATACTTATTTCTGCTCCTGAAGGTATTAAAAATTTAATGGAATCGCCTGTAATTACTCATTCAGTCTTAAATCAAAAGACATTATCAATACATTTGGCAAATCGGATTAACTTTGCTGGCAAGCTTTTGAGCCCGGTAGATAGAATGAATGA
Source organism: Prolixibacteraceae bacterium (assembly GCA_003457135.1). Lineage (GTDB taxonomy): Bacteria > Bacteroidota > Bacteroidia > Bacteroidales > Prolixibacteraceae > Aquipluma. The sequence goes on from DMSQ01000064.1 coordinate 7,799, forward strand.
ATATGAACCAAGTGGAATATAAAATAGTCATCGGAGATACCCAGTTCTTGGTGGTAGAAGGATTAAAATCGTTGCTGGCAAATGACGAACGGCTTTCTGTCGCAGGAATTGTAACTACCAAGGACGAACTCCTCAACTTCCTTGCGAGAAAACCCATTCAACTGCTAATTATTGACCTTGCTTCGCTTGATTTTGACAAATCCGATGATCTTCAGTTTATAAAACTACAGTTTCCACAACTCTCTATTTTAATCCTGACCAATTCAATTAGCAAAGATGAATTTACCAGGCTAACCAAAGTGGGAATTAAAAATATCCTTTACAAAACGGCAGAAAGGGATGAAATTTTAAGTGCAATTGATTCAGCAATTAAAGGTAAAAAATTCTATTCTGGCGAAGTTCTTGACCTGATTATTGAACTCGGAGAAAATAAGTCGGTTATGGAGGTAAGTGTGCAATTAACCATCTCCGAGATTGAAATTGTCAGGCTGATAGCTGGCGGAATGACGACCAAGGAAATTGCGAAAAAAAAATGCATCAGTTTTCATACCGTTAATACTCACCGGAAAAATATCTTTCGTAAGTTGGGCGTTTCCAATGCTTCCGAATTGATCATTCATGCCATCAAGTCGGGGTGGATCGATAACATTGAATACTACATATAAAGACCCGTCCAATTTATGGAACATAAATTACCAGTGGCATAATTATATCCTTTTGAAACGCCGCTTATTTCGGTGGTCCTGCCAAATAAATATTGTTAGTAATCCAAATCCGATCCGAATCGAAAAATTTTACCTCAATATACCACAAAACAGTTAGAACAAATACTCTATTTCGGGTATTGCATGATTGCTTCAATCCTTCCATTTTTGTAACAGAAATAAAGTATAATCTACGATGACAAGGATTCCAAAAAATACTGTGTTACTATTGTTGCCCGGTTGCATAAGCTCTTTATGTTCCGGCACCGATTTTTGCGCTTGTTGTCGAATGTATAGATAACCGACCAGAGACTCCCATTTCCGAAGTGGAAGCACAAATCAATTCAATTTTAGTTTCAGCTGCCAAGGTTTACGAAAATTACTGGCGAGCTAAGTATTAATTCAAAATCATACCATAAATTATTATTAATCCATAAAATCTGAAAAAATGGCACTATTAAACTTTGCAATAGAAGGTGAAAACGAAAATCCAACGAAACTGGTGGTAAACGCGCGTCAATTTAAACTTGTTGTTGACGAGCCTGCCGGATTGGGCGGGACAGACGACGGCCCCAATCCTGTTGAATATTTGCTTGCCGGTTACGCCGGATGTTTAAATGTGGTGGCCCATTTGGTGGCTAAAGAGCAAGGTCTCGATCTCAATAAGCTGAGCATCGAAGTGGATGGCGATATCAATCCGGCAAGGCTTTTTGGTCAATCGAACGACGACCGCGCAGGGTTTAAAATCATTCGGGTAAATATTTCTGTCGATACTGATGCAGAGCAGCTTGCCATTGACCAATGGTTAAAAGAAGTGGAAAATCGTTGTCCAATTAACGACAACCTCACCAATCCAACTCCGGTTGAATTGAAGGTGACCACTTTTGAGTATGCCAAATAAGGGAAAATCGTTTTCCGTGATTGAAATAGAGAGGAACTTGAGGAAAATTTTCAGGAATTGTTCGCTAAAATATTGAGTTTTAAATTCATTCGAATTAGTACTGAAGGAGTGAGATTAAACGATGAAGCTGTCTCAAAAGATCGAGGCAGCCTCATTTTATTTTACTTCGCTTGATACCTTCCAGGTATTCAGAGGCTGCTTTTATTAAATCTTCAAAAGACGAATAATCTGTATGCATAACATGTTCTTTTTATGAGACCGCGACATTGTTGCCTCTCTCTTAAAAATAGGAAGTTATTATGCAAACTTTTAGAAGAAAAATAAATTGACTGTCAATGCATTAATGAAATTTATTTCCATAAGATTTTTGTTCCCATAATCTTTGGGTTTTTTGGCACGGGCAGGGATTACGGTGGTGTGGTAATGATTGGCAAAATCTTCCAATGCCCGGTTAACGTCCGGTTTGTAACGGCTCTCTTTTACTGAAAAAAAACCAGATATAAAAAAGAGCCCAAAATTGAAATCTCGTCTTTTCTGGCTCTTCGAAATGCTGGAAGTTACTTTGTATAATTAAGCCAATTTATATTTATATTTTCAAGTTCAATGAACTCCACAGCAACTTTGGTCTCAAAAAGCCTCCAAACAAGGCAAAATGTGTATCCCAAAGAGCGCAGAATTAATCCAAAAGAGATTAAATTATTTTAATGAATTAAAATCAAGATTTTCTGTAATTCGGGTACCATCCTCTTTGAAGTGATTCATATATATTCTAATTCTTTCTCTTGCCAGATCAAGGTTGGTATTGTTAAGGTTAATATTAAGCAGGTCTATAAACCAAGGCGCCTTAACTTCATCAGAAATATAGGTAGCAACGATTTCCCGCGAAATTGGTAGCGTGGTAGTTTTTGAAGAGTCATAAACATCTTTGTCCCGAGCATTGAGCAATTTTTGATATTCTTCATCAAGTAACCTTTTGAATAATTCTAAAGAAAAGACATCACCTTCTTTTACTCCTGTTTCAGGATCGTTTTCCATAAGTATTGCACCTTTATGAACCCATTCCCAGAGGATACTTAACCTTATTTCACCTGTGGCCATGTCCTCCATCAGGTATAATATATCATCATTTCCAAAAAAATCTGCTGGTTTAAGTGCTGCAGCCTGCATACCCTGTCCAAACGCATTACCATATTGTAATGCAACACTTAAAAGATTACGTGCACCACGTATAGAAGTCGGAGCCGGTTCAATCAGTACCAGTCCATCTGCATCACTTTGTGAATACGTTAGAGGAGGAAAATTCCGGCCCAATTGATTTGCCTTCCCAACCTTTTCCCAAACCGGCCTTACTATATGTACCATTTTCCAATGCGCTACCCATTTCCCGCTAGCTCCACTTGTTTGTTCACGTTCTGCACCCGCAACAGCCTTTTTCATGCTGGTTGAAACTCCTTCCTCTGAACCTACCGGAATGTTTGGTTCCATTCCACCTTGCCAAAGTGCAAAGTTTCCATTTATGTCAGGGGTATTGACTGCACGGCGAACACGATCCTCATAATTTCTCATATATCCGTATGTCATTACAATCGCTTCAATATTTGGGTTAATGAAGTCCTTATCCCAAGACATTGCATCTGCCACACTATTAATGTAGTCCCACCTTCCAGTGTTATATCCCACAAAATGTTTTCCTAATGCAGCCCTGATTTCCATTAACTGGAATGTTGCCTCCAACTGCTCAACTAATACATACACTTTAATTGATCCGACCGAAATCCCTATTTTTTGCTCAAGAGCTGTTATCATTTCGTTCCAAAGCGCAGCTTCGCCGGCTGTTTGAATTTTCGGCAGGTACAACACAATCGAAGAACCACTATTTTGCAGCGCCTTATAGTTGTTTACTACATAAAGCACCAAATCTACAATCGAAGCAGCTAATGCCAAACCATCGGCATCACAAATGTGACGGTCATCAAGATGTAGCCCCCGAGCCCGAAATATTTTTGTGGTAAAATTCAGTTGTTCTTTCCAATCGTCAATAATTGGATGACCCAAAAACCCGATTGCCCATCGATTCATTTCATCCGATACCTGCTCAGCTACTTTCATGAAAACAGGGTCTTTATGGATAGCCAATTTTAGGTTACGCTGGTTGTCAAGTGACATTGCAGCTATCTGACCTAGAGCATCCTCACCATCAAACATCCATCCATCAGCTCCTGAAAGTAATGCGTAAGCTACGTTTCGGATGCTACTTTCCAGTTTGGCATTCGGTTTTGCTGCCGGACCAGTACCCTGTATCCATTGGCGTTGAAGATCAGGAGAAATAAGTGAGCCATTGAAATTTCCGGCACGTGCATCCCTTACCTTAATGTTTGTTCGTGGAATTACACTTGTATCTTCAAGAAAAGTGATTCTCCTTTTTTCGTTCTGACGCGTTGTTCTTCTTTCAATGCGCTCAGCCATTGCCTCTTTAATCTGTTTATTAAAGTGTGCGAGCGATGAAAGGGAAGATAGCACTTCAGGAGTATAAATATCGCTATAAACTTCTCCCAGGTTGTTCTGAATTAAAATATCTTTGTTAGTCATATATTGTATTTAAATCGTTTTATTTAATCTCAACAAGTTGTCAAATATTGATTTAATTTCTAAAATTGGTTTTTATTTTAAAAATTCCTTAGGATTTTTGGCAGTAGTTTCCATCTGCTATTTCCGATTTCGCAAAAACACACTTATCATGAATATTCCAACCACAAAACCCAGGATCAGTAAATACAAAAAACCTTGTGATATATCCGAAACCTGATTTGCTATTGTCACTTCAGCAAGCTTATAGGTTGGAATCATCCATTGAAAAACATATGCCTGAAGTACAGTTATGACACTAATAAAAAATAATAGGATAAAGCTATGTTTTAATGTGAAACGGAATAGTTCAGACTCTCTGCCCACGAGACCAACCGAGGCTGCACCAACAGCTAATGATTGGGGGGATATCATCTTACCGGTAACCCCACCTGAACAATTTGCTGAGACTGTCAAAAGTGGATCTACTCCAATGGTCTGTGCCGATGTATATTGAAGTTTGGAAAACAACGCATTGGATGAAGTATCAGAACCGGTAAGAAAAACTCCCAACCAGCCAAGTATAGGCGAGAAGAAAGGAAAAAGTATTCCAGTACTAGCCAATGCTAATGCCATGGTTATAGCCATTCCTGAATTATTTGCAAGAAAGGCAAATCCAACAATAGAAGCGATGGTGATGATAGGAAATTTTAACTGGTCCAGGGTTGAAAGAAAGATTTTACCTGCATTTTTTATATTCATACCAATTAATGGTAATGAAATTATTGCTGCCAATAGAGTTGCAGAACCAGCATTGGAAATAATGTTAAAATCAAAAGGCTTGATATTAAGGATGCTCCCATCGGGTTTTAGTATAGCATCGTGCAAGCCTGGTATGTAGAATTTTAGTTGAAAGATCGAATTGAGTGCATCTTTTACTGGTTGCATTCCCCATGCAACGATCAATAATGTCATAATTATGAAAGGAGACCAGGCTCTTACAATCTGTGAGGTAGAATATTTAAGTTCAGTTTCAATTGTTTGTTGAGGCTCTTCTTTAAATCGCCAAATTGATTTTGGTTTCCAATATTTTAAAAAGATGGTTAAGCAGACAATTGTTGTCAATCCTGCCAAAATACCCGGAAGCATAGGATTAATATAGTTAGAAACTAAAAATTGAACACCTGAGAAAACTATACTTGAAACCAAAATAGCAGGTAAAACCTCCACTGATTTTTTAAATCCTGCCATTATTACTATCAAATAAAATGGTACCAGAAGAGCTAATAAAGGAAGTGTTCTTCCCACCATTTGCGAAATAGCCATTTCAGGGAGTCCTGACACCTGGGCTGCAGTAATAATTGGAATACCAACGGAACCAAAAGCAACAGGCACTGTATTGGCAATCAGGCAAATGCCTGCTGCGTAAAGAGGGTTAAATCCCAATCCAACCAACATTGCAGCAGTGATGGCCACAGGAGCACCCATACCTGCAGCTCCTTCAAGAAACGAACCAAAGGCAAAGGCAACTAAAAGAGCCTGTAACCTACGGTCAGGTGTTATGGAAGCCATAAAGTTTTTTATGATTTCGAATTGTCCGCTTTTAACAGTCACATTGTAAAGAAACACAGCGCCTATTATAACCCAGCAAATAGGAAATAAGCCATATAAAGCACCATGAACTGTCGACGAAACAGCTAAACTAAATGGCATGCCATAGACAAACAGAGCAAATATGATTGCAACCAATAATGTAAGTAAACTAGCAATATAACCCTTCATTTTCTTGATTATCAAAGCCCAGAAAATGAAAAAAATTGGTACTGCAGCAACTAAAGCAGACAATCCAATGTTGCTAAGCGGATTAACAATTTGAGTCCAGTTCATAATTTATTCTATTTAATAGTTTGTAAATGGATTTCTTGAAATAAGATTTAAAATATATTTGAATTATGTTATTTATGATTTTTGGACATACTAATTAATCAATTAGAACTATCATTAAATCCATAACATTAGTATTTGTAGGACCTGTTATAATTAATCCTCCTTCTTGAATGAAAAATGTATAGGAATCAAAATTATCGATGTATCGTTCCATATCTAATTGGAGATTCGCCGCGTTTTTCGACGTGCAGCTATCAACTACAGCACCGGCTGCGTTGGTAGGTCCATCGGTTCCATCGGTTCCACCAGATAAAAAGGTTATTCCAGGACGATCCTCCAGCAATTTGGCTATCATCAGCGCCAGATGCTGATTTCTTCCACCCAGGCCAATACCTTCAATTTTTATAGTGGGTTCACCTGCAAAGAGCAAACACATCTTTCTATCGGATTCTTCCTGCCTTACTCTGTTGACGGAATCCATCATATAGTTGGCTACATCCTTCACATCACCGTCTAAAGCATTTGTCAATATCCGGGTGGAATAACCCAAAGATTCAGCTTTTTCTTTGGCTGTTTTCAATGCCAGCAGGTTTGTTCCAATAATTAAGTTATTCGTATAAAGGAACATCTCGTCAGTATCTTTCAATGTTTCTTGACGATTTTTATTGTATCCATCCCGGAGTATTCTCAAAATTTGCTCAGGTATATCGTTTTCAATCTTGTATTTTCTGATAATGGACAAAGCATCTTTAAAAGTTGTCGGATCAGGGGCAGTTGGCCCGGAGGCAATTACATCAAGTGGATCACCAATAACATCAGAAAGAATTAAACTTACCACTCTTGCGGGAAATGCTGATTTGGCCAATTGGCCACCTTTCACCTTTGATAAATGTTTACGGATACAATTCATTTCATTTATATTTGCACCCGTTTTCAATAAAACAGAACTCAATGACTTTAGATCATCTAGGGTACAACCTTCAGGTACATCGGCCAATAGAGCCGAACCTCCCCCTGAAATTAAACAAATCACCAAATCATCTTTTCCGGCCTTGTTTACTATTGAAAGAATCCGCTCTGTTCCTCTTATTCCATTTTCATCAGGGACAGGATGTCCCGCTTCTGTAATTTCAATGAATTGAAGGGTCAAAGAATGATCATATTTGGTCACAATATGACCTGCAGAAATTCTGGATCCTAAAATGTTCTCAATTGCCTGAGCCATGGCTGCACTTGCTTTTCCAGCTCCAATGACAAAAATATTTTGTATCCCAGAAAGATCAAACTCGATTTCTTCAATCTGTAGGATATTTTGATTAATTGAAACAAAACGATTAATCAGGTTGCCGGGTTTTACACTTTCAACACCCGCTAAAAAAATCTGAGTCGCTTTTTGTCTTTCTTTCATTTTAATCCTGTTTAAATGTCGATACATTTTAGAATTATTCCACAAACAACACCTGATACTTTTTACTCCGTGATGGCAAAGTACTTCAGGTGTTTTGACAAACTTGGGGTGATTAATCTGTTAATTCCTGACTTTGATTACGATCTTTTTCACCCATACACTGTCTGCAACCATGATTGATGGTCTGTGCAGCTCATTTGGGAAAATGATGAAGCAAGTACCTGGTTTTGCAAGAAGGTTTTGGTTTACTTTAGCCTGGTAGAATTCAATATCTTTTGCTGTATTATAAGATACCTTTAATGTGGCTGATTCAGACTTAGCCATTTGGATGTTTTCGGCTCCTGAAATTACATATTGAATATCTGAATAATTTCTATGTGCCTCAAACAGAATTTTTTCTGGATTTTTTGTGTAATATTCGGTAACCTTCACAAAAACATTTTGACTATCGAGTTCATGGACGCCAACACTTATAGCAGATAAATCTTCCAGTTTTAAAAAGTCAAAGGCTTTGTCCCACCAGTCTTTATGCTTAAAGTATTGGATGGCGAATTCCTTTTTATTTAAAAATGGACCAACTCTTAATTCAGTTTTTCCTAACCATTCTTTTTGATTGAACCACGTGGAAACCTGCTTATCTGTCCAATTCTTTGGATTTCCAGTGTTATTTGATGTAGTGACCTGAGCACTGAGTTCACAATTTGAAAATCCCAGAACAAAATATGTTAAAATCAAAAACAAAATATTTTTTTTCATAATTATTTTATTTACTGTTTGTTGGTCAACTTTACGAAAAGATCATTGAATATGGCATCCCGGTTTACTGAGGTTGCCATACCAATGAAATGCCTGAAATGGTTTACATTACAGCAAAGTGTGGCCACTGCTTTAAAATTCGTGACCTGCTGCGAATATTCATTGTTGTGCTAATTTGGATATGTTCCTATTATCAGGAAATTACAAAAACTTCATGATCAAGTATTGAACTGATTTCAAATTTTATAAAGCCATTTTCTACCTTTGCAGATATATTGTTGCTGGACACAATAGAATGAATTTTTTTTCCACTCACAGAGGTTGGCAATTTAACTTTAACCTTAAATGGTCCTATAGCAATCAATTCATCCATCGGCAAACGCCATGTAGCAGCATTTGTCAGATTAACGATGTGCAGGATTACCTTTCCGGATTGCTGGTATAAGTGACAATCCACCATTCCTGCTCCCTCTACTGTCAATGGCAAGTCCTCTTTTACAGTCCATTTTACAATATTTGCAAGTAAATTACCATGATCAGGAAGATTCAAATGACCGAACTGTCTGTCAATATCGGCCGGAATAAAAACAACCCTGCCTCCTTTTACATTAGATCTGATGATCACACCAGGAATATCAGTTTTGGATTCCCGCATATAGGCCGTTTCTGGTGGATAGGTTGGGAACTGAGGAATATAAGTTAACGGCACTTCTGCACCCGCATCTAATCGAAGCGGTTCGAGTAATCCGCCATAAGGTAAAATGTCCGTTTCTTCGAAACCAAGAAGTATTGGATGTCTTTTACCAGTAACCTGTGGTTCCTTCCCTGTATGTGGTCCTGTCATTTGGGCACGAAGTTCAGGTGTTAAGCGCATGTAAGTGTGGTATGCAACATGTGCATACTTTTCTGTAGGTACAATTCGCTTTATAGGCGAGGTGACCAAATGGGCTCCAAACAGATCGGACAATCCATAATCGGAAAGGGCATCGCCTTCTTCGTCATATAAACTTGTATCTCCGGTTGCTATTAGGCTGCCACCACGATCAACGAAGCGCCTTACCGCTGCCATCTGGTCATTGGTCATGATTGCCAGATTGGGTAAAACTAAAACATCGAATTGACCAGCATCACGGTCAATATGATCTGCATGTAATGGAATATATGGAATTCGTGACCGAAGAAGAGCCTGGGCCATTCCACGATATGGAAGTTCAACCAATTCCTCGGCATTATCTCTGCCATAAAACTCAGTATTCTCCTGTGTCCAAACTAAACCAACGTTAGCTATAGGTTTACGATTCAAAAGATGTTCATTATTATCCTTGTACCATTTAAATATGGGTTGAGCAGTATGGTACATTCTCCTGTCCTCATGGTAGGCAGCGATCATATGCCACCAGGGTGATATACCACCAGCAATACCATTTATCATCCACATTCTGGATTCATGTACTGGTTTACTTGCCAGTCGGAAATATGCATCACTGTGGTTGTATAATGCCATACTTTCCGGTATAAGTTTATCCCATCCTAATAAACCATGAATAAGTTGCCCCATTCGAGCATTATTTTGGAATCCTTCCTCATTTGAACGGGATTGATCATCAAGCATTAAAATATCTGCTCTCTCGGCAATTTCTTTATAGTTTCTGAATCTGTGACTTTGTTCAACTAGAGAGCCACTGTTCATGCCAGACCAGGTACAATCAGCACCTCCCACAGCCTTGGTCGTTTTGTTAAATAAATCCCAAATTTCAAGCCGGCGATCATAATTCCACCTAATCCATTGCTTGTAAACCTTGTCATCCCAGTTTTTCTTTAAAGGAATGTTCTGTCCGGTTTTATTATGAAAACTTTTTTTGCAATTTTCACAATAGCAAATGGATTTCCGGTCTAGACCGCTCCAGCTATTATCTGTAAAACCTTCCGGTTTATATAATTGCCATATTTCTTTAAGGATCGCTGGAATATGCTCGTGATAATAAGGACTATTTACACAGCTAACATAAAGTTCGCCGGCTTTATAAGGTTTACCATTTGCATCGATAGCGAACCAATCAGGATGCGCTATATAAAATTCTTCATGAGCTCTGTTTGAGTCCATCCGGGCAAACACAGCAAGTCCATCTTCATGCGCGGCACGACATAATTCACCAAATAGGTCTCGCCCTCCCAGATATTTGGCCGGACGGTGCAGCGGAATTTGAGTTGGATAATAGGCCACAATCCCACCGGCATTAATAACCACTCCTTGAGTTTCTGTTTCTTTCCAAAATTTTCTCCACCAGGGAATATCATATTGCTCAGGATCAATCTCCGTTATATTGATTTGTCCCCAACGAGTGATATTGCGATACCAGGGAGTTACTTCCTTTAATTCTTTTTTACTAAATATTTCTTTGGCTGAAAGCGTATAAAAATTTGTGCTGGCAAGCACGGCAGATCCAATAGCAGTCTTTTTAAGAAAGGAACGACGACTATTAAACTCATTTTGAATTTTATTTTCCATGTTCGATATTAAAATATTGAATGACACATTTTTATGTTATAACTATTACCTCATGATTTAAAATCGAGTTGATTTCAAATTGACTCCAACCATTTGTTACAGTGGCAGAAATTTTCTGCCCTGATACCAGCATGTTGAGATTCTTACCCTGAACATCTTTTGTAAGTTTGATTTTGACAGTAATTGGTCCAATAGGAATGAATTCGTCAATTGGTTTGCGCCACGTTCCTGCACTGATAAGATTGGCAACATGCAAAATCAAGCGTCCAGGTTGATGATAAATATTGCAATCGACCAAACCGGCACCCTCAATGGTTAGGGGAATATTATCTTTTGACACCCAGCGAATTATATTTGCCAAGAGGTTCCCGTGATCAGGATAATTGGTACTGGCAAACTGTCTGTCAATATCGGCAGGCATAAACGCAATACGACTGCCACCTGCTGTTGTATTAATTATCAATCCTTGAATATCGGTTTTCCGAATCCGCATCCAGGCATCCTCAGGTGGCATTGTAGGGGATACTGGAATGTAAGTCATAAGAACCTGAGCGCTGGAGTCAGTTCTAACCGCCTCCAACATTCCTCCAAATGGTATGATATCGGTTTTATCGAATCCCTCTAAAATAGGATGACGCTCACCGGCTATCATTGGTTCTGAGCCGTTATGTGGACCATCAACATTTCTACCTAATTCAGGTGTCATACGAAGGTATGTGTGTAAAGAACGTACTTCTCCTCTTCTGGAAGGTGCAGCTGAACCTTGAGCTTCAGATGACAGAGGTTTGTTTGGTTTTGACAGGTGGGTGCCAAAAAGGTCACCCAGAGCATAATCCGGCCGTGGATCACCAAAACTATTATATAAGCTGCTTTGCCCGGTAGCAAAAAGACCTCCGCCACCTTCAACAAAGCGTTTTACACTGGCCACCTGAGCATCTGTCATTGCACCAAAATTTGGAAGTATTAAGGATGATAACTGCTTCGCTTCACGGTCGATATGATCCGCATTGACCGGAATAAAAGGTATTCGTGCCCTGACAAGTGCATTCATTATTCCTCGCCATGGTAGCTCAACCCTCGTACTGGAGTCATCACGACCAAACCAATTCGAATTACCTTGTGACCAAACAACACCAATAGTAGCTACAGGAGTTCTGTTAAAAAGGAATTCTTCATTTGCTTTATGCCAAAGATAGACAGGAGGCACAGTTTCATACCTGCGACGATCCTCATGGTAACCACTAACTGTGTGCCACCAGGGAGCGATTCCACCAGCCATACCTTCCAGCATCCACATCTGAGACTCCTCGGCTGCTTGGCTTGCCAGTCGCGGACCATAAATAGCCATGCTTTCTGCAGCAATCTTTTCCCAGCCCAATAAGCCATGAATGTACTTGCCGACCTCAGCATTCTGTTGAAAACCAGACGAATCGCTGCGCGATTGGTGATCTAGCATAATGATGTCAGCCCGATCACACAGTTCTTTTAAGTCGCGGAAATCACCGGTACTGATAACGCTGCCACTTGTCATGCCTGACCATGTGCAGTTTGGGCCTCCGGCTGCTTTGGAAGTGCGCGTGAACAAATCCCAGATATCAGATCTTCGCTGATAATTCCATGCAACCCAATCTCTAAAAACCTGATCATCCCAATTTTTTGTTGGAATATCCTTGCCCGTTTTATCCCGGAAACTTTTTTTACAATTTTCACAATAACAAGGAGTATTTAATCCCAGACCCGCCCAACTATTGTCAGTGAATCCTTCCGGTTTATATAATGTTGCGATCTCTGTTAGGATTGCCGGTATGTGTTCATTATAGTATGGGCCATTGACACATGTCCTGTAACGTCCATCGGTTATAAACGGTTTGCCTTCAGCATTGACAGAAAACCAATCGGGATGGGCGTTGTAAAATTCTTCGGAAGGCACAGTTCCGGAATCCATGCGGGCAAATACCACAAGTCCATCTTCATGGGCTGCACGACACAGATCACCAAAAAGGTCATGATCCCCGAGCAAAGGCGCCCGGAAGTGATGTGGTACTTTGGTCGGATAATAAGCATATATACCTCCGGCATTTAAAACAATACCTTGAGTCAGTGTTTTTTTCCAATAGTCTCTCCACCATTCAATGTCGAAGTTGGCAGCAGTATCTAGAGTAATATTTATCTGACCCCAACGCTTCACACTTTTAAACCATGGAACCCCGTTTTTAGATTCAAAATCATTCACAAAACGATTGGCAGCTATAGAAAATAGGTTTGTTCCCGCCAATGTGACTGTGGCGGCAGTAACTTTCTTAATGAAACTCCGCCGACTGTCACCGGCAATATATTCAACTTCAGATTTACCCTGTTGTCCTGGATTAATATTACTCATGATATCTATATATTTTTGATAAATAAAAAAGGTTCACTTCAAACATCTAACCTATTATGTAATAAGAACAATATATTGTCGTATTTTTTTACTACTCATCCCCAACGTTCGCCCTCCTCTCTTCTCAAAGAATGGGGCAGAGCATCGCATCTGTGATTCCCGCCTGCCGGATGAGGCAGGCGGTGAGTCAAGATAATGAACAATTCAAAATACGACATTATATTATTTCATATACTTACTTCTAATATAATGATTAATTATATCCCGGGTTTTGAGGAAATATTGTAGGATCGTTTATTAATTGAACCTGACTTAAAGGTAATGGCCAAACTATCATATATGGCACCATTCCATAATCTTTCATCACATTATATGCCTGACCGGTTCTGGTTAAATCAAACCATCTGTGCCCTTCAAAAGATAACTCTAATCTTCGTTCTAAAACAATGGCATCCCGAACAGCAGATTGTGTCATTCCTGTTGAATACACTGTCACCCCTGCTCTGGCACGGATCTGATTCAAATAAGTAATAGCCTGGTCAGTTTTACCATTTTCATTCATTGCTTCTGCCAACATCAATAATATATCACCATAACGTATAACTTTCCAGTTGGACTTGCTGTCATCCGCAGCAGCTGATGTAACAATATACTTTTTGGTATATGTCTGGTTGGTATTTGATGTCAGTTTTACAAAAACCCCGTTTGCACCAATAAACCCCCCCCTTACGCCGACTGTAATATCCTTTCTGAGATCATTTGCAGCAAACAGATCAATTAAGATCTGGGTGGGACCATTCTGCTCATCTCCATTGCCGCCTATGCCATAAAAAGAGGTAAATGTTACATTATTAGGTGCAAATCTTCTGTTCCATGGACTTCCTTCTCCCATTCCCTCCTCATGTTCGATATCGAAAATGTATTCACTATGATGTTCATTCTTCGTATAATCAAACAGATCGGTAAATTTTGGAAGGAGTAAATATCCCATTGTGGTTACTTCCAGTAATTTAGCTTCAGTCTTCTGAAAGTCTTTTATCGTCAAATATACTTTCCCTAATATAGCTTTTGCTGCGCCAATGGTTGGCCTGCCTACATCAGCTCCGGTATATTTGGCGAGCAAGCCGGTTTCTGCCGCCAACAAATCAGGTATGATAATCTTACTGTAAATATTAGCCACCGGTTCACGGGGAATCTTATACCCTTCTTCAATAGATAAAGGATGAGTAACCATTGGAACATCACCAAAAATTCTCACCAGATCAAAATATGCCAGGGCCCGGAGAAATTTTGCTTCAGCTATATAACGTGCTTTTTTTGGAATAGTAGTTTCAGCCAAAGGTTCAATTTTAGTTAAGATAGTATTAACGCGAAAAATTGCAGTGTAGAAATACTGCCATTGAGAATTCAATAATCCATCAGAACTAGAGGTGGTAAACAGATCTGAATATGACTGACTGTTAGACTTTGATATCTCCTGCCAAGAATCATCTGCACGTATGTCACCAATAATATAACGATCTCTATACGCTGATTGAAAAGAATTATATGTAGCAGTTAAAGCATCAGAAAAATCTTTATCTGTTTTGTATACAATGTCTACTGAAACTGCAGATACAGGTGACAATTCAATAAAATCTTTGCTGCATGACATCATAATAAATGATGCAAATGCTATACTAATTAATTTTTTCATAACTTTTTTTTCAGAAATAATTTTAGAATGATGCATTTATACCAATCACAAAGCTTTTCGCAACAGGATAATTGTAATTCAACAATCCGGGAGTTAATGAACTGGAGCTATTGCTAACCTCGGGGTTAAAATATAAAAACTTGGTAACTAACAATGGATTGGAAGCGGTTAAATACACCCTGAGAGAGCCCATGGATAGTTTGCTGGCAATCTTTTCAGAAAATGAATAAGAAAGGTTAACATTTTTGATCATAAAATAGGATGCATCAGTCAAATATCTTGTTGAATATTGCCTAAGACCTCCCGTGGGATTATTATTCGGTCTCGGATCATTACCGGGTTCTGCCTCTGATTTCCAGTAATCTTTCACAATTGAAAGTTGCTTATAACGGGCTCTAGTATACAACTGATTATCGCTTGAATTAAGGATCTGATTTCCGACAGATCCCATTAAAGCGACAATTAATGTGACTTTTTTATAAGTAAAGCTGTTTGTCATTCCGTAATAAAAGTCCGGATAAGGATTTCCCATAATCGCTCTGTCAGCTGTATTTATTACACCATCAGGTACTCCGGCAGGCCCGCTGACGTCTTTGAATCTAATATCGCCTAAGCGCGAAGCATCAGCTGTACCAGGAGCCCATTTTGGACCCGCATCTAATTCAGCCTGAGTTGCAAAAATTCCATCCGTAATGTACCCGTAAAACATACCCATAGGTTGACCGATCTGAGTTATATTATTCCCACTAATAATTGGTGCACCCTCTGGACCTAACTTTATCACTTTGTTTTTGAATCCTGATATATTAAAGTCAGTGGTCCATTCAAAATTGCCAATTAAGTTTTTTGTATTTAATGTAAATTCCCATCCCTTATTCTCAACTTCGCCAATATTCTGCAAAGAGGTGTTAAATCCTGTTATAAGTGGAACAAAAACGTTAAGTAAAAGCTCGTGATTTGTTGTTTTAAAATATTCAGCAATAAAAGTTATCCTACTTTCTAATAAACTTAAATCTAAGCCTACGTTAGTTGATCTCTGCTTTTCCCATGTCAAGAGTGAGTTAGCATATTGCGATGGAGCATATCCTCCGGTTGCTGCACCACCAAAATTATACGACTCGTAACCTACGGTAGCAAGATGAGCGTAATTGCCAATATT
Source organism: Prolixibacteraceae bacterium (assembly GCA_003457135.1). GTDB lineage: Bacteria > Bacteroidota > Bacteroidia > Bacteroidales > Prolixibacteraceae > Aquipluma. The sequence goes on from DMSQ01000064.1 coordinate 23,764, forward strand.
GTTATTCCCTGATTCGCCATAACTGAATCTAATTTTCATATCGCTTATGAAACTAACATCTTTAAGAAAATTTTCATCTGAAATTCTCCAAGCCAGAGCTGCAGAAGGGAAATAGCCATATTTTTTATCTATACCGAAACGCGATGACCCATCTGACCGGATAGAGGCGGTTAAGTAATATTTATTTTTATAGTTGTAATTTAACCTTGCCAGATATGACAATAATGACCATTCATTCTCTTGTGAATTGCCCTGGTATAAAATGTTGCTTACAGCATTTAGAGTATAAACAAGATTATTGGGGTACGATCTACTGCTGAGATAATTGGAGCCATTGTTATTTTTCTCTGTCGTATATCCGATCAAACCTGATATGTTATGATTTCCATAACTTTTGTTGTAATTCAAAGTTGATTCTGTTATCCAATTTAGACTACTGGATCTTTCATCTGACCCTTCGGCCGGAACATTATTGAAAACATCAAGTTTAGGTATAAAATAAAAGTAATGACGGTTAGATGTGTTGGCTCCAAACATAAAATTAAACTTAAGAGCATCAGATATATTATACTCAGAATATATATTCCCTAAGATCCTTAATTGTTCTGATTTTCTGGTTATTTCGTTTGCTGTCGCAACTGGATTCCACACATTATTTGTTGCATCCTGACCATAACCGCTAAAATAAGCTCCATCTGCTTTATATAATGGATACCAGCGTTGCCAGGTATTGGCAGAGCCGACGATCCCCTCACCACCACCATTATTGCCTGAGTCAATTATATCGTCATTGGTTGTATAAGCAGTATTCAAGTTAAATTTGATTGCAAGCCTTTTTGATAATTGAGCATCCAGATTTGAACGCAAAGAATATCTATTGAAGTTGCTTGAAATTACAATACCTTCCTGGTTCATATATTCTCCACTTACAGCATATTTTACAGTTTCATTTCCGCCTTTGGCAGATAAATTGTAACTCTGCATCGGTGCAGTCCGTAAAATAGCATCAAATGCGTCAGTATCTGTGGTATTTTGTCCTCCCAAAACGTCCATAATAGTCTGTGGTACTGCATAAAACCACTTTAATGGTTCTCCGGTGGTACTTTTACCAGCATCAAGATTCTGATTTTTAACCCCGTCATAGTAATATTGGGCTTGTTCCTGAACAGTTAGAAAATCCATTGATTTTAATATTTTTTGCCAACCGTAATACATATCCAAACTAATAACACTCGAACCTGTTTTACCTCTTTTGGTACTGATAAGAATAACTCCGTTTGCACCACGGGATCCGTAAATCGCTGTTGCAGAAACATCTTTTAGAATATCAATTGTTTCAATATCATTGGGATTTAACATTTGTAAATTATCGATAGGGTAACCGTCTACAACATATAGAGGCTCTGAACCAGCAGATACACTGCCAATACCTCTGATTCTAATTGTGGGTGAAGCCCCCGGTTTCCCGTTTGTTGTTAGAACCTGCACACCTGCAAGTTTTCCTGTTAATGCCTGATCGACCCTCGAAACCGGCATATTTTTTAATTCCTTCGATTGCATTTGTCCAACAGAACCTGTTAAATCTTTCTTCTTAGTAGTTCCATAACCAACAGCAACTACCTCTTCAATCCCGATTGTTTCCTCCAGCAATATTACATTAATGGTATTTTGGCTTCCAACTGCTGATTCCTGAGTTTTCATCCCTACAAATGAAAATTGTAATGTTGCACTGGACGGAACATTGGACAAGGAGTAATTTCCGTTGCTGTCAGAAATAGTTCCGATAGTTGTGCCTTTAATTAAAACGGTTACTCCAGGAAGAGATGCTCCTGTTGAATCAGTTACTTTGCCGGAAACTTTGTCGGCTTGTTGTACACCACCAAGTACCAGAAAACTTGCCTGGTCTGCCTTGTTTGATAAAACAATTTGTCTGTCAACAATGGTGTAAACAACACCTGTTTCCTGAAACAACTTGTCGAGTACTTCACTGATCTTTTGGTCTTTAAATTCCAACGATACTATTCGATCGACATCAACCAGTTTACTGTTGTATAGAAAAATAAATTCGCTTTTTTCCTCAATCTGGTCGAGTGCATCTTTTACTGCGACAGATTTGAGATTTAGTGTCAAGCGTGTACTTTGAGAGTACGTCTCGATAGCCATCATTTGTGTGATAGCGAGAAAGAACAGCAAAATCGTTAACTTCATGGTCATCCAGATTTTTCGGAGATGCGCATTTTTTTTGCACCCCCGCATTAAACGGAACATTTTTTCCATAACTTTGAAATGATTTTAGTTAATTACTATTTATCACGGCCATCTTTCTACTAAAAAGAGAACCGTATTTTTTTACCGGGGCTGATGGGTCAAAACATCTTCCCCGGTATTTTTTTATACTTTCTTTTTCATCAGGTAAACTTCTTGTTTGGTATATTCTCCATTAGGCAATAGTTTGTTGCCAATAATCTTATAATCAATCGGCGCTGATATTTTTAATAGATTTAATACCTGGGTAAGGTTTTCGTTCCTGAATGATGCTTTATAGGAATAGTTTTTTATTTCAGGATCATTAATGACAATTTTGACATTGTACCAACGGCTTAAACGTTTGACAACATCTTCCATTTTGTCATCGCGAAAAATTAGGTTACCGTCACGCCAGGCAATATATTTATCAACCGCTACTTCTTCTACCTCAGCTTTTTGTGCATCTTCCCTGTAAACAACTCTTTGACCTGGGTGCATAGTGCCAATTTCTTTTTTTACCTGACCTGCTTCGGTTGATAATTTGACTTTCCCTTCTACAAGTACCACTTCTGCCTGTATCTCGTCATCATAACTCACAACATTGAACGAGGTTCCTAAAACTTCAATATGGAGATCTTTTGCATTTACCAGAAAAGGTTGTTCCTCATTTTTTGTTACCTTGAAAAATGCTTCTCCACTTAATTTAACCTCCCTCAATTCTCCAGTAAAACGTGTTGGAAATTGCAATGAGGAACCTGAATTCAACCAAACCTTTGTCCCATCGGCCAAATCAAACTGTGTAACCATTCCCTGCCGGGAGGAGATGGTTTGCATCACCACATGTTTTTCCTGCTGCTTTTTTAAGGAAGTGTTACGTATCGAAATGTATCCGGAATAAATTAACAAAGGGATCAGTAGAATTGCGGCGATTCTTTGAATAGGAATCCACCATTTTGTAGTTTCCTGATTCGATATTCTGGTGTTAATTTTTTTTAAGGCTTCAAACGAGTTGAACTGTTCCATTTCGCGCAACAATGGTATTGCTTCCCACGCTTTCAGGCTATCCTGAAATAGACTTTCATTTTTAGGAGATTCTATCCTCCACTCATTGATCATCGCCCGGTCTTCATCAGGCAAATCGCCTGACAAATATCCGGGCAACAACTCTTCCAATTCTCTATAACCGTAATTCATTTTTAAAAGCTAAAGTTATGTAAACAGACAGATTGTTTTTCTGTTACAGTGATAAGACGACTAAAATCGATTTCACACATATAGGTAAATATGATTTTTCAGTATTTTATCCGATCAACCAGATAAGTAGCCAGAAAGGAAGAAATTCTGCAAGTTCTTTGCGGAGTAGTTTCAATGCGTTTGATATCTGCAACTCAACTGTTCGTTTGGAAATACCCAACTTATCAGATATTTCCTGGTTTGACAAACCATGAAGACGGCTATATTCAAAAATTTCACGACAGCGTGGCTGAAGTTTGCCCAAACTCGCTTGAATAGCCTGCCTAAGTTCAGATTCAGCAAAAGAATGTTCAGTTGAATTATCATCCTTTTCAGTGGAAAAGAGAAGATAAGTCCGGTACTTTTCGGTGATCTTATGGTGTTTTTGATAATCGAGGCAGCGATTTTTAATTGCAGTAAAAAGATACGATTTCAACGAGGTCCTGATTTTTAATTGGGGAGCTTCAGCCCAGAGATAGACAAAAAAATCCTGCACCAGATCCTCGACTGAGTTACGGTCGTCGATGTATTGCATAGAAAAGGCACAAAGGGACGAATAATAATAGTTGAAAATATAATCAAATACTACTTTTTCTCTACGTTCAAGTCCATCTATAATGAATAGATCTTTCAAGTCCATTTCGTTAGTTGAAGACAAAGCTAAAAATATTTGGAAATATTAATCAGTGATGAAGACAATAATGTTCTATCCTTCCTTTAACCCTCACTTGGTCTCATTTTTTTACACTTTATAGGACCCCGCACGCATGTATTACATTACTGCCTTCGGTACTGAGAATGGTAAAAAGCTGAACAACCTGCATTCTCTTTTGTTCTCTTATAAATTGCATGTCAAATCCAGAGAAAAGAAGGCGCAAAAAAATTTAGGTGCATGGCGGGTTCCTGAATTTTTCTTCCGTTTTTTCAACGGCAGGTGTGTGTTCTTTTTTGGCAACTTTCTTCTATGAAGAAAAAAGTTGTGGCACTCGAAGTGAAAAATAATTTTTCCGGATTATTTTTATCCAAAAACCTGAAAATAAAGCAATAACAGAATCAAATCCATTTTCGGATTTGATTCTGCGTTGATACATCCGAGCGTGCCCTAAGCTCGCAGGCAGAAATAAAGGCAGAAAATGCGGATATATGACGCTCCCCACAGCCACACAGTAGCCACTATTCTGCCAATTATCAGCCATCTTTCTGCCAGTTAGCAAACTCTATTCTGCCAAATAGCAGCCGCCACCAAGCCACACAATAGCCACCACAGCGAATGTCAGATTCAGTCCTACCAATACCAATTCAGTCCTGATGCTGGCAGAAAAACAGATGGATTCCTTGGGTGCGAATCATAGTAAATGCTTATCAACTTATCAGGATGAATGTTGAATTATTTTGATCGTATGAAAGGAGAGAAAATAAAATTTAGCAGAAATCGGATGTGTTGATTCCATATTAAATCGGATAGCTGATCTGAAGGATGTGCTATCAGATTGGCTTTCCATCACGCTGGCGAATCTTAAAAGATGGGAGGAATGGGGTTTCCGTTTGATAAGTGACCGAACAAATTTGGCATGAACCTGATAAGAATGAAGGGAAATGAATGAAGGGATGGACGAATCAGGTGAGCGAAATAAATCAAACGTTTTTTGTTCGTGGTATGTCAGTCCTGGGCGGAGGCAAAGTGTGTGTTCTGAATGAACGGTTTTTGAGTCCGATCATTCAGAACTTACACGTGTGGCGATGAAGATTGTTTGGTGAATGAGTGAATTAGCGCGGAGTGCAGCTATCACTTGTCGGGATAGCGGGAACGGACGTAGGTTTGAAATGAGTGAACCGGACGTTCTGCAATCGCTTGGGCATTGTTCTGCTTTTAATTATTTCACTCATTATTATTCAGCTTGGTTTTCGCTGGAGAGAATTTGGAAATGTACGACACACAAGAAAGCCCCGAGTCCTCGGGGCTTTCTTATGGATTCAGCTAGAAGGGAAGGTTATCGCTGTCAGGTTTAGTTTGTTTTTTACGCGATGGTTTTTGTGCTTTTTTTTGCTCTTCCGGACCGTATTGCTGAGTTGGGTTGGCTGCTGAAACTTTGGACTGATAATAACAAGTGTGGGTTCTGCCNNAAATTCATTGACGGGTTTCCTTCCATCTAAGAATAAATCTTTGTAGATAATTTTAGACTAACTGCTCAATATTCTGTCAACCGTAGAAAATTTGCACCGGCAAAATGGTTACACCAGTTAACCTCGAAATCAGTTTAGAATTGTCCGCAGCAGATGGTCTTTTTTCGTGTTTCAAAACCGGGTAAAGTTCCTTTTGAGGCTGTGTTAATGCGGATAGACGACCGGCTTCCAAACTTGCATCAGACCAAAGTGTAGCCACATCTGCAGAACGGTTCCCGATACAAAAACCCAAAATGAAGAAAACAGGCTGACAGGAAGATGGCAATCCCGGCTGAAACCATAAGCCGAAAGGATTTTAGGAGAGAAAAAGTCCCTATAAACGTGGGTTAGCGACCAAAAAAGAGGCGAAGCCTCTTTCCTTTTTCAGTAAGCACATGGACCATTACCATTCATCATGTCTTCGTCGGCTGCTGCTGATCTAAATTGCCTGTATGGACCCTCGCCACATTTTTCGCAATACGCCTTTCGGTCTGACGGCCAGTAATAAATTTGAGTTCCTTTTTTGATGCTGCAACCACATTTGGAGCAGACGGAATTAAACTTTGCAGTAATCATTCTTGGATCGTTTTTGTAAGTCATAGTGTTTAGTTTTATTGAATGAAATTATTTTGATTAGCATATTGAGATTCAACTTTTTCGGAGCCCCAGGCATCCCGCATATCGTCCATTGACATCAGTTTGCCGGACTTTTTGAAATATTCTCCTTTGTGCCAGTACCAGGCTAATTTTGGATGTGAGAATTTGTAGCCTTCTCCTTTCAATGTTTCCCTTACGGCAAAAGTATTACCGGTAATCCAGATCCATGAGCCAATCAGTTCGATGACAATGCCAGGCAAACTGATGATCCGGTCTAACCTTTGTCGCATTTCTTCCGAAACCTGCTGTTCATACTCTTTTCGTCCTTCCGAAAAGGTTTCGTTGCTGTTGATCAGCTTTTTGGACAACCGGTCATACTGATCATTGATAACCTGCATGATGGCCGTGTCGCCACGTTTGTCCGGATGATACAGAAAAGCAAGGCGACGGTATTCCTTGCGTAATTCATCCAACGTTTTGATATTCTCGAAAAACTTCATGTGATTTTACCAATGCCCTTTGGATTTTTGTAGGCTGGCTCTCCTGTTAATTTTGAGCCACCAGCACATTGAGCAGACCGGATTCTTGTCAATGGCCGAATGTCAGTTTACGAACCCCAAGCCTCACCCCAACCCTCTCCGAAGGAGAGGGAGTTCGGAAACTGAACTAGCACGAAGTGTTGCTTCGATTGGAATACCGGATGATCAGCATTTCGAAGCAAGCCTTGACTTTTCCGGGATGCGTAAATACCTTTGCTCATAAATTATTGGAGAGAGAACCCCTTAAAGGTTATTCTCTGATGGGAAGATCATAAAAAAAGAGGCATTTCGCCTCTTGTAACAGAAGCTGTTACGGTTATTTTTCGTAATAGCTCTTATAAGATTTGTATTCGAACTCAACCAATTCTTTGTCAAGTTCATCGGCAGCACCCTCGAAATAAACTGTTTCCAGATAATCTACGAATGCATCCCAAACTGTGTTAGTTTCCTGATTCTTTGTGGCTGATTTTAAAGTGTAAGTTTTCATACGATAGTTTTTAAAAAATTCATGCACTTTTTACTGTTGAATTTTTCGGTAAACAAAAAGCAACTGGAAGATTTTTAGGACAGAATGGAAGAAAAATACCGGGAAAATTTTTGTTTAGACGTAGTCCTTAGCCGCTAAATTCAACGGTTTCTTTGTGTGGATTTTAATAAAAACAAGTATGAGGAAGCTCTTACACAATCAGTCGCGAAGGAACAAGGAACCTCGCAGTTTGGGAATCAACTGATCTTTTGGGAATGGTTTATCGTGGCGCTCCGAACACCAAAGAATTTAGAGGATTAAAATAACTAGAATTGTATGAAATCAAATAGAAATTTTAATGAATTTATATTGAGGTATAAGTTTCGCAACACTTAAAAAGACATGACTTAACCGATTAACTTTATGCGAATAATTGCAATTTAAAATCCTTAATTTCCACCGAATAAGCTTTAACCTTTGAATTACAGTTAACATACACTTTCATTTTTATGTCATCTTTTCAAATATGGCTTGTTCATTCTCAAACCTATAATTAAACTGCCTCAGAGTATTTATGTCTGTCAGAGTGGTTTGCATATCTGGAAATTCCATTGCTTAATCTTTAGGATAGCCAGTCAGATAGGCAATACTCATCCCAAATTTATTTCTGACCTTTCCTGAAATCCAGGTATATTGGACATTATCAATTTTATGAGCTATTTGCAGCATTTCATCGGGGCTGTAAAGCCTGAGAATAGAGATTACGCCATCCCATATTGTACAAACCGGAATGATTGGAATTAGATAGGTGAAAACCAGCCTCGAAATTCTGAATGGCTTGAAAAAAGGAGTGTAGAGAAACAATAATACCGGATGAGCAACAATGATCAGTAAAATCATCCAGAAACTTCTGTTTCCACCATCGAATATTGCAATTCCATGTCCTGCATCAACTGCATTTTTTAGAACTTGCCTTGCTTTTTCTTTTTCAAAATGATGAAACCCGGAAAATATGGTTCTAAAGCCTTTTAATCCTGAAGGCACAGCGGTAGCGTCAACTGGTGTACTAATATAGGTTATATCTCCCTGAGTTTTCTTTGACAAATATTCATAAGTCAGCACACTGGGAAAAAGGTCAGATAGCGTAATTTTTATTTCAGGGTTGAAAGTGTGCTTCAGGTTTTCGTAAATCATTTCAACAGCGCCACCACTGCCGGAGCATAAATCAAGAATATGATTTGAATTGGACTTGGCAAGTGCGTCTTTTAAAACTGGTAATATAGGATTGTACAGATTAAATGTTCGGAACAAAAACCGGAGGTAGTCGGTCATACTGTCCCTGATGAAGCCGGGAAACCAGGTCTGATCTTCAAATTCGAAGGCACGGAAATTCATTCCAGGTATTTTTGAAGCGTTTTGCCAAAATCAATTGCGTTAAACTCAAGGCTTCGACCGGCGATGTATAAATCAGGACGAACAAGGTACCAACCTGAATCTTCAATTCCGAAAGTATTGAATAGTTGCAATGTGCCCACTTCTTTACGTATATGTTTCACTGAAATTGCTTCATTGTTTTCATCAATAACCGCCTGAAAAGGTTCCGGCAAAACAGCCTTCCCAAAAACTATCAGGTGAAATGATTTAGAATTTAACGAATAGAGTATGTTCGTGGGTTCTTTCACATAAGGCAAGCGTTCGCCAGGTTTTGGTGCATGTGCCGGAAAATGATCGTCGGGCAAATTATTTTTATACCTGATGCCAATTCCGGAAACCGCTTTGAAAATAGGTATTTGCATAGAAGTATTCTTTTGGAACCTGGCAATAACCAATGGCAGAATATGTGGAACCAGATGCAAGCGGAATAATCTTGCCGGAAACGATCCGGAAGTCATCACTGAATAGGCATAATCGGTATAACGTATCATGTTTAGCGCAAGAGGTCGACGTTCTCCCTCGTAGGTATCCAACAATTTATCAGTGGCTTTTCCCTTGATATAAAAAGCCAGTTTCCAGGCTAAATTATACGAATCCTGAATCCCCGTATTCATACCCTGCGCGCCAACCGGACTATGCACATGTGCTGCATCTCCAACGAGGAAACACTGTTTTTGCCTAAAAGACTCTGCGCATCGTGAGTGTGACCGGAATACCGAGAACCATTGGGGATTAAGCAATTCAAATCCTGAATCAATATTTGCCGCAAAGAAATCTTTCACATCTTCAAAACTAGCATCCACTTTCTGTTGGATGAGCGCAATCAAGCCATCGATACGCCAACGGTTATCAGTCAATGGGAAACAACCCAAGGTATAGCCGTTAGTAAACGAGAATAAAATTTCCTGACCAGTTAAAGGCAATCGGGCTTCGCAATCAGTAATGAAAAGCTTTTGTTGATGTGTTTTGCCATGAAACGGAATTCCAAGCTTTTTGCGCACAAGGCTATTGTTTCCATCTGCGCCAATCAGAAACCTTGATTTTATGACCTGAATCTCTCCGTTTTCAGTTCTTATTTCTGAGGAAACAAGTTCATCATTACTCGTAAAATCCACTAATTCAGTATTATTCTCAATGCTGAAATATTTCGCTTTTAGAAATTCAATTAGAAGGTTCTCGGTTTGCCATTGTTCAATCATCAGAAAAAAGGGGAAACGGGTTAAGTCTAACCCAAATCGGCTAATATCAATGATTTTGATTTTTTGTGAATTGAAACGGAAATGAATGGACCGGGCAATAATACCAGCCTCAATGGCTTTTTTAGCAAGGCCAATTTGGTCCAGAATTTCCAGGGTGCGGGCGTGTATAATCAATGCTCCGGAATGAATAGCCGGCGAAGCTTTTTTATCTATGATCCGGAATGAGATGTTATGCAATATCAGCTGACAAGCCAACATCAGACCGGAAGGTCCGGCCCCGGCAATAAGCACATCAACATCATATTCGATTTTTGCCACTGGGGTTACACTTTTATTTGTTGGTTTTTATAACCACAAGGTACCGGAAAGCCCATTTCCACTGAATTGAAAAATCCATCAGACCCGCACGTTGAATCAACGTTCCAATTTCTTTACGCTTAAATGCCCTGAGCACCGAAACAGGTCCATCGTGTTTCGACAATGCTGATCCATTCAGTAATCTGGTCAGGAACCAAACACCATAATAAGCCATCGGATTTCGTTGCAAATCGTTAATTACAATACCCTGACACGAACTTGTTTTCAGGTATTGGAATAATTGCACCAACTTTGTGTCGTCAAGGTGATGACAAAATAGTCCGCAATGCACGATGTCAATATCATCAGTTGCAGCAAGATAATCCTCATAATTAGCTGTAATTCCGGTAATCTCCGGGTATTTCGTGCTTTTCTCAAACAGGTATCTGATTGCATCCGCATTCAGATCAACTCCGGTAAGTTTTACACGGCATTGGTTTTCGCGCGCCCATCGGGCAATAAATCTCAGCACATCTCCACTGCCGCATCCCAAATCAACCAGATGATATTCCTTTTGTCTGTCGGTCATCAGACGTTTTATTCCTTCCAGAGAAATAGTATGTCCGCCGATATAGCGATTCATGATATCCAGTTCGCCCAGATTTTGATGTAGCAACTGATCAGGAATATCAGGAGAATCCAACAGTTCTGACTGCCCAGAACGACTTTTAAACGAAACCATGGCACACCATTGAAGCAGTTTCGATACTTATTCCGGGACCAAAACCCATTGCCAGCAAAGTCTCTCCATTCTTAGGATTGCGATTGAAAATTTCGTTTAGAACAAACAAAATAGTAGGCGAAGACATGTTCCCGTAATTACGCAGTACTTCATAAGAGCTTCCCAGTTCACCGTTTCCCATTTTTAAGCGGCGCTGAACGGTATCAAGGATTTTTTTACCTCCGGGATGAATAGCCCAATGATCAATAGTTACAGGTTTTAAATCTAATTTTTCAGCAATCAGTACAAGGATTTGTTCCAGTTCTTCCCCAAGGAATTCAGGTATACCGGCATCCAGTATCATTTCAAAATTGAGTGGCGATATATTCCATCCCATTAATTCTTTCCCTCTTTTAAGGAGCAAAGGGCAAAAACCTGTGAGCGAAAACCCTTTTAATTTCTTGTCAATCGCCAGGTCATCCGAAATCAGAATTATAGCTGCGGCTCCATCTCCGAAAATAGTATTTGAAAGCAAATTATCACTGTTGCTTTTGGGTTGGAAATGAATGGTGCAAAGCTCTACACACACTATCAGCACCCTCGCATCAACATGTGACTTTACAATGCTGTCAGCAATTTTCAGTGCAGGAAAAGCTGCATTGCAACCAATAAAATTAAGGGATGTGCGAAAAATATCAGGTGGAAGGTCTAATTTCTGGAGAAGTTCTGCATCAATACCAGGGGCATACATTCCTGTACAGGTAACTGTAATCAAATGTGTTATTCCAAAATCTTCTATTGAAGTTTCAATATTTTCAAATGCTTTTCTGACAGCTTTAAATGCTAAAGGAACGGCTTTTTGTTTATAAACATCCATTCGTTCCGAAACCATTGGCAATTCCTTGGTTGCAGGGAAAAGAATACGTTCATTGGTGCCAGAAAAATCAGGAATCACAGAATGACGGTTGCTTATACCGCTATGATGGAACAATACTTTGAGTTTACGCGAAGCATCTGCATCCAGATAAGCTTCATCCATAAATTCCAATATCGTATCCTGACTTGATGTATATTCAGGAACAGCTGTTGCGATGGAAACTATCCTGCTCGCTTTAAAACCAGTTTCCATAGCGATTGATTATTAAAATTAAAAAATACAAATTCATACTCAATGAAGCCAGGCTATTGATAGCCATCGTATGTTCGAAATTGGCATTCCGGGTGTCCTTCCTTACTTTCGCAAACCAAATGGAAAGCTTGTAAACAACTGGCAGTATCACCAAAATAAAAAGAATAAATGCCATGTACTGCTGCTTAAGAATAAAATACCAGAACATTAAAATTGTTGCCAGTGTGTATAGCAATCCTGAAAAGATGAAAGTTCCGGTATAACCCAGTTTATAGCTTATCGAAATAACGCCGTCATTTTTATCTGCCTGGTGCTGGTATATCTGTGTCAAAGGATAAATACTGCCAATAAATAAACTTGAAATACTCATGCAGATAATGGCATTAACAGAAAACAGATCAGGTTCTTTAAACCCGGTAATTGCAGCCACCGACATGAAATAGACAAATGCTCCCTGAAACACAAATACGGTAAGGAAACCCACTATAGGGTATTTCTTCAGCCTGATGTGCCGGTAGCTATAGGCTCTCGACATGAGAATGAATACCAGCAATAACATGGAAAAATAGGGCGAAATAATCATACCGGAGAAAAGTGCCACCACATCCATAAATAAGGTCGCATAAAAGAGTCGGGAAGTTACTTTTGGAGGATTCTTTAGCCCTCCAATGCTTGTTTCGTCCCGGTCCTGGTGGCTGTTGTAACCATTGCTTGATGGGAAAATCAGGATGTGTAAGATGAAGAATGCCAATACAGTTTTCGTCCAGTCAATCTGGCTTGCCTGACTAAGGGCAAACAGAAATACGGGAAGCAGGAAAAAAGAAAACGGTAAACGAAGGTGTTTGACCGTACTTTTATCGAACCACGAAATGACAGGTATGTTTACTGCTGAATTCATCAGGTTGAGGAACTAAATTTAGTTGTTAACAGTAAATGTATGGGCAATGTTTATTCCATTTTCGAATTATAATTAATTAGCGAAATATTTCTTCAGTGTGGCTCAAAAATTTACAATCAGTACAGCTAACCATTTTGGCTATATTTCTTTGATGTATAAGCAGCTAAGTGGGAGAGTTATTTTAATTGAACAGGATAAATAGAAAAACAATAACAAGCCAATAGTGTTCTAATTAGTCGGAAGTTACTATATCCCTTCAACTATCTTTTATAATGAAACATACCTTTAGAATTATGCTTTTTTCTGGTTTCTTAAATCTCTTTCTGGCTTCAGGATTATTGGCGCAACCCTGGACATTTGTGAAGGAAAAGGATGGAATTAGAGTTTATACACGCGTCGAATTGAACCGTTCTTGGAAATCATTTAAAGGAGATGTAACTTTCCATGCATCTTTGGAAAAGGTTTATTCTATGCTTGGCAACGATAAGAATAATGATTGGTGGGAAAAAGCGATTACTAATGTTAAAGTGTTGGGTTATAAAGAGAATAAATTTATTCAGTATTATATGGTTTATAACTTGCCCTGGCCTTTTAAAAATCGCGATATAGTTACAGAAACCACGATTTCAACCGATGCAATATCTGGTGTTCGAAAATATGTAGCAAGTCCTTTACCAAATAAAGTTCCGGAAAAATCAAATCTTGTTCGTCTTAAAGAATATCAGCAAACATGGACCGTGCAACCGGAAGACAAGGGATATGTACATGTGACTCTTGAAGGTTCACTTAATCCCGGGGGAAATATTCCGGCCTGGTTGTTTAACATGGTAATCACAGAAGCCCCTCTGAAAATGTTATATTCTCTTCGTGAAAAGTCAATATCAGCCGAAAAGGTAGCTAAATAATCTTTGAATATATGTCTGGTCATACTCAAATTGTTTGATTGGTCAATTTTTATTTTTGTTTGGCTGGTGGAATTATTGAAAGAGTTTTGTGATTTAGATTCTTGGACTTACAAATGTTGAACCACCGGCTTTGTAAAGAACACTTCCATATTTGGTCCAGAACCGTTTATCCACAGCATCCCCAAAGTGGGTGGCTTCTTCAGGCAGAATGGAATCTCTTCGTTCCGATGATTTATCCTTGGCAAATTTCCCTTCCTTTTCAATTACCCTTGTATTGTTCATCGAAATAATGGTGAACTTACAATTCCGTCCATTGATAATGAATTTGGGATACCTGGGATCGTTGCCTTTCAGGATATTTAGCCACAACAAATATTTATCATGCTGCGGAGGTTCCATGCCCTTATGAACTTTGGCAAACACTCTCCAGCCTCGTTTCTCAAGGCGCTCAATGGCCTGTTCGTTGTATGGCTTAGAGTTTTTCACATTGGGCTGTCGGTGATCTCCGTAACGGTCCCGGAAGTAGTACAGATCACGGCAGAGATGCTGCTTGTAATAATCGCAGAACATATCCACCAAATCATCCACCGGCACACTTTTGGCCGTTTGCGGTTTAATGAAGAATTCATTAATCACGCAGTCAACCGGTTCAATCATCTTGGTCACAAAATTGAAGTTGCGTTCTTGGCCAACAGAAAAGAGGTTAATTTTGGCGCCCCAATCCGGAACTATTTCCAATGGTCGGTTGGGATCGCAATCCAGGTCGAAACGGCTGTCAGGCGTTGATAGCTGATCAGCATCCCAATTGCTGTTTTCTGCCAATCCACGGATAAAATCATCGTTGTAGGCATCGTAATAAATATGCTTCTGGCTGTCCAGCGGATAATAGCAGTCCTCCACTTTATCAATGATCCAGTTCAGTATCTCGATCATGAAGGTCATCAGGTTTTGCTTGTCGTATTCGCGAACGATATAGGACATCCCTAAGTTCTCCACATTATCGAAAGCATTGGCAAGGGTAAACAGAACACCTTGTTTGGAAGCGAACGGAGCGATTTGTTTCTTCAGCCGAACTGTTTCATTCCAGATATCCTTAAACAGCCTTTTATCACCTGCTTTGTAGGCTTCAATCACTTGAATCTGTAGCTTAACAATCCGGTTCCAAATATCGAAAATTGGAATACCGGCTTCGTTCATGTAGTAATCCCCATACCGAAGCAACCACATTTGTTCCCGGGTATAAGGCATGGACGAAACATACCTGAATCCATGGTGCTGGCGTATCCGTTTATTGGAGCGAAAGCCAAAGTGCTCTTCATTTCCACGATTAGCGGGTGATACTTCTTCGTCATATCGTGCCTTATTCAGGGTCAACGCTTCATCCACAATTTCACGGTCGAGGTTTGGGCCACGGCTCGAACCGGCCCTTTCCTGCGAAAGCATTAGAAACCCTGTTCCATTAGCAAATGAGATGTAATTATCGAATTTGGTGACGGGCTCATAAGGTGAAAGGAATGTTTCAGGAGGTTTTCCACCGATCTTAAAATCCTTATCCTTTTCGTAACCAATTTTCTCCAGAAATTTAATCGTTGAAGGGAGCGTCCTGGTATAAATCTGACCATAAGTCCGGCCGGTGATCGATGTAATTGATCGCGGCATCCGACGAACGATTTCGTTGATTTCCCAGCCAATCACATAGGATTTTCCGGTACCACGCCCCTGAATATCCACTTCACTTTGAGTATTGTTTACAACCGATATTTTCTGAGGACTGTTCAGGTCAATTAGTTCTGTGATCATCAGGAAAAAGAGTTCAGGAGTTCATAATTTGTTCGGCATCGGCCTCGGTGATTTCGTTACCACCATAGATCAACCTATTCAGTTCACGGATCGCGGAAGTCGGCACGTTCTGCAGATTGTCCAGGTCAAGTTTAATCTGCTGGTTATTGTTCTGGATCAGGATATAGAACTGATGTTTTTCAGTTCGCTTGGGATCTTCCAGGTTCTCAGGTTTTCCTCCAATTGCTTTCATAAGGTTGGTATGCTCCGCCGAGATTACCTTACGGTCCTTTTCCGTGTTTCCTTTGCGGCTTTCCATGATGTTGCTTATAATATCATTGATCAGCCAGGTTTGCCAGAAATCAAAATCGAAGGTATGGATCGTGTTAAAAAGTTTCAGGCAAAGGCGCATATCCTCATAAGCAACCGATGTCACAATATCAGGGTATTTAATCCGGTGCAGGGCAATCGCTTGCTTTTGCATCGGATTTTTATCCAGGATTTTTGAAAGCGAAACGATACGGTCGAGAAGATTACTCAGATCCGCAGGAAGTGGTGAGTGATCCGGATCAAGCATGTGCGCCTTGATGGTTTCATATTTCAAATTCTCTAATGCTTTGCGGCTCATATGGAATCTTTTAAGAAGTTAAGCATTTGTTGCTGTGATGGACTGCTGCCATTTTGTGCGGACTGTTTGATGGCTTTACGCATCACAATTTTAGCGGTAAGCCTGCCTTTCAGGTAAGCTGCTACCTCCGGAAAAGTAGAGTTCTTGCTGTCAATTCGGAAACCGAAAGCTTCCGTTTCTTCCTCGTTCAGTTCCAGATTAATGGCAATGTCATCAGCGCCAAAGAACAGTCCGGCCATATCTTCAATTTCTTTAAGTTGTTCCTCTGAGAAATTCATTTTCAAGTGTTTTTAAATCGAAGTCAAAAACAGATTCATCGGTAAAAATCGTTCCCCTTTCCATTTTGGGATTATCAGTTGCATTCTGGCTGGTCAGAATGGTAATTTTCCAATCC
Organism: Prolixibacteraceae bacterium; assembly: GCA_003457135.1. Taxonomy (GTDB): domain Bacteria; phylum Bacteroidota; class Bacteroidia; order Bacteroidales; family Prolixibacteraceae; genus Aquipluma. Next base: position 40,393 of record DMSQ01000064.1, read on the forward strand.
TCATTCCAGATCAAAGCTATTTTGGCATGGATGGAAGTGCATCGGTAATCAAAGCTGTTCATCAGCATTTGAAAGGGAATCGGGCTCATGGTTTTCACCCGGTTGTCAACGATCACCCGAAAGGAGAGTAGCTGTTTCTGTGACAATTTCAGGTTAAGCTGTTCGATGCTTTTCTGACTGAATGAATAGGAAGTCATAAAAGCATGAGCCGGACCGGTTTGTTTGAGGATATACATCATCAAACGAACCAGGTTAAAGTTTCCCCAGCTGTAAAAATGGGTGGTTAACCCGTTTTGCAGTTGACCGATTGCTTTCGTGAGGCTTTTGTCAGCATCAGCGACAAAAACCGAAGGATTTCCATTTTCACAATCCGAAACCAGGCTTACAGCTTGCTGTTTGCCGGTTCCAACCAGCAGATTATTTCCTGAATTATCGACAGTTAGTTCAGGAACAATACTTTGAATAGAATTAGTTAGCATTTAGGCTGACTAATTTGAGATCAATTTCCTGAATAAATTTCAATCGGCCTTTGATCCGGTTTTCAATCCGTGTTCGCTTTGGTCCGGATGGCATGGTTTTCTTTTCATCCCCTTTAACCATTGTTTGAAAGTCGAGCATATTCTGATCCTTGGTGTTGGCGGTCTGCTGATTCTTCTTCATTTTGCGAAGTTCTTCCGGATCTTCGGACAAAGTGGTTTCCTGCATTTCTTGTGGTTTTGGCCAGACTTCATCCTCTAAAGGAAGTTCACCGTTTTGTTCGAACTGTTGCCTGATCTTAAATAGGTACTCCAGTCGAATGGTGAAAGATTTGACCAAGTCAAAGATTTCAGCACGTTTGGTTTTTAATGCCTGGCTATTTCCCTGTGGCATTTCAGTCAGGATACGATGCGTTTTGCTTCGTTCCTGAAAGGTTTCAGCGTATTCTGCAATAATCCTTCGGATGATTGGTGGATATTCTGCAATGTTTGTAGCAGATAAGGCTTCAGGCATTTCTACGAGTACATTTTCAACAATTGGTGGAACGTTATCAATTTGATCAGCTTTCAGGCCATTTGATATCTGTTTATTTTCAAGATTGGCACCATTCGGTTCGGTTATCTCAATTTCTTCTAGTTGTACATCAGAGGAGTTTAGACCAATATCCTTTATCTCCAGATTGGATTCATTGCCCGATTTTGCTGCATTTAAATCAGGAATCATGTTATTTTTTTGCAACTGGGCATAATCCATACCTACCGATTTGCACAATTCGTAAATAATCTTGGTCGCATATTTACGCTGTTTACTATGGAAGTCGGTTCTGAGAAAGATGTTTTTTCCGAATTGCCCATAAAGCATGGTTCCCTGAAGATAATCGCAACCTGATTCAATCCACTGAAGTACGAGTTTTTGTTTTTCATTATTTTCCATCATCTTATTATTTTGCTGTTAAGTTTAATAATGCAAATAAAGTGAGCAGAAAAGATGGCAGAAAGGACAGTTCAAGATTTAGGTCATCGATGGTTGAAAGAATTTTACGACACAAAAAAAAGCCTTTCGGCTTTCTTTGTGTTTTCAGCTAAAAAGGAAGGTCATCCTCTGCTCCAGCCGTTTCCTTTTTTGATTTCTTTTTGCCTTTCTTTTCTTGTTTCTCAGCAGCTTCGTCCTGAGTTGGGATGGCTGAAGAAACTTTGGTCTGATAATAACAAGTGTGGGTTCTGCCGAATTTATCTTCTCCGCGCAATTTAGCCACCTCAAAACTCAGGTACTTTACTCCGTTCTTTTCGAATACGGCATTTTCAAGTCCTTCAACTGGTAACACGATCTTAATGATGTCAAGGTTTTCTACTTGTGTTCCTTTTCCGAT
>DMSQ01000004.1 GCA_003457135.1 Prolixibacteraceae bacterium
CCGGCCAATGTCTTGCGGAATGACATTTATCTTGCCGATGTTCGCGTCAAAATCTGTGATCATGGTTGCATTGAACGACTTGTCTTTTGCTCGTAAACCGTGGTAGGCAAGTCGTAAATATTCGTCGGCTAAGGCGTTGATATCGGTTGGTTCTTTCAATCCGCTACTGCTGCGACTGTGCTGCAACATCCCTTTTACAATGGCATCGGCNNGGGTTCTGTATTTCATGGGCAATTCCGGCGGTGAGTTCACCGAGCGATGCCATTTTTTCGGATTGGATGAGTTGCGATTGAGCGGCTTTCAGTTCTTCAAGCGATTTTTGTAACGCCAAATTGGTTTCTTCGATTGCTTTTCGTTTTTGCTCCAGTTCTTCGATGGTTTCCTCCAGGAGAATGGCCGTGGTGCGTTTGACTTTCTCGGTACGGTCGAGTTTGAAGGCCGTGATCTCCAATTCTTTGTCGGCATCTGCCACAGCTTTGCTAAGCGAAGCTTTTTCTTCTGCTGATAACGATTCGTCTTGTTGGAGAAATAGGGTTATTTTCTGGAGGTTCTGATTCATGATTATTCTATTTTTCTTTTAATGCAACACAACAAGCGGTTAAGCCATGCATCTCTAAATTTCCATTTGTGGCCCGTGCCATTTCGGCATTGCTGAACATACCTGCCATGGGAACATTCCACACTTTTCTTATTCCTTCTATTTCTTCACCGATCAAAGGCCCCAACGAAAGAAGCCTGCCTGCACAACTAAACAGCAAGATCGCATCTGCTTCAGGCATTTCATTGGCTTTCAAATCTTCACAACCTTCAATCACTTTTTCAATCACATCAAAATCGGGGGCTATTGAAAAACGGACTTTCGAACCTTGTGGCACCGACCCGCTACAGTAATACGAACGGTCATTCCAATACACCACCAGCCCGGCCCGCATCACAGGGTCTCCGCTTTCCCGCTGCAATTGCAATGGCAATGTGATCGAATGTTCCAATGCAAAATTTTCGGGTGTTACATTTTTGAGGCCACCATATTTTATTACCAGGTCCAATACCGGAGTATCATCAATCGTATAAACATGATTGCCGACACTTTTTGTTACTGTTTTTTCGGTGCCCACTGCATTCCATCCACAGGTAGCCCTACCTTTTATACTGATTTTGTCTTCATCGAGGGCAATAGCTACTATACCGTTGTTGCTCGATTTGCTATTAGTAAAAACGTGTTGTTCTTTAAATGCAAAATCATCTCCCGCCATGCCGCCATACACATTTACCTGTTTGCCAAGAATGTCTTCAAAACCATGCAGCAACTCTTCTGCATCAGTGTTTAAGTTACTGCCGGCAATAAGGAACGCCGGATTCTGAAAGATATCCATTGCTTTTTTGGCGATTGACTGCGTGGTTTGCCTGTAATTCTTTTCAGGAAATTCCTCAAACAAAATGCTGAAGTATAACGGATCGATATCTAGCAGCATGATGGCAATTTCACCGGAACTTATTCCCTCCCCGGTAAACTCTCCATTTGTTGTGGCGCCATAAATGGCAATGCCTGCATCATCCAATACTTTGCAAACCGCATCACGATCCTGTTTTACCGACATAAACACAATGGCCAGTGTTGGTTTGTAACCATCGGCCATGCTTTGTTCCAGCGCTGTTTTAATTTCTTCAGGTGAATTTCCCCGGATTGTTTTTGCTTTCATTTTGAAATATTTATTTTTTATTTACTTCCCGCTTCGGTCTTCCGTCTTCCGACTTCGGTCTTCCGTCTTGTTTCATTTTTTATTCAGTTCCGGATAATCAAACACCAGGTTACAAAAGGCAACCACCCCGGTTTTAAACGAACTGTCTTCAATTAAGAATTCAGGGGTATGGTGCGGACCTGAAGTTTTGGGGTCTTTCCCTTTGGGCATTCCGCCAAGAAAAAAGAATAAACCCGGAACTTTCTGCGCATAGAATGAAAAATCCTCCGATCCGGTTTTGGCTGTCATAAGAACCACATTGTCGGTTCCTGCTGTTTTTTGTAACGATGGCAGCATAGCAGCGGTCAGCGCTACATTATTAAAAGTTACAGGGTAGTGAGAGGAATAGGGCAATTCAACCACTGCGGTTGCACCGGCAGCTTCGGCAGTTTTTTCGGCAATCTGCCTGATGCGGTTAAAAACCATTGTTTCATCTTCTGCGGTGAATGTTCTCACCGTTCCAAGCATTTCCACCTGTTCGGAAATAATGTTTGAGCGGTTGCCACCTTCAATAGCCCCAACCGAAACAACGGAAGGATTTTCAGTCAAATCAACATTTCGGCTTACTATGGTTTGCAAACTGTTAATGATTTCGGCGGCTACTACAATCGGATCTATTGACAGCCAGGGTTGCGAACCATGTGAAGGCTTGCCTTTTACCGTTATTCTGAAATCGCCGACAGCAGCCATTGTACCTGCAGGGCGATAGTATATTTTACCCACTTCAAATTGTGCACCCATGTGCAAACCGAAAATCACATCCACTTTGGGGTTTTCCAAAACGCCTTCTTTTACCATCAGTTCTGCGCCACCTTCTTCTCCAACTGGAGCGCCTTCTTCTGCAGGCTGGAAAATGAATTTCACGGTACCTTTCAGGTCTTTTTTCATTCCGGCTAAAATCTCTGCAACACCCATCAAAATGGCCACATGCCCATCGTGACCGCAGGCATGCATTACTCCGGTTTCCTTACCGTTATAAACAGTTATTACTTTCGATGCAAAAGGCAGATCATTTCTTTCGGTTACAGGCAAGGCATCCATGTCGGCACGCAAGGCAATCACCGGCCCGGGCTTGTCGCCTTTTAAAATGCCCACAACACCTGTTACGGCAACGCCTGTTTTTACTTCAAGTCCTAATGATCGCAAATGTTTGGCAATGATCGCTGATGTTCGTATTTCATGGTTTCCGAGCTCCGGGTTTTGATGAAAATCATGGCGCCAGTCAATCACTTTTTGTTCTATTTTATCAGCGGATGCTTTAAAAACCGCATCGATACCGGGTTTTTGTGCTGCTGCTATTCCAAAGCAGAATAACAAGGCGATAAAGATTGTTTTTTTCATTCAGGTACTTTTTTTGTTTGCTTACTATTTCCGGGTTTCAGCTTTCCCGTTTATTTCGCTGGAGGTATCAGCCCCAGTTGGGTCATAAAATCCAGGTTGTCCATAAAATCCCGCTCTTCTGCAATTTTCCCATTGGACATACGGACTAAGGTAACGCCGTCGATATTGACGGTTTTGCCCGTTGCAGGTATTCCGAAGAATACTCCGGTATGAGTTCCATTAAAATTCCAGTGTTTGACGATTTTGTCGCCTTGCCCGAAAACATCTTTAATGGTAAACTGGATATCGGAGAACCCGGTCAGGTAATTCGCATAATACTCACGTGCTTTGTCTATTCCAACGATGTCAGGGTTGGCATGCATCACCACATCTGTTGTAAAGTTGGAATCATTGAACAGGTTTAATTTTCCCTGGTTGATAATCACATCCCAAACATGGGTGTACATTTTGATGTTGGCTTCAACCGGGTCAGCTTTTTCTTTAACCGGTGTTGAACAGGCAGAAAATAATAAAATACTAAGCACGAATACAGCAATTAAAGAATTGCGAAAGTTTGAAGAATGTTTCATTTGTTTTTGTTTTAGGATTAATGCAAACGTTAATAGTGAATATAAAGATTCGTTTATCTGATAACATAACAAAAAAAGATACAGTTCTCAATATCGGAAATAATCATCCCTCAGTGGAGCCATTTTTTTCAAAACGGCTTCAATTTTAAAATTATCCGAAACCGTATTGAAACTGGCCATTACCCCATCGCCCAATTCTTTAATCCAGCGGCCACCAAATTGCTCAATGATTGGCTTTTGGATTTCACGGTTCCTCTTGAGTGACTTAAATGCTTTTTGTTCATCATTGCCCATGAGTGAAGTATATCCGACAATATCGGTAAACATGATGGCTGCAAGCTGGCGGGTTTGTGACATTATTCAGGCATTTTTATTGAACTAATTATTTTGTAATGATGGGTATTCAAATCCCTAATAAGGTAATCCGGTTTTTTGAAACATTTTTTTTGTTCGGGGGTCTTGTTCCAATTCGGTGTAATACCAAATATTATATTTAAAGAACAATACATTTCCCTCGTGATTTTTCACTGCTTTTTCAAAATACCTGAAAGCTGTTTCCGGTTCGCCAAGCGCCGCATATACAAAACCAATCTCAAAGTTTCCCATTGATTGGGTACTCCGAAGTATTTCCATTTTTTCAAGGATCTCAATCGCTTTTTCTTTTTCGCCCGACAAAGCAAGGCCCACTCCCCAATAATATAAATTAAAGACGGAATAATTGCGCTTAACGGCCAGTTCCAATTCAGGTAATGCTTCCTGATATCTTTTCAAAGCCAGCAAATTAGCGCCCACTACGCAATGACCGCCCCAAAACCGGGGTTCAAGTTCAATCAATTTTTTCCCTTGTTCAATTCCTTTTTCGTGCTCACCGGCCATCCAGTATATCGAACCCAAATGAAAGTTGTTCATCAGAGAAAAGGGATCGAGGCTAATTGCTGAAGTCGCAAATTTTATGGCCTCCTGGAAATTGCCTGAAAGTCCCAGACAATAACCATATTGCTCATGCAGTTCAGCGATCTTAGGATTTAGTTCAAGCGCTCTTTTATAGGATATTTCTGCACCGGTCAAATCCCAATCGCAATACATTTTCATTCGTGCAATGGCTAAATGGCTTTCAGCAAGTTCATTATCCAACTCAAGTGAAAGCAAGGCGGCCTGGGTTAACTCGGGCAGGCTTTGTTCAGGAGGTACATGGCTGAAAAACCACAAATTGAGGTAACAGGAAGCCAGACCGGTGTAGGCCAGTGCATAAGCTGGCTCGATGGCAATAGCTGCCCGGTAATACTCTATCGCTTTATTGAACCCGCTTGCCCCCGACCATTTATTGAAATAGAAGCGACCCTGAAGGTACAGTTCAAAAGCTTCCGGATTATCGGTATTTCTTTTCAGCACGGCATCTTTCTCGGCTCCAAACAATTTTATTTTGATGGCATTCAGGATAGCAAGAGAAATTTCATCCTGAATATCGAAGATATCCTCCAATTCCCTGTCGAATTTTTCAGACCATAAATGGAATCCATCGGCGACCTTGATGAGCTGGGCCGTGATGCGAAGTTTATTCCCTGATTTCCGGATGCTTCCTTCGAGTATCAGATTAACATTCAGTTGTTCGCCAATAATCCGCAGATCCTGGTTTTTCCCTTTGAATGAAAAGGAAGAAGTGCGACCAGCTACTTTTAGTTCTTGTACCTGAGCCAGCATATTGATTATTTCTTCACTGATACCATCGCTGAAAAATTCCTGTTCCGGATCGCTGCTCATGTTGGTAAAGGGCAATACAGCAATACTGTTATGAGGTACATGCTTATCGGGGATTTCAGTAGAACTGGTTAAATCATTATCCATTAACACCTCATAAATTTTAACCGGTTCTTTTACATTCTTAAGAGTTTCTTCTTTTACAAACCTGGTCCGGATTTCCTTTTTATTGGAGACATTATGATGCACCGATTCAGAAATACATATAGTTCCGGGTTTTGCAACAGATTGAATCCGGGCAGCGATGTTCACCCCATCGCCAAAAACATCGTCATCTTCAAAAACTACTTCACCCAGATGAATTCCGATGCGTAACTGAAATTCTTTGGCCGCATTGCAGGCTTCCATGATTTTGATGGCCGCATTTACCGCGTCAGAAACCGTGTTGAAGCTGGCCATAACCCCATCGCCCAATTCCTTGATCAAACGGCCACCAAATTGGTCAATAACCGGTTTATGAAACTCACGGTTTTTCCGTAGAAGGTAAAAAGCTTTCTGTTCATCGTTTCCCATTAATGCGGTATAGCCGACAATATCGGTAAACATGATTGCTGCAAGTTGGCGCGATTGGGGCATGAGTTGTCGTTTTAAATGGTTATATTAATGAAATTCAAGTTATTCAAAGCCTCTATAACAAAATCCCTACCTTAAAGTTTATTCAATACCATTAACCAGTTTGTTTAAATAAATCTGTTTGATGGGCTCACGATTTTCCTTACAAAAGCGGGTGAAGTAATGGTGCTTCTGAAGAAAAGATATTTGCATAAGGTTCCATTTTGCTTCTGTCAGAGAAGGGTTCAGTGATTGAAGTTCAAGGAATAAACTATACGATTTCTTTTCGAAAGATTCGGTTCCGAGGTACTCCAGGTCAGCATCAGCAAGTATTTCCTCTAATTTTGTCTTTGGCAATTGCGGTATTTTGGTGGCCATTATCATACCACAGATCTGATCAATAACAGAGGCAGAATATCCATACTCTGGAAGGTATTGCCGCGCTATTATACAACTTTGTTCTTCGTGTTGGGCATACATTCTGATATAACCTGTATCATGCCAAAGTGCAGCGGCGCTTAATAATTTCAGATCATCTTCCGTACACTCTTCATGTTTGCCAATTTCCAGGGCTCTTTCCTGAACATAGATGGTGTGTTCAGGATTGTGATAATAATATTTTTCGGGAAGATTGTTTCTCAATAGATTGAGAACAAAATTTTGCATGAGAAGATTATTTTGCATGTCCTTTTTCTTTTAAAATTCCCCCGGACGCTTCATTGATGCTTTGAATATAGATAAATGCTTTGGGATCAATATCCATAATAGAATCCTGTATCTGGTTTATTTCAAGACGGGTAACTATGGTTACAATGATCTCGCAATCGCTCTTAATATCGAAACTGCCGGGCAGAAATCCTCTTTCTCCTTTATACACCGTAATGCCTTTTCCCAATTCATTAACAAGGAAATCCTTGATCTTTTCATGTTGTGATGAAATAATATTAATGGAGGTATATTGCTCAATTCCATCAACCACATAATCGGTTGCACGGGTAGCCGAATAATAGGTAATCAGGGAATACATGGCCGTTTCCAAACCAAAATGAAAAGCAGCGCCGGCAAAAATGAAGGTATTGAAAAGCATAATAATTTCGCTGTTCGAGAAGCCTGTTCTTCTTTTAGTAAAAACTGCAATAACTTCAGCGCCATCAATCACGCCGCCGCTCCTGATCACCAAAGCAACACCAGTACCAATCAGGATACCTCCAAAAATTGCAATTAACAACGGATCGGTAGTTACTGGCGGGATTTCGGAGAAAAGTAGTCCGGCTGCCAGTAGGATAACGGCAAGTGTGGTTTGAACGGCAAAGGTCTTTCCGATTCTTTTATAACCCAGATAAATAAAAGGCAAGTTGAAAACAATAATAAAAATACTAATGTTGATGTGCGAGATTTCGTGAAGTAGAATAGAGATACCGGTAACGCCACCATCCATAAACCGATTGGGTATCATAAATCCTTTCATGGCAAATACTGCCATGCCCGATCCGACCAGGATTTGAAGCAGGTTCTTCAGATTCCAAACTTGTCCCCAGTTAATGAGATCGCTTTTATGCTTAATTTTCATTGTGGTCCAATTGAGTTGAGTGATAATTAAGCTAATACAAAAAAAAGACCTAAAGGTTTAAAATACCCTTAAGTCTTTTTTGTTTTTACTCACGGGGTGACTTTGAGTCACCCCGTGAGTAGGATCGATCAATTCCGCTATTTCGGCATCGGATAACCCTGTAATTTGGCCAGGTTGGCTTCAATTTCGTGTTCCGGATATTCGTAGTCGGTTAACTGACCGGTCATGTATTTGTCGTAACCAACCAAATCCATCAAACCATGTCCGCTGAAGTTGAAAAGGATTACTTTTTCCTTGCCTTCTTCTTTGGCTTTCAGCGCTTCGCGGATAGTTGCTGCAATCGCATGGGTCGTTTCAGGAGCAGGAATAATTCCTTCAGTTCTCAGGAACAGTAATCCGGCTTCGAAACATTCGCTTTGGTGGATGGCCTGTGCTTCCATTAGCCCATCGCGCAGTGCAGCGCTAACGAGTGGCGACATTCCGTGGTAACGCAAACCTCCGGCGTGGATTGGGGCAGGTACAAAGTTGTGTCCCAGACTGTTCATCGCAAGAAGTGGGGTCATTTTAGCCACATCACCATGGTCGTAAATAAAGGGAGCTTTGGTTAGAGTGGGGCAGGAGAATGGTTCTGCCCCTATGATTTGAATATTGGCGCCATGAATTTTTTCGTACATGAACGGGAACGAAATTCCGGCGAAATTACTTCCACCTCCGCAACAACCAATGACCACATCCGGATTTTTAATGCCCACTTTGGCCAGTTGTTTTTTAGCTTCCAGCCCAATGATGGTTTGGTGCAGCATCACGTGATTCAAAACCGAACCAAGTGCATATCGGGTTTTTCCGCTTGGATCACTTACCGCTTCTTCAATGGCTTCCGAGATAGCAATGCCCAAACTTCCGGGAGTATCCGGAAATTCAGCCAGAATATCGCGTCCTGCCTGTGTTTCCATGCTCGGACTGGCAACGCATTTGCCACCCCAGGTTTGCATCAGAATTTTGCGGAAAGGTTTTTGGTCGAAACTTACACGCACCATAAAGACTTTGCATTCAATTCCGCCAATCTGGGCGCAGGCGTATGAAAGGGCTGAACCCCACTGTCCGGCGCCAGTTTCGGTAACCAGCTTTTTGATTCCGAATTGTTTGTTGTACCAGGCCTGTGGAACGGCGGTATTGGGCTTGTGGCTCCCGGCAGGCGAAACGCCTTCGTTTTTGTAATAGATTTTGGCCGGAGTACCGAGGGCGGCCTCCAGTTCATAAGCACGGATCAGTGGACTTGGCCTCCACTGAAATAAAATTTGACGTATCTCTTCAGGAATGTCTATCCAGCGTTCCTGCGAAACTTCCTGCTCAATAAGGTTCATTGGGAAAACAGGAGCGAGCATTTCAGGTCCTACAGGATTTCCGTCAGGACCAAGTGGTGGATTCAAAGGAGAGGGAAGATCAGGTGCAAGGTTGTACCACTGTTTCGGCATTTCTGATTCGTCGAGATAGATTTTTTTTTGTCTGGCCATGATGTTAGATTTAAAAATTATTTAGTTATTATCTTAGATTCTGATTATAAATATTTTCCAAGTCCCCCTGCGGGGGATTCCAGCCTGCCGTCTGGCAGGTAGGGGGCTTTAACAGGAAAAGGGACTTGCTGCAAAAACGCAGAAAATCCCTTTTCCCGGCCTTTACGACCGCAAATCAATATGTAATTCTCGCGTTTCCATTTTAATGTTACGCCAGTTCCATTCTTTTCCGTATAAAGGTGATTTGTACATATCTTTTTTAGTTTCAGTGAGTAAAACTAATGATATTTTTCAGGTTTTCAAGAGAAAATAAAGTCGATTTGATAGTTTTTAGTGATTCTTAGATTACAATCAGGAGCTTTAGGGTAATACTTTAATATTTACTGTCAACACGATAGGTTATTCTGATTAATTGTGTTAAATTTAATGATGAACTCTAAAATGACTTATTTTTTTTGGAATTGCCTGAAAATCCATAACAGAGTAAGGAGTGTATGTCGAAAAACTTAAGAGTAGACGAATCTAAAATCCAAATCAAATGAAATCAAAACTTATCTTCTTCATTGTATTTGTATTGTTTGTCCAAGTAGCAAATGCCCAGGTATTTGGTATTAAAGGGGGAATTAATATTGCCAATATGACATTTACCGCCAGTGGAATGGACCTTTCCCCAAAATCGATTATTGGGATTCATGTTGGCCCTGTTGCTGAATTTGAATTGCAGGAAAACCTATATTTTAATACTGGGCTTCTGTATTCAATTAAGGGATATAAATTAAAAATGGAATTTTTAGGTGAAAGTATAGAATCAACTGCTAAGTTTAATTGTCTGGAAATCCCATTAAATTTTGTCTATAAGTATTCATTAAATGATGCATCTAAATTATTTGCCCAAGCTGGTCCATATTTAGGATATGCGTTAAGTGGTACTGCCAAATCAGATGGTGAAAGTGAAAAAATTGATTTTAAGGATGAAGGCATGAGAAGAATTGATTTTGGACTTGGAATTGGAGTAGGGCTTGAACTTGGGCCAATAGTACCAAGTATAAGTTATCAACTCGGTCTTGCCAACCTTTCAGACGATAGTGATGTAAAGGTAAAAAACAAGGTTTTACAACTTTCTATAGCCTATATGTTTGGGCAATAGCAAGAAAAACTGATACTTAAAATGAATTGGTAAAGCTATCTCTGCGTGGAGATGGCTTTACTTTTTAAGGGTTGGTCTGAATTAAAAGGAGACTGTTCAGGGAAATCGCTTTTAACATT
>DMSQ01000001.1 GCA_003457135.1 Prolixibacteraceae bacterium
TCCATGTATTTACGTGCAGAACATGAATTTAGCAAAACGATCAGTAAAAAGATAAATATAGGAGGGATAGCCGGATGCTTCATTTGAAATTAAACGTTTGTCGGTAAAAGTAACCATTTTAAAACCATTCTTAAAAAAACGAAAAAGGTTTATTTAAAGTATGCTTTCACTTAAGAAACATGCGATTTAAATGGAAATAAAAAAGCTCCCGGGTTACACCGGAAGCTTTAATTTAGAATAAGTGCCAATAACTATCGCACAAATAGTAATTCACGGTACTTTGGCAGTGGCCACAGTTCATTGTCAACAATCAATTCCAGTTTGTCAATATGGTAACGAATATCATCGAGATAAGGTCTCACAGTTGCTTCGTAAGCATAAGCTTTTTCTTTTTCTGATTCGATGTTGTTGGCAACTTTACGTGTTTCAACCATTTCTTTCACTTTGGATTTAATGGACGAAACGTGGCCGCCAATTTCTTTGATCAATTCCAACCTGCCTTCAGCCAATGACTGATATTCTGCATCGCTAAAAACAAGTTTCAGATTTTTTACATTTTCAAGTAACATGGTCTGATACTCAACAGCGGTGGGAACAATATGATTGCTTGCCAGATCGCCAAGAACGCGGGACTCAATCTGGATTTTTTTGGTATATTTTTCAAGTTCTACTTCAATACGGCCTTCAATTTCTCTTTCGCTTAATACGCCAGTTTTTCTGTATAACTCAACCACACGTTTGTCGTGCAGGGCTTCCAAGGCAGTTGGAACACTGGTGATGTTTGTTAAACCACGACGAGCTGCCTCTTCTTTCCATTCGGCGCTATAACCATTACCGTCAAAGCGAATTGCTTTTGATTCGATAATCAGCTTTTTCAATACCTGGAAGATAGCTTCATCTTTTTTCACACCCGATTCAACCAATGCGTCAACTTCAATTTTGAATTTAGCCAACTGATCAGCCACAACAGTATTTAATGCGATCATGGCCGAAGCGCAGTTTGCAGAAGAACCTACCGCACGGAATTCGAAACGGTTTCCGGTAAACGCAAAAGGCGATGTACGGTTACGGTCGGTGTTGTCCAGAATAATCTCAGGAATACGGCCGATATTCAGTTTAAGGGCTGTCTTTTCGTCAGGAGTCATTTTGCGGTCAACCACAGCTTCTTCCATCATGTCTAACATTTTACTTACTTCAGTGCCAAGGAATGCAGAAATGATTGCAGGAGGCGCTTCATTGGCGCCTAAACGGTGTGTATTTGGAGCGGTAAGGATACTGGCACGCAACATATCCTGATTAACATGCAACGCTTTTAAAGTATTGATAACGAAAGTCAGGAACTGAAGATTTGATTTTGGATTTTTCCCCGGAGAATATAAGTTAACTCCTGTATCGGTTGAAAGCGACCAATTGTTGTGTTTTCCTGATCCGTTGATTCCGGCGAAAGGTTTCTCATGAAAAAGTACTGCGAAATTGTGACGGCGCGCAATTTTTTTCATCAGGTCCATAATCATCTGGTTATGATCATTGGCCAGGTTCAATTCTTCATAAATCGGAGCAAGTTCAAACTGGTTTGGCGCAACTTCGTTGTGACGCGTTTTTACCGGGATACCTAATTTATATGCTTCGTTTTCCAGATCTTCCATAAAACGGAATACACGGGTTGGAATTGAACTGAAATAATGGTCTTCCAACTGCTGATCTTTTGAAGCAGAGTGACCCATCAGCGTACGACCGGTTAACATCAGGTCGGGACGTGCCATAAATAAAGCCTCGTCAATCAGGAAATATTCCTGTTCCCAGCCCAAATTTGCATTTACTTTGGTGACATTTTTATCAAACATCTGGCAAACATCGGTAGCAGCTTTATCAACCGCTGCAATTGCCCTTAATAATGGTGTTTTATAGTCGAGCGCTTCACCGGTGTACGATATAAATATTGTTGGAATGGTTAATGTGTTATCCACAATAAATGCAGGTGAAGATGGATCCCATGCAGTATAACCACGGGCCTCGAAAGTTTGCCTGATTCCACCACTTGGGAAAGAGGAAGCATCAGGTTCCTGCTGGGCCAGCATCGATCCGGACAATGATTCAACAACCGATCCGTTTTCGCCATGAATAATAAAAGCATCATGTTTTTCTGCGGTACCATCGGTCAAAGGATGAAACCAGTGGGTAAGGTGGGTTGCACCATTTTCCAATGCCCATGATTTCATACCCTGAGCAACCTGATCGGCCATTTTGCGATCGATTGGGGTGCCATGATCAATTGCATCAATTACTGCCTTGAATGCTTCCTTCGAAAGATACTTCTTCATTTTCGGACGGTCGAAAACATTCATTCCATAGAAATCGGAAACCAGATTTTCTTCACGTTTAACTTCAACCGGTTTTCTGGTCAGAACTTCCTCCAATGCCCTAAATCTAAACTGTGCCATAATTTTAAAATTTTAATCGTTTATATTTTTGTTTATTGTCTTTTTGCGATGAAACATGCACACAACAAAAATATACAAATAATAAAATTAAGGCATAATAGAGTGGGTTGATTTATAAAATTTTACAATTAATTCAGGAATAGCATTAAAAAAACATGGTTTACACACAAAATAGTCTATTTTATTGCCAAAAACTTTAAAATGAAAAAAATGTTTTTACCTTTTTTTCTTCTTATACAATTTCTCATTTTGAATTTCCTCCTTTAATAAGGAACGCCAATCGTGCGGATTATCATCCGAAAAATCGATAGTTGCCGAGTAATCTTCCTTATTAATAGTTATCACATTTATTTTTTGATCGAGGAAGGTCTCAATCTCATCTAAAACAGGTTTCTCTTCAGGACTACAAAAAGATACAGCCAGTCCCTTTTTATCACCCCGTCCGGTACGCCCAACCCGGTGGACATAGTTTTCGGCCACATCGGGCAAATCGTAATTAATAACATAGTCAACATCCTGAATGTCAATTCCACGGGCGCTCACATCGGTGGCAATTAAAATTTTCACATTGCTGTTCCGGAATTGGTTCATCACATCTAACCGGTCTTTCTGTTCTTTATCTCCGTGGATGGTTATTGTTTTGATATCAATTCGTTCCATCGCTTTAAAAACCCGCTCTGCCCGAACTTTGGTACGTACAAAAACCAAAATCTTCGAATCTGGATTTTCTTTAATGATCCGTTCAAGAAAAAACCTTTTATCGTCCATCGGAATGAAGACTACCGAATGGGTAACATTTTTCGCTACCGGATTTTTTGGAGATATTTCGATCCGGATTGGATTTACCACCAACGAGTAAGCAAGTTCCTTTATTTCAGGATTAATGGTTGCTGAGAAGAAAAGAGTTTGCCTGTTTCTTGGCAAGTGATGGATCAATTGACGGATATCTTTAATAAATCCGAGGGCCAGCATGTGGTCGGCTTCATCAAGTATCAGGATTTGAATTTTATCGAGAAGCAGATGTCCCTGACTGACCAAATCAAACATCCGGCCCGGTGTTGCGACCAAAATATCTACACCACTTTTAAGTTTCGAAATCTGCGGATCCTGATCCACTCCACCAAAAACGCAGGCCGTTTTTACACGGGTATGCTGGCCAATGGTTTGAAAAACTTCAGTGATTTGCAGAGCCAATTCACGTGTTGGAACCATTACCAGGCAGCTAATGAATTCGCTTCGGCTGCTGTTCTTTTGCTGATGGATGATATCAATCACCGGAATTGCAAAGGCTGCGGTTTTTCCGGTACCGGTTTGAGCAATGGCCAGAACATCATCGCCCTTTAAAATAGGAGGGATCGCTTTAAACTGAATATCAGTTGGCCGGCGGAATCCCAAAGTTTTCAGGTTCTCTTTAATTTCGCGGGATACGCGATAGTCTTCAAATTTCATTCCTTAAAACAATTAAATCAGCGTAAAGGAACACATTAAAATCCGAAGGGCATTAATGTTCACGAACCTTGTAACATATCAACCTTCATCATCAGTCAATAATAATTCTTCGATTACTCTTGGATAATGTTGGTGTTCCAATTCATGAATCCGGTTAGCAAGTGTTTCTGGAGAATCGCCCTGTTTAATTGGGCAGGTTGCCTGAAAAATGATCTTGCCTTTGTCATAATCCTGATTCACCTGATGAATGGTTATGCCAGATTCCTTGTCTTTTGAAGCCAGAACAGCTTTGTGTACGTTCAACCCATACATTCCATTTCCACCATATTTAGGTAAAAGGGCCGGATGTATATTAATTACCGTGAATAATTCAGTCAGATTTTTGGGAACCAGCCAAAGGAAACCGGCCAGAACAATCATATCAATCCGATGATCGTACAACTTGTCAAGGATTTCATTGCTCCGGTAAAACTCATCACGATCAAAAGTAAAAGTTTCAATTCCTAGTTTTTCTGCTCTGATCAGGGCATAAGCATTTTCATTATTCGACCAAAGTGAGTCAACAAATATTTCCTTACTGGCTGAAAAATACTCAATTATCTTTTGGGCATTGGTTCCGGAACCAGAGGCAAAAATGGCAATTCGTTTCATTTAATCTTCAGTTTTAAGTTTTATGCTTAATGGAATTTTAGAATAAAGAGTTCAAATATAAACCTTCGACAAAATTCAATCAAGCCTTATTCATCCATTTAATTCAGTTTTTATTTGAATTATCAGGCGTAAATTTATTACTTTGCATCGAATTTTTTGAAACAAATATTAATATTAACCAAAAATTAGAGTTATGTCTGACGTTGCATCTAAAGTAAAAGCAATTATTGTTGACAAATTAGGAGTTGATGAAAGTGAAGTAACCATGGAAGCTTCTTTCACCAACGATCTTGGTGCTGATTCACTTGACACTGTTGAATTGATCATGGAATTCGAAAAAGAATTTGATCTTGCCATTCCAGATGATCAGGCTGAAAAAATCTCAACAGTAGGTGAAGCTATCAAGCACATCGAAGCAAATTTGAAGTAATCATACCAAAACAAATTTTATGGAGTTTAAACGGGTAGTTGTTACCGGCCTTGGAACTGTAAACCCGCTTGGTAATTCTATTGAGGAATATTGGGAAGGCCTGAAAAATGGTAAAAGTGGAGCCGGCCCTATTACCCATTTCGATGTCACGCATCAGAAAACAACTTTTGCGTGCGAGTTGAAGAATTTTAATCCAGCGAAATATGTTGAGCAAAAAGAGGTACGTAAACACGATCCTTTTACCTTGTTTGCCTATGCAACTGCTGCACAGGCCATGGAGGATTCCGGCATAAACCTCGAAACCATCAATAAAGACAGAGCTGGTATTATATGGGGAGCCGGAATTGGCGGTCTGCAAACCTTCTATGAAGAAGTTACCAATTACAATCCTGAAGTACCCAGATTTTCACCATTCTTCATTCCTAAGATGATTGCCAATATTGCCAGCGGATTACTATCAATCCGTTATGGATTCCGGGGGCCAAACTTTACTACGGTTACTGCTTGTGCCTCGGCAAGTCATGCTTTAATTGAGGCGATGAATTATATTCGCCTTGGAAAAGTTGATTTATTTATTGCCGGGGGATCAGAAGCTGCTGTTAACCACGCCGGATTGGCCGGGTTCAATTCCATGCGTGCCCTTTCTACCCGAAACGACGATCCCTTAACAGCTTCGCGTCCGTTTGACCTTGATCGGGATGGATTTGTTATGGGAGAAGGTTCTGGAGCGCTCATTCTTGAGGAATATGAACACGCCGTTAAACGTGGTGCAAAAATTTATGCAGAAATGGTTGGTGGTGGAATGTCTGCCGATGCTTACCACATGACTGCGCCAGACCCTGAAGCCGGGGGAGCAACCTTGGTCATGAAACTGGCTTTGGAAGATGCTGGGTTAAATACGGAAGACATTGATTATATTAATGTACACGGAACCTCAACGCCTCTTGGAGATATTGCTGAACCAAAAGCTATCCTGAAATGTTTTGGGCATCATGCTTATAACCTAAGCATCAGTGCGACCAAATCGATGACCGGCCACTTGTTGGGAGCAGCAGGAGCTGTTGAAGCAATCGCATGCATCATGGCCATTCAGAATGGGATCATTCCGCCAACGATTAATCATTTTACCGACGATCCTGAAATTGACTCAAAACTTGATTTCACTTTCAATGTCGCCAAAGAACGCAAAATCAAGACTGCTTTAAGCAACACTTTTGGTTTTGGTGGGCACAACGCTTCTGTTATTTTCAAGAAAATTTAATACAAGTGATACGAACTATCGTTCAAAGAATAAAACTCTTTTCTTCACCAAGAAAAGAGTTTTATTTGTTTTTAAAATCACTTCTGGGATTTTATCCCGTAAATTTAAGGCTTTATGATATTGCTATTATTCACAAGTCGGCTTCCAAAATAAACTCTCAGGGGAATTACGTTAATAACGAACGACTTGAATATCTGGGCGACGCCATTTTAGGCGCTGCCATTGCCGATTTTCTATATAACCGGTTTCCAAATCAGGATGAAGGTTACCTCACTCAAATGCGCTCCAAGTTAGTAAACCGGAGCTTTCTGACCCAGCTCACTTATCAGATCGGTCTGAACCACTACATTCAGTCAAACACCACTTCAACCATCGAATCGAGCCATATATACGGCGACACGCTTGAAGCGCTAATTGGCGCCATCTATCTGGACAAAGGTTACGAGGAAGCAAAAAAATTCATCACCCGAAAACTGCTGAACAACTACGTTAATCTGGTTGAAGTACAAAACTCCAATACCAATTATAAAAGCCAGTTGATTGAATGGTCGCAGAAGAACAAAAAAGCAGTTTCGTTCGATACTGTTGATGAAAGCAAAAATGATGGAAAACAGCCGTGGTTTATAGCAACCATCGAAGTTGACACCGAACTTTTCGGTAAAGGAACCGGAACATCCAAAAAAGAAGCGCAGCAAAATGCCTCTAAAGTAGCCCTCGACAAAATCAGGATAAATCTGGATTCAGAGAGTTCTCCTGAATAACTTCCCAATTTTTTATTCGCTTCACATCTGAAGTAACTTACAACTTACAGGATAATATTTCATTTTTTTTGCCCATTTGCAACACATTCTAAACCATAAGGAATCCAGTGTTAAATATTGTTAAGTATTTATAATCAGTATTTTTAAAGGTTATCTTTGTCTCATGAACAGAAGGGTGATAATTACATTGATCGTTTTGATGATCCTGGTGATGACCAGCTTAATTCTGGTCCAAACCATTTCTATTTCAAACGCACTCGAAATAAAAGAACAACAATTTGACGCTGCAGTAAAAAGCGCACTAAGCCTGGTTACCTATCAGCTCGAACTGGAAGAGGCTTCTGCGCTGAACGAATTTGCAAAAGATATTTCAACTCCAAAAGGCAATGGCATATTCCCCGGCAATAACCAACAATCAATTTCCGGCACATTAAATCTGAAAAGCACCAAGCTATCATTTCAGTATTCTCAGCAATCAACCGGCATTATTCAAAGTGAAGAACTAACAGTTGATTACGGAGAAACTGGAGTGTCAGAATCTAAAAACGAAAGAGGAAGGCCTGGCGATTTCCCAAATGCATTTGATATTTTTCACGAATCAGATGGTTTTGCCAGTCAGCAGTACGAAGAACGACAAGATATACGGGCTCGCATGTTGGTAGTGCAATCAAGGGCTGTTATTCTGTCTCAACTTCCTATTGAAGACCGCATTGATGATTTAAATGCCCTTGGACGGTTAATTAAATCAGAATTAAAAAGACAGGGCATTAATCTGGATTTCAGGTATGCCTTAAAATCTTTTCCTGCCGGAGAGGAACGATTTATTTATGGAGATAAAAATTATAACTCGAAACAACAAACCGAATATCAGGCTTTACTTTTCCCCCATGATGACGATTTAAAACCAAACTGGCTTTTTGTTTATTTTCCAAAACAAGACACTTTCCTGATGAAAGAAACAGGCTTGCTGGTCATTCCAACCTTTGTTCTGACAGCCATGCTGATCGGAATTTTTGTTTTTACCATCCTGATTATCTTAAGACAGAAAAAATTATCAAACATTAAAAATGACTTCATCAACAACATGACCCACGAGCTGAAAACACCTATTTCGACCATTTCGCTTGCCAGTCAGATGTTGCGCGATAATACAGTAAACAACACTCCGAAAACCATTGAACACATCTCAGGAATTATTTTTCAGGAAAGCAAACGGTTGACCACTCAGGTTGAAAAAGTGCTGCAGATGGCTGTATTTAACGAAGGAAAACTGAAATTAAAATTCAAAGAAGTAAACATCAATAACCTGATCAATTCGGTGGTATTAAACTTCGAACTTCGGGTAAAAGCGAAAAACGGTGAATTAACAACCGAGTTAAAGGCAGATCCGGCTATAATCAAAGCAGATGAAGTGCATATTACCAATGTTTTGTTTAACTTGCTCGACAATGCGGTGAAATACAGTAAGAACGAACCTAAAATCAACATTTCGACTGAACTGAAAGATCATTTTCTGGTAGTTTCGGTGAAAGATCAGGGAATTGGAATACAAAAAGAACATGTTGGCCAGATTTTTGAGCGCTTTTACCGCGTTCCAACCGGCAATGTGCACGATGTAAAAGGATTCGGACTTGGATTGAGTTACGTTAAAATTATTACAGATGCACATCGCGGTCAGATAAAAGTTGAAAGCGCCCCAAATAAAGGAACTAAATTCATGATATATTTCCCGATAAATGCAGATAACCATGGAAAAAAAAGTAAAATTGCTCTTGGCCGAGGATGACGAAAATCTCGGATTGTTGCTAAAAGAATACCTGATTGCCAAAGGATATGATACCGATTTGTATCCCGACGGAGAAGTAGCATACAAAGGATTCAGGAACCATACCTACAACCTTTGTATTCTGGATATCATGATGCCCCGGAAGGATGGCATTTCGCTGGCAAAGGATATACGGTTGATCAACATGGATATCCCGATTATTTTTCTGACCGCCAAGAACATGAAGGAAGATGTGCTTGAAGGCTTCAAAATGGGGGCCGACGATTACATTACCAAACCTTTCAGCATGGAGGAACTGATTTTCCGTATTGAAGCCATCATGCGACGTGTGATGCAGGATTCCAATTCGCATGAAGATGCTGTTTATAAACTTGGTATTTATACTTTCGACTCGCGCAAGCAGATCCTGTCGGGTGGCGAAGAAGAAGTGAAGCTAACCACCAAGGAAGCCGAATTGCTAAGCTTGCTTTGCAACAATGCCAACAAAGTGCTCGAACGCAACTTTGCCTTGAAAACCATCTGGATTGACGACAACTACTTTAATGCCCGAAGCATGGATGTTTATATCACTAAGCTTCGGAAACATTTGAAAGAGGATCCCAAAGTTGAGATTATCAATGTGCATGGGAAAGGGTATAAGTTGATTATGTAATTTGAAATAGCAACTTCAAAAGGGGAAATCCTGCTTTATAGTGGGATTTTTTGTTTTCAATAGCTTTCAAATAAAAATGGCACTTTATGAAAAAAACTGCTTTGATTATAATGCTGGTGTTGTTCACAGTAAATGTTTTCGGCCAATCTATCGAATCGAACAGCTTCGCACTTAAAGTTGAAAGAGAATACCTAACCCATAAAGCTAGTTTTGCTTTCAAACCCAATCTGCGCTTGAAAATTAAAACTATAAAAGGAGAAGTAATAGTTGCTAAATCTTATTTACTTCTTGATAGTTCAATCGTTGTAAATAAAGACACTATTGCCCTAAATGAAATTATAATGATCAGAGGAAAAGTGTTTGGTAATGCAGATCGAAAAATATTAGGAGCAGGATTGGCGATAGCTGCATTTCCATTATTGTATTTTTCGGCTTTGATAGCAGTTTATACAAGCGGTTCGCCATTAGTGGCAACTTTGCCCCCTGCCGTTTTTCTGATTGGTGGAATTAGCCTTACTGGTGCCCGAAGATTTAAAACAGCAAACAACTGGACATTTAAAATTATACAAAAGTAAATCCGGGTAAGGAGATAAAATTTCATACTATTTCAGAGAACATTATCCCACAAAAAAGGGTTCTCCGTTTTATCCGGAAAAACCCCAATTAAATTTGAAATAGCAACTTCAAAAGGGGAAATCCTGCTTTATTGTGTGATTTTTTGTTTAATCCAATTTATCCCCAAGCTTCTTCATGTCGTTGATCTGTTTCATCAACCTTTCGAAATAGGATTCAATATTTTCGCCAGATTGAATCGGATAGTTTTCGATGGCCGAAGCAAAACCATTGATTAGATCAGTATAGGTTTTAAAGATTGTTTCCAGTAGGGTTTTATCATTGGTTTCCCAATATTCGCCCTCATCGCTCATAGTAAAATCAGCTAAATATTTTTTATCCAGGTAACGAAAAAGCTGAATGATAAATTGATGCGTTTCGACACCTGCATATTGGGTTTTAACCGACAGCATGTATAAATATTCCCTTTCAGCCTGTACATCAGTTTTGCCCCAAAACTGAAGGTGCGATAAACTGCTCATTCGTCCGTTCGAGAGAAAACAAACGTCAACAGTTTCGCAATTGGGCGGAGTGAAGCAAATTCCGTAAATATTTTGGTTGTAATCAGCCTTTCCATAAGTATTTTCAGGAAATTGCCGGTCGAAAACAAAATATTTCCAGTTAAACGCCTTGGCAATGTCCTCAACTTCTTCAATCAACCCGGGCAAACTTACCGGATCAGCAATCCTTCCGTTATAATGAAAACTTAATCCCATTTTTAAGCCTCCTGTTTATTAAAAAACCACCCAATTATTCTTTGACAAACATCTTCGAATAAACGCCTTCAGAAGCGGTAATCCGACAGATATAATTTCCGGGATTTAAATAAGCTATCCTGATGCGGGTTTTCCCATCCAATGACTTAAAATCCTGTGATTTCATCAGGACGCCCTTTATATTAAAAACTTCAACTTTTGCGGGGTTTTCCGAAACCAAATCAGAAATGATCAAATGATTTTTAGCCGGATTGGGATATAGTACAAATTCCTGATTGGCAGCCAGTATTGTCGAACCCGCAATATGTACCGAATCAACCGTTTGATTGATCACTTTTAATATTGAGTGGTCGCCTTTTGCATCCTGCGAAAGTTCCCAGATCATCACCCCCGAAGTTTCGGCCAGCGCCAGTCTGGTTTTCTTCCAAATAGTAGTTTTTCCGTTGTAGTAAATGGTATCGCCCACCTGATCTTTCATCCATGCATCCTGATATAAGGTCAGAATTTTATTATAGCTGTAACTTCCCGCCGATTTGTAAAATCCATAGCCATAAAAAGGCAGGCCTAAACAAAGATTTTCTTTTTTCACACCACGAGCCAGCCAGTCTTTTATCAATTTTTGCGCATACCAATAAGGCGAATGTTGACCCGGGCGGGTGAGGTCCCAGTTTCCCGTAAAATCATAAGCCATTACAGTGATGTAATCGAAAAAGGGAAGCGTTGAATCCTGGATTTTTTCGTTGCCCCAGCCGACCGCAGTAGTTAGCAGCTTTCCTTTGGGTTTCAACGAATCGGCCAACTGTATGATGAAAGCCTCGTAATCGGAATTGATTGCAGGTCCTTCTTCGTCAACATCAAGTCCATCGAGTTTGTAGTTATCCAGGTAAACAACAATTTTGTGAATGAAACCGGCCCGTTTCGGAGAGGTGCTGATCAGGTTCTGAAAGTTGTCTTTTACCGCTCCGTTAGCAGCCGAACCACCACCAATCGAAACCAGTACTTTGACATGATTGGCATGGGCTTTTTCAACCAGAGCTGTTAATCCGGAATTAGACGAAACCAGGTTTCCATCCGCATCGGGATTCTGAAACGCGTAATTCAAATGGGTTACCTGTGAAAAATCAAAATCCTGAGTAAAGGCATTGACATCTTTCCAACTTGGTATATAGCCAATAATCCGGAACGATTTAGACTGTGCCTGGCTGTTGGTGAAAGCAGATGTTATAAAAAACAATACCAAAAATATTCCCAATATTCCCGAATTTATCCTGAATTTATTCATGTTTTTGTAGGCTTCGAAAAGATAAAGATAAAAACAAATGGTGAAATAAACTGTCCTCTGTAGAGACAAGGCATGCCTTGTCTCTTATATTTTATTCAGGACAATGTTGGCGTTTGAGAGACAAGGCATGCCTTGTCTCTACGTAAACGTAATCGCGATCAATCCAGTTTCAGCACTGCCAGAAACGCATTTTGCGGAACTTCCACATTTCCGATTTGCTTCATGCGTTTTTTACCTTTTTTCTGCTTTTCGAGAAGTTTTCGTTTACGGGTAATGTCGCCACCATAACATTTGGCAGTTACATCCTTTCGGACAGCTTTAACCGTTTCGCGGGAAATTATTTTTGCCCCGATAGCTGCCTGGATGGCAATATCGAATTGTTGGCGCGGGATCAACTCTTTGAGCTTTTCGCACATCCGGCGCCCAAAATTGTAGGCATTGTTGAAATGGATCAGCGTTGATAAGGCATCAACCATTTCGCCGTTCAGCAAAATATCCAAACGTACCAGTTTGGCCGGACGGAAATCAATAACGTGGTAATCGAACGAAGCATATCCCTTCGAAATACTTTTCAGTTTATCGTAGAAGTCGAAAACGATTTCGCCGAGCGGAAGGTCAAACATCAGTTCAACCCGGTCGGTTGTCAGGTATTCCTGTTTGATGAGTGTTCCCCGTTTTTCGAGGCACAATGTCATGATTGACCCGATATAATCAACAGCGGTTATGATGTTGGCGCGGATAAATGGCTCATCAATATCATCAATGGTAGTGGCAGCAGGCAGCCCAGATGGATTATAGACGTTGATGGTTTCGCCTTTGGTGGTATGCACGTGGTACAAAACATTGGGAACAGTTGTAATCACGTTCATATCGTATTCGCGGTCGAGCCGTTCCTGAATAATTTCCATGTGAAGTAGTCCAAGGAACCCGCAACGGAACCCGAAGCCTAATGCAGCCGACGATTCAGGCTCGTAGGTGAGCGAAGCATCGTTTAATTGCAGTTTTTCCATCGAATTACGAAGGTCTTCGTAATCTTCGGAGTCAATCGGATAAACGCCGGCAAAAACCATTGGTTTCACTTCCTCAAAACCTGCAATTGCTTTATCACAAGGCGCTTTCACGTGAGTAATAGTATCGCCGACTTTTACTTCTTTGGCGGTTTTTATCCCGCAAATAATATATCCCACGTCGCCTGCTTTCATCTCGGGGCGTTCAAACATTCCAAGTTTGAGCACGCCAACTTCATCGGCCACGTATTCTTTCGAAGCATTCACAAACTTCACCATATCGCCTTTGCGAATCACTCCGTTTACCACTTTGAAATAGGCAATTACCCCCCTGAATTGATTAAAGACTGAGTCGAAAATCAGTGCCTGAAGCGGTGCATCTACCGAGCCTTGAGGTTCAGGAATTACATTAACAATACGTTCCAGGATTTCTTCAATTCCCAGTCCGGTTTTGCCACTTGCGCGAATGATATCGGTGCGCTTACAGCCAATCAGCCCGATGATCTGATCTTCTACCACTTCGGGCATGGCATTGTCCAAATCCATTTTATTCAGGATTGGAATTATTTCCAGATCATGATCAATGGCCAGATACAAATTTGAAATAGTTTGTGCCTGAATTCCCTGCGTTGAATCTATAATGAGCAAAGCGCCTTCGCAGGCAGCTATTGAACGCGAAACTTCGTACGAGAAGTCAACATGACCGGGAGTGTCAATCAGGTTCAAGGTATATTCCTGACCATTATGTATGTATTGCATCTGGATGGCGTGGCTTTTAATTGTAATTCCACGCTCCTGCTCGATATCCATACTGTCGAGAACCTGGGCTTTCATTGCCCGGCCATCAACTGTTTTGGTATATTCCAGCAGCCTGTCGGCCAGTGTACTTTTTCCGTGATCGATATGTGCAATAATGCAGAAATTACGTATGTTCTTCATCCTAAAAAAATCTAAAAACCTTATTAATCAAATACTCCTGCCGGATTTTGCGCAAAGATATCTATTTTTTGCTAACGACCACCTCACTGCGATACTCAGAGTCTGACTTCGAGTCAGACTCTGAGTACTCTAATCTGAAGTAAAAATACTCACATACTTTCCGATTCAATCTGAATAGTTCTAACTTTACCCGGACAAAAAAAATTGAATGAAGCGATTTTTGTATCTGATCTGTATCCTTATTGCCGCAAGCGGCTGTAAGGAAGTGTTTGAAGCTCCTCCACAGAGTTTTCTCAAGGTTTCGTTCCTGAATTCATCAACAAAAGCTACTATTTCGCCCAAGGTCTCAGTTTTGGGAGTTGGTCTGGAGAATATGTGGGTAAAAGATTCGGTACTTAAGGAAATATTGCTGCCTTTATCGGTGAACGACGCCACCAGCTATCTGATTTCACTTGATGCAAAAAACGATACCATCACCTTCATCCACGAAACAATTCAGAAATACGCTTCGATGGAATCCGGATTTTATTTTGAATACAAATTGCAGTCAATAGATTTTACGAATAACCGGATTGATTCTATCCTGATTACAGACAGTCTGGTAACCAAAAAATGGAATGAGAATATTAAACTATACGTTCATCCTTTGCCTTCTGGCAACAATTAGCTACGGACAGGCTGAGCCGGAAAGGAAAGTAAAACCTAAAAGAACAGACAATTATATCCGGATGAGAGGCATCCGCGTGGGAATGGATGCAACCAGGCCTTTTCAGGATTTGTGGACAAAAGGAAATCGCTATGGATCAGAATTTTCATTCGATATGGAACTTAGGCCCAATTGGTTTCCTGTATTCGAATCGGGATACGAGGTGATCAAATTAAATACCAACTACATTGAATATACCGGACAGGGTAGTTATTCACGCATCGGGATAGATTATAACTTTCTTCAGGCCGAGCATAAAAACGACAAGGATGTTTTGTTTTTTGGACTTCGGTATGGATTTTCAATTGCCCGCCAAAAAGTTGACCGATATTTAGTTGATTCGTATTGGGGAACTGTAAACGGACATTTCGGGAACCAGAATTATTTTGCACACTGGGGCGAATTTCTTGTGGGAATTAAAGGAGAAATCTTTCACAATTTTTACTTAGGCTGGACGATTCGCGGCAAAGTGAAAATGAACCACACAGAGATGGAATTACCTCCTGTTTACTTTATTCCCGGATACGGAAAGGCTGAGAAAGGATTTACAATGGATTTCACTTATTCAGTTTACTACAATATTCCATGGGATTTCAGGAAAAAGAACAGAGTGGTCAAGACTGTGATTAAGAAGTGATAGAGCTCTTCCTGTTTATTTAGATATTCCGGGATAGAACTTTTTTTCTGCATTTTCGTTTCATAACCATATCAAATTTATAAAAGCAAAATCGTTATGACCGACCGAAGAACATTTATCAAATCGCTTGCAGGAGCTACCGCCGGATTATCACTTTCGGGTGCAGTACAGGCAGATAAACCTGAAGCCGACCGCCTGGGCGAAGTACTTCCCAAACGAAAACTGGGCAGGACAAATGAATATGTAACCATGTTAGGTACCGGAGGATACCATGTTGGCTGGACCACCGAACGGGATGCACAGGAAGTTATTGAAGCATCGCTCGAAGGTGGCGTCCGTTTTTTCGACACTGCGGAAAGTTATGCCGCCGGAACCAGTGAAACGCGCTACGGCAAATACCTGATCCCCAAATACCGTGACCTGATCTTTTTGATGAGCAAATCAACAGGAGGAGATGCTAAAACGGTCAGGGAACATCTGGAAGGAACACTTCGGAGACTTAATACCGATCAGCTCGATCTGTACCAGGTCCATGCTATTTCCACGCCCGAAGATGTTGACAGCAGGATTCAGCTTGGCGTGCTTGATGTTTTGCTTAAAGCCAAAGAAGAAGGAAAAATTAAATACCTTGGATTTACGGGCCATCAGAATCCGTTTGCACATGCCCGAATGATGGAACGGACCAATAAAAGCGATATTTTCGACACGGTTTTAATGCCCGTAAATGTGCTTGATCAGACTTATTACAGTTTTACCAAAAACATCATGCAAAAAGCATTAGATCGGAACATGGGAATTCTTGCAATCAAATCACTGGCCGATGGCAGGTTCTTTGAAAAAAACAAACAAGCTGGCTGGAGCACAGATGATCCGTTGATTCCAAACTATCTGAGTATAAAAGAAGCCATGTATTTTGTGTGGTCACAGCCGGTTTCAGTTCTGATTTCGGGAAATGAGAATGCCACTTTCATGCGCGAAAAAATCGCACTTGCGCGTTCTTTCTCTTTACTTACGGAAGAACAGAAATCAATCCTGACCGACAAGGTGAAGCACATTGCGCTAACCGGGAAAGTTGAATATTATAAAAAGAAGGAAGCCTGAAAAGAATAGGAAAAGGCAACATAACGAATGTACCTAAAACAAAAATGACCGGGATTGCCGGTCATTTTTGTTTTATCTCAAATTAAATAAGAAATTATCTTTCTTATTTTTTTGCAGGAGCTTCAGCTTTTTTTTCCGATGCGCAGCAGGCTTTTTTGTCTTTACTGCATTCAGTAGTTTTTGCACAGCATTCTTTCTTTTCAGTAGTTTTCTGTTTGTCGTCTTTTGTTGATGCTGTTACAGTTGAGGCAGCCAATCCCATTGTAAATGCTATTGATAAAACCAATGCTAATTTTTTCATGATATCAATTTTTAATAAGTTGTATAAATTTTGTTCTCTGCTAATCTAATTACTTTATGGCAATCTCCAAAGCGTGTTAACAATTATTAGGAATTGATTCATGTCAAATGTCGAAAATTAGAATGATGTTTCATACCGGTAAAAAAAATGACCAGCTTGACTGGTCATTTTTTTACTTAGGATTTAAAGTGATCTTATTTCTTTTCAGCTGGTTTTTCAGCTTTTTTCTCAGTACAGGCTTCTTTTTTGTCTTTACTGCAACATTCTTTCTTTTCAGTTTTTTTGGCGTCTTCCTTAACAGTTGAAGCTGATACAGTAGAAGCAGTCAATCCCATTGTAAAAGCTACTGCTAAAATCATTGCTAATCTTTTCATGATATCAATTTTTAAGTAGTTAATAATAAATTCTTCCGAAATCTAGGAAGTTTTCTATAAACTACCAAGCCCGTTAACAATTATTTAGAATAATTATAAATAAGCTGATTGAAAAATGATTAGAATGCCGTTGAATTCACGACATTTTTTCGGCATTGCTCTTCATTTGCTTTCAATTCCTGAATACATTGTATCCTGAGCATGGTTCAGGCATGGGAAAGTAAATCAATAATTTCGAGCAAGGAATGTGGAATTAAAGGCATAAACTGGTTGAGTTCGAGATTTTCACCTGCCGCTGCCTGTGAAATATGTTTTTATACAGAATTTTTGTATCAATGGAGTTCAGCAATATATATCATGATTGCCTTTTTTTACCTTTTCGAGTAGTGTGACGGCGCGTTCGCGTGCGATCCCGTCCATCGAGTTGATTACATCGTCAATCAGGTCCTCTCCAATCAGGCGGGTTTCGTACGATGCATAGTCCATCAGGTATTCCATAAAAGTAGAAATGGCATTCGGGCCGCAGTGATTCTTGATGTCGCCCGGTTTGGCACGGTCCATGAAATCCTGCCCGGTTCGGCCTAACCGGTAACAACCCGTGCAGAAAGAAGGAATGTAACCCATTTCGGCTACATCGCGGATCACCAAATCGAGCGGACGATGGTCGCCCAATGAGAATTGGCTCCCATCTGCCTCGTGCAGTGAATCGGTGTACCCTCCCGGGTTGGTGCGGCTTCCGGCTGAAATCTGGGAAACCCCAAGTGCAAACGTCTCACGGCGCATGTGAGCTGTTTCGCGGGTTGACATGATAATGCCGGTATAAGGAACTGCTAAGCGAAGAATGGCAATAATTTTGCGGAAATCGAGATCGGCAACGGCGAAAGGCGGATGTGAAGCAATATCAGATCCGGTTGCAGGTTCGAGCCGGGGAACACTGATGGTGTGTGGCCCAATCCCGAAAACCTGTTCAAGTTCGCGGACATGTTGCATCAGGGCAAGCAGTTCGAACCGGAAATTGTACAATCCGAAAAGGACGCCTATCCCCACATCGTCTATTCCTGCTTCCATCGCCCGGTGAAGCGCAGTAACCCTGAAATCGTAATCTTTCTTTTTACCTCCGGTGTGAACTTTTTTATATGTTTCGTGGTGATAGGTTTCCTGAAAAAGCTGGTAAGTCCCGATATTGGCATCTTTCAGTAATTTGAATTCAGCAATTTCGAGTGGGGCAACATTCACGTTTACACGACGAATCTCACCATTACCTACTTTGACTTCATAAACTGAAGCTACCGAGTCGATCACATACTGAAATCCTTCCTTGGGATACGATTCACCGGCAACCAGCAAGATGCGTTTGTGACCCTGTTTGACCAATATTCCGGTCTCGCGTTTGATTTCTTCCTGTGTAAGTGAACGTCGCACAATAGCTTTGTTCTTTGCCCTGAATGCACAGTAGCTGCATTCGTTGGAGCAGAGATTGGAGATGTATAAGGGAGCAAAAATTACCAGGCGTTTACCGTATATTTTTTCCTTGATATGATTGGCTTCCTCGAAAAGTTCAAAAAGCTGCATGGGGTCGCTGATATTCGACAGCACAGCCACATCCTCCATATCGAGGCCTTTCATTTCTTTGGCTTTATTGAGCACTGCCCTGACTCTTGCCGGATCTGGTTTTTGATTCTGTTCAAGTATCCTAGCTATTTCGGTTTCATTAATAAATGATGACATGAAATTGGATTGTATATTTTCAGCTCAAAGGTACGATTCAATCATCAAAAATGAATGATAATATCTTGATTTTACCTTATTTTAGCTTTTCAAGGAGTGAATTTTATTCGTGTGTTGAAATCCAGTTAAAAATAATGCAATATTCTTGTATTCAATTCTCATATTCGGTAAAAATATCATGAACGAAAATCTGATCCGGCAAATTTCTATCGGAAGTGTTTCGCTTCTCAATCTGGCCATTACCTTTTGGTATTGCTGGCTCACTTACAGGCAGAAGATCAAACCGGCGCTGGCCATGTGGATTTTTTTCACCATTGCTGTTGGGATCAGTTTGACCACTTACCTGAAATCGGATCATTACAGCTTGCTGGATAACATTCTGAATACAACCGATCTGGCGCTGACAGCCATAGTTTCAATAGCCATCTACCTGTTTGGCGACCACACGACGCGTTTTAGCCGTTTCGACAAAGGATGCCTGATCGCTGTTCTGGTGATTGTGCTATTCTGGTTCATCACCAAAAATCATTTTGTAACCCATGCTTTAACTCAGGGCATTCTGGTAATTGCCTATTTCCCCGTGATCAGCCGGTTATGGAAGACCCGCGAAAATGGCGAATCATTTTTTATCTGGATAGGCATGTTACTGGCGCCTGTTCTGTCGCTTTTATCGAGCAAAGGAATATTGGCAACGATATATTCTGTGCGGGCAATAGTTTGCATCCTGATATTGCTTATGCTTATGTTGCGTGCTGAATACCTTAAAAAAAACGGTTTGCGTGATACCAAAATAAATCTAATTTTGTGAATCACTCTCTAATAAATCCCCCTGATTATGGCAACCGAGAAATATGTAGGTGAAAAAATTAAACAAATCCGGGAAATGAAAAAGGTCAGCCTCGAGGAACTGGCCGAACGAAGTGGAATGGATATCGCATTGATTGAGAAAATTGAAAAGGGAAAAAATGTACCCTCACTGGCTCCGCTTATTAAAATTGCCCGTGCCCTGGGGGTTCGTTTGGGAACTTTTCTCGACGACAGTGATTCTTATGGCCCGGTATTGGTCCGTTCGGGCGAACATCATAAAGGAGTCCGGTTTACTTCCCAATCGGGCGAAACTCGCGAACACCTGAACTTTTACTCGCTTGCCTTTGATAAAGCAGGCCGTAATATGGAGCCATTTATTGTTGACATTGAACCAGGGCTCCAGTCAGATTACATGCTTTCTTCACACGAAGGGGAAGAATTTATTTATGTTCTCGAAGGCGTTATTGAAATCAATTATGGAAAGGAAATATACAAGCTGGACAAAGGCGACAGCATTTACCTCGATTCCATTGTGCTGCATAATGTTCATGCCGGGAATAACCTTTCGGCCCGGATTCTGGCAGTTGTATATGCGCCTTTCTAGTTTTTTATTCCATTCTGAAAATCAGGCATCATGCAATTACTCGAATATACTCTTGGCGAATTACTTGAAAAGTATGCTGCCGAAACACCCGACCGGGAATTTATAATTTTTACGGACCGGAATTTACGTTTCACGTATTCACAATTTAACAAGCGGGTCGATCAATTGGCCAAAGGCCTGTTATACATCGGTGTAAGCACCGATGATAAAGTAGGAATTTGGGCAAACAATGTTCCCGACTGGCTCACTTTTATGTTTGCTACTGCCAAAATAGGGGCTGTTCTGGTGACCATCAATACCAATTATAAACTGGCTGAATTGGAATACCTTCTTAAGAATGCCGACATCCACACGCTTTGTCTGGTCGATGGATTCCGGGATAGCGATTACATAAACATGATTTTTGATTTGGTTCCTGAACTGAAAAACAGTCAGCGCGGGAACCTGAAGAGTGAAATATTTCCAAAGCTTCAGAATGTCATTTTCATTGGTCCGCAGAAGCACCGCGGAATGTACAACACTTCCGAACTCATTTTGCTGGGAAGCCATATTGATGATATGGAACTTGAACTGATCAAAGAAAACATCAGTTGCCACGATGTAGTTAATATGCAATATACTTCTGGAACAACAGGTTTTCCCAAAGGAGTGATGCTTACTCATCACAATATTCTGAATAATGGCTTCGCGGCAGGCGAGTGTATGAGATTTACCCACAATGAACGCTTATTGGTTTGTGTACCGCTTTTCCATTGTTTTGGCAGCGGGTTAGCTTTATGCACAGTAATTACTCACGGATGCACCATGGTAATGGTCGAAAATTTTGATCCGTTGATGGTTTTGGCTTCTGTTGAAAAAGAAAAGTGTACCGCTTTGTTCGGCGTTCCGACCATGTTTATCGCCGAGTTAAACCATCCGATGTTCAACCTGTTTGATTTGAGTTCGCTACGTACCGGAATCATGGCCGGCGACCTTTGCCCTATCGAAACCATGAATCAGGTAATGCAAAAAATGCACATGAAAGATATCATTATTGTTTATGGCCTGACCGAAACTTCACCGGGAATGACTGCGACCCGCACCCATAATTCGCCTGAAGTACGCGCAACCACCGTAGGGTTTGAATTACCAAATGTAGAAGTAAAAATAGTGAATCCTGAAACCGGTGAAGATTGCCCGGTTGGGGAACAGGGCGAAATATGCTGCCGGGGCTACAACCTGATGAAAGGTTATTACAACAATCCGGAAGCAACTTCTAAAATAATTGACAAGGATGGATGGCTTCATTCGGGCGACCTGGCAGTGAAAACTTCGGATGGATTTTACCGGATCACAGGCCGTATCAAAGATATGATCATCTGCGGAGGTGAAAATATCTATCCGCGGGAAATCGAAAATTTCATTGATAACATACCCGAAGTAGAAGCTGTTGAAGTAGTTGGTGTGCCAAGTAAAAAATTCGGAGAACAGGTTGGGGCTTTTGTCAAGCTAAAATCGGGCAGTAAACTGACTGAAGAGGCGGTTCAGGAATTCTGCCGAGGTAAAATTGCCCACAATAAAATTCCGCAATATGTTTTCTTTGTTAATGATTTTCCGATAACTGCCAGCGGGAAGATCCAGAAATATAAACTTCGGGAATTGAGCCTTCAATTGCTGGCAGAAAAGGGGATTGAAGTTATTTAGTCCAGAATTTATCTTCATCTGGGATATTTTTATCATAGCCCAATTCGAGCGGATCAAAACGCAGCCTGGCAAGTAAATACCAGACTGTAGACGACATGGCAAGATTCGTATCGGCGCCTTCCCAAAGCAAATCACTGCCATAAGAGCTGCCGAAGTTGGATGTATAGGGCAATCCGTAAGTATCTGAGAATAACTTGCTGGCCGAAAGGTTCTTCTCTATCGACAACAGGTAGGCCTGCGCATCTTTCTCTTTTTTAGCTTTTATGAAAGCTACGGCCATTTGGCCTGTTCCTTCAATCCATACAACATCACAATCTTCATCGAAACAATACCCGTGAATAAATTGGTTGGTAAGTGTTGCCCTTTGTACTGTTAAAAACCGGCTGGCCTTTCTAAGCACACTTTCCGGAAAACCTTTGAAAGTACAGTAACCCCATGAATGAAGATCGAGGGCATACCTGTAATCCGGATTGTCTGTCCAGGCAATCAACAATTTATCTTTTGTATCCCACCTAACTTGTTTAAGATGATTCAGCAACTTTCGATGAAAATCGGTATAACCCGTGATAGCATTAAAAGCGTCGATATTCCCTTCAGTGATTTTCGAAATCTGCTTTCCCTTTTCATCAAATCCGCCCCAAAGCCCGCCATCTGTATCCTGAAGCGAAACGATCCAGTTTGAAAGGGCTGTTTCCAGATTTTTATACCGACTGTTTTGGGCCAGATGATGATAATTGTTCAAAGCGATCAGCAACCAGGCATTGTCGCCCAGCCAACGCTTTGGTCTATTCTCAACCGGGATGCCATTACTGGTGCGCATCTGTCCAAACCCGCCCGGATGAACCAGAAACTCCGACTCCATTTTTCCTTCAAAAAAATCAAATATTTTTTCAGCCCTTGAAAAATCGCCGTAAGCAGTAAAAACAAGGGCAGCAAGAGAATTATCATAGAGTGAAACTAACCTGCCTCCTTCACTGGTTTTGAGCAAACCATTTTCCATTTGCATATTGCAAACCCAGGAATAAACAGAATCAACTTTCAGGGAAGGACCTGGAGCTTCGGAAACCGTACCTTTTTTGCATCCGGAGTATAAAAAAAGCACCATCAGAAGAAACACAGAAACCAGAGGAAATAAGCTTTTCATGAACGATTCCAAATTTTAATATTAAAAAAGAATAGTGAAACTAAATGTTCTTAAGTAGGTTCTAAACCTTTTGACTTTAAGTTCATGTTCTTCAGCAAATCTAGCTTTTCTCAACACTAAATTATCAAAATGGTTATGGTTTTACTATCTTAGCCACCAAAATAAAAACAGTTGCACCCTTAATTGTTTGATAAAGCGGGCACGCAGAGATCAAAAATAACATTAAAATGGAGCGCATAATCGTTGCTGAAGATAATAAACTGGTATTGGAAACTATCTTTCATAGTTTATCGCGCGAGGGATATCAAATCCTAAAGGCAAACGATGGGAAAGAATGTATCGACATGCTCGAAAAAACAGAGGTTGATCTTATTATCACTGATTTATACATGCCGTTCATCAACGGAAACGAAATCATTTCGATTGTCCGTGACGAGCACAAAAAGAATACGCCAATCCTTGTTCTCTCCGCTGCCGGCGCAGAAGCAATCGTCTTAAAAGCCTTCGAACTCGGCGCCGACGATTTTATGGTAAAGCCATTCAGCCTTGTTGAACTGAGCGTCAGGGTGAGAAAATTACTGGCAGCAAGAAAATAGAAATTGCTAAATATCACAACAAGAAAATAGATGTCGCAAACCAAACTTCTTTCCCGGAAACTAATCACCCGTATTGTTTTTGTTTTGCTTGGCATTCATTCGTTTCTAGCGGTTTACAGTACCGATTCGATCTATTATGCCGTTCAGTTGGCAGCTTCAAAAGAACCTCTCGACATCGGAAGATTTTCCCGTCGCTATCACATTAAGGAAAGTATAAAAGAAATCGATTCTGAAGACTGGCACCGCTATGTCATCGGGAAATTTGAGAACCTCCGGACAGCTTCTCTGTACGCCAGCGAAATTGAATCTAAAACAGGAATTAATGGCGTTTTTCCCAGAAAAGTAACTAATAAACCTATACCACAGACCGAAATCAAACCTGACACGGTAGTAAAAGCAAAAGTTCTGCAAAACGATACGGCCAAAATCATCAGGAATATAACAGATTCTGTGCCTCAAGAGAAAAAAACAACAGTGGTTCCTTTGGCACTTCCACGAAGCAACACGCCACACAGAGAATTAAATCATTTAATTCTGAGGTTAATTGGCGATAAGAATGTGAATCAAACCAAAAATGAACTTATTGATTACGGAAAAAATCACTTCCCGCCAGCCATCCGGAAGATTTTCAACAGTTTTATCGAAAGGACATACAGCTACCCGATAGTCCTGATCTTCATTTTATTGATTTTTGTATTTATCATCAACGTTTCCTTGATTTTGCTGATCATATACAATGCCAACAAAATCAAAAACAAAAAGGAACGATACCGTATTTTCTATAAGAATTATTACGAAGAGGTTCTCAGCCTTTATCTTTTCGACATCAACGACTGGAATACAACTGTAACGAAATTAAAAAGACTGAGGAAACCTGAAAACAGAAGAATTCTCACTTCGGTATTGTTGATTTTTAAAGAAAACCTCAGGGGAGAGATGGATGCCAAAATTACCGAGA
Source organism: Prolixibacteraceae bacterium (assembly GCA_003457135.1). Lineage (GTDB taxonomy): Bacteria > Bacteroidota > Bacteroidia > Bacteroidales > Prolixibacteraceae > Aquipluma. The sequence continues at coordinate 24,627 of DMSQ01000001.1, forward strand.
TTTTTGTACGTCTGGAATTGAACAAAGATTCGCTCAAACTGACTAAATCGCTTTTTTATTACAAAAAAGCCCAAGGTATCCGTGAGCTTACTAACCTTGATCCCAAGAGTGCAACCAACATCATCAACAATTTCATCAACGATAAACATTATCAGATCAGGACTGAAGCCCAGGTTTCTTATGTGAGGCTTCACCCTGAAAGTCCTTTCGATTTTTTAAAGGACCTGATAAGTCCATTTTCGAAATGGACGCAATTAACGGCTTTTCATATTTTCAGACTCCACCAGATTCCGGTTCCGGCATTTATCAACTACATGGATTCGGCGCAACCGAATGTTCGGAATTTCTGCTTGCGCATGATCATCTTCTTTCAACAATTTGAAGATGCTACCGAGATATTTAAAATGATCGAAAGTAAACTTGAGGCCACTCGCTTGCTTGCCATACGTGCTATCAACGACCTCAGACTTTACGATGGGAAATTGCTCCTATTGAAAATCTATGATTCGGAACCTGCAGTCAATCAGATCGAAATCATAAAGGCATTGCGAAATATTGGCGATGAAGAAGATATTTATTTTCTGGAATCTGTCATTCTGTCCGGATCGGTGACGATGAAGGTTGAGGCATGTAGGTCGCTTTATTACATGAGCAGCAAAGGAGAGGAATGGCTAACCCAGATCGGTCAGAAACACGATATCAACATTGATCTTTATCTGGCACACATTAAGGACCCGAGAAATTAAAGGCTATGATTCCAGACATAATTGTACGCATATTCGAATACTTCTTTTTATTTTACACAATAAGTATTTTCAGCACGTATTTTTTGCTGGCTATTGGTTCGGCAAGAGAACTGATTAAAGATCATAATCAAGCAAAAAACACGAATTTCGACAGTATCCTCGCTTCACCCTTTGCTCCGATGATCTCTGTCATTGCGCCAGCATTCAACGAATCGCTCAGCATCGTTGAAAACATTAAGGCGCTGCTTGTGCTCTATTATCCAAGTTTCGAAATCATTGTAGTCAACGATGGCAGTCACGACAATACGCTCGAAAAAGCCATTGAAGCATTTGATCTTGAAAAAGTACCCTACGTAGTTGACTATAAAATTCCCTGTAAGGAAATACGCGGGATATACAAATCGAAGAAAAGAGCTTTCAGTAACCTCACGATCATTGACAAATATAACGGCGGAAAGGCCGATGCCTTAAACTCAGGGGTCAACATTGCCAAAGGAGAATATTTTATTTCTATTGACGTGGATTCGATCATTGATCCGTATGCCCTTCAAAAAATGATAAAGCCCTTTCTGGAAGCTACTGACCGAAAGGTTATAGCAACCGGAGGAGTGATTGGAATCGCAAACTCCTGTAAAATTGCTGACGGACAGCTCATCGAAATTGATGTTCCCACCAATTTATGGGCCCGGTTCCAGGTTATCGAATATACACGGGCCTTTCTGATGGGCCGAATGGCCTGGAGCCGTCTCGATGGACTTTTACTTATTTCGGGCGCCCTGGGGCTGTTCGACAAGGAAGTGGCTATTGGTTGCGGCGGATATCTGACCACCACCGTTGGGGAAGACATGGAGCTTGTCGTAAGGATGAGGACATACATGTCGAAGAAAAAATTAAAATATAAAGTGGCATACGTCCCCGACCCGCTCTGCTGGACTGAAGTCCCATCAAATCTAAAGGTGCTTGGGAGACAGAGAAACCGCTGGACGCGTGGAAGCATTGACACCCTGTTTATCCACTGGAACATTTTCCTAAACCCAAAATACGGGTTTATGGGCTTAGTTTCCCACCCGTTCTGGGTTTTCTTCGAATGGCTTGCCCCCATTGTTGAAACTACTGGTATCCTCTACTTTATAATTATTGCCATTCTGGGTCAGCCCAACTGGCCATTCTTTTTTGTTATGCTTTTGTTTGTTTACTTTTTTTCCATTATGTTTTCAACCTACGCTATTCTATACGACCTGCTGGCTTACCACCGTTACAAACAAAAGCGAATGATCATCAAACTCGTTCTTACAGCCTGGCTCGAACCATTCCTATTTCATCCATTGGTGGTTTACTGGGCGCTGAGGGGAAATTTTGACTTTTTCATCCGCAGAAAAAAAACCTGGGGAAATATGACGAGAGAAGGATTTAACAACAAGAAGAAAAAAGGTATTCAGAAAAAATGAAAGATATGAACCGGTTAAAATCAAATATTCGACTTAAACTATTTCCACGACTTTTTCTATTGGCAGCTGTTTTGTTGCTGAATGGAGTGTGGCTTAGCGTATCTGCCCAGTCGTACGAGGAAGCAAGGAGTTTGGCGTTGAGCGGTGAACGGGCTAAAGCCCGCCAACTCTGCAGAGCAATTCTGGCCCAAGGCTATAATTCGGATGTTGCTTTACTGCTTGGCAGAACCTACGCATGGGACGGTATGTACGACTCGACCAGGATTGTACTGAATCTGGTATTAGCCCAAAATGCAGACAATATGGAAGCCCTGGATGCTTTTGCTGATGTTGAATATTGGTCGGAAAACTATGAAAAGGCCATTGAATATTGTGATATGGCTTTAAAAAAAGACTCAACTAACGAAGATTTCTTGTTTAAGAAAGCCCGAATTCTGCACAGTAGCGAAAAATATGAGGAGGCCGTTTTAACACTTGAAAAAATAATCCGGATAAATTCGTCGAATCCTGAAGCGATAAAGAAACTTAAGGAATTCAGACTTGATGTCATGAAAAACAGGATCAGGCTGAATTACACCATCGATCAGTTTGACAAGTCATTTAATCGCGACCCCTGGCAGGTTGTGGCTTTGTCGTATGGCCGTAAAACTAAACTTGGAACGGTGATTGCTCGCGTAAATGTGGCCAAAAGGTTTGGCAATACCGGTCTTCAGTACGAGATGGATGCCTATCCCAAAATTAGTGAAAACAATTACGGTTATCTGAATTATGGATTTTCACAAAGTTCTGTTTTTCCTGAAAACCGTATTGGCGCCGAATGGTATCATAATTTCCCGAAAGCTTTCGAAGGCTCGGTTGGGATAAGAACTTTATTTTTCAGTAGTTCGGATGTGACAATTTACACAGCAACACTGGGGAAATACATCAGCAATTACTGGATTTCACTTCGGTCGTTTGTAACTCCAGGATCTGACGGAACTTCCGTTTCCGGGTTTTTACAAATGAGGCGCTACTTTTCAGATCCTGAGAATTATATCGGGTTACGTCTGGGCTATGGAGTTTCTCCCGACGAAAATCAAAATCTGGTTAATCCCGATGCAAGCTCCAGGTTGAAATTAAAAACACGATCGGTCCGACTGGAATTCAACCACCTTATCAATCATGTCTGGATTATTAATCCTTATGTTGCATGGGGTGGAGAGGAGCTTCAACCCGGAAATTATTCTGGCTATTATACCTTTGACATCAGTATTACCCGACTTTTTTAGAATTTTAATATGGCTAATTTCAAAGAATCAATTCAGCTTGTTTTCAGATCATTAAGGCGTTTCCTGAGCCTGAGCTTTATTCTGGCTTCCATGATACTGATGGTTCGTCTTTACGAAATAGTCATTACATCTAATTTTTCAAATTACCCATTCGGAAGCTTCATGATATTGCTGAAAGGTTTAAAATATGATTTGATTTTGTACCTTCAGTTATCGGCGGTTCTCATGGTTCCATTTCTGGTCATCGCCTATTTCAGTCAAAAAGCAGCCCGGTATTTTTTTACCATTGTAAGTGTTCTGCTGGTGCTGGGCGATATATTGCTTCTTCAATATTTCGCTGCTGCCCGTGTACCGCTGGGCGCCGACTTGCTTGGATATTCACTGGCCGAAATCAGGCATACTTTGGGTGCTTCAAATGAATTAAATATCTTTCCGTTCATCGTTATTTTTCTATATCTGGCCTTCATGGTGAGAACATTTCTTAAGCATGTATATTTTAAGCTAAAACCATGGGCGATAGCTGTAATAACTGTTTTGATTCTTTGTTCTCTTTTGCCAATCAAACAGTTAGAGCCAAATCCTTCAAAATTCGATAACGAATTCAGTTTGTTTATGACAACCAACAAGTTTGGTTTTTTCGCACAAAGTGTTTCAACACACCTCCTGCACAAAGGAACGCTTAACAAACAACCTTTTACCTTTAACACGGTAGTTTCTTCTCCTGAAGGAAATCCATTTACATACATTAATCCTGAATATCCTTTTCTGCATCAGGAAACCACTCCCGATGTTTTGGGTGAATATTTCAATTTAGGGGAAACTCCGCCAAACATTGTTCTGGTCATTGTTGAAAGTCTGGGACGGGCTTACAGCGGGCAGAATGCCTATCTGGGAAGTTTTACTCCTTTTCTGGATTCATTAATGCAGAAAAGTTTGTATTGGGAAAACTGCCTGAGTACATCCGGACGAACTTTTCAGGTTTTTCCAGCCACTCTGGCATCATTGCCTTTTGGCGAACATGGATTTGCTGAGTTGGAAGACAAAATGCCCGATCATATTAGTTTAATCAGTATTTTAAAGAAACAAGCCGGATACAGCAGTAGTTTTGTATATGGCGGTGAGGCCGAATTTGATAAAATGGATGCTTTCTTAAACCGACAAGGCATCGATCAGATTATAGACAGCCGGAAATTTGGAGCCGACTACACCAAGCTTCCCGCTTCTGCTAATGGTTTTTCATGGGGTTTTGGAGATCACGAAATTTTTCGCAGGTATCTGGAAGACCTGAGGACCAAATCGGATACTCCACGAATGGATGTGATGCTGACAATTGCCATGCACGATCCGTTTAATATTCCCGATCAGGAAAATTTCAACCACAAATTTGATGTCCGGCTTGAAGGACTGAAACTAAGCGAACAAATAAAATCATTCGATCAACAATACGTCAAACAATTGGCTTCAGTCCTTTATTTCGATGAATCAATTCGCTATTTTTTCAGCGAATTCAGTAAAATGAAAGAATTTGCCAATACGATTTTTATCATCACCGGCGATCACCGGATGCCTGAAATTCCGATCAGCTCCCAGATTGACCGCTTTCATGTGCCGTTGGTAATTTATTCGCCAATGTTGAAAAAAACTGAGAAGTTCTCCTCAATTGTTACCCACTTCGACATTACACCTTCGTTAATTGCCATGCTCAACGGTGCAAAATATATCAAACGTCCAACGGTTGCATCGTGGATTGGCCATGGATTGGATAATTCAGTTGACTTCCGGAGCCTGCAAACTTATCCGTTAATGCGGAATAAGAACGAAATTCTTGATCTTTTAAGTGAAGATATTTTCTTGTCGAGCCAAACCGTTTATCAGATTTCGACTGATTTGAACATTGACCCACTGGAAAATGACGATCGTCAAATACAGCTTAAAGATGAACTGGATAATTTTATCCGGAAAAATAATTACGCCTGTAAAAACAACAAGCTGGTTCCCGATTCACTGAAGTCATATAATATGCCGTAGTTACCCAGACTGTGCATTCTGGTAAACTTCATAAAAAAGTATTCAGTGTTCAATCCCAGTGTTCAGTCTTAGCGCTTTTTTCTGTAAACTGCGACTGTAAACTGCGACTTTTTTTATCTTCAGATTTTCAAATTCTCAAATATTTTAGGCCAATAAAAACTTTTGCGCCTGTACCAGATCTTCAGGCGTATCAATCCCAATATTTTCAAAAAGTGTTTGTGCTGTTTTAATGCGGTACCCGTTTTCGAGCCATCGCAGTTGTTCGAGCGATTCAGCTTTTTCCAAAATACCGATAGGCAATTTGGTCAGTTCCAGCAAAATATCGAACCGATAGGCGTACATACCAATGTGGCTGTAAAAGGTATTCCTGCTGATCCATTCCCCGGGTTGGCAATCGCGTACAAAAGGAATGGGTGAACGGCTGAAATATATGGCTTCCTGATTCTTATTGATCACCACTTTCGGGCGATTGATATTGGTAATTTCAGCAGCATTTGTAATCGGTTTGATGAGTGTGGCAATTTCGGTTTCAGGAGAAAGAAAACAGTCCTTCAGTCCTTCAATCTGTTCAGCCTTGATAAACGGTTCGTCGCCCTGAATATTGACGACCACCTCAAACTTCAAATGTCCGGATAGTTTTTGGGCAGCTTCGGCACATCGGTCAGTTCCACTTTGGTGATTGGCCGAAGTGTAAACAGCCTTTCCGCCAAAAGCCTCAACTGCCTGATAAATCTGTTCATCGTCGGTAGCTACATAAACTTCGTCAAGCGCTTTTTTGGCATTTTCGTAAACCCACTGAATGATTGGTTTTTCTCCCAAATGAGCCAGTGGTTTTCCCGGAAAACGGGTTGATTGATAACGAGCTGGGATAATTCCAATAAAGTTCATTGTTTAAACAGTACTTAAAGGTTAAAATTGTAATTTTGCAAAGTTAAACATATTGTCCGTACAATGGATATTCAGGAAATAAAACAACGCTTTGGAATTATTGGCAGTTCGCCCGCATTGCTTCATGTGATCGAAATTGCCGTTCAGGTGGCGCCCACCGATCTTTCGGTTTTGATAACCGGCGAGAGCGGAACAGGAAAAGAATCCTTTCCTCAAATTATCCACCAGTTTTCGGCACGTAAACATGGAAAATACATTGCCGTAAACTGTGGCGCTATTCCTGAAGGAACCATTGATTCGGAACTTTTCGGACACGAAAAAGGATCGTTTACCGGTGCCCTGGCCGATCGGAAAGGTTATTTTGAAGAATCCGACGGAGGAACCATTTTCCTTGATGAAATTGGAGAACTGCCGCTTTCAACCCAGGTTCGCCTGCTCCGTGTTCTTGAAGCCGGTGAATTCATGAAAGTTGGTTCGTCGAAAGTACTCAAAACCAATGTGCGTGTGGTTGCCGCTACCAATTTAAACATTCCGGAGGCCATCGAAAAAGGAAAATTCCGCGAAGATTTGTACTATCGTTTAAATACAGTGCCAATCAGGGTATTGCCACTACGCGACCGTACCGAAGATGTTCACCTGCTTTTCCGCAAATTCGCCTCCGATTTTGCCGACAAATACCGCATGCCGGCCATCAGGCTCGATAATGAGGCTGTTTCTGTTTTACTCGATTATCATTGGCCCGGAAATGTCCGTCAATTAAAAAATATCACAGAGCAGATTTCCATTATTGAAAAGGAAAGACTGATTGACGCCAAAACCCTGAGGCATTATATTCCAATACACCGCGAAAGCAAATTACCTGCCTTATATCACGGTGTTGATGAGAAAACCTTTTCTTCGGAACGCGAAATCCTATACCAGATTCTGTTCGACATGAAAAAAGACATGAACGACCTGAAAAAACTGGTCCATGATATTCTTCAGAATGAAACAGCAGGGGCTAATGTTCATGACGATAATGCCCAATTGATCCGCAAACTTTATCAAACCGAAAACGGTAATTATATTCCTGACCAACCTGCACCCAACCGGGGCACCATAAAACCTGCCGTTCATGAAAATATTTATGACACCGAAGAATTCATTGAAGAATCCTTGTCGCTTGAAGATAAGGAAGTGGAAATGATTCGGAAATCGCTCGAAAAACACAAAGGCAAACGTAAATATGCTGCCCGCGAACTGGGCATCTCGGAACGAACCTTATACCGGAAAATCAAAGAATACAACATTGACTAACCATGACAAAACGGAGCGCCATATTTATCTTGTTTTCAGTCTTCCTCTTTGCGGTCGTATTTACGGCATGTAAAATAAGCTATTCCTTTACCGGTGCGTCTATTGCTCCTAATGTGAAGACTTTTACTGTTGAATATTTCCCCAATCGTGCCCGACTGGTAAATCCGAACCTAAGCCAACAATTAACCGATGGATTACAGGACAAACTGATCAGGCAAACCTCGCTGAACCAGATTTCTGAAAATGGCGACCTTGAGTTCACCGGACAGATAACCGATTATGAAGTCAGGCCAATGAATATTCAGGAGGGCGACCTTGCTGCACAAAACAGATTAACTGTATCAATTAAAGTAAAATATACCAACAATAAAGAACACGATCAGGATTGGGAGAAAACGTTTACAGCTTTCGAAGATTTTGACAGTAACCGATCGCTCAGCGATGCTGAAGAAACCCTTGTTGCCGAAATCATCAAAAAACTAACCGACGACATTTTTAATGCATCAATAGCCAATTGGTAACCTATGACAGCCGACCAGATCATCCATTATATACAAGCTCCCGGAAAGTTAAATGTAGAAACACTTCCTCTCCTGAAAGAGATGATCGGGAATCATCCTGCATTCGAAGCCGGATGGATTCTCTATCTTAAAAATCTGAAAAACCTGAACGATCCGTCCTTCGGTCAGGAATTGATTCATGCAGCCCTCCACATTCAGGACCGCCGAAAATTATACCTGTTCCTGAACGAAAAATCCAGCGAAACTGAATTGAACCAGGATGGCGCTACTGAAACCTCCGTGAGCCAGGAGCCTGATATCTATAGCCTGATATTTCCATCCGGATATCAACTGGAAACACAGGCAAACAAAGAAGAAACAATGGGTGAAACAGCCCGGCAGCTTCACGAGAAATCAGGGAAAAAGATAAGTTTGATTGAAAAATTTCTGGAGGCTCAACCAAAGATGCCTCCGATAAAAGATACCGAAACAGGTTCACCAATGGACAGCCAACCGCAACATGAAGTAGAAACTGATGATTTGGTGACCGAAACACTGGCTTTAATCTATTCTCAGCAGGGTTACTATAAAAAAGCCATACAGATATTTGAAAAGTTAAGTTTGAAATATCCGGAAAAAAGTACTTACTTTGCCGGTCAGATTGAAAAAATCAAAAATTTAATGACCAATTAATTCATATTAACATGTACACACTGATTATCGTTTTATTATTCATTACTTGTATCTTACTCATTTTGATCGTATTGGTCCAGAACTCAAAGGGCGGAGGTTTGGCAAGTAATTTTCAGGCTTCCAATCAGATCATGGGTGTCCGCAAAACTGCCGACTTCCTCGAAAAAGCTACCTGGGTTTTAGCCGGTGCATTGTTGCTTTTTTCCATTACAGGCAGTGCAATTATTGCAGGTGAAAATAAACAGGCAGGTGGCGAGTCTGCAATTAAAGATAAGATCGAAAACGCGATTGATCCCAATCAGGTGCCGAGTTTCCCTGCACCTGCCGATGCTGCTACTTCTCCTGCAACAACAAATGCTGTACCTGATTCTACCAAATAAACAAACCTCATCAGGGTAAAATCTGAAATACTTATAACTGAAAGTCTTCAATGTAACTCATTGAAGACTTTTTTTTCAACTTCCTCTCCCTTAAACTAACAAATCATGAATCGCAAAAACTCATTAATCAGTTTGATTGCTCTGAGCATCTTATTCATCATGTCTTCCTGTAAAATAGAAGTCGCCCCGCCACAAGCTGTTTTACCGGTTCCTACCGACCGTCAACTGGCCTGGCACGAAATGGAACAATATGCTTTTGTTCATTTCACTACCAACACTTTCACCGATAAAGAATGGGGATTTGGCGACGAAAGCGAATCGGTTTTTAACCCAACGGCCATGGATGTGACCCAATGGACAAAAACTTTTAAAGCCGCCGGATTAAAAGGCCTGGTTCTGACCTGCAAGCATCACGATGGGTTCTGTTTGTGGCCCAGTCAATACACCGAACATTCGGTCAAAAACAGTCCTTACAAAAACGGGGAAGGCAATGTAGTTGATGAAGTGGAAAAAGCCTGTCGCGCTGAAGGTCTGAAATTTGGCGTTTACCTCTCGCCCTGGGACCGTAACCGGGCCGACTACGGTTCGCCTTCGTATGTCGAATACTACCGTAACCAGTTAAAAGAATTATTTGCAGCACACTCGCCCGTTTTCGAAATGTGGTTCGATGGTGCAAATGGTGGTGATGGCCATTACGGCGGAACAAACGAAAAACGAAACATAGATGGCAAAACTTATTACGATTGGCCATCAACCCTGAAATTGGTTCGCGACATGGAACCCAATGTTATTTTCTTCAGCGATGCCGGTCCGGATATCCGCTGGTGTGGCAACGAAAGCGGATTTGTAAACGAAACCAACTGGAATACCATAACAGTTGATACTCTGTATGCCGGGAAAAGTGGCATTCAAAAATTATTGAATACAGGTGAAGAAAATGGCATAAGCTGGATACCTGCCGAAGTGGATGTTTCCATCCGTCCGGGATGGTTTTACCATGCCAAAGAAGATTCGCTGGTTAAAACACCTGAACAACTGTTCGATATTTATTTAAGCTCAGTTGGTCGGGGAGCCAACCTCATCCTGAATATTCCACCCGATCGTCGTGGGTTAATTAACGAAATTGATGTAGCCTCCCTGCAGGGCTGGAAAAAACTGATTGACGAACGTTTCAGCGTTAATCTGGCGCTTAACAAACCTGCTAAAGCTTCTTCAGTCCGGGGAAATTCACCGCTTTATGAAGCGAATATGGTAACCGACGGAAATAAAGAAACTTACTGGGCAACCAACGATCAGATCAAAACAGGCAATCTGGAAATTGATTTAGGCGAAAGGAAATTGATCAGTTATGTACTGATTCAGAAGTACATCAAACTCGGACAACGTGTAAAAAACTTCACGGTTGAAATTGAAAAAGATGGTAACTGGCAGGAAGTGGCACAGGGAACAACCATCGGATACGAACGTATTCTTAGGATCAGTCCGGTTGAAGCACAAAAAGTTCGGATTGTAATTGCTGATTCAAAAGCTTGTCCGGTTATTTCGAATATGGAGGTTTATTAGTAGCCCCTCTAAATCTCCCCGAAGGGGAGACTTTTGGATTCTCGAAGTTCAGAACATTTTTAAGCTTATAAATAATGAATAAAAAATCAAACCACAAATCAACTCTTCCCAGTTCTTTCACCCTTCCTTTAGAGGGGCGGGGGGAGGCTTTCAGGGAAGAGCTACTGACAGTCTGACACGCAAAATGACAGTCACAATTAAAGCAAAGACGTCCTGTAATTCAGGTTATTAACGTATTTTTGTCCGCCTGATCTAATTTTCAGGTGTAAAAATGTCCCAATCCCGTCCTCATTTTTGGCAATATCTTCTTTGGCATAGTATCTGCTAAAAAAGGAGTACAAAAATTTTTAAAATATAAGTTTAACATCTAAAAATAATTTGAAATGGCAGATTTAAAAGGAAAAATCCTTGCTGGCAAAGTATTGGTTCAGCCAAAGGAAGCAGAAAAGAAAACAGCTAGCGGAATCATTATTCCTGATTCGGCAAAAGAAAAACCACAAGTTGGTAAAGTAGTTTTGGTTGGTTCACCTAAAAAAGACGAACCAATGGAAATCAAGGTAGGTAATTCGGTATTCTACGGTAAATATTCCGGTACTGAATTAAACATTGACGGAACCGATTACCTGTTGATGTCGCAAACAGATGTTTTATTTGTTGCTGAATAACTGATTAATAACATTTTAAAAAGAATTAAAAATGGCAAAAGAAATTAAATTCAATATCGAAGCCCGCGACCTCCTGAAAAAAGGAGTTGACAAATTGGCTGATGCTGTAAAAGTAACCCTCGGACCAAAAGGCCGAAATGTAGTTATTGAAAAGAAATTTGGCGCACCACAAATCTCCAAGGACGGTGTTACTGTTGCAAAAGAAATTGAGTTTTCGAATCCTTACGAAAACATCGGCGCCCAAATGGTGAAAGAAGTAGCCAGCAAAACAGGCGACGACGCAGGTGATGGAACAACTACAGCTACCGTTTTGGCACAATCACTGATTTCAGTTGGTTTAAAGAATGTTGCTGCCGGTGCAAATCCAATGGATTTGAAACGCGGTATAGACAAAGCTGTCATCAAAGTAGTTGAAAGCATCAAAGATCAGGCTCAGAACGTTGGCGACGACTTCAAGAAAATTGAACAGATTGCTAAAATTGCCGCCAACAACGACAGCGCAATCGGAGCATTAATTGCCGAAGCAATGGAAAAAGTGAATAAAGAAGGGGTAATTACTGTTGAAGCTGCCAAAGGAACTGAAACTTATGTGGATGTGGTAGAAGGTATGCAATTCGACCGTGGTTATATTTCTCCATATTTTATTACCGATGGCGAAAAAATGGCTACCGAAATGGAGCATCCTTATATCCTGATCCACGATAAAAAAATCAGCACAATGAAAGACTTGCTTCCAATTCTGGAACAATCGGCCCAGACTGGTCGCCCGCTGATGATTATTGCTGAAGATGTTGATGGTGAAGCATTGGCTACTTTGGTTGTTAACCGTTTACGCGGTTCACTGAAAGTCTGTGCTGTGAAAGCTCCTGGCTTTGGCGACCGTCGTAAAGAAATGCTCGAAGACCTTGCCGTTTTAACCGGTGGTGTGGTGATTACCGAAGAAAAAGGCATGAAACTGGAAGATACAACCCTTGAAATGCTTGGAAAATCAGAAAAAATCACTGTTGACAAGGAAAAAACAACGGTAGTCGCTGGTGCCGGCGATCCTGCTGCCATCAAAACACGTGTAAACCAAATCAAAAAACAGATCGAAACAACTACTTCCGATTACGACAGGGAAAAACTTCAGGAACGTTTGGCAAAACTGTCAGGCGGTGTTGCGGTACTCTATGTTGGGGCATCTTCAGAAGTTGAAATGAAAGAGAAAAAAGACCGCGTTGACGATGCTTTGCATGCAACCCGTGCTGCTGTTGAAGAAGGGATCGTTCCCGGCGGTGGCGTTGCCTACCTCCGCAGCATTGCAGTACTTGAAGGCTTAACCGGAGAAAACGACGACGAAACCACTGGTATCGAAATCGTAAAACGCGCCATTCAGGAACCACTGCGTCAGATCGCTTTCAACTCTGGCAAAGAAGGCGCTGTTGTTGTTCAGAAGGTAATGGAAGGTAAAGACGATTTCGGATACAATGCACGTACCGATGTTTACGAAAACCTTTACGAAGCTGGTGTTATCGATCCTGCTAAAGTTACCCGTATCGCTCTGGAAAATGCTGCTTCAATTGCTGGCATGTTCCTGACTACTGAATGCGTATTGGTTGAAGAAAAAGAAGACAAACCAGCTATGCCACCTATGGGCGGTGGAATGGGTGGCGGCATGGGCGGAATGATGTAATCTACCGAACATACCCTTCAATACATAAATATCAAAACCCTCTTTCGGTTCGCCGGAAGGGGGTTTTTTGCTTATATCCAATACCTTTTGATTGTAATTATCTCTAAATCAGAACATGAGGAACAACATGTTAAAGAAAGATTTACCCTTTGATCAGTTGATGGCAATCTACAATCACGTCGGCAAAGAGGAACGGCATTTCAACAGTTTAGAATTGGTTGTTCTGGCCGGAAATACTAAATTTGTTCGACCTTAAATTGAAAAAAAATAGAATCATGAAAAAGATTTTGAAGATCGGTTTATTCGTTATAGTAATTATTCTGGCCCTGTCATTCTGGTGGCGCTACTATTTTGTTTTTGGTGAAGGAGTTAAAGCCGGGACCCTGAATTTCTTTGTAAAAAAGGGGTTTATCTTCAAAACCTACGAAGGACGCCTGATTCAGGATGGGTTTAAATCAACCGCACCGGGTGCGCTTCAAAGCAATGAGTTTGAATTTAGTGTGACCAACGATAGTGTGGCAGCTATTTTGGAACGCAACAGCGGAAAGGTAGTTGAACTCAGGTATAAAGAATACCTGCATTCTCTTCCATGGCGCGGCAAAAGCAACTACGTGGTTATCGAGATTCTGAAAGCAGAAGAAGTACAGAAAAATAATATTCTGCCTTACCAGTAAATGTCACAAAAGGCAATAAAACACTTATGCACTTAGAATAAAAGCGGCGGCAGAACAATTCTGTCGCCGCTTTTATTTAAATTTGAAACCTAAGCCAACTAAAACGCGATATGAAAAGAACACGATTGCTACTGTTTTTTCTGCTTCTTTCTCCATTTTGCTTCGTTGTAAACGCCCAAACTACTTTTAGCGAAAATTCGGGAATGTACGCCACTTTGCTGAACGACCTGAAAAAAAGCCTGTATGAAAATGCCCGTGTTAAAAAGGTGATGCTCGATGGAAAAGAGCGTTTGATGTTTGTTTCATGGGTCCGCGATCACATCCACACCATGAAAGCTTATAAATACTGGGAAAAAGATATGGGCAGCTACCTCGACTTCTTCATGGGACGGCAAACACCCAAAGGAATGTACTTCGATTATTGGGATTCGTATAAGGATAAAAACGTGGGCCAGTTGTTTTTCACCAACTGTTTCCCAAACGAGTTTTATTTCGTGGATGTGAACAACCAGAATTTCTTTTTCCGAATGCCCATCGAGGCCGATTTGGAATACCTGATGGTGGAAGGCGTTTACACCAACTGGCAGACTTCAGGCGATCAGGCTTTTCTGAAACAGTGGATGCCAACTTTGGTGAAGGGAATGAAATACGAAATGAGCGATCCCTTGCGCTGGTCGGCCAAAAATCTGTTGGTGAAACGGCCATATTCTATTGATACCTGGGACTTTACCTCCGAGCCCGATTCGCTGAAAAGTGTCGAACGCTTGCTTTACCACATTGGCAATACCCCCGAAACACCTAAAGGGATTATGCACGGCGACAACAGTGGTATGTTTCAGGCCTGCAGGCAACTGTCCATTTTATTTGAGGCAGTTGGACAATCCGATGCAGCCCGTGAATGGGATTTGCAGGGCGATTTATTCCGTCAGCGGTTGAATTCGCTTTGCTGGAACGGAAAATTTTATGCCCATTTCATTCCCGAAGAGCCTGTACCATTGCACATTAAAACCGATCCGATCAACTCCATCGGTTTATCCAATACTTATTCCATCAATCGCGGAGCTCCAACCCTCGATATGACAGCTTCCATCATCAAAACCTATCAGGAAATCGGAGAAAAGATCAAAGATGAGTCAATTGCCCCCTGGTTTGGGATATATCCATTCATCAATCCACATTTTGGCAAGTATGCCTTGGGGGAATATATGAATGGCGCTGTTTTACCATTAGTCGGTGGAGAACTGGCCAAAGCAGCTTTTCAGAACGGGTTTGAAGTTTATGCAGTTGAGCAGATCAAGGTAGCCGAACAAATTTTAAACAAAAACAACCGTCGCCTTCCCGGGTGTGTCAATGCCGATGGAACAGCCCAGAAAGAAGCCATTCCGGACGAATGGGGTCAGGCAGCATTTGTGAGCGCACTAGTTGAAGGATTGGCAGGCGTGGTGGACAAAAGCATTTTGTTTCAGGAAGTGGAGATTTCGCCCCGATGGTATTTTGCAGGTGTCGAAAAAACAACTGTAAATATTGGATATGGTAGCGACGGAAACCAGGTTAGCTATCAATATTCTTTCAATCCTAAAAACAATCAGGTTGAAATTAAAACCAGCGGCAAATTCGATCGGTTTACCCTGCGCGTACCTATTCCTGAAAAAACAAAAAGCGCAACTGCTTCAAACAATGGGAGGAAAGTTTCGGTAACAGTTGATCAGGTCAATCAATCGAGGTACGCTGTGGTAAAAGGTTCAGGCAATATGAATTCAATTGTGATGAGATTTAAGTAATCAACGAATTAAAAAAATTACACCTATGAAACGAAGTGAAATAAACCAGCTAATCGCAGAATCAATCGTATTTTTCGATCTGATGAATTTTAAACTTCCGCCATGGGCGTATTGGACCCCGGAGGATTGGAAAGGAAAACAGGAAACCTGTTCCGAAATTACTGACAATATGCTGGGTTGGGATTTAACCGACTTTGGCACTGGCAATTTTCATGAGCGTGGCCTGATACTGTTTACAATCCGTAACGGAAATATCAGAAAAGACAAAAAACCTTATGCCGAAAAGGCCATGATTGTTGAAGAATTGCAGGAAACTCCGATGCACTTTCATTGGAGCAAAATGGAAGATATTATCAACCGTGGAGGTGGCAACCTGGTTCTTGAATTGTACAATTCGATTGGCGATAACCAGTTTTCCGATCAGCCTGTTGTAGTCAGAACCGACGGAATTTTGCGAACTGTTGAAGCAGGTGCCCAGGTGATATTAACCCCGGGTGAAAGTATTTGTCTGGAACAAGGAATATTTCACCGTTTCTACGGCGAACCGGGCAAGGGGAAAGTGTTTGTTGGCGAAGTAAGCGCAGTTAACGATGACTCAAACGACAACTGTTTTTTCGAGCCCGTTGGTCGCTTTCCGGAAATAGCTGAAGATGAAAAACCCTTGCATTTACTCGCTTCCGATTATCAAAAATTTTTATGAACCATGAGCGATTCCGTTATCAAAATTGCAGGAACAGGTTGCGCTTTAGCCGATTTTTTATACTCTGACGTAAATTTCAGAAGTTCGCAGTTTGCTCAGTTTCAATCAATAAAAACCGGAGATGGTGGTTTGAGTCCAGGCAAACTTGTGTTTACAGGGGAACTTGAAAGTTTTGCAAACAAATCGTATCCTGAAATACTCTCTTCGATTGTTGGTAATTCATCTTACAATAGTTTCAATATTGGTGGGCCCTCATTGGTTTCACTAATTCATGCTTCACAATTGCTGCCTGAAAACCAGTTTGAGGTCAGCTATTATGGTTGCACTGGCAATGATGAAACCGCCGATCTGATTCTGGAAAAAGTGGCAGCTACTCCATTGAATATCAAAAATTACATCAAAGTAGGTCCTAAAGAAACAGCTTTTACCCATGTTCTGTCTGACCCAACTTTCGATAATGGAAATGGTGAACGGACTTTCATTAATAACATCGGAGCTTCATCAGACTATTCTCCTGAAATGTTACCCGCTTCATTTTTTGATGCTCAGATTGTCTGTTTCGGAGGAACTGCTTTAGTGCCTCAAATTCACGACAACCTTATCGCATTGCTGCAAAAAGCAAAGGCCAATCATTGCGTTACGGTGGTAAATACGGTATTCGATTTCAGGAATGAAAAAGCAAATCCAGGCGAAAAGTGGCCTTTGGGCAATAGCAGCGAAAGTTTTAAGCTGACCGACGTTTTGATCATGGATTGTGAAGAAGCATTGAAAATAAGTGGGTATTCTTCAATTGATGAGGCAGCAATTTATTTCAGGGATCAGAAACTATCATCGTTTATTATCACTAATGGAAGTAGTCGGTTGTATGCTTATTCTGATGGGAGTTTATTCCAGGCAGTTGATATTACAAAGTTCCCGATTTCGGAAAAAATCAAAATCGAATTGCAGGGAAACGTATGCAAAAAAGGCGATACGACTGGTTGCGGCGACAACTTTGCCGGAGGGGTAATAGCTTCGGTTGCCCGGCAATTGCAACATGATAAACCCGGTAAATTAGATTTGGTGGATGCTATCTCATGGGGAGTTGCTTCAGGTGGTTTTACTTGCTTCTATTTGGGGGGCGCCTGGTTCGAAACGCGAAAAGGAGAGAAACTCGATATCATCAGTCACTATCAAAACAGCTATCTGAAACAAATCGGAAAATGACAGACAGCAAAAAGATTGTATTATTTGGCGCCGGTAAAATCGGACGTTCGTTCATTGCTCAGTTGTTTAGCCGCGGCGGATTTGAGGTAGTTTTTGTTGATATTTTCAAACCGGTAATTGATGCTTTAAATGAGCGGAGAAGCTACAATGTGGTCATTAAAGGCGATGCCGAAGAAATTATTCAGGTAAAAAATGTGCGTGGAGTTCTGGCCGGCGATTCAAAAAAAGTGATTCATGAAATTGCCTCTGCCGACATTTTAGCAGTTTCGGTTGGACAAAACGGTTTACCGGGAATAATGCCATTGCTTGCCAAAGGTTTGCTAAAACGATTCGAACAGAACAGCTCTCTGGCTTTAGATATCATTATTGCCGAAAATCTTAGAAATGCTGCCGGATTTTTTGAATTGGAGTTGAAGAAGTTTCTTCCGGGAAAATATCCAATGGCTGATCTGGTAGGCTTCGTCGAAACCAGTATCGGGAAAATGGTTCCCATAATGCTTAAAAAAGATGTGGAAGAGGATATTTTGCAGGTTTTTGCCGAACCTTACAATACCTTGATTCTCGACAGAAAAGCATTTAAAAATCCGATTCCTGAAATGGAAGGTTTGGCCCCCAAAGAGAACATGAAAGCATGGGTTGACCGTAAATTATTTATTCACAACCTGGGACATGCGGCCGCAGCTTACATTGGCTACAAGTACAATCCGCAATTTATGTATTTGCACGAAGCGCTTGCAATTCCTGAAATTCACTCCGAAGTACGGGAAACCATGCTTCAGGCCGCAAGTATTTTATTGGCAAAATATCCTGAAGAGTTTACCGCCATTGCCCTGACCGAACATATAGACGATTTGTTGCACCGCTTTCAGAACAAGGCTTTGGGCGACACCATTTACCGTGTAGGCTGCGATCTGATGCGAAAGCTTGGTGCCGGTGACCGGCTGGCAGGTGCAATTAACCTGGCCATGGAATTAGAAATGCCTTACGACAAAATATTTCAGGCATTGCTTTGCGGGTGTTTGTTCCGGGCCACCGATGAACATGGGAATAGGTTGCCCGGCGATCTCAGGTTTATTGAAATTTACAAAAAAGGTATCCATGAAGTTTTGACAACTGTTTGTGGTTTTCAGGACACATCTATTTTCGGATCGAATTTAAAGAACTAACACATGAAAAAATTTTTACTTGCAATTTTGCTTATGGGTTCAGTAATGATGGCAAATGCCGGTAATTTAATTACTTACGATGCCCCCAAAGATGCAGAGGCCGCTCCTGAATTTGAGCTGGAGGTGAACGGGCAGAAAATATTTGTCTACAATAACAGAATAGCCGCCCTGGCCTATTTCTCATTCGATGGAAAGGTTGATATAAAAATCACTTTTTTGTCGCCGGTATACGATTTCGACATCCGTCCGAAAAGCAGGAATATTAAAGCTGAGCTTTCCCGGAACCAAGTCCGGTTTTTGCTGGACAAGCCTGAAAACCTAAGCGTCGAAATCAATAAAAATATCAAACGTCCGCTTTTCATTTTTGCAAATCCGTTGGAAACCAACATTCCGGACAAAGCTGATAAAAACGTCATTTTCTTCGAAGCCGGAAAAATTCATTACCCTGACGAAGTTTTCATTAAAAGCAATCAAACGGTTTATATCGAAGGAGGTGCGATTGTGCGGGGCCACTTCATGACCGACAAAGCTCAGAATATCAAAATTTTAGGCCGTGGCATTCTGGATAACAGCCGTTACCTGAAAGGCGAACACCGGCCCATTGAAATTAACCAATGCGAAAATGTACTGATTGAAGGAATTATTCTGACCGAAAGCCGGCACTGGAGCTGCGCTTCAACTGCATCCAATCATGTAACTTACAATAACCTGAAAATAGTTTCGGAAAACGACTGGGACGATGGAATTGATATTGTTGGTTCGCAGCATGTGTTGGTGAACAACTGTTTCATCCGGACCAAAGACGATTGCATTGCCATAAAATCAGGAGTGAATTATTTCACCAAATTCAACAGTAGTTTTACGGTTGACGATGTGGTCGTTCAGAATTCGGTGATGTGGAACGGAGTGTGGGGAAATGCCCTCAAAATTGGATTCGAAACCCGAAGCGATACTATCAAGAACATCACATTCAGAAATTGCGATTTGATTCATACCGAAGGTCCAGAAGGAACGTTCACCATCCATAATGGCGACCGTGCGGTGGTAAAAAATGTGCTTTACGAAGATATCCGCGTGGAAGATTCAAAAGGCTGGCTGATTGACTTTAAAATCCTGTTCTCTCAATATTCAAAAGACAAGGAAAGAGGAAAAATTGAAGATGTCCGCTTCCGCAATATTACCGTTGAAGGAGATCGTTTCCCGTATTCGCAATTGCTGGGTTTTGACAAAACACACCGGATTAAAGGCGTTACACTCGAAAACTTTGTCATTCACGGCACCAAAGTGACCAGCACATTTAATGGAATGATTACAACGAATTATGCCGATGAAATAGTTTTTAAATAAAAATAATGGCAAAGCAGACTAAAGTTTCACTGATTGTTCAAGGTACAACCGTGAATATTCTTTCAAAAAATCAAACGGAATATATTTCCCTGACAGATATCGCCAAATACAGGAATGAAAATGAACCATTTTCTATCATTAATAATTGGATGCGAAGCCGCAGCACCATTAGCTTTATTGGTTTATGGGAAAGCCTCAACAACGAAAATTTTAAACCTATCGAATTCGATAGGTTTAAAACCGAAGCCGGAGATAATTATTTTGTGTTATATTGGCAAATTTGGAGAGTTTAAATGCCGAATTTATTCGAATGCAACTTCCCCAACCTGAGCGGTTACAAAAACTCAATCAAATAGCCATTACGCAGCTTAAAGCAATTATTGGAAACGCACAGCTTAAAAAACTTAAATAGCACCATGAAACCTAAATTTACAATTCAAACCAGGCTTTTCCTTTGCCTGACCCTTTTCGGGCTACTTGCAACATCAAACCTCCTCGCCCAGGTCAAAATTTCAGAACAAAAGTGGGTGCTTCCAACTTATCAGATCATACCACCTGATAAAAACCCGATGTTTTTTAAAGGTGAGTCTTATCAGGGCGCTTCCAAAATAATCTACCCATACCGGTTGAACGACATGATTTCCAATGAGAAGGAAGATCATGCGTGGAAAGCGTTGATCCTTGAAAATGAATACATCAAGCTGTGTGTCACGCCTGAAATCGGTGGAAAACTTTATTACGGAACCGACAAGACCAACGGGAATAATTTCATCTATAAAAATAATGTCGTTAAACCTTCCAACATAGGCATGACCGGCGCCTGGGTTTCCGGAGGAATTGAATGGTGTGTCATCCATCACCACCGGGCTTCAACCATGCTTCCGGTTGACTATGACCTTGCCGAAAATAAAGACGGCAGCAAAACCATCTGGATTGGCGAAACCGAGCCACGCCACCGCATGCGGTGGACCATTGGAATTACGATGTTCCCCGGCAAATCGTATTACCAAACCGAGGTTAAAATTCATAATCCGACTCCTTATGCCAACACTTTTTTGTATTGGGCAAACGTGGCAGCCCATACCAACAAAGATTATCAGGTGATTTTCCCGCCCAGTGTGAATACGGTTACCTACCATGCCAAGAATAGTTTCGCCCATTGGCCTGTTTCCAAAGAAATATATAATGGCGAGGATTTCACAAAAGGAGTGGATATCAGTTGGTGGAAAAACTCAGTCAATCAAAATTCCTACTTCGCTTACGACCTGAAAGAAGATTTCATGGGCGCTTATGATCATGGAAAAGAAGCCGGAACTGTGCATATTGGCGATCACAACATCGTGAAAGGGGCCAAATTGTGGGAATGGGGCTCCGGCGAACGTGGTCAGGCGACCGAAGCCAAACTGACAGAAACTGACGGTCCGTACGTGGAAATCATGGTTGGCGCGTTTTCGGATAACCAGCCTGATTACAGCTGGATCAAACCTTATGAGGTAAAAACGTTCAAACAATACTGGTATCCGGTCAGGGACATTCAGGGATTCAAAAATGCGAACCTCAACGGCGCGGTAAACCTTGAAAAACGGGAAGACGGCAAAGTCTTTCTGGGCTACTATTCAACCCAAAAAGTAAACAAAGCGAAGATTATCCTGAAAAGAAAAGATGCAGTAATCTTTGAAAAAACGGTGGAGATTTCGCCGGAAACTGCTTTTACAGGTTCATTTAAAATTGACGGATCATTTGATCTGACCGACCTATATACCGAAATGATCAATCTGGAAAACAACGAAGTATTGGTCTCTTACCAGCCAGTTAAATGGGATGAAGGGGGAAAGCTGCCCGAAGAAGTCAAAAAACCCGCTCTTCCAAAAGACATGCAGACGATCGAGGAATTGTACCTGGCTGGCAGCCGGATCCTGCAATTCTATAATCCAACACTGAATGCCATGGATTATTTTTCTGAAGCCCTGAAACGCGACCCCTCGGATATCCGCACCAATGTGGCAGTTGGAAATATTCAACTCAAAAACGGAGAGTACAACATTGCCCGCAAATATTTCGGTACAGCAATAAAAAGGCTGACCAAAGATTTCACCCGGCCGTCAAACTGCGAAGCGCTTTACCTGCAAGGCCTGACTTTAAAGGCGCTTGAACTTTACGATGAAGCGGTTGACACGCTTTACCGGGCAACCTGGGATTATGCTTTCCACTCTGCGGCCTACCTCGAACTGGCGCGAATATCCTGCATGAAAGGCGATTTTCAAAAAGCTCTGGGTCAGATCAACGAGTCGCTGTCAACCAACGCCAATAATAACAGCGCCATCAATCTGAAAGCTTCCATCCAGCGAAAACTGGGCAATTTTGAAGGTGCAAAAGCAACAATGGCCGGTATTGCAGAAAAAGATCCGCTCGATTTCAGGGCAGCCAATGAGAATTATCTAATTGCAAATGCATCAGGAAGTGAGACAATAGCTGCCAGTATTATGGAGGCGATTACCCTTAAAATGCGGGATTTTGACCAGAACTACCTTGAGCTGGCAGTTGGATATTTGAATGACGGACTTTTTGCTGAATCGGAAGATATCCTTCGCCGATTTTCAGGAAAAAACCAAATGATCAGTTATTATCTGGGATATCTTCAGGATAAAAAAGGGAATAAAACCGAAGCGGAAAAGTACTTCAAAGAAGCATCTGCTTTGTCTGTTGATTATGGATTCCCGTTCAGGCTGGAAGATGTAAAGGTTCTGAATATGGCATCCAACTATCATCCGGAAGATGCAAAACCGTATTATTATCTGGGCAATTTACTCTACGACAAGCAACCTCAACGCGCCATTGAGAACTGGGAAATGGCTGTAAAACTGGATCCGTCGCTGGCCATCGCCTGGCGAAACCTGGGATTTGGATATTATCACCACTTGCAGGATATTCCGAAAGCAATTGCCGCGTACGAAAAAGCTTTTACGATTAAAAAGGACGAGCCAATCTATTACTCTGAGTTGGATCCGCTCTATGAATTAAGCAATGCGCCAATCTGGAAACGGGCAAAACTTTTTGAAGGCAGCAATGAAATTGTGAAGCAACGCGACGACGCCTTTGTGCGCGAGATTATGGTTCTGAACCTTGCCGGAGAGTCTGAAAAAGCGGTGGAATATCTGAGTAAAAGTACTTTCCATTTCCGTGAAGGGAGTTCAAGGGTAAGGGACATTACCGTTGATGCCCACTTGTTGTTGGGCAAGAAATACCTTGAACAGAAAAAATATCAACTTGCGCTGGAACAATTCCTGGCGTCCATTGAGACTCCTGAAAATTCAAAAGCCAGAACCGGAGATGAAAGAAGTCCGCAGGTCAATTATTTTATCGGACTGGCGTATGAAGCTTTGGGTAATAAGGCCAAAGCCAAAACCTATTTTGCGATGTCAGCAGATCAGTCCATCAAGGAGTCTGATTATGTTGCTTATTATCAGGGATTAAGTTATCAGAAGTTGGGAAATAAGGTAAAAGCTTCCGAATGTTTTAATGCGTTGATTCAATCAGGCAACAAGCGGATAAACAAAGGTTCGGAGATTGATTTCTTTGCCAAATTCGGAGAGAAAGAAGCTGCAAATGTGCAACTTTCAAACGCGTATTTACTGAAAGGACTTGGACACAAAGGACTTGGCAACAAAACAGAAGCAAACGGAAACCTGAAGAAAGCAGTTGAACTCTCGGCCAGTAATTTATGGGCAAATATTGAATTAAAAAATCAGTAACACACTACCAATGAGAATTTTCACTTTAATTTCAGTTTTGTTTTTTAGTTACAACGTTTTGGCACAAATAACAACCTGGCAGGCTCCCGAAGGTTTTGCTTCCAATAAATATTATCAGGTGAAAGTAAACGGAACGCCGGTGCCGGTTTTCGATACGCCTGTTGCTTCGTATGCCGTTTTCGACTTTTCCGGAGAAGTGAGCGTCGAAGTCAATACCATGTACAACGTTCGCTGGGTTGATATTCGACCTCTCCGGACGGGATTAAAACCTGAATACACCGGCGATAATTCATTCCGGTTTAAATTGAACAAACCCGAAAACCTTAGTCTGGAACTCAACGGGCGAATCAGGCAGCAACCGCTGTTTATTTTCGCCGGAAAGCAGGAAACCAACCAGCCTTCGAAGTGTGTTCTGGAATTCAATTTGGGGAAATGCGGTTGAAATCGGGTTTGAATTGAATTCGGACGAGGTAAAAAACATCCGCTTCGGAAATATGGATATTATTCATGTGGAAGATGGTGCAACGATAAGTATCCACAATGCGGGTCAGGCGCACGTTAGCGGCGTGACGTTTGAAAATATCAGGGTGGAAGACAGCCGTCAGAAATTATTCGATCTGGCCATTTTCTCTTCACAATATAGCCCTGATGGAAACCGTGATCCGGAATATAATGCATAATAATTAAATGTTAGCTTTGGATTTGTGTCAAGAAATGGAATTTTTTACTTTGGATTTGCGCAGAAAATCATAATTGTTTCTTTGAGTTGTATTAGAAGATTTAAACCTACTAACAATGAAAAACCTAATGCTAATCATCTTCTTTCTTGCTTGGTTTGCCGGATTTGCCCAAACGCAACTTCAATTCGAAGAACCTGTGAAACAGCGGCTTTTTGTACTGACCGATATTACCAACGAACCCGACGATCAGGAATCGCTGGTGCGCCTGCTTGTTTATTCGAATGAATACGATTTGGAAGGATTGGTGGCAACCACTTCAACGCACCTGCGCAGCCAAACCCGGAAAGATAAAATTGAAGCTTTGGTGCGCGATTACNNACCACCGAACACCTGCCCCTTTTCAGTATGGATGGCGTGGGCGAAGGAAACGATTCGCCAGGCTCCGAACTGCTGATTAAGGCAGTTGACAAAGCCGATGACCGGCCACTTTGGGTAACTGCCTGGGGTGGCATCAATTGTCTGGCACAGGCGCTCTGGAAAGTGCGCGAAACCCGCGCCAAAGAAGCTGTCCGCAAATTTGTTTCAAAACTGAAGGTGTATTCCATCTCCGACCAGGATTTCGCGGGGCAGTGGATTCGGAACAATTTTCCCGAAATCTTCTATATCGTTGATGCCTCGGCTGGCGACTCCTGGTTGGAATATTACAAGGCCACGTGGACAGGAATTTCAGGCGACCGCTTTTATAAAAACGGGCCTGGATTGTATCAGGAATTGGTTGACAATCCCTGGTTAGCCGCCAACATTCGCGAAAACCACGGCCCGCTGGCTGCACACTACATTCCGTTTGCCTACATCATGGAAGGCGACACCCCTTCGTTTCTGGGGCTCATCGGCAACGGGCTGGGCTGGTATATCAGTCCTGCTTATGGTGGTTGGGGAGGCAGGTACGAGTTTTACCGCTCTTATGCCGAAAAGGGAAATATCTGGACTAGCTCTGTCAATTCACAGGACGAAATTCTATTACCCGATGGACGTAAAGAGGCCTCGAACCAGGCCACCGTCTGGCGTTGGCGTGAGGCTTACCAGCACGATTTTGCCGTCCGCATGGACTGGAACATTACCAATGATTTCAAAAATGCCAACCATAATCCGGTTTTGGCTTTAAATGGAAATGTGGGAAAAGCCATAGCTACAGCAAAAGTAAACCCAGGTGCAAAAGTACAGCTATCAGCAAAAGGAAGCAGCGATCCCGATGGCGACAAACTCAGTTACCGCTGGTATATTTACCGCGAGGCAGGTGGTTTTGATGGTGACCTCGAACTGGCCAACCCAGGTTCTGAAGAAATCACTTTCGCAATGCCCGAACTGAAAAAAGACCAGTCGCTGCACATCATCCTCGAAGTGAAAGATTCGGGAACTCCGGCGCTGTTTAGTTACCGAAGAATAATTTTAACAAACTAATACCCAATGAAAACTTTTCAGTTATTTATTTCAGGTTGTCTGATTTGCCAAATGCTAAGCGGATTTGCCCAGTCCGGCCCGGTACAGACAAAAAATACCGACGAAAAGCTGCTTTACCACAACATTGTTACCGACAGCGAAGGCCATATTTTACCCTGGTATTCGCCTGAACTGGGAAAATCGTACGATTTCGTAATCGGAAAAGTCTGGAATTTCTGGAACACCATGCGCACCGACAAAAACGGCTTGCCCTATTACATGAATCACCAGGTTTGGCGGGGCGATTTTAACGACCGTCGTGGCATAGGCGGCGACCAGTTTGCGATGGCGCTTTCGTCGTGGAATTTGCTCTATGGTTATTCAGGAAATGAAGAAGTGAAAGAAGATATGAAATTTATTGCCGATTATTACCTTACTCATTCGCTTTCTCCGGCTGATGCGGCCTGGCCCAATATCCCCTATCCGTACAACACCCTGATTTATTCCGGGATTTATGATGGCGACATGGTAATCGGTCCCGGTTTTACCCAACCCGACAAAGCCGGATCGCTCGGGTTGGAGCTGGTAAAGCTTTACAAGATGACCAATACTACAACTTATCCGAACATTACCGACAAATGTTATCTGGAAGCTGCCGTAAAAATTGCCAACACACTTTCGAAACAAATCAAGGTTGGTGATGAGAAAAATTCTCCACTTCCGTTTAAAGTGAATGCCATTTCCGGAGAAATTGGCCGGTTAAAACACAATTCAGGCAGCGGTCAGGATGATCAGTTAAGCAGCTATACCAGCAACTGGTCGGGCACGATGGAATTATTTCTGAACCTGATTGAATTGAAATCAGGTGATGTTGACAACTACCAAATGGCGTTTGACAAACTCCTGAACTGGATGAAGAATTATCCGATGAAAACCAACAAATGGGGACCGTTTTTCGAGGATATTCCCGGTTGGAGCGACACCCAGATCAATGCCGTCACTTTTGCCCAGTTTATGATGAACCATCCCGAATATTTTCCGAATTGGAAAACCGAAGTGAAAGGAATTTTCGATTGGGTGTACAAAATCCTCGGCAACCGTGAATGGGAGAAATACGGGGTAATTGTGGTGAATGAACAAACAGCCTACCAAACTCCGGGAAACAGCCACAGTTCAAGGCAAGCTTCAGCAGAGTTGCAATACGCTGCACTTACCGGCGAAAATTCGCAGGTAACAAATGCTGTCCGCACCCTCAGTTGGGCAACCTATATGGTTGATGATGACGGGAAAAACCGCTATCCGCGCGATGAGGTTTGGATGACTGACGGTTACGGCGATTATGTCCGCCACTATTTGAGGGCAATGTCGTTTAAACCCGAACTGGCTCCTGCCGATCAGAATCACTTGCTCAGTTCAACTTCGGTCATTCAACTGATGGAATATCCACAACACCTCAACAAGTTTTTTGGATCTGACGCACCTGTTGACAAGGCCAAAACAACTTTGATGAATTACCGTACTTTTGATGAAAAATCAACGGAAATGATCCGGATGAATCAAAAACCCAGATCAGTACTGGTGAATAAGAATATAATTCAGGAAACGGAGCAGATTGACCGGGAAGGCTGGAGTTGGAAATCCCTTGCAAAGGGCGGAATCCTGACAATCAGGCACCGGAACGGAAACCGAATAGCAGTTATTGGGAATTGAAACAAAAAAATAATCATGCAAAAACTAATTGACGAAATCAAAAAAACCAGTGGCGACATGGCTCGCCGCGGTTGGGCAGAATCGAACGGAGGAAACATTAGCCTTCGCTTAAATCCGGAAAATTATGAATATTTCAATGGGTTTCAGCCCAAGTCAGATTGGGTGAAACTGCCCATGGCTATGCCCGAAATTGCAGGAGAACGCTTCCTCGTCTCCGGAACCGGCCGGTTTATACGTAACATCGAAGTTTTTCCTGAAAAGAATATCGGGGTTATCGAAATTGACGAATCGGGTGAAGCCTGGCAGTTGCTTTGGGGTTATGAGCCTGTTGGTGCGCCTACTTCAGAGCTTCCATCACATTTGCTGTCGCATTGCCGCATTAAGGAAAAATCGGACAATACGTCGTTTGCATTCATTCATACCCACCCAAACAGCGTAATTGCCTTAACTTATGCGGTTGCTAATCTGGATACCAAAAGCCTGAGCAAACTGCTATGGCAAAGTCATGCTGAATGCGTGGTGGTTTTTCCTCAGGGCATCGAGTTTCTGCCTTGGGTAATGGCCGGAAGCATGGATTTAGGCCGGGCAACAGCCGATGCGATGAGCCGCCGGAATCTTGCTGTCTGGCAGTTTCATGGTATTTGCGGATGTGGCCGCAACCTTGACGAGGCCTTTGGTCGTATTGATGTGGCTGAAAAAGCATCAGAAATCTGCCTTCGGGTAATGGCTGCCGGTGGTGTCAAACAAACCCTGAGCGATACGCAATTACGCGCGATTGCAGCAAACTTTAATTGTCCGTTGGATGAATCGTTGTTTGATTGATTGCTAAATGATTCCGTACAGGGGAACATTAGTCATCCATTCCTCCTTTTTATATGGGGCTACAGATGTGCGGATTGCCTTTTCGGGTTTATATTTTTCGCAAAACAATTTAAAACTCTTAGCTCGCAAATTTTCACCCGATTTTACTTCGATGGGGATGATTTCGCCTTCATCCTGAACGACAAAATCAACTTCGGCAGTGCTTCTTTCATTGGTCCAGTAACCAATATAACTTTCAGTTTTTAGGCGCAGTTGCTGCATAACAAACTGCTCGGCAAGTGCGCCTTTAAACTCGGTAAATACTGCATTTCCTTCAATCAGCGTCCTCACATTTAAACCAGCCATTGCTCCCAGCAGACCAACATCATGTAAAAAAAGTTTGAAAACCGATAAATCCTGATAAGCAATCAAGGGCAATGTGGGTTTAGAAATACGGTGGCTTTTCAGAATTAATCCACTGTCAACCAACCACTGAATGGCCAGTTCGAAATCCTTTGCTCGTGCACCTTCACGAATAACACCAAATACGAATTTCTTGTTTTCCTTGGCTAATTGCGCCGGAATATTTTGCCAAACCATCCGAATGCGAGGAACAACCTCGCGAGGGGCATGTTTAGAAAAGTCACCCTCATAAGAATGCAAAATCTGGTTCTGGGTTTGCCTGACCAATTCCCAGTTTCGTGTTTCAGCAAAAATCTTAACAACTTCGGGCATCCCACCTGTAAAAAGATAAAACCGAAGGTACTCGGTCAGTTTTTGATGAAAGAAGCTGATTACTTCCCAGTCCTGTTTTTGAATGATTTCAGCCAGTCCATTTTCGTTGATGGCACATAGAAACTCATCGAACGACATGGGGCGCAAATCCAAAAAATTAACTTTTCCAACCGGGAACGAAATATTGGAATGCAAGCCCATTCCAAGCAGCGATCCGGCTGCTGCCAAATAGTATTGTGGTGCATTTTCCTGAAAATATTTCAGCGAGGTGATTCCTTTTTCGGCTGATTGGATTTCATCGAAGATTAGCAGTGTATCTTCAGTATTGATGATTGTCTGTGAGTGGATTTGAATGGTGTTGATAATACGGGAAATGTCAAAATCATTCAGAAAAATCTTTTGCAGGGAAGGTGTTTCCTCAAAATTGACATATACCGTATTCTTAAAGGCTGTTCTTCCAAATTCCTTCAGAAGCCAGGTTTTGCCGGTTTGACGGGCACCACGTACTATCAAAGGTTTTCTGTAGCTGCTTTCCTTCCATTTATAAAGTTCGTTTGTGCTGTTTCGTTTCATCTCCTGAAGTTGAATTTTGGTTTCAAAAGTACACTTTTATCAGGATTAAAATGAATTATTCTACACTTTTATCAGGATAAATATGCTATTTGATTGCACTTTTATCAGGATAAAATGATTTGCCGTAAAATATTTCTGGTCGTAAGGATTGATTTTATAAGGCTGTCCGCATTTGACTTTTTTTATTTCCAAAGTCGTACTAAAAGAATTTCTATCTTTATTATCGAATTTAAACATAAGGCAATGGAACGGAAAATGTTTTATTTTACAGCAAATGCAATTGACGACTTCACCCAAACTAAAAATCAATTCATTACAAGCGTAAAGATAGGTTTTACGCTCTTAGCCATCCTCACAATCAGTTCTTTAGCAGCACAACCGGTAAACTGGACCGCCCAATGGATCATGCATCCAACCGCTGAACCGCAGGCACATGCTGTAATGTTGTTCCGAAAAAGTTTTGAACTTCAGGCAAAACCCGAAAAGTTCGTTGTACATATTTCGGCTGACAACCATTACCGGCTGTTTGTAAATGGACAGTATATTCTGCGTGGACCGGCAAGGGGCGACCTCTCGCACTGGTTCTATGAAACAGTTGATCTGGCCGATTACCTTCAGCCCGGGAAAAACGCTATTGCAGCCGAAGTGGTCAACTGGGGGCCGAAACGCTCGTTCACTTATTTTTCGCAAATGACTTCCTTCATTTTGCAGGGCGATTCCAAAGCCGAAAAAATGGTCAATACTTCAGGCGGAAGCTGGAAATGTTTTCAAAACGAAGCTTATTCGCCAAAAATTGTGGAATGGATGACCGACAGGAATACCATTGATTTTGGGTTGTATGTGGGCAATCCGACCGACAGCATCCGGGCCGATAAATATCCCTGGGGCTGGGAAACTCACGGGTACGACGATACAGCCTGGCTTCCGGCTAAATGGGCCGATATTGCCGGAGGACGAAACGAACAATTTGCCGGCGGAATTCTTTATGGAGGCGGGAAATTGCTTATTCCGCGCCGCACCGGCCTTTTGAAAGAAGAAAAAGTTCAGTTTGCCGGAATCCGCCGCTCTTCAGGGATGGACGTGATGGATGATTTCCTGAAAGGAACCGGAAGTCTCACCATTCCGGCCAATAAAAAAGTAAATATCCTGATTGATCAGGCTGTAGAAACAATGGGCTATCCTGAAATGCTGGTTTCAGGAGGAAAAGATGCATGGATTCAGGCGATGTATGCCGAGAATATGATAGTCAAAAATCAATCACCGAAAGGAAACCGCAACGATATTGAAGGCAAATTTATGGTTGGATTGAAAGATGTATTTATTCCCGACGGAGGAAAATCCCGCTTTTTCAAACCAACTTACATCCGCGCATTCCGTTACATTCAACTCGATATTGAAACTAAATCTTCACCGCTGGTTATCGAAAATTATTACCACATGGCCTGTAATGCGCCTATTGAGCGAAAAGCGGTTTTCGAAACCGATTATCCGCTTACCGATTGGGTGATGGATGCCGGATGGCGGACGGTCAGCATTTGCGCACAGGACATGCTTTTGTCGGATGCCGCTTACGAACAAATGCAATATACCGGCGATTCGCGGGTTCACAATCTGACACTTCTCACACTTTCAGGTGACGACCTATTGACCCGAAATGCGCTCATTCAGTTCGACCAGTCGCGCATTCCTGAAGGCCTGACTTATGCCTGTTACCCGAATCCTTTTCACCTGATTATTCCCTCGTACTCGCTCATCTGGATTGACCAGGTGCACGATTACATGATGTGGAAAGATGACAAAACTTTTATCTCGCAGTTTGAACTGGGAGTCGGTAATGTGTTGCACTGGTTCGAACATAAAATGCAACCCAACGGCCTGATGGGTAAAATGGACTGGTGGGGAGCGCTGGCCTGGCCACGGCATTACAAAAACGGAGAACCGCCCACCATTTACGAAGGTAACTGTACTTTATATACTTTGCATTACGCCTACACTTTACGTCATGCCTCCAATATTTTCGACTACCTCGGCAAACCGGATCAGGCGGCAGATTACCGCAAACGTGCCGATGAGATTTGTTCTGCAGTAAACAAACTTTGTAAAAACACCGATGGCTTTTACACCGAATCGCCCAATAACAAGAAGGTTAGCCAAATCACCAATCTGCTGGCGATTCTGGCCGAAGCCACTTCAGGCGATGAGGCTAAACAATTGATGCCAAAACTGCTCGAACCCAAAGACTGGTTTGGTCAGGTAGATTTATTTCTGCATTTATACCTGTTCGAAGCTATGAATAAAACTGGATTTCAGGAGAAATTTTTACCAGAACTTTCGGAATGGGAACTGATGAAAGAGCGTGGAATGAGCACTTTTGCTGAAGTTCCGCTCGAATGGGGCGAAGAAAACCAACGCTCCGAATGTCATCCGTGGAGTACTGCTCCTAATTATTTCTTCTTCCGGACTGTGTGCGGAATTCAAGCGACTTCTGCTGGTCACAAAACCGTTGAAATAGCTCCGGCATTTGGCGAACTGACCCAAATTAAAGCGGTTTACCCGCATCCATTGGGAAATATCGAACTTGATTTGCGCAAAGTGGATTCGCGGGTTGAAGGGACGATTGTAACACCGAAAGAAATGCAATGCACTTTTGTTTGGGGAAATCAAAAAATGAATTTGCGCGGCGGGAAACAGAATATCGGGGTGGAATAACCATATAGAAATAAACCGAATGAATCAAAAGCACCTATTACTCATCACTATTTTTGTTTGGCTTGCAATGACAGCAGTGGCGCAAGACCTGAAAGACTGGTTTGTTTTCAGTCCTGAAAACCAGCCAACTGATGCAATAACCGATATGGCCGACTGGCTCGATAAACCCGCCGGAAAGCATGGCTTTGTGCTGATGAAGGATGACCAATTGGAGTTTGAAGACGGCACTCCAATCAAATTCTGGGGAACCAACGTTTGCAGTAATCAGCCCTTTATGAAACCCGAAGAAGCGGTAAAATGGGGCAACTTCCTGTCTCGCTTTGGCTTTAATGGAGTGCGCTTTCACAAATTTACCTGGGATGCAACCGACGGAATCCATTCGACAGTGATTTCCGGTGACAGATGGAAGAACTTCGATTTTCTGTGCAACGAACTGCGCAATAAGGGGATTTATTACGGTTGGTCTCACATTTACGGACACAAAGTGATGAAGGCCGACAGCAACCGGATTATGGCTTACAGCGAACTGGCCGCTACCAAATTCCCGTGGTCTCACCTAAACGGGACCACTTCGGCGCTGGTTAATTTTGCCGAAGACCTTCAGGCGCTCAACATCGAACTTACAGTGAACATGCTCAACCATGTCAACCCGCTCACCGGTTTGAAATATGCCAGCGATCCGGCATTGAGCTTTATTGAATTTCAGAACGAAGACAATATTTTCTGGTCGGCAATCGAAAAAACACTGGAACAAACGCCCACCTACAAGGCTATGCTTTCCCGTAAGTTCAGTCAGTGGCTGAAAGCCAAATACGGAACCGACGAACAACTCAAAAAAGCATGGAACAACGAAGGTTTGCTTTCAGTTGAAAGTATAGCTGCAGAGAACGTATATCCGCAGCCCAATCATGGCTTGTTTAGTTGGGAATATGGTCAGGCATTGAAAGAAAAACGCCCGGTAAAACAGCACATTCTCGACAAAGCCAATTTTCTGTACGATGAGCAAATGAAATTCTATAAAAAGTTTGAAAAGGCCATTCGTGAAACCGGTTACAAAGGTCCGCTGGTTGGTAGCTGCTGGCAGGCTGGAACCGGTTTGGCACATCTCCTCAACCTTCATGCCGATGCCGAAGTAGGTATGATTGACCGTCACAATTATTTTGGCGGTGGAAACGGTCACAGTCTGGCCCCTGGAAAGTTTGACAATACGCCGATGGTTTCCAAAATTGGTTCGGGATTGTTTAGCTCCGGACTTCAACAGTTGAGTAACCGTCCGTTTGCATTTTCGGAGTGGATGAGCCTGATTCCCAACGAATGGACGGCCGAAAGTTCACCAATCATTGCCACTTACGGAATGGGGCTTCAAGGGTGGGATGCCTCGTACGTATTTGCCACCGATATTCCCCGTTACCAGCCTGCCATTCACTCCGGAAGGGGCGGCGGAATTTACAATGCGACTTCACCCACGCAAATGGCTTTGTACCCGGCACTGGCCCGGATGATTTATCGTGGTGATGTGAAAGAAGGCGAAACGGTGATTCACCGAAAAGTTGATTTGGCTTCAGTATTGAAAGGGGCAACTCCTTTGAATGAAACGGTGAAGCAGGATTTTGACCGGAAAGTGATGGAAGGTACTTTTCCACTTCAATTGATGGCTGCCGGAAAAGTGGCGCTAAGTTATACTGATGAAAACAAAACCGAATTCCTGAAAAATTTTGAATCGCTTTGGAAAGATTCGGTGATGAGTTCCACCACCGGACAACTGAATTGGAGCGAAAAAGGAAAAGGTTATTTCACCATTAATACTGCAGGGACCAAAGGATTTGTTGGTTTTTCAAACAGAGAACCGCTGCAATTGGGCGAACTTACCCTAAAAACCGATAATGAATTTGCTGTGGTTCTGGTCACCAGTCTGGAAAAAGAGAAAGGAATTGCCAATACAAACAGGATTCTGGTTACCACCATTGCACGGGCGCAAAATACGGGGATGAAATTCAGCGACGACCGTACCGAATTGCTTGTACGCGGCAATGCCCCGGTGCTGCTTGAACCTGTTAAACTTTCAATGAAGTTTAATCGAAAAACGCAACCCAAAATCACCGTGCTCGACCATTCAGGAAAGAAAACCGATCGGGTACTTTCTGCTGAAAAGGGCTGGATCAACCTGGATGGCGCCAAAACAAAAACGATTTATTATTTAATTGAATACTAAACTTTAGATTATGAAAAAAACAACCCTTAAAAACCTGTTCCTGTTTACTGTAGCGGGACTTTTTGCCTCGTGCCAACCTTCCGAAAAAGTCTGGGAACTGAATTCCCCGGAAAATAACCTGCGCATCACCGTTGCGGAAACCGAAAACCCCGAGTACTCGGGGCTCATTTACAAAGTTGACCGTATGAAAGATGGTCAGGCCATCGCTGTGATTGAAAATTCCCCGCTTGGCATTGACCGAAAAGATCAGCAATTCAGTTCAGGCCTGAAATTCGTTTCGAAAGGTGAAGTGAAGACCATTGACGAAACCTACAACATGCTCATTGGTCGCCAGACCGAGTGCCGCAACCACGCCAGAGAACTGGAGCTGACCTTTAAAAATCAGCAGGGCTCACTGATTCAGTTGGTTATGAGGGCTTACAACGACGGGGTGGCATTCCGTTATGTATTCCCCGAAAAATCCGACAGCACATTCACCATTGTGCGCGAACTGACCGGGTTCAAGGTTCCTGAAACAGGAAAAGCATGGATTCAGCGTTACGATGTGCCATCGAAATGGACCCCTGCTTACGAAAAATTTTATGAAGACGGAATGTCAATCGGAACAGCCTCGCCAAATGCCGAAGGATGGGCTTTTCCCGCTTTGTTTAACTCGAACAACAATTGGGTATTGATTACAGAAGCTAATCTCACTCCCAATTATTGCGGAATCCGTATGGACCAAAATGCCCCGAATGGCTTGTACCGTGTGCGTTTTCCTGAAACCAAAGATGCCGAAGGATTTGGCGCTGTTGAACCAGTTTCTTCAACTCCGTGGGTGATGCCCTGGAGGGTTATTGCGGTGGGTGAAACGCTGGCTACTATTTTCGAAACAAACCTGATCAACAATTTGGCTGACCCTGCCATCGCTGGTGATTTTTCGTGGGTGAAGCCCGGCCGTGCTTCATGGAGCTGGATATCGGAGAACGATAGTCCAAAGAAATTTCAGGCTTTGAAGAATTTCGTTGACCTGGCTGCCGAAATGAATTGGGAATACTCGCTGGTTGACGCCAACTGGGACCTGATGACCGGCGGAAACATTGAACAACTCGTTCAGTATGCCAATTCGAAAGGAGTTGGTATTTTGATGTGGTACAATTCGGGCGGTCCGCAAAATGTGGTAACCGAACGTCCGCGCGACATCATGTTCGATCCGCAATTGCGTAAAGCCGAGTTTAAAAAACTGAAAGAATGGGGAGTGAAGGGAGTTAAAATTGATTTCTGGCACAGCGATAAACAAAACCTGATTGCACTTTACCACGACGTAATGAAAGATGCCGCCGACAACCAGATACTGGTGAATTTTCATGGTTGCACCATCCCACGCGGCTGGTCGAGGACGTATCCGAACCTGATAGGACTTGAATCGGTAAAAGGTGAAGAATGCTACCTTTTTGACGAGCCTTATACCGAAGCAGCGCCCATACAGAATACCATCCTGCCGTTCACCCGCAATGTGATTGGCCCAATGGATTATACGCCGGTTGGCTTCTGCGACCTTAAATATCCGCATATTACCACCAATGCACACGAACTGGCCTTATCGCTGGTGTTCAATGTTGGAATCCTACATTTTGCCGACAATGTGAAGACCTATCGCGCTCAACCCGATTTTATTAAAGAGTTCCTGAAAACCGTTCCGGTAGTATTCGACGAAACGCATCTCATTTCAGGAGAACCCGGAAAATCTATTTTAATGGCCAGCCGGAAAGGGAATAACTGGTACATTGCCGGAATCAACGGTGAAAAATCGGTAAAAGAAATTTCGGTTGAGTTGCCATTTATTTCATCAGGCGAATTTGAACTTAGCCTGATTTCTGACGGCGAAAACTCACGGACTTTTGCCTATGAACTGAAAACCTTTAAAGCCAGAGAAAGTATTCAGGTTAAAATGCTCGAAACCGGAGGTTTTGTTGCGGTATTAAAAGCAAAATAATAAATCTTTGGAAAATACAACAGCTATCTCTGTGCTCCGGCGCATAACATCCAACCCGACACACCAGTGAAAAATGTATTTGTTTTTTTCGAGGCGGGAAAGAAATTGGGTATTGAAAAATAATAAAAGTAACCTTGATATGAAAGCTTCTAATCTTTACATCTTAGTAATTGTATTGCTAGT
This sequence comes from Prolixibacteraceae bacterium, assembly GCA_003457135.1. Taxonomy (GTDB): domain Bacteria; phylum Bacteroidota; class Bacteroidia; order Bacteroidales; family Prolixibacteraceae; genus Aquipluma. Next base: position 61,418 of record DMSQ01000001.1, read on the forward strand.
TGCCTGCCAACCCAAATCCTCACCCGATGTCCTGATTTCCATCAATCCTGATCAAATCATCAACACCATGCAGGGCGGTTTTGGCGCTTCGATGCACGCCATTGAAGACTCGCTGCCGGTTTCGACTGATGGCGGCAAGTACCGAAGCTGGGGTGGAAGTGTCTGGGGCGGAAACCCTCAGGCTGAAGATTCAGTCCGCTGGAATGCCATTTTTAAACATGCCGACTGGCTGGGTCTCGACTGGTGCCGGGTGGAAATTGATCACGGCATGTACGAACCCGAAAAAGGCAAATTCACTTTCGACAACCGCGAAATGCGCATTCTATACCGCTACCTCGACTATTGCCAAAGCCGCCAGGTGGATGTGTATTTCACCGAGATGTGGCCCGATGCAAAATGGCTCGTTCATAAAAATTTCCTTGGCGATGCCGTTTCCGAACTGCGCAGCGCACCCAACGATTTCGCTGCCTGGGCCAAAGGATATGCCCAATTGCTGAATTATCTCGTTAACGATCGTGGATATACCTGCATCAAATGGGTTTCGGTAAACAACGAACCGCACGAAGACTGGAGCTGGTGGAAAGCTGCCGATGGCACACCACAAGACATTCTGGTTGGGTTGCAAGCCATGAAAACTGAAATGGATACCATGAATTTACCCTGCAAACTGGTGGCTACCGATGCCCCTTTCAAATATGAAATCAAAGACGAGGCCAAATATCTACCCTACATCGGGGCGCTGGCATTTCACGATTATGGCAGCGTGTTCGACTGGTGGACTAACAAACCCTACATGCAGCAAACCGAAACTGCCCTGTTGAAATGGAAGGAAT
>DMSQ01000030.1 GCA_003457135.1 Prolixibacteraceae bacterium
ATGAAAAAAATCAACCCATACAAGATTGCTTTGATCTTTGCAATCCTGTTTCTGATAAGTTCACTATTTTTCTTTTTCTCCGGAAACACAGCCATTGCAGGCCTTTTGCTGATTGCATTCTTCATTTCACTGGCAATTGGAGTCCGGGGATTCAAGGCCGTTAAAGGGCTTTCTTATACCATCTGGATTTTTACCGGCGTGACGGCGGCTATGTTTTTTCCTCAGTATTTTACAACGGTTGGCGATTTTCAATTTAAAATACTGATCGTTCCGCTTTTGCAGATTATCATGTTTGGAATGGGTTCACAAATGAGCCTCGACGATTTTACAGGGGTGATCAAAATGCCTAAAGGAGTAATCATTGGAGTTGGCGCTCATTATCTTATCATGCCATTGGTTGCGTTTGCCATTTCCCGGATTTTTAATTTTCCTCCTGAAATAGCTGCAGGGATTATCCTGATTGGCTGTGTGCCAAGCGGATTAGCCTCCAATGTGATGTCGTACATTGCTCATGCCAATCTGGCTTTGGCAGTAACTATCGGGGCTATCTCAACGCTCATCTCGCCTTTTGTCACACCATTACTGATGAAGTTGCTCGGAGGCCAGTTAATTGAGGTCAATTTCTGGAGCATGATGCTGGATATCCTGAATATGATTATTCTACCAATTGTGGCAGGTTTTATTTTCAATCTTTTCAATGAAGGAAAAGAAAATAGGAGGACAAAGATTATTCAGCTTAGCGTTTTCTTTTTGATTATACTGCTCACTAATTTGGTTTATTTGAAAGCAAAACATTCGGATGTTTCAGGGTTTCTGCTGGCTTTTGGCAAATCATTGGGATGGTTTTATTTACTGCCAATGATCCTGGCTTTGATGCTTCGTCATTTCCTGAAAGGCGATAAAAAACTGATGAGTCAAATCCTCTCACTTCTATCCATGGTCGGAATTGCAGTCATCATTACCATCATTACTGCCACAGGCCGCGACAGCCTGCTTAAAGTCGGTGCATTGCTGTTGGTAACAAGTCTCCTGCATAATCTTTCAGGATATACGCTTGGATACGGTGTTTCATGGTTGTTCGGTATGCCCGAAAAAGACCGCCGTACTGTTGCCTTTGAAGTGGGCATGCAAAACGGTGGACTAGCATCTGGTTTAGCGCTTCAGATGGGGAAAATTGCCACCGTCGGGCTCGCACCTGCCATATTTGGCCCACTCATGAATGTGACCGGTTCGGCCCTGGCCAGTTGGTGGAGGAGCAAACCGCCAAAGTAAGAAAAAGAATAAACTCTCAAATGCCCATAAATCATGAAAAATTCAGAATCACACTTCATTTCCAGTCGCCGTGAAGCAATGAAATACATTGCGGCGGGATCCGTTGCCGGACTTTGGGGATTATTTGGATCACCTGTTGCCCGGGCTGAAAAGGCTGAAACTCCTGCTTATGCCAAAGGTTTGCCTCCGGTAAAAATCAAGAGTGTAAAGGCGATTGCAACGGCCCCGGCGGGTTCGAACCTGATTGTTGTGAAAGTTGAAACCACCGAACCGGGATTGTATGGACTAGGGTGTGCCACATTTACCCAAAGGGCCGAAGTAGTGGTTACCGCAATTAATAGTTACCTGAACGATTTTTGCGCCGGAAAAGATGTTGACAACATCGAAGATATCTGGCAGGGTGCGTATGTAAGTTCCTATTGGCGGAATGGTCCGGTATTAAACAATGCTTTGAGCGGACTGGACCAGGCCTTGTGGGACATCAAAGGTAAACGGGCAAACATGCCGGTTTACCAGTTGTTTGGAGGTAAAGCAAGATTCGCTGTGCCATGTTATTCGCATGCAAGTGGCCGGAATCCGGAAGAAGTTGCTGCAGATGTACAAAAGTATATGGAACGGGGATTTCAGCACATCAGGATTCAGCAGGGTGGATATGGTGCAGTAGGAATTCTTGGAAGTAACCCCGATTTTAAAGAGGCAGGTTTTGGCGGGGCGACTGATTCTTTTATGGATCAGCGGGCCTATTTGAATTCAGTGCCTAAAATGTTCGAGGTTGTACGCAAGGTCTGTGGCGAAGAAGTTGAATTATTGCACGATATTCATGAGCGTGTTCAGCCGATGGATGCCATCAACCTGATCAAAAGACTGGAAGATTACCATCCTTTTTTTATCGAAGACCCGTTTTCTCCTGAAAATATGGAATGGTTTAAACAGCTTCGGGCAAGCACTTCTGTTCCGATTGCTATGGGCGAATTATTTAATAACCTGAATGAGTTTAAAATGCCGATGGTTAACCAGTGGTTCGATTTTATCCGCATTCATGTTTCCCAGATTGGAGGTATCACTCCTGCAATGAAAATTGCACGTCTCGGTGAGTTGTTCAATGTAAGGACAGCCTGGCACGGCCCCGGAGATGTTTCTCCTGTTGGTCATGCAGCTAATTGTCACATGGATTTGGCTGTCTGGAATTTTGGAATCCAGGAGTCAGTCAGCTTTTCCGAAAAACTTCAGTCTGTTTTTTCGGGTTGCCCGACCATGAATAAAGGGTATATGTCTGTCAACGAAGTGCCCGGACTTGGGGTGGATATCAACGAAAAGGAAGCTGCAAAATATCCGATCAATACCAAATCAAACTGGCAGGTCAGGAAGAACGACGGAACGTTGATCAGACCGTAATAAACAGAAAATGAAAAACAACCGAAGAGAATTTATCAGGAAAAGTACCGCGCTTGCCGCTCTTTCATTGGTCGGGATAAAAACAGCCAAATCCGGAATAACGGACAGATTTAGTCTTGAAAATTCATCCTCAAAAGAATATATTCAGGATGCCGGTATTAAAATGTGCTTTGCTTATTTTGGGGGTATCGAAGCTGAAAAAAGGAAGGTCGAATTTGGTAAACAGTTGAATGTACTGGGAGCGGTGGGAGGAATCAATCCACAGATGGTTGGGCTGAAAAATGTGAATTCCTGGGATATGGAAGCGGTATCGGCTGTCAAAAAAGCCTGGGATAAGACCGGATTGAAACTGGAAGTCATCGAAGGTCCACCTGCTCTTTCTGAAAAGATAAAACTGGGGCTTGATGGCCGCGACGAAGAAATATCGAATTTCATTATCCTGATGAGAAACCTTTCGAAGGTTGGAGTAGATACGATTTGCTACAATTGGATGCCTGTAATTAGCTGGGCACGCACAACGATGGACAGGCCCGGCCGCGGTGGAGCGCTGGTCACTGCTTTTGACAATGAGGATATCAAGGATCAGTCGCTGACCAAATACGGGGAAGTTTCGAAAGAGAACCTTTGGAAAAATCTTGAATATTTTCTGAAAGCAGTAGTTCCGGAGGCAGAGAAAAACGGTATTAAACTGGCCATGCATCCGGATGACCCGCAAGTTGACAGCATCCGGGGCATCTCGCGTATCATGACTACAGCCGATGCCTTCAGACGGATGGCCAACATTTACCCGAGCCCGAATAACGGAATAACGATGTGCCAGGGAAATTTTTCACTCATGGGTGAGGATATTCCAACCCTGGTCAGGGATTTCGGAAAACGCGGACTGATCCATTTTGTCCATTTCCGGAATGTACGGGGAGGGAAAATGAATTTCGTTGAGACATTCCATGATGAGGGTCAGATTGATATGTTTGCAGCGATGAAAGCCTACATTGACATTGGCTTTAAAGGACCGTTGCGGCCTGATCATGTCCCGACCATGGCCGGTGACAGTAACGAACGTCCCGGTTACAGCGCTCTTGGAAGTTTGTACGCTGCTGGTTATATTCGTGGGCTTATTGAAGCAGTTGCTAAATCATAATTCTTCAAAAGGAAAGCAATGAACAGAAGAAACAGGTTCAAAATCTCGAAGTTGAAAGGGAATTTGAGCGGCATCAGGGATTGGATGAAAAACCATCATTTTCCTCCCGTATTGTTGTTTTTTCTAATGGGAATCATCTCGACCATCTGGTTTTTGGTCAGGGTCATCCCCAAACCTTCCCGCGCAGGATATCCGTGTTTGCAAGTAGCAGCTCCGCTGATGTCGGGGTTTGTGGTTTACCTGATTTCCCTTGGCGGAATGACGCTCGCTTTGCGCAAAGCCCGGCAGAATATCTTGAAGGCAAAGTACATTACAGCAGGCTTATTTATAGCGGTTGCATTGGCCGGACTGGTTATTTCCCTGACTCCTGGCACACTGAATTCGTTTGCAAATGGTTCTGCAGTTTCCGGACCCGATGATGGCCCAAACCAACCCATTGGCAAAGCTTTGGGCATGAACCCCGGGTGTTGTCTGGATTTGGAACCCTGAAGCTACCAATGAAAATTGCGTGAGCAACTTCGAGACAAAAGACTGGTACTTTAAGCCTGAAAACATGAACCGGAAAGTGGTAAGCATCATGGTAATCAATTCGCTGAACAAACTTTGTGGAAAGACTACACTTTCTGAATCATGGGATGTTTTGTTCAGGTATCAAAACATGAAGAAGTATAAAAAAAACAAGGGTTATACCAAAGGCGAAAAAATCTTTATTAAAATAAATCAGGGAACATCGAAATGGATGTTAAATCAGGAAGACCGGAATAACGGGTACAATTATCCGACCGAATTGAAACCAAACGATGTCAGGAGAAGGACAAGTATAGCGCCAACAGAAACAGGTCCATACATTGTTTTGGAGTTGTTGCGTGAATTGGTCAACGAATTGGGGATAAACCAGAAAGACATTTCAGTTGGGGATCCGATAACCAACATTTACGCGCATAATTACAATGTTTGGGTTGCAGAATTTCCTCATGTTGCCTACCTCGATCAGTCATCAGCGAAGTTTGGAAGGACGCTTATCGTCCCAACTTCAAAAGATATCCTTATTTATTCAGACAAGTCACTAAGCGATAAACTCTTCGATGTCATTGTAAATGCTGACTATCTGATCAATGTGGCTAATCTGAAACCTCATGCACATGCAGGTATTTCTTTGACTGCCAAAAATCATTTCGGGTCGCATGCAAGTCCTACAGCCAGTCATTTGCATTATTCACTGATGGTTCCACGGGGAGGAGTTCCAACCAATGGAGGGTACCATAAATATCGTGTCTTGGTTGATATGATGGGCAGCAAATACCTGGGACAAAACACCATGCTTTATTTGGTTGATGGCTTATTCGGCGGTGGTGCGAAGGAGACGATGGGACCTGTCAAATACTTCATGCCCCCGTTCAACAACGACTGGAGTAACTCGATATTCGTTTCGCAGGACCAGGTTGCTCTGGAGTCGGTTTGTTTTGATTTCCTGAGAACGGAATGGAACGGAATAAATAAACACGATAAAGCAAATAATGATCCTGAAAACGGTCCGAATATGAACGGGGTTGACGATTACCTTCACCAGGCAGCAGATTCGTCAAACTGGCCGGATGGAATCGTGTATGATCCTGACAACAGTGGGAAACCATTGCCCTGTTTAGGAACTCACGAGCATTGGAACAATGCTGAAAAGAAACAGTATTCACGCAATCTGGGCATTGCCAAAGGGATTGAACTGGTTTCAATTCCGGATACATTGGTAAAAACCGATTCTTCAGCAAAAAAAAAAGAAGTAATTGACCGCTCTTCCGAACGGGGAATTCCTGCAAAGACTTTTTATTCTGCATTTGTTGATAACAACAATATCAAATGGTTTTTAACCGGGAATGGAATAGTCAGTTTTGACGGTAAAAAATGGATGTTGCATAACAAGAACCCAAAAGTTTCAACGAAGAGCCTCAACAGTTTCGCATACGAAGTCTCCTCTTTGGGACCAGCCTTTTTTATTGCCACTCCTGAAGGTGCAATCCTGGCTTCCCTCCCGATTGATGCCGGTTCAGAAACCTCAGTTTACCATACCGAAAANNCGCTGGTTTGGGACGGATAAAGGAATTTCGGCATTTCAGGATAAAAAATGGCTTACCAATTCCTATCAAAGAACATATCGGGAAAGTCTTTTCAGGGATTATCCCATTACTTCAATGGCAACCAGTCCCGGTGGCGACACCTTATACGCAGGTACGGATGGAGCTGGTATCGCCCGTGTTTACCGAAACGATGTGGATGCTATATCGGGAGCATCAGAATATGCCCAGTGGGGGCCAATCCAGTTGCCTTCAGATAAAATCTACAGTATTTTGATCACGCCTTCCGGAACACAATGGTTCGGCACAGATCAGGGTGTCGCGCGTCACTCCGGAAGGAATACCCTTGATAACTGGACCGTTTTTACCACCAGCGAAGGCCTGGTCAATAATTTCGTTCAGGCAATTGCAATAGACAAGATTGGGAAAGTCTGGTTTGGAACCAAAGGCGGGGTGTCGGTTTTTGATGGTTCGACCTGGACTTCTTTCACCCAAAAAGACGGGTTGATCAGTAACAATGTACGCTGCATTACAGTTGACCAGGAGGGAGTTGTATGGATGGGAACGGACAAGGGAGTGAGCAGTTGTACTGATGGAACGTTTATTAGCTACAGGTAAATTAATTACAAAGTACTATCTGTTATACTGCAAGCTTTTTCCTGTTTTCGTCAATTTTCGAATAAGTGCTTATGGTTGCCTTTTGGTTTGTAAATTTCACTGATCAAATTCCAAACCTCCAAAAAATTCAGGAACATGAAACGATGGGCCTGGAGTATTGATTTTGGTCCATGATACAAAATGCGGAACACTCAGACCATCGCCACATTTATAAAAATTACCCCGCATTTTCGTTCCTGACAGAGGTTTCAGGCTGTGTTTAAAAAAGGCGTTCCACGGAATGGCTATTGTGATCTTCCACCCGGTTTGTTCTTTTCGTTCAGGAAAAGGTGAATCGCCAAGTGAAGAAATCCTCCGGATAGTAGATATCTGATCTTCCGTAGCATGAATTGCCGGCTCCCCTTTTTTTCGGAATCCAAGCAAGGCGGTTCCGATGCAATTCATTTCAAGGTTATAATATTCGTCATTTCCATCAGGCGAAAGAAAAAATTCCACACAACTGTCGGTCCAGACGCTGCCATTGCTTTTGGTAATTTCGGCTTTAACCGATTGCTCGTTCACCTGATACTGCAGAAACAATTCGTTTTCGTTCCAGGCAATCTGCACAGAAACGGCTGGTTTATAAGGATATTCGTCCCAGTTGACTATTTCCAATGGTAGAGGAGCAATCTCCAGATTGAGCGTTTCGGCAACCAATTCGAGTGGAGGATTGGTAAAGCCTTCGAGTATTTGAAGTATCTTCATTGAAGGATTTTTTATGGAAGTGGAAAATAAATGATGGAAAGGATAGAGTCATTTTTTGAACTCAATCAGGCAACCAAACCGGCATCTATTTTCAAAACATAGCCAAGCTTGCGCATCATATCATCACAGTCTTCCCAGAATAGCCCAAATGTTTTTACATCGGCTAAGCCAAGTCTGGCCAGTATGTCGCGTACAAGTTCCTGATCATCGCCTTGGATTTCCCCTTCCATCATGGCGGATTCTGCCCATTCGACCAAGATATCAAGGGTTGTTTTGTGCTGTAAATAGTTCAGCATATTCACCGCTAATTGTTGCTTTGTTATAATCATGGCTCATCTATTTTTTTGTGTCCTTTATCTTCCGGATATTTCTTATGTAATTCCACCAGAATTCCCAACTCATTATAAATTTCCTGACGAAAAGTAAGTGTTGTCTCTTCTTGGTCAACTGTTTTAATATATTTGGCTTTCCATCCTAATCTTCCTTCAATTTCAAACCAATACCTTCTTGAACCTTCAGGCAGATCTTCCCAGTCTGGAAATTTCTTTTCGTTTTCTTGTTTTTTATTGATATTCAAGGAATCCGGTTTAAATAAAATGATTGATGAAAAAACATCTATATGCGCAAATTTAAAGAATCTAAAGTAGAAACGAACCCTCCTAAATTATTTATTTATTGTCTGAATGAACCGCAATCCAATAAGTTCATATAAAACCATTATGCGGACCTCAATTTCTCCTCGACATCTTTTACAATCCTGCACATCTGCGGAAATTGCACTTCCATGCTGGTCAATAATTTGTATTGTGCCAAGGTTCGCTGATAGTTATGTTCCGGATTTTTAATTTTGTAATAGTTGTCACCGTCAATGTAATCCATCAGGAAGCGTAAAACCTGCTCGTAGGTTATATATTTGGCCGAAAATGCCAGATATTCCAGCTCTTTTTCGTTCAGGAATCCAATGGTTTCAGACAAGTAGCCTTTGGTGAAACCTTCGAAGATAGCCAGATCGCACGAAACCGCATCGAGGTTTTCATCGTCTTCCTCACCGGTATTGGTGTATGAGCGCATGGCATCGCCAAAATCGTTCAGGCAAGTGCTATTTAATACTGTATCCAAATCAATGACACACAGAACCTCACCGTTCAGATCAAATAGGATGTTGTTTATTTTGGTGTCGTTGTGGGTAACGCGGGTAGGTATTTCCCCGTTTTCAACCAGTATCCAGAAGTTGAGCATTTCTGCACGGCGGCTTTCAATCCAGCTTATTTCCTGAGTGAGTTTGGCTTTTCGGCCAACCGGATCTTTTGCCAAAACATTGTCCCACTGATTAAACCGGTAACGAATATTATGGAATCCAGGCAAAATATCAGTCAGTGGTTCATTCATGTCCGAAACCATTTTCTGAAACATTCCGATTCCCTTTCCTCCCTGATAAGCCAGTTCAGGAGTTTTAGCCGATTGGTAAGCCTCGGTATCGCTAATAAAAACACAAACTGCCCAATATTCGCCTTCTTCATCCTGATAGTACAATTTTGCGTCAATAGCAGGTACGATTGTCATAGCTTCACGCATCGGATCGCCATTTTTTTCAATTACTTTTTTCCTGATATGGGAACATACTTTCTGAATGTTTTCCATCATGGCCGGAACATTGGTAAAAATCCGTTTGTTCTTGCGCTGCATAAGGTAATTGGGAACCGATGATCCCGGGAAATAAATAATGAATGTATCATTGATAAAACCCTCGCCCATGGGTTCAACCCGATCAATCGTTCCTTCAATCCGAAAATTGGCTGCTATTTTTATTAAGTCCATTGCTTTTTGTTTATTGGTTGATTCCTCAAAGATATATTCTATTTTGAATTTTGGCTCAAATGCGACATGGCCGTCCGGGCATTTTTATTATTTTTGGCGACCTGAATCTATGTTTATTTACAAAAAACTAAACCATCCATGTTCAAAAAGATAGGAAACTTCCTGCGCAAGCGTATTCTGCTTGTTTTATTCTTCTCATTTGCCATTGGAATACTGGCTGCCATATTCGGAAATCAAGCTATCGAACATACTTCAACCGACGAATTTTGTGCTTCCTGCCATGTTCACCCGCATGTTTTTGTTTCGTGGAAATTATCTACCCACTACGATAATAAAGGTGGAATTCAGGTACATTGTGTCGATTGCCATTTACCTCCCAAAGGGCAGGGCTACCTGATTGAGAAAACAAAACTGGGACTAAAAGATGTCTATGGTTTCATGACCAAAGATTCGTCGGAGTTTAACTGGGAGGCCAAACGTACTGTTGAAAAAGCGCCTCATTTCACATTTAAAGCTTCGTGTGTAAAATGCCATGCCAATTTATTTCCGTTAACACTGAAAAAAGAAGGCCAGGATGCGCATTTATATTATTCTCAAAATGAAGAAAAACTCGAATGCACCAATTGTCACCTGCATGTGGGCCATTACGACCCCAAAGCCAAACATGCAAGCAACTCCGATTTTGGTAAAGGTTCAGGAGTTAATCAGGTAGTTTATACCGAAGCCACCAAAGTGGATAAGTTTGCCAATTTTACTGAAAAGATTCCAGGATCAACCATTTCATTCAACATGATTGCAATTCCGGGGGGTAAGTTTAAAATCGGAAGTCCGGAAAGTGAGCCCTATCGCCGGTCGGATGAAGGTCCGGTAAAAGAGGTCGGACTGAGTCCGTTCTATATGGCCGAAGTGGAAGTTACATGGGATGAATTTCTCGTTTTCTATAGCCAAACCGGAGGTGAAGGAAGATCAAGCGATACCAAAAGTGTTGTTAAAACAAAAGCCAAAGGTGCCAGTTTATCCGGAGAAGTTGATGCCATCAGCGGACCAACCCCTCCCTACGGACAACCAGACCAGAACTGGGGCTTGGGACGCCGCCCGGCCATAACCATGCGATACGCCACGGCCGAAACGTACTGCAAATGGTTATCGCAGGTTACCGGGAAAAGATACCGCCTCCCCACCGAGGCTGAATGGGAATATGCCTGCCGTGCCGGGTCACAAAATCCGTATTTCTTTGAAGGCGACCCGAAAAAATATTCGAAAGACCGTTTCTGGAATAAACTGTTTGGGGCCGATACTACCAACATCAACCGGTACATTATTTACTCCGGAAACAGTTTGTTCAAGACACATCTGCCCGATGCGGTCAAACCCAATCCGTTCGGCCTGAAAAACATGTTGGGCAATGTCGGGGAATTCTGTTCAGACTGGTATGCTCCTGATGCCTACACCAATTTGACCGATGGCGCCAAAGACCCACAAGGACCAACTTCCGGAACTGAAAGGATCGTTCGGGGCGGATCGTTTAAAAGTGAACCAACCGAAGTGCGTTCGGCAGCCCGCGACTATACGCAGGATGAGACATGGATGAGAACCGACCCACAGATTCCAAAGAGTATTTGGTGGTATTCAGATTGCAACACGGTGGGCTTCCGTGTTGTTTGCGAAGTGGATGAAACGACAGGGAAATAATTTTTTGAATTTATCGGTAATTGGTACTTTTCAACGGCATATAATGAAAGAACACCAACAAATACTGTTAGTTCCAAATATTTACGGTTTTGTTTCGTAAATTCCGGGAAATATGACTGATAAGTTATTATCTTCGGGGTAAGTTTCAGAAAGCAGTTTTTTGATTAAAACTAAATTGACTAAAAACAACATTATAAAACTAAACGAACCATGAGTGAATCAAATTTTTCAAGAAGGAAATTTCTGGCCAATGCTGCAGCAATAAGCGCAGTCGGGGTCGTAGGTGTTAACGTATTGACTTCATGTTCAGGTCCTAAAAAACCTGATGTAGCATTAAATCTACCTCCGCTTTTAGAACTGGCGCCCGATGGCGCTCCTCTGAAAGTAGGTATTATCGGTTGCGGCGGTCGCGGCTCGGGCGCAATGATCGACTTCCTGAATGCAGGCCCAAACCTGATTGTTCATGCCCTTGGCGACACTTTTCAGGATAACATTACAGCCTGCCGTGACAAGCTGAAAAAAGAAAAGAACCTGGAAGTTGCCGACGAAAACGTTTTTGTTGGATTCGATGCCTACGAAAAAGTACTTAATTCAGGTATTGACGTAGTTATTCTGGCTACTCCTCCTCAATTCCGCCCCTTGCATTTCGAGGCAGCCGTTCAGGCCCGCAAACATGTTTTCATGGAAAAACCAGTTGCGGTTGATCCGGTTGGCATCCGCTCGGTAATGGCGACTGCAAAAAAAGCCGAATCACTGGGCCTGAAAATTGTTACCGGAACACAACGCCGTCATCAGTTCGACTATGTTGAAGTTTACAAACAAGTCATGAATGGCGCTATTGGCGATATTACCTCAGCCAACTGTTACTGGAACCAAAATAAATTATGGCACCGGAATCCCAAGGCCGAATGGTCTGAAATGGAATACATGATCCGCGACTGGGTAAACTGGCTGTGGTTATCAGGCGACCATATCGTTGAGCAACACGTTCACAACATTGACGTGATTGGCTGGTTTACCGGAAAACATCCTGTAAAAGCGGTAGGTTTCGGATCTCGCCAGCGTCGGGTAACCGGTGATCAGTTTGATAATTTCAGCGTTGACTTTGTTTACGAAAATGGGATGCACATGCACAGCATGTGCCGTCAGATTAACGGAACCGCTAACAACGTTTCAGAATTTATCATGGGTACTGAGGGAAAAACCAATTGTAAAGATAAAATCTGGGATTTGGCCGGAACTGAAAAATTCGCTTATGCTTATCCACTGAACGATAAAGGGGAACCAATGAAAAGCGTGAAGACCAGTCCTTATGTTCAGGAACACATTGATCTGGTCACCTGCATCCGTCAGAACATTGCAATTAACGAAGCCGAACAAACTGCCATTTCGAACATGGTAGCCATTATGGGCCGCGTTTCATCGTACACTGGTAAAGAAGTTACCTGGGACGAAATGATGAACTCTGACATGAAATTGGGACCACAAACATACATCATGGGACCGGTTGGAATTGTTGGCACTGCAACAGTTGCAATTCCGGGAGAAGCTGCTGAAGTATAGAAACTATGACAATCAATAGAAGATCTTTTTTAGGAACGGCTGTTTCTGGTGCTGCATTAGCAGCATCAGGCGGCCTTTTTTCTTCGTTCAAGGGTGAATCTCCAATCAACAAACAGAATTCCTCCAAATTAAAAATTTCGTGCCAGGAAGGCGTTGCCCCAGGCAAAACCCTGACCGAAAAGCTTGATTTTATGGAATCTTTAGATATTGTTGGTCTCGAAATCTGGGGCGCCGGCCTTGAAAAAAGAGTGAATGAAATAAAACTGGCCCTGCAGAACCGCAACATGAAAGTGAGCGCGATCTGTGCCGGTTTCGAAGGTTGGCTGATTGCCGACGATCCTGCCATTCAGAAAAAATGTATGGACTCGCTGAAAGTAATCATTGGGGCAGCTGGAGAACTTGGCTCAACAGGAGTTATTTTCGTTCCAGCTTTCAATAATCAGAAATCATTGCCCGACAAACAGGCCCGTGAGTTGCTGATCGGACAAATGAAGGAACTCGGAGATTATGCACTTCAAAATAAGACTCGGATTTTACTTGAACCACTGAATCGCGAAGAATGTTATTTTTGCCGGCAGGTAGCCGACGGAGCAGCTATTGTCAGGGATGTAAAGAGTGACGGAGCTGCTGTTATGGGCGACTTCTGGCACATGACCTGGGAAGAAACCAATGACCGCGCGGCATTTCTATCGGCAGGCGATTATTTGCACCACGTCCATATTGCCAGTCGCAAGCGGCGTAAAATGCCCGGAGAAGATGGCGAAGCCGATAATTACGTCAACGGATTCCGTGGTTTGAAGGAAATCAACTACCAGGATTACATCAGTTTTGAATGTGGTTCGGTGGGCGATCCGAAAATTACCTTGCCAGCTGCAGTCAAGCTGATGCGCGAACAATGGAAGGAAGCCTGACCGGATAAAAAGTGTTCAGTCGCAGTTTTCAGTCGCAGTAACCAGACAATCGACCATATAGTTATCATGGAAAGAAGAAATTTTATAAAAACAGCATCAATTGGTTCTGCAGCGATGGCTGCTTCGTTTTACGCTACAGGATTTCCGCAGGAAAGAAAGTTGAAAATTGGTTTGATTGGCGCCGGATGGTATGGAATGGTCATAACCAAAGCCGCTTTGAAAGTTGGCGGAGTGGAGGTTATCGGCATTTGCGATGTTGACAGCGACCATCTGAACAGCAGCGCCGATGAAATCACCAAACTTCAGGGTAACCGGCCAAAAACCTTCAGGTATTATCAGGAACTGCTCGACATGAAAGGGCTGGAAGCTGTTTTTATTGGCACTCCCCCACATTGGCATGCCCTCCAGTTTATTGCGGCTTGCGAAAAAGGGCTTGATATTTATTGTGAAAAACCGCTTGCCTACGACATTCAGGAAGGATTAGCCATGATGAAAGCTGCCCAAAAAGCGGGCAATATGGTACAAATTGGATTTCAGCGCCGCCAAAGCAATGCTTTCAAAAAAGCAAAAGAAATAATTGATGGAGGACAAATTGGCAATGTCCATCAAATCGGCACACAAATTAATTATGTGCCTGTACCACAGGATACCACAATCCAATTGCCACCCGCTTCGCTCGATTGGGACGAATGGTGCGGCCCTGCCCCCAAACTCGATTACCGGCCGAGTATTGGCCATAAATCGTGGAGGCTCGAAAAAGAATATGGAAACGGACACCTTGTTGACTGGGGAATACATCATATTGACATTATCCGGAGCATCATGGGTGAAACAATGCCCACTGAATTTTACACACAAGGTGGAATTCTGGAACTGAAAAACCAGATTACCACACCTGATACCCTCACTTCCAATATGGCTTTCCGGAAAGCGCCGGTTTTATGGCAGCACAGGCTTTGGGGTCCCGGCGATCCGAATAAAGAGTTCAACAACTGTATCTTATTTCATGGTGATAAAGCTTCACTTTTTGCTGCCGACTCTAAATTGATGTTATTTCACGCAGGGAAAGAAGGCAAGATGGAAGAGTTTTCAATTCCTACTGAAAACATGCAGGAAAAACATGTCGAAAATTTCCTGATGGCGGTTCGAAACAAAGATAAAAGCCTGATTAGCTGCACACCGGAAGATGCTTTCCAATCAACAGCAACGGTGCAGTTGGCCATGATATCCTACTATACGCAATCTCTCGTAAAATGGGACCAGGTTAAAAATGAAATTGTGGACAACAAACCAGCATCAGCATTGATGAAAAGAGAATATCGGGGAAAATTACAGCATCCGTAATAGAATATCGGATAATCTTTATAGTGAGCTATGAAAATTATCGAAATTTATTCAATCCGGTAATTCACTATGGTATTCCCTTCGCTGCCAACAATCAGGTTGTACCAGGTGGAAGCATCGTTAAATTTCCCCAGGATGAAACCGGTGTTTCCTTCCAGCGGAAATCCTTTGGTTATTGAACCATTCTTTTCCAGCAAATAAACCTTGTTTTCGCCTCCGGCCACGATTCCTATTTTTTGATTTTCAGGTCCAAAAGAACAAGCAAAAGGAGTTTCGGTAATAATACTATCGAATGAGCGTTCAAACATTTTTATACCGTCAACAGTATAAACTGAAAGCTTTTTTCCGTCGGCAAAAAGGTACTCAGGCGATCCGTTCCTGTCGAGATCAAAGGCCGCGAAATGATGATCTGCACCATGTTTCCCAATTTCCTTGATTTCGGCTTGTCCGGTAAAATCCTGAATATGAATTTTCCCCGAAAGATCAGTAGTAATCAAACGCGGATTTTCATCATTGAAGAAATACATCTGGTTTCCGGAACGATTGAACGGGGCGGCCTGGATATCCCGGCTCTTGCCTTGTCTGTCAAGAAAATAGGTGTTTTGCTGGTCGCTGAACACAAGGTAATCTTTGTCGGCAACTTCAATACGAATACCTGGTTTGGTAATCGTACTTTCGGAACCTTTAAAAACCCAGTTCTGAACGAGTTTGCCCCAGCGGTCGAACGCATAAATCTTTTTGTCTTCGCCCGCGATAAAAAAGCGAAACTCCTTGTTTTTTCCGTAGTCAACAACCGATACACCATTTGAGGCCATTGATTTGAGCGTAAGCGGGAATTTTCCAACTTTGTTTCCCATGCGGTCAATCACATAAAGTTGAGACCTGGTATTGAAAACATATTGGAATTTGTTGTTTTGATAAAGGTCAATCTGGTGAATTTCGGAAACGATCTCACCCGGAATTTTGATGGTCCATAAAACAAGACCTTCTTTATTAATGAGCGACAGGTTATTCTGTTTATCGCAAACAATTACTTCACGATTCGGCAAATCTTTATGGTTTAGAACCAGCCTGGGCGTTTTAGCCAGTTGTTCTTCGAGTTTTAATTGCCAAACAGCCTGTGGTTCTTCTTTCAGATTTGGATCATATTTCAGGTTGATCTGGTTTTTGATCATGTTGTCAGAAACCGAAAACTGCCAGGAAATTGTGCTGAACTTACGGATGATATCTTCGTTTTCAGAAAGCATTGCACTGATTTCCGGCTTCAGAAAATCGTTCTTCAACCTAAAAACTTTGGGGACTTTGGCGTACAGGTAAAAGTTTGGATTGGACATCCTGTCATGTGTATATTCCTTGTAAATGGAATCGTTCGCCATGGTCTTTTCTGACGCAAGACTTTGCAGATAATTCTTTAGTCCGGGTAAATTATCGCTCCAGATCAGGAACTTCTCATACACTACAAAATACTCGCCCTGAATACCGGAAAATGCCTGTCCAAAAAGTGATTCAGCCATATTTCTGAAGGGCAGCCGGTAAATGTCGAACGACTTTTTACCTTCTATCGTATATTCGAAGTGAAGTGTATTATCAGCAACTTTGTTCGACCTGCCATATTCTGAAACAGCCTTTCTGAATTTTTCTCTGGCTATCGTTTGGTTTAATAGTTCAACTACAAAAAAACGGTTTTGGGTGGTATTCGATTTGTTAATGCTGGTGTAAACACCTGCAACCTGGGTTCCTCCAATTTCTTTGATCAATTTTACCGCTTCGGTATTTGTTTTCTTTTTAAACTCAATCAAGTTCATTTCCCTTGGATAAAACAGGTCGTTTGCTTTCAGGTACGACTCATACTGATCGATGAAAAGACTTGTATTTTTCAGATTTAACGCGACAAAAAATGCAGCATTAGCCGGAATGGCTTTCTCAATGGTCATTTTCTGCACTTCCTGACCATCGAAAATGTTTAGAAAATTGTCGCTTGAGTCTTTGGTAAAGCTGTACCCGTTCAATTGTAAATTGGTCAAATCTGCCGATAAATCAAGATTGGTCCAGCTTGAATAACTGGCAAACTGATTGATTATTTTTTTAATTTCAGGAGAGACAATCCTCGCCAAGACCAGATGAATGGTGGCATGATTAATGAAAATATTGGCCAGGGCAGTTTCTTCAATCGTTTTATATACTTCGGTAAATTCATAGTTGCTCAACAGATTCTGAGAATTGGAATGACGGATTGCCTCCTCAACCAAAATAAAATCTTCGCTGATCATGAAAATGTCGTTGATGCAGGCAAAGTAGAAACTGTGTTTGTCTGACTTTGCTCCAATGATGGGTGTTGTATCGTAGTTTCTGCTGGTGATGGCGTATTGCGGTCCGAGTTCGAGTGATACGGTCTGAACGGCCGAATTTGCTTCGCCCTGATCGTTCATCTGAACCAGGAAGAGGTTGGAAAGCTGGTTTTTCCCAGTCGGATTAACCGAAACAATGACCGATTTTCCTTTTAAAAGATTACTTATCCCGCTATGTGATCTGACAAATTCCCTGAAGCTGTTTATGTTTGAAAAAAGATCTTCGAACTCTTTAATTTTTCTTAATTCTGTAAATGCAGGAGTATTTCCTTTTAATAAATTGAAAAGTCCATCCTGATTCTTCACTTCAATGATCAGTGGGCTTTTTTGCGGAACTGCCATGAATGCAGGATTTTGTTTGGTCGAGAAAGTCTGGATGACAGGCTGGTCAGCTCCTGAAGGAAAATATTTAATGCCTAAAAAAGCTGCGGCCGCAACCAAAATGACAATTCCTGAAATAACAATAACTTTTCGCATACGAGTATTGATTAACTCTATAGCATCAGATTATCCATGTCGTTGGTTAATTCCGTGGCCCAAAGAGTAACTTGATAGATTAGGCGTTTGACAGGTTTTGTTGACTTGTTAACAGATCTTTAATAATGGCATTGATCGAACGACCGGTCATTTGTGCTTTTAGCGCCAATTGACTGTGTGTCTCGGATGGAATCCGGATATTTAGTGATCCGCTGTACGGTTTTTGAGGTTTTACACCACGCTCTTTGCAACTTTCAAGGTATAAGTCAATGCCAGACTCAAAGTCAGCTTTCATTTCCTCCACAGTTCTTCCTTCGTAGGTTATATTATTCTTATTCATGCCTATTACTTTACCGAACAGACAGTTATCCTCTTCACTATACTCTACCGTTCCTGAATATCCTTTATATTTTAATGTTCCCATTCATTAGTATTTGTGATGCACAATGTAACTATTATTAGTTGCAAATAATACTTGTCTGGCAATAAATCTTTTTTATTAATTTACTGCTGGTTCACTTCCGAAGCATCTACAATTTTATACAGCTTGTCCGACTTGCGGATTTTGGTATCAACCGGAATGGAAATGTACGATCCTTTCGGAGCTTCCTCAACCGATTGTTGATCAACCTGAATTTCGGAAACGACCGTTTTTACCAACCCTGTTGTTGGGCCGGTTATATAAATTTCGTCGCCTACTTTGAGTGGTCCGGTTTCAAGCTTAAATTCAGCAACCTTCAGGTTCGAAAAGTAATTCAGGCCTTTGCCAACATAAACTTTCCGGTGCGTTGCCAGCGATCCGTAATTGCCACTCCATTCGCCAAGGCGCTGACCTAGGTAATATCCGTCCCAAAATCCGCGGTTGAAAACAGATGCCAGCCTGAGATCCCAATCCGATATTTTTTCGTCCGTGAAACGATCTTCAAAATAGGCATCAACCGCTTCGCGGTAACATTCGACCACTGTATAAACGTATTCGGGAGAACGCGCCCTTCCTTCGATTTTCAGGATTGAAACTCCGGCATCGAGTAATTTATTCAGAAAATGAATGGTTTTCAAATCTTTGGGCGACATAATGTATTCGTTGTCCACTTCCAGTTCTGCCCCGGTTTCCTTATCAGTTACGATATAAGCCCGGCGGCACGATTGCATGCAGCTGCCACGGTTGGCCGAAGAGTTCATTTCGTGCAGGCTCAAATAGCATTTCCCTGAAACAGCCATGCACAGTGCGCCATGCACAAACATTTCGAGCCGGACAAGTTCTCCGTAAGGACCGCAAATATGCTGTTCCCTGATTTGTTTCGAGATTTCCCAGATACGGCCAATATTCATTTCACGGGCCAGAACGACCACATCAGCAAATTGTGCGTAAAACCGGACTGCCTCAATGTTGGTGATATTTACCTGCGTTGAAATATGAACTTCAACATCCACTTGCCGGGCATACATAATCACTGAGATATCGGAAGCAATGATTGCAGAGATGCCCGCTTCTTTTGCTGCATCTATAATACTGTGTAGTTGATCGAGTTCAGTATCGAAAACCACCACATTAACGGTCAGATAGGTTTTAACTCCCTTTGAATGTGCAATTCCGGTAATTTTTTTTAAATCTTCAATGGTAAAATTGTTCGACGAACGGGCACGCATGTTCAGATGCTCCACACCAAAATACACCGAACCTGCACCTGCCTGAATGGCTGCCATCAGCGATTCGTAAGAACCAACCGGAGCCATAATTTCAACTTCATCTCTTCTCATGTTTTTCTGAATAATTGAGCTGCAAATTTAATTTTAATTTCGGCTTGAAATTATATCAACAACTTTTTCAGAAGTTCACTGAAGGATGTTGTATTTTAAGTTTGAGCCTACTCTGAAAAGTCAAAAAATTTAAAATGCCACTAAGACTCCAAAACACTAAGTTGCACAAAGTATTGAATATCTGTTATATATTCTTAGTGAACCCTTCGTGACTTTGTGTCTTCGTGGCAGAAAAAGACTTATCAGAGTGGGCTCAAGTTTAATGTTACCAATTAAAGTGTTTGCAAATGCTTCAATTGTAAACAACAATGTTACTTTTGAAAACTGATTTTTGTTCGGGGCGAAATTATCATCTAAAAATCCAACTACAATTCCAAATGGAAATAGAAATACTACAATTGCTTGAAGGAGCCAAAAAAGCGAAAGGACTGACGGTAATTATTGATGTTTTCAGGGCTTTTTCGACAGCCTGCTATGCGTTTGGGAATGGTGTACAGCGGATTTATCCGGTTGGCGACCTTGAAAAAGCGTATCGGCTTAAACAACAAAACCCTGATTATATACTGGTTGGCGAACGTAATGAACAAAAACCTGATGGATTCGACTTTGGGAATTCTCCTTCACAACTATTAAACGCTAACCTAAGCGGGAAAACGATGGTTCACACCACCAGTTCCGGAACACAGGGAATCGCCAATGCAAAAGAAGCTGATGAAATAATTACCGGAAGCTTTGTGAATGCCCAGGCTATTATTAATTATATACGAAAACAAAATCCGGACAGGGTTTCGCTGGTTTGCATGGGCTACAGTTGCCAGTATCCTACTGATGAAGACACTCTTTTGGGCGAATATATTAAAAATGAACTCGAAGGTAAAACCAATGATTTTCCGGCCATAGTTGAAAAAATCAGGGATGGTGACGGAGCCAGGTTTTTTGCTCCTGAAAAACAGAAATGGGCGCCTTCAGCCGATTTTGACCTTTGCCTTTCGCTGAACCGTTTCGATTTTATCTTGAAAGTGGAACAGGAAAACGGATTGAATTATCTAAAAAAGATTAGCCTCTCCTAAATCCCCTCCAAAGGGACTTAAAAAAGCGCAGTCGAAGGTTTTAATTGTAAATCGTAAATTATTCAATCGTAAATTCTGCATATGAAAACTTATAATTTTGACGAACTGATTGACCGGACCAATACGAATTGCGTCAAGTATGATGGGCGTAAAATGTTCTTCGGAAATGCAGACCTGCTGCCCCTTTGGGTGGCCGACATGGATTTCAGAACTCCTGATTTTATTGTAGATGCCATAAAAAAGCGGGCGGAGCACGAAATTTACGGATATACATTGCGGGCCGATTCGTATCATCAATCCATCGTAAACTGGTTAAAACGCCGGTATAATTGGGAAATCAGGCCTGAATGGATTTCTTTCAGTCCCGGAGTTGTTGCCGGGTTAACTTTGGCCATCGAGGCTTTGTCAAAACCCGGTGATGGAGTGATTGTGCAGCCACCAGTCTATTTCCCGTTTTTTGATTCGGTAAAAGGGACTGGCCGGGTGATGATCGAAAACCCACTTCGGCTTGAAAACGGACGATATTATTTTGATCTGGAAGATTTGAAAAGCAAAATTAAGCCATCAACCAGGTTGTTGCTGCTTAGTAATCCCCACAATCCGGGAGGAATGGCGTGGAATACGAAGGAACTTTCTGCACTTGCGCAAATCTGTCTGGAAAATAAAATTCTGATTATTTCAGACGAAATTCATTCTGATTTGATTTTTGATGGTTACCGGCATACACCACTGGCCGGAATTTCTGAAGAGATTGCCCAAAACAGCGTTATTTGCATGGCCCCCAGTAAAACTTTCAATACGGCAGGTTTAACCACTTCGTTTCTGGTCATTCCGAACAGAAGGCACTTTGTTGCTTATGAGAGGGTAATGCGGCTTCCGCACCTGCACATGGGAAATATCTTTGGCACGGTCGCGCTCGAAGCTGCCTACACACATGGCGATGAATGGCTGACACAATTACTTCAATACCTTCAGGAAAATTATGCATGGCTGGAGCAGTTTTTTCAGGAAAACCTTCCTGAGGTAAAAGTGATGCGCCCTGAATCTACTTATTTAATCTGGATCGATTTTTCTGCTTTGCGACTTACTGATGAAATGCTCAACAAAAAACTGATAGACGGTGGCGTTGGATTGAACCGGGGCGTTCAATTTGGCAGGCAGGGAAGTGGTTATATGCGCATGAATATCGGGTGTCCACGGTCTGTCATTCAGGAAGCATCGCTTCGCATTAAAAATGCTTTGATGAAATAGACTTTTTACCGGCAAAGACAAATAAATCAGGAATGAAATAAAAATAAGTATATTTGACTTTACGTATCCAATTAAGCCAATTGACTGTGTCTAAACCTTTCGTGTCAGAACTTTAAAAATTAAGTAATGGAAAAGAAAAACATTAACCGCAGGAATTTTCTGGGTACCAGTCTGGCTGCAGCAGCCGCGGTAACTGTCGGAAATTCATTCGCTTCCGAAAACGGCAATAATCCTGTTCCTGTAAAAAAGAACGATCAACATCCCTTTAATGAGCGGACTTACAGCGCCATGCCAACCCGTTCGTTTGGGAAGACCGGGTACAAGGTGGGAATCCTGAGCCTCGGAGGACAAGCTACCCTCGAAATGAAGGGAACCGAAGCAGAATCCGAGAAAATCATTAACCGGGCCATTGATCTGGGGGTGAATTATATTGATACTGCCGCTTCGTATGGAGGAGGAATCAGCCAGTTAAATATTGGCAGGGTGATGAAAACCCGACGCAACGAAGTTTGGCTTGCCTCAAAAACGCATGACCGTACTTATACTGGTTCGATGAAATTATTGGAAGAAAGTCTGAAAAACCTGCAAACTGATCACCTCGATACCTGGCAATTGCACAATGTACAAACCATGGATCAACTGAACCAGATTTTTGCAGGCGATGGTGCAATTAAAGCCATGGAAAAAGCAAAGGCAGAAGGCATGGTTCGTAATATCGGAATTACCGGGCATTTCGAACCTCTGGTGCTTTTGGAAGCTATAAAACGATATCCTTTCGACTCAATCCTTTTAGCAGTTAATGCAGCCGACATTCATTACCTGAGCTTTATCAATTATTTGCTTCCTGAAGCTCAGAAACGGGGAATTGCAATTATTGGAATGAAAGTCGCCACACGCGGACGGATGATTTCGACCTGGACCCCACCACCACTGGAAGAACAACCCGAACGTTTGAGAACTCCAAAACCGGGAACCATTACGATCAAAGAAGCATTAAGCTACAACATGAGTTTGCCGGTGAGTACCACCATTATCGGAGTTGATAATGTGGCTCAGATTGAAGAAGATGTAAAAATTGCTTCCGAATTTTCGCCTCTTTGCGAAGCAGAAATGAAGGAAATTGAATTTAAAACTTTACCCATTGTTCGTCAGGGATTGTATTTCAGGAGATGGGATCTTGGAGCGTAGCGATTGATAGGGGCTCTATCCTGTTTGGTGTGGGTAATAATTATGACGGAAAATTGAAATAATGAATTTGTAACCTTTGAAAAAAATACCATGTTAAAAATTATCATCATTGTCGGATTACTGCTGATTTTTCTAAATCCAGTTTTTGCACAGAATCAAAAGATCAATGTGGTGGTTATCGGGGCACATCCCGATGATTGTGACCTTGATGCAGGAGGGACAGCCATCCTGTTTGCAAAATTGGGGCACCGTGTATTATTTGTTTCGGCTACCAATGGCGATGCGGGTCATTTTAACAAGGGCGGAGAAGTTCTGGCCAAAATCAGAAAGGCAGAAGCCGAAGAGGCCGGTAAACGTTTCGGAGTTACCTATAAAGTACTCGACAATCACGACGGGTTGCTTATGCCTGATTTAAACCTTCGGTTACAGCTTATACGGGCAATCAGGGAATGGAAGGCCGATGTGGTAATCGGTCACCGGCCATACGACTATCATCCCGATCACCGGAATACTGCCATTGCCTTGCAGGATGCGGCATTTTTGGTTATAGTACCAAATATTGCACCCGAAACCCCGGCACTAAAGAAGAACCCGGTTTTTTTGTACTCCGAAGACCGGTTTAAAAAACCAAATCCATTTACTCCTGATATCGTTGTTGACATTTCAGATGTTTTCGAACAAAAGATGTATGCCGCATCAGCTCACCAATCTCAGTTTTTTGAATGGTTGCCATGGTTGGCCGGCCAATTGGAAAGTGTTCCAAAAACTGAATCAGACCGTCTGAAATGGCTGGCAGGAAAGAGATACGGAAGCATCACAAAAGAGATGAAAGCCGGATTATATAAATGGTATGGAGAAGAAGGAAATCAGGCAAAATATGCTGAAGCGTTCGAGATTTGTGAATATGGCAGCTATCCTGATGAAGCAGAAATAAGGAGAATTTTTCCCATGTTGGGGAAGAACTGATTTACAGAAGGACTGATTTTTTTGTTGCGGGTTTCGAGGTTAACACACACACGAAACCCGCATCTCGTAACGCGTAACAGTTTTTTCTGTAAACTGCGACTGATTACTGATCACTGATTATTTCCTCCCTGTTCGCTCAATCTCGCGCAGGTTGTCAAGCTTTTTCTTCTGAAGGAATCCTTTGATATCGTACAAATGTTCTTTTATTTGTTTGTTCCCGAATTCGAAAACTTTTTCAGCCAGTCCGTCTAAAAAATCACGGTCGTGTGAAACCAGAATCAATGTTCCGTCGAAATCCTGGAGGGCGCTTTTCAGGATGTCTTTGGTACGCATATCAAGGTGATTGGTGGGCTCATCTAAAATCAGCAGGTTCACCGGTTCGAGCAAAAGCTTGACCATGGCTAGCCGGGTACGCTCGCCTCCTGAAAGAACCTTTACCTTTTTGGTGATGTTGTCGCCACCGAACATGAATGCCCCAAGAAGATCTTTAATTTTGGTGCGTATATCGCCTACCGCAACATCGTCGATGGTTTGAAACACGGTCAGGTCTTCATTCAGGAGCGAAGCCTGGTTCTGCGCAAAATAACCAACCATGGTATTATGTCCCAGAGTCAGTTTTCCTTCGTAATCAATTTCTCCCATCATGGCTTTCACCAAAGTTGATTTTCCCTCGCCGTTTTTGCCCACAAATGCAACCTTTTCGCCTCGTGAAATGGTGAGTGAGGCATTCTTAAACACCAGATGATCGCCGTAACTTTTACTCACTTCTTCCAGAATAACCGGGTAATTTCCGGAGCGGG
The DNA here is from genome assembly GCA_003457135.1 of Prolixibacteraceae bacterium. Taxonomy (GTDB): domain Bacteria; phylum Bacteroidota; class Bacteroidia; order Bacteroidales; family Prolixibacteraceae; genus Aquipluma. The sequence continues at coordinate 24,429 of DMSQ01000030.1, forward strand.
GCGAAGGAGGGAATTTAAGCCTGAGAGCTGAAGAATCAACCTCATCAATCTCAACCAGTTCGAGCTTATCTAGCATTTTTACACGTGATCCGACCTGCAATGTTTTGGAGTAAGTTCCTTTGAAACGCTCGATAAATTCGGTGGTTTCGGCAATCATTTTTTGCTGCTCGTCGAATGCTTTTTGCTGCTGTTCGCGGCGTTCGCGGCGGAGTTCAAGGTAATGCGAGTAATTTACCTTATAGTCGTAAATACGGCCCATGGTTACTTCAATAGTCCGGTTGGTGATGTTATCTATAAATGCCCGGTCATGCGAAATGACAATCACCGCTTTGGCGCTGTTGATAAGGAATTCTTCGAGCCATTGAATAGATTCGATGTCCATGTGGTTGGTCGGTTCATCGAGCAAAATCAGGTCAGGCTTTTGCAGAAGTATTTTGGCAAGTTCGATACGCATTCGCCAGCCGCCGCTGAATTCGCTGGTTGGCCGGGTAAAATCTTCACGGAGAAAACCTAGCCCGAAGAGAATCTTTTCTACTTCTGCGTCAAAATTAATTTCTTCAACCGAATAATATTTTTCGCTTAGGGTCGAAACCCGTTCAATCAGATCGGAGTAGTAATCTGATTCGTAATCGGTACGTGTTGCCAATTCTTCGTTCAAAGAGGCAATCTCGCGTTCCATTTCAAATATGCGGGCAAAAGCCTGCGAAGCCTCTTCAAAAACAGTACGGTTGTCTTCGGTCAAGAGGTGTTGCGGCAGATAAGCAATAACTGCATCTTTGGGAGCCGAAATCCTTCCTTTGTTTGCTGTTCGTTCGCCCGCAATCACTTTTAAAAGGGTTGATTTTCCTGCCCCATTTTTCCCCATCAAAGCAATGCGGTCCTTTTCGTTTATCACAAATGAGATATCCGAGAAAAGCGCCGATCCGCCAAACTCCACCGTAAGTCCGTCAACTGAAATCATTCTAACCTGTTTTTTTTGAAGGCGCAAAGATATACGATTTGCCCGATCAAATTCATTTGGGTATTCTTTGCTGCCAATATTCCTGAAAAGTTTAAACTACATGTATTAAACTGAAAAAGAATGAATGGCGCACCCAAACCGGTATTTCTTCTCCTGAAATCAGTTACTTGAAAGATGGTGTTAACAACAAATCCGCCGATCCTTTTCAGGAACAACGCTTCGAACTTTCCCAATCGGTTGACTTTCCTTTGACCACTTCCTACCGTTTAAAAGCCCTGAAGGAAGGAGAAAAAGCGATGGAGTTCAGCATTCAGGAAGAGGAAAGTAAAGTAAAAGCCGGTGTAAAATCGCGCTATATAGAAGTAATTTACGCGATTCACCTTCAGAGGCTTCGAGACCAACAACTGAAGCTCGCCACCGAATTATACAATGCCGAACTCCGGAAAGAAGGAAAAGATTGAGGGAGTGGTTGAAGGAGAATAACCAGGCTCCAATGTTCAATTATTTTTATTTTTTGTTTTATTGCCAACCGACTTTATACACTAATTGCTTTTATAATCAAAAACTACTGCTATCTTGGCAAAATAAATTTGACCAACGAATTCTACTATTTCATCCGAATCTAATTTGTTTTTTAATTGCCGGATGGAACTCGCATGTGAGATATTCACTTCGCGGATTTCCGCTTTGTTCCAATTCACTGTTGTTTGTGTTTAACGAACATGCTTGTTTCACTAAAAATTCAAGATGAAATGCTTAACGGTGGTTGTGCATTTAAAATCGAACATAAACATACAACACAATGAAATCTATAATAAATTACCAAAATGGATTTTGTTTTGAGCGGTTCTACAGCCTGGTCATAAAAAATCTTTTCATTGGTGCATTGGTTTTTGCAGGTATTCAATCGTCAGTTCTGGCACAGGATAGCATGTTTAAAAAATCATCCTGGTGGTTGGGTACGTCAGGAGGCGCTAATTTAAATCTGTACCACGGTTCTACTCAGGTTGTAAATTCAGAGTTAACCATTTCAGCGGCTTACCAAAACAGAAAAGGGATTGGGCTTTTTGCTTTCCCGGTTTTGGAGTTTCATCGTCCTGATTCAAAATTAGGCTTCATTTTAAACGCAGGATATGAAAGCCGGAAAGGTTCGTTCGATAAAGCATTCTCTACTAAGCTGGCTTATATTACTGTAGAACCAAGCTTACGCCTTAATCTTTTCAGGTCGCCTTTATATTTGTTTTCCGGACCCCGGTTTGCTTTAAACATTGATAACCGTTTCACTTACGGGCAAACAGGTGGGAATTTCAGCAACATGAAAAAATCACTGGTTTCTATGCAAATTGGGGCAGGATACGATCTTTCACTAACAGCTAAAAACAATAAAACTCAGGTTATTCTTGCTCCTTTTGTGTCCTTCCATCCTTATTTTGGTCAAAATCCACGTTCGATAGAATCGTGGAACTTAACCACATTGAGAGCCGGTATTGCCTTAAAATTTGGGAGAAGCCATCAAATAACCATTCCTGAGCAGGTTGAAGTACCTGTAGTTATTGCAGTTGAACCTGAAACCAGATTTTTATTGAACGATTCAGGAAATATCCCGGCCGAACCATCTGTTGAGGAAGTATTTCCACTTCGGAAATCTATCTATTTCAATTTAAAATCATCTGAAATACCAAATATTGGCATTAAGCCAGGTAATGATCAGGAAAAGGAACTCAAAGAGGACAGGGTTGCATTATCACCACTTTTAAATCTTTCCGACAGTTCTTTCCGGCGAACGATTGTGCATGACAATTTTTTGAACATTCTTGGTGACCGGATGGTAAAAAATCCATCGAACGCAATCACTTTGATAGGTTCTTCGGAGCATGGAGCGAAGGATGGACAGCAAATGGCAGAGGCAATAAAATTATTTCTGGTTGGCGTTTATGGAATTGATGCTTCGNNAATTGGTTTGCTTCAGGAAGGAAATCGCCAGGTGCTAATCGAGAGTAAATCCCGAAACCTACAGATGGAATTCAGGGGTGGGAGTGGTGTTCCCCTGAAACCTTTGAAATTGAATATGGTGCAGGAAACCAATGCTTTCAGTTATGTTACTTTCAAAACTGAAGGAGCAAATGAAGTTTTCTCTTCATGGATACTGAAAATTACAGACGATCAGGGAAATGAGCAAAATTTTGGACCATACACCAAAGAACTGGTCAGTATTCCTGGAAAATCTATTTTAGGTGATCGCACTTATGGCAAATATAAAATCATGATGATTGGTAAATTGATGAGCGGAGAAACTGTAAAAAAGGATACGACAGCATACCTGGTACTCCTGACCCCGCCTGCAACTGATAGGGCCGTGAGGTTTAGTTTCTTATATGAACACAACAATTCGAAGGCAATCAACATTTTCAACCGGTATTTAACTAATGTTGTTTCACCGAATATTCCGATAAACGCAACCGTTGCTATATACGGGCATACTGAAAATCCCGATGCAAGAGATTACGAATTGAAATTGTTTTTAAACCGTGCCAATGATGCCAAAACTATTATTGAAAATGCATTGGCTAAAACCGGGAGGCAAGATGTTCAATTTGAAGTTTACACATTGGGAAATGATCTGGTTTTAGCTCCATTTAGAAATTCAAATCAGCCGGAAGGCTTTTATAACCGGACGATTATCATTGATGTTATTTCCAATGAGTAAGTATTTCTTCAAGGTATGAAGTCTGGAAAAAATAGTATCATTTGACTGTTCTGCTGATTTCGATGTTAATGTCTTTTTCATTTCAGCGCCTCTACCTGATTCCTTGAATAATATATCCTGAAATTATTACTGTATTTTTTGTATTTTTGTTTATAAACTTTTTCCTCATGTTATTAATAGAAAGAATTACCATTGAACCAGGAAAACGCAGCGGGAAACCCTGTATAAGGGGACTTCGCATAACTGTGTACGATGTATTGGAGTATCTGGCTTCAGGAATGACCATAGAAGAAATTCTTGATGATTTCCCATATCTTGAAAGAGAAGATATCCTGGCATGTCTGAGTTACGCTGCAAACAAAGAAAAGATTGAACTCTGCGCCTGATGAAACTGCTGTTTGACCAAAACCTGTCCCCAAAACTTGTAGATTCCTTCAATGATTCAAGGCATTTACAGGATTTAGGCATGGATTCCACCGATGACTTAAATATTTGGAAATTTGCCAAAAAAGAAGGTTTTACAATTGTTACCAAAGACAGTGATTTTAACAATCTGGTTTCATATTTTGGCTTTCCTCCTAAAGTAATCTGGTTGCGAAGGGGCAATTGTTCGACAAAAGTTATAAGCGAATTGTTAAACAAAAACTTCCAGACGATAAAAAATTTTATTAGTGATCATGATAATGGCATATTGTCAATTTCTTAATTATTTTTTCTATTCGGATAATAGTTCTTAAATTACTCATACCTCAACGCCTCCACCGGATTCCTCGTGGCCGCTTTCCAGCTTTGCCAACTAACGGTCAGTAGCGCAATTCCCAATGCCAACAAACCGGCCAGTGCAAAAATCCACCAGCTTAGCGAGGTTTTGTAGGCAAAGTTTTCGAGCCATTTATTCATAGCAAAATACGCTATGGGTGTTGCAATTACAAAGGCAATAGCCACCCACTTTACAAAATCGCGGTCGAGTAGGATCATCACTTCCGAAACCCTTGCGCCATTTACTTTGCGGACTCCAATCTCTTTGATGCGGCGTTGGCAGGCAAATAACGACATGGCTAAAATGCCCAAACAACAAATCACAATGGCACAACCTGCAAACAGCGAGAAAGTACGGCGAAACTGAAGTTCCGATTGGTACATTTTTTCAACCGCCTGATCCATGAAGCTGATCTCGACCGGGAAAGAAGGGGAGAGGTCGGCGGTTATTTTTTTAATATTATCTAAAGTTACTGATAGGGATTTAAAATCGCTTGTCTGAATATTTAAAAGACAATATGAAGCATAAGAATCATTTCTAATTGCGAGCGAAATAATAGGCTGATTGACTGGTTTGTAGTGAAAATCTTTTATGACTCCAACAATCTCGTAACTGGAACCCATTGTAACTGTCCCTCCCAAAGGATTGCTTATCTTATTTTCGCGAAGAAATGCTTCATTCACAACAATTTTCTTTTTATCGGATGAAAGATTACCGGAATACAACTGCCCCGAAACCAATTGAAGCCCTAACATTTCAAAGAATTCTGCATCGGCGCTTAAAAGGTCAAAACTGATTTTTTTATTTTCTCCATTCAGGGTTAACTGGGTTTCCCTGGATTGATTGGTATTACCGGGATAAAACTGAGAGAATGAAATCTTCTTTACGGTTGAGATTTCTTCAAGTAGGTTTTTAAAGACGCCTTTCTTTTGGTTTAGCTGCTCTGTCAGCTTAATACTTATGATATTATTCTGGTTAAATCCAAGATTACTGCAACCAAAGTTGACCTGCTTTTGTACCAATATTGTAAAAGCAATTAATACAATGGCGATGATAAATTGCGTGGTTACAAGAACTCCCCTGAGAACAGAGTTGGATGGTCGCTGATCAACTGCCTTTTTCAGATTATCAACAGCTTTTGACGATGAGATGCGCAAAGCTGGAATTAAACTGAATATCAGGCTGAGAATAAAAGTACAGGCAACAGCCATCAACAGGAATGAAGGCATATATATCAATTGTGGATTGAAGTGAATGCCTGTATAATTACTGATAAAAGGAAATAAGGTTCGAACTATTATTATCGCAATAAAAAGCGATATCAAAAACAAGATAAAAGCTTCGAAAAGCACATTTTTAAGGATAATTAACCGGCTTGCACCAATAACCTTCAATACCCCGGTTTGTTTGATTTTGTCCATCCATTGCGATGAAGAAATATTAACAAAATTTACGAGGGCAATCATCAGTACAAGCAAGGCTATGAGGATCAGTATCTGAATTTTTTTCAGGTCGCCGGTTAGAAGATAGGTGCTCCCGAAAAGTGAAAATTTTGAAAAGTAGATTTTTTTTAATGGGGTCAGTTTTGTACTCATGTATTCTTTCCGGTTTTCTTCAGGGAAAAGAGAAAGAATGGCTTTTTCAGTCTCGCCAGAATCAACCCCTTTTTTTAAAAGCAAAAATGTCTGGAAATCACACCATCCCCACTGTGTATATTCACCCTCGTTCTCCTGAACTATTTTTCTGGTTGCAGTATTTGTTACTGCGCTAAAAGTAAGACAAGAGTTATTGTTTGGTTCCTCAAGAACTGCACTTACAGTAATGCTTTTGTTGTTGTTCAGTTTTATCGTCTTTCCAAGAGCCACCTCATTTCCAAAAAGTTTGTGCGACAATGATTTGGTGATCACAACAGACATTGGTTCTTTCAGGGCAGTTTCAGCGTTTCCTTCAATAAAATTGTAAGTAAAAAGCCGGAAGAAATCTTCATCTGCAAAGATCAGGTCTGAGGTGATAGGTTCTTTGTTTTCAGACTGAAACACAGGAGCTTCCCATGTTCCGCTAATCCGGACGGTAGATTCTACCCAGGGAACTTTCATATCAATATGTTCTTTAAGGATACCCGGTGTATAGACATGGTCTTCCAATCCATATAAATAAACCCTGTTTCCGTTTTTTTGATGTGCGTCAGTATTAAGCTCACTATAACAATAAACAGAAAGGACAATTACCAATGTCAAACTAATGGATAAGCCCAACAGGTTAATCAGGTTGGTTGCCGGTTTCCGTACGAAATTCCGGTAGGTTGATTTAAAAATGTTTTGCATGACCAGGTTTGTTTTTGTTAATATTCTTCCAATTAGCCGAATCAGGATGCGCCGGATTAAAAGATTTTCAGGAATAACTCTGTTCTTCCTTCCATTCTTAAATCCTTATTCAGACTATCCTAACATTTGGCTCTCCGCTCTCTACCATCATCACTTTGCTTTCCTTCTCTCTCTCCATTGGAGAGGGTTGGGGAGAGGCTTTTATCACATCTTTCCTGATAATACCATCTTCCAATCGAATAATCCTTTTCCCGTATTCGGCAAATTTTTCGTTGTGAGTCACCTGAATGATGGTCATTCCTTCGTTGTTTAGTTCCCGAAGAACCTCCATGATCATTTCTCCCTGAGTTGTGTGCAGGTTTCCGGTGGGTTCGTCGGCCAGCAGTAGTTTGGGTTTGCCGATGATGGCACGGGCAATACCCACCAATTGCTGTTGCCCTCCGGAAAGTTGCTGCGGGAACAGGTCTTTTTTGGCCACCATGTTGAAACGGTCGAGCAGGTCGGCCACCATCGCCTGACGGTCGCGGCCTTTTACCCCTTTGTAAATCAGCGGAGTTTCGATGTTTTCGTACACGGTCATTTCCTCAATCAGGTGATAGGCCTGAAAAATGAAGCCTATAAAATTGCGGTGATATTCAACCTTGGCTTTTTCTTTCAGGTCGAGAACCGATTTGTCGTAAAGCGAATATTCTCCGGCAGAAGGGGCATCGAGCAGGCCGATGATATTGAGTAAGGTTGACTTACCAGAGCCGCTGGGGCCCATGATGCTCAGGAATTCGCCTTCTTTTACTTCCAAGTTAACAGCTTTCAGCACAAAAGTCCGCTGGAATTTCGAATCGTAATACTTGTCGATGTTGGTTAAGTAGATCATAGTGTCTTGAACTTTGATGTTTTTGATTTAATGACTGACTTTGATGTTTCTATTCACAGTAATTCAATCTCTTCGGTCATTTACCCATTACCTTTCTTTATGCATTTCGCTATTCATAACGCAACGCTTCCACTGGGTTACGGTTGGCAGTGCGCGTGTAATTATAAGCCGCGATCAAGGCTACCAGCAATAATATGAATAGGCTGCATACCATAAATATCCCCCAGTGAAGCGGAATTTTTGTTGCGAAATTCTGCATCCATTTGCTAACTGTCAGCCAAGCTCCTGCTAATCCCAGGAGTACTGCGGGGACGGCAATGAATTCAAGGTCGAGAATAAAAACACGAAGGATATCTGACAATGTTGCACCACTGATACGTCTGATAGCAAGTTCTTTACGGCGACGTGCTGCTTCGTTTGAAGTGTAACCCAACAAGCCAATGACAGTAATGATCAGGATAATGGCATTCCCGGCCATCATGGCATTTCTGAACCCATGTTCCGATTGGTAACTTGCTTTTTGTTCCATCTCCAAACTTTTTACCACGGCATCCTGATAGGGCAAAAACCGATTGAAAATCTCTGTAATCTTTTTCAACATGCCAGCTTCCGAGGTTTCGTTGGTTTTTATCAGGACATAAAACGGGAACGATGAACGTTCGGCCCTTACCTGTTCGAACTTTTCAGCAGGGTAATAATAGAAAACCGAAGGCCGTGAATTGGGATTGGTAATGGTATTGACAATAAAATCGGGAAAAACACCGCGGATAGTCGATTTTCCATGTTCACTAATATCGACTTGTTTGCCCACAACATTTTTCCATCCGTTAAACACCTTTAGCTTTTCAGCGCCTCTTTTGCTGATGAGCAAGTCGTTAACCACGGAATTCTGTTGCGAAAAACTATCTCCTTCAAAAACGGGAATGTCCAGGATCGACAAATAATTTTCATCAATAAAATAAAAATCGGCAATGTTGAACAATTCCTTTTCCCCGTCATCTGAATGAATATTATTACCTGCAGCTCCTTCTATCGGTAATCCATGCCCTAAACCTACTTTTTCAATTTCAGGTACAGCCCGCAATTCATTTAGCAATACGGAGATTTTACTGGCTTCCATTCCGCCTGTAGCGCCAAAGTAAACACCTTTGGTCCGATACCCGTGGTCGGCAGTTATCAGGCTGTTATATTGCATACTAACAATAACCAAAATAGTGAGTATAAAAGAAGCGCCAACAAACTGGAACGAAAGCAATACCAATTTCCACTTGTTCTTCTTTTGCTGATAATCGCGAAACGCTGTTGCCACTGGAATGCGTGAAAAGAACCGCCCCGGCAGGTAGCTGGTTAATATTACCAATAGAATGATAAGGAAAAACAATGGCCATAACACATGGGCATTGAAAACAGAAATAAGTTTATGCCCCAATTGTACTTCGGCCACCGGCCTGAGGATTAAGATTAACAGCAGTGCGCCAACCAGTGAAATAAGAAACAAAAGGACCGTTTCGGAAAGAATAAGCAATTGCAGGTTTTTGGCTTCCGCGCCACAGGTCTTGTGGATGGCCGAGCTTTTAGCCCTTTTTATCAGGGCGCTCAGTGTCAGTAGTATGTAATTCATAAACGATACAAACAGGACCGCAAAAGCTATGGTTGTAAGGATGATAATCATATCTTTTACACCATCGGAGTATAATTTTCTTATGGGTATAAAAGAGTATTTCAGAACCATTCCTCCTTGCTGCTGTTCTATTCTTTCAATCTCCTGATGTTTAACCTGCATTTGGCGAACAGCAGGTGCCAGGCTTTCAGGGCTTACTCCGGGTGAAAGTTTTACAGCAGCATAATAACGGTCGTTGCCCAACCAGTTAGTGGAGCCGTCCCACGAGAAAAACTGCCCGGTGGAAACCATCGAAATAAGTATGTCATATTTGTAGTTGGTATTTTCGGGCAATTCTGCAAAAACCCCGGCAATCGTTATTTTTTTACCCGGATATCTTTTTATCTCGATTACTTTTCCGGTGACATCGCCGCCTATTTCTTCGGCAATCTTACTGGAAACCATGCAGGCCATCGGGCTTTTCAGTATCTCTTTCGGATTCCCGCTAATCAATGGTACCGGAAGCACATCGAACAGGTTTTCGTCGGCCAGTGAAAATTGTGCCTGGTAACTTTTCTTGTCTTCGGTATAAAAAACAGACGAACCGATGTTATTAAGCCTTGTTGCCGCTTCAATGCCAGGAACATCAGCCTTTAAACCGGGGGCGATGGCTCCACTTACCCTTGGAGAACTATCCATCTTATCCAAAGATTTGTCTCTTCTAAAATTCTCGTGTACCACATAAATACGGTTGGTATCGGGATAAAAGCTATCGAAACTGTAATTATAAAGAACTTCCGACAGCAGCAAAAGACCGAATGCCAGTCCTGCAGTCAGCGATATAATCCGTGTGGCAGTGTGTTCCCCTTTTCGGAACAAGCGGCGAAATGCAAGTTTTAAAAGTTTTACCATTGTTTTCTGATTTTTCTAGTTTCTATCATTGTTCTATTTTCGAATCTCTGTAATTGACTGTTGCTCCCGATTCTCCCCCTTCGGAGGAGTTAGAGGGTTTTTTTTATTCATACCTCAAGGCTTCCACCGGGTTTCTCATTGCAATTTTCATCACGTGGTAACAAATGGTGAACTGGGCAATTATGGCGATCAGGATAATTCCAATGATGAAAACGGTAGCGGTAAGTGGTTCCTTATAGGCTCCGGGCATGGTTTTGTAGATGAGCAAAACTGCCGGACAACCGATCAAGACTGCAAATCCAAGCAGACCAATCACTTCAGACGAAAGTTGCCAATAAATAGCGCCCACTGAACTTCCCAGCACCTTTCGTACACCAATTTCTTTTGTTCGCCGCTTAACCGTAAAGAGCATCAGTCCAAAAAGTCCGATGGTGGAGATAAGTAGGGTAATCACAGCAAAAAACATAAACATTCGTTTCATCCATTGCCAGAAAGTGATCGAACCATCCAGAAAAAAAGCGACGTTAAAATCCTTAAATTCAAATGGGTCGTTTGGAAGGATGTTTTCCAACTCGCTGGTTGCTATTTTTTTAGCCTTCTGTTCGTTGCCTGGTGTAAATCGTAATGTTAGCATGCTTGGTCCTGAAATTACATTATCATTCAGGAACATGATATAAGTTGGTATAAGCATGTGCACCGAAAACGGATGGAAATCCTTGACCACTCCAATTACCGGATAGGATTTTCCGTACATGTAAACCTGCTTGCCAATCGGATCGCTCCAGCCAAAGACCTTCATCGCCGTTTCGTTAATGATACAACCCTTATTATCAGCCGGATAATCTTTTGAAAAATTGCGTCCGTGAGCCATCTTTATGTTATAGGTTGGGATGAAATCATAGTTCACGTAATTGCGGCTGATCATTTCTTTTTCATCCGGTGCCGCACCCTCCCAGTTCACATATCCACCAATATTCCCTGTAAAAGGGGTAGTGCTCGAAAACGAAACATCAACAATTTCAGGATGTTGAAGCATTCGGTTTTTAATGGTTCCAAACGGAATACTATCATGAACATTGATTTCGGAATAAAGAATGTTTTTACTGTCGAAGCCCAGGTCCTTATTCAGCATAAAATTGACATGGTTGTAAAGGATGAAGCTCACAATGAGCATGAACAGGGAAATGGAAAACTGGGCAACCACCAATACTTTTTTAATGTTGAAGGATTTTGCGCCATCGTTGAAAATTTTGCCTTTCAGCGCTTTTACCGGATTGTAGGACGAAATGACCATTGATGGATATAATCCGGAAAGGACTCCAACCAGCAGGCTGACCAGGAAAATAAAAAACAACAGCGGGCTGTTTCCCCACAGTGAAAAATCAAAATTCTTTTCCAAAATGCGGTTCATCAGTGGAAAAGAAGCCTGCGCCAAAAATAAAGCCAGGATGGTGGCAAACAGCGCTTGCAAAATAGTTTCGGCAAGAAACTGTGCAGCAATCAACTTTTTTGATGAGCCAATGACCTTTTTGATTCCAATTTCGGTAGAGCGCTGTGTGGAATTGGCCAGCGATAGGTTCACATAATTTACACTTGCAAGCACCAATACCAAAATAGCGGCCAGCGAAAGAATTCCCAAACCAATCAGCATATCGGGCTGGCTGTTGGGCGAGATGTGCAATTTCGAAAGCGGATGAAGGTATGGGGAGCTCTTTTCAAAATCCTTCACGTTTTTAAATGCATCCTTGATTTTGGCATCAACGAGTTTTGGGTCGGCACCTTTCTTCAGAAGCACATAGTTATCGAATTGAATTTTGGTCCAGTTGTCACGGTATTGTGGATCGCCGCCCAACACGGCGTAAGTTGGCATTGACACTAAATAAGTTGCCTTCAGGTTTGAATTTTGAGGGAAATCGGCGTAAACTGCGGAAACAGTCAGCGGAAATCGTTTCCCAATGGAAACCTGTTTCCCCAGGGCATTTCCTACAGGAAAGAGCTTTTTGGATAAAGTTTCTGAAATGGCAATGGTGTTGGGTTCGGTCAATGCATTGGTTTTGTTCCCTTCTTTTATTGTCATAGTGAAAACATCGAATATGGAATTTTCGCTCCAGTAACCGTTTTTTTCGTACAACTGACTGCCATCGGGAAGTGTGAAAAACTGACCTGAACGGGCTCCACCCGAAACCTCGCGCATCAGTAAAACCGTTTCAACTTCAGGCACATCGGCCATTAAATGGTAGCGATAGGCGGCCGGGCTATAAGTGCAAAAATTAATTGGATTCGAATCTTCCTGGCGAGTTTGAACCCGGTAAATATTTTTATAATTACTATTGAATTTGTCGTAGCCCAGTTCGTAACTAATGAGTACACTAAACAAAACAAAAACGGCAAATCCAATAACGAGGTTTGTTTGATTGATAAATGTGAAAACCTTATTATGGCGTATGTTTCGAAAGAAGTTGGTAAAAAAATGTTTGATCATGGCTTTGAGTTTTCAAATAATTTTGTTTTTTGCTTCTTGAATTTCCAGAAACTTTACCAAAATATTAACCAGTTTATATTCAGTGTTTATTTCCATTTTAGAATCTTTGTACTGTCAAGATATTTGACAGAATATGTGTATTGATTTATCAAAGTGTCTGGAACTTTGATTCGCCTGATATTCTGATAGATCTTGATTATTTCCATTTTTCAAAATCATAGTATTCAGCGAATCACAGTAATCATAGTTCAGATATTTTTAGACCAGTACTTCCCCCATCTGCTTTTTCACTTCTTCAGTAATCACCTGTCCATCAAATAGGTTAATAACCCGGTGAGCAAATTCGGAATCGTGCATTGAGTGGGTTACCATCACGATGGTGGTTCCTTCGCGGTTCAGTTCGGTGAGTAGGTTCATCACTTCCAGTCCGTTCTTCGAGTCGAGGTTACCGGTTGGCTCATCAGCCAGGATTAGTTTTGGGTTGGCAACCACGGCTCGGGCGATAGCTACACGCTGCTGCTGTCCTCCGGAAAGTTGCTGCGGAAAGTGTTTTTTCCGGTGACTGATTTTCATACGTTCCAGCACTTTTTCGACCATTTCCTTGCGCTCTCTGGCGCTCAATTTCAGGTAGATGAGTGGAAGTTCGACATTTTCATAGACGTTTAGCTCGTCAATGAGGTTAAAACTCTGGAACACGAAGCCGATGTTGCCTTTCCGGAGCAAAGTGCGGTTGCGTTCTTTAAATCCGCCAACTTCCTGGTTGTCGAAAAAATACTCTCCGGAAGTTGGATTGTCCAACAAGCCGATAATGTTCAGCAAAGTTGACTTGCCGCAGCCCGAAGGCCCCATGATGGCTACAAATTCGCCCTTCTGTATATGAAGGTTCACCTCGCTCAACGCACTGGTTTCAATCTCTTCGGTGCGGAACACTTTGTTTAGATTTACTGTTCGTATCATAAAAAATGGGAATATGGAGAAGGGAATCCGGAGTCTGGAAAAGGGAACCCGGCAATTCATCTTTTCCTGTGTTTTTAACTAAATCGTTCTTTTCTGATTTTAATTAATTGATATAGTTGTGCTGAAATTTTTCTCGTGTTTTCAAATTGAAGTTGGTAATCTGCTTCACTAATAAAACCTAATCTGAAAGCAATCAACAATTGAGTGCGCACTTCACCGGCAGAACCTTTTGAGATATAGAGAAAGTGGATGTATTCTTTATTCGATTGTCGTTCAAAACCTTCGGCAATATTAGATGGAACAGATACAGCAGCACGGCAAATCTGATCTTTGAAAGAATAATCTTTACAATCTTTCAAAATTCGATAGATGTTGACACTAAGTTCAATTGCATTTTGCCAAACATCAAGGTCTTCAAATTTTTCAATTTTTGTCGTCATAAGTGATGGATTTAAGTTTATAACTGAAAGTTATGAAGATAAATTCAAAGTTTCTCCCTTTTCCGGTTTCCGGTCTTCTTTTTCCGTTGTTCCTTTTCCAGTCTCCTGTCTCCCTTTTCCAGTCTCCGGTCACCGAAAGGTGATCCGGTCATTTGTCCCAAACATCTCATACCCTGAAGTAATTACTTTTTCGCCGGCATTGAGGCCTTCCAGAACTTCGTAATACTGCGGGTTTTGCTTGCCGATTTTGATGTTCCGTTTGGTTGCTTCAGTTTCGTCCTGATTCAGAACAAAAACCCATTGCCCCCCTGTGCTTTGGAAGAATCCACCGCGTGGCAGTAATACTGCTTTGCCCGATTCTCCCAATTCGAGTTTGATGTGATAGCTTTGTCCGGTTCGGATGTTGTCCGGAGTAGTACCGTCAAATACCATATCAATTTCGAACTGTCCGTTTCGAACTTCCGGATAAACCTTCCTGACTTTCAGGTTAAAGACGGTTCCATTGCGGTCTAAGCTGGCCGGAAGATCACGTTTGACACGGTCTATATAGTGTTCATCAATCAGTGCTTTAATCTTGAAATTGTCGAGTACATTGATCTGACCAATGCGTTGGCCTTCGTTAATCCGTTGTCCGATTTCTGCATCCAGCATTCCCAATTGGCCGTTGACCGGCGCTTTCACGTTCAGGTTATCGAGTCGTTCGCGAACCAGTACCAACATCTGACGCATTTTTACAAGGTCCGATTCCAACGATTGCATTGAGGTAAGCCTGATTAAGGAATCATTTTTGGCTTTCACTTTATTGATCTCGAGCATATTTCCTTCGTATTCGTAATCTTCTTTGGCCTGAAGAAAATCTTCTTTCGAAATCAGTTGTTCGTCAAAAAGCGCTTTGTTCTGCTCGAACGACCGCTTTTTTCGGTTCAGGCGGTACCGGCTGTCAAGTATATTTTTGCGAGATTGAATTAACTCCGTTTCGAAGCTGATTCGGGTGTTCCGCAGGTAGTTCTCTTTTTCGGCCAGGGCAGCTTCACTGTTCAGGATGGTTTGGTACAACTGCCGGTTTTCAAGCCGAAGAATAACATCACCTTTCTGAACCATTGTTCCTTCTTCAATGAACCGCTCTTCTACCTGTCCGCCTTCGATAGCATCCAGATAAATGGTGGTGATCGGTTCAACCTGACCAATTACCGTGATGTAATCATTAAACAAACTTTCTTCCACAGTGCTGATGGTTAACTTTTCTTTTTCAGCCCTGAAGGTTGAGGCATTTTCAGTAAAAATTACTTTGTACAACAAAAAGACGAACGCTAATCCTCCGGCTATCCAGATGATGTGTTTTGGTCTCAAACCTTTTTTCTTTTCTATGACTTTATCCATTCCCATTGGAGCCTCCCCCGACCCCTCCGAGGGAGGGGAGAAAGCCCCCGAACTCGGATATAGTCGTTTTTTAAATTTGTTTTGAACTTACTTTATTTATCTAATTACATTTTAATATTACGTCAATCTATCCTCTCCGCTTTTTTCAAGTTCCCTCTCTTAAGGAGAGGGCTAGGGAGAGGCTTCTTCTTTGTCCTCCCCCTTCGGGGGAGTTAGAGGGGGCTTGGGCTTCCTATTCCCAGAACCGCGTTCCCTTATAAAAATCAAGCGTTCGTTTCTTAATTTCGAGGGTCAGCTTTGAGTGCAAAACCTGACTGGCGGTGCTGGCCAGACGATTTTTAACCGTATAAAATTCAATAGCATTGGTCATTCCCTGGTCAAATTTCTTTTGTGCGGCCTGAAAAGCCAGTTTGTCGGCTTCCAGTTGATTTCTGGATTGTTGAAGTTCTTTCCATGATGCGTTCAGATCGTTGTAGTTTTGTTGCATTTCATACAAAAGATTCTGCTTCGATTGGTTTAGCTTCGTTTCGGCTTGTTCCGAAATCAGTTTTGATTGCCTGACGTCAAACCGAATAGCATTTTTGCTGAATACAGGAATACTCAACCTGGCTCCGATGAACTGACTTTGGTTGTTTTTGATCTGGCTGTTGAAAGCGATAGTCTGTTGGCCCGCATCTTTGTTGGTTTCATAAAATCCTGTATTATAGGCTGCCTGAAAACTGATGGAAGGAAAAAATCCGGCTTTTTGAATTTTCACATCTTTCTGGCTGGCCATCCAATCGTTTTCATACATCCGGATGTAGGGTGATCGCTGACTGTGTTCTTTGAAAAGTTCAGCAATATCGGATGTGATTACATCTGCAGCAATCATATTTTCATCCTCACTGGCCAGCGTAATTTGCCGATCAGGAGGCAGGTTCATCGCTTTCTTCAATCTAATCCAGGCCGATGCGATATTGTTGGCGCTCTGAATGCACAAGAGTTCATCCTTTTCAAGGTTGGCTTTTACCTCCAGCAATTCAGTCTGGGCCTTTAGGCCTGTGGTAACCAGAATCTCAGTTTTTTTCACATTCATTACCGAAATCCCTTTTTGCTCATTGGCAATTTTTAAAATTTCTTCCTGGTAAACGAGGTTAAAAAAGGCATTCATCACTTCAAAAGCTAAGTCGTCAGTGGCATTTTCACGATAATTTTCAACAGATTCTTTTCTGAATTTCTGGTACCTGATCTGGTTTTGAAGTATAAAACCCCGGAAGACATCCATTGAAGCTGCTATGTAATAGGAATTATTAAAGAACGATGTGTTGATAATACCGTTGGTGTTGGGATCAATCGACCGGCCGTAATTTCTGCCGGCATCTGCACCGGCGCCAATTCCGGGCAACAGGTTCCATTTCGATTTCTGGTAACTTTGGCTGGCAATCTGCTCGCTTAAATCATCCTGGTGTAATTGCAGGTTGTTTTTAATGGCATAAGTAATACATTCATTCAGCGACCAATTTTTCTGAGCGTTCACTTGTAAACCCAATATCAACAAAATCAGGAATACCAAAGATTTTGCCGGACGTTTCACTCTAATACAACTGAATAAATAAAAAGTAAATGAGTAGTTTTTCATGGATCTATGAAGAAGATATATACTAAAAACCTCACTTTCGCTTCTTATTGTATTGCCATGCTGAAAATCACTATCAGAATTTGTTCGTTTCATTTTTCTGCAATTTGAAAAAGACCGTGCCAGAATGATGCCAAAAATATAAATGTGCTATCAATCAATATCTTGCTATAATGATCGCTTGTAATGAGTTAAAATAATTGACAATAGTTTGTAAAAATATTTGACACTCTATTGATTTTGGTTTCAACAGCTTGTAACTTTGATAAGAAAATCATCCCTTAACTCACCCCGAAGCCCGCTAGCGGCCTTCCCCCCTCTCTACTCGTAGAGAGGGGAAAGACGATCGGAACGATCGGCTGGGGTGAGTTGAGAAAATACAACTGATTATTTTTAATTCCCCGCAAATCAAAAAAATGGCCAAAGGAAACATTCTTATAATTGACGATAACAAAAGTATTTTGAGCGCTCTTGAAATTTTACTGATTCCCGAATTTCAAACAGTTACCACACTTTCTGATCCGAACCAGATACCCACTGAATTACGGAAGACGGATTACAACCTGGTGGTGCTTGACATGAATTTTAACGCCGGAATAAATACCGGAAATGAAGGAATTTACTGGTTGGGACGCATCAAAGAAATCAATCCGGAAATTTCGGTAGTGATGATCACTGCCTTTGGCGATGTTGAATTAACAGTTAAAGCCCTGAAAACCGGAGCAACTGATTTTGTGCTGAAACCCTGGGACAATGCCAAATTACTGGCTACCTTGAAATCGGCGCTTCAGCTAAATTGGTCAAAGAAAGAGGTAAACAGCCTGAAAGAGAAGGAAAAGGGTTTAAAAAATGAGATCAACCGTGAACAGAAATTCATTATAGGTTCGTCACCGCAGTTGACGAGTGTGCTCAATCTGGTTCGAAAAGTAGCTAAAACTGATGCTAACGTACTAATTACCGGTGAAAACGGTACAGGCAAGGAACTGATCGCACAGGAAATTCACCGGCTCTCGAAACGTGCTGAAGAAGTTCTGGTGAGCGTGGATATGGGCGCCATCACCGAAACCTTGTTCGAAAGTGAACTATTCGGTCATGTGAAAGGTGCATTTACCGATGCCCGCGAAAATCGTCCCGGTAAATTTGAAATAGCCGACAAAGGAAGCCTTTTCCTGGATGAAATAGGCAATCTCTCGTTTCATCTTCAGGCTAAATTGCTGGCAGCCATTCAGAACCGGCAAATTTCGCGTATTGGTTCAAATCAAACAGTTCCGGTTGATATCCGGTTGATTTGTGCCACCAATAAAAATCTGGAAAATATGGTTCAGGAGGGATTGTTTCGCGAAGATTTGCTTTACCGGATTAATACCATACAAGTTGAAGTTCCGCCACTTCGCGAAAGGGGAAATGATATTCTGGTGCTTGCTGAGTTTTTCCTGAAAAAATACGCCTCAAAATACAACAAGCCGAATATCAAAATTAATCAGAAGGCTCAGGATAAGCTATTAAAATATGAGTGGCCGGGAAATATTCGCGAATTGCAGCACACCATTGAGAAAGCGGTTATTCTGAGCGATAACAATGTGTTGAAACCTGAAGATTTCTTTATGCGGCCTATCCTTTCAGGAAAAAATATTACACCCGAAATAACACTAGAAGAAATGGAAAAACGCATGATCAAGCTCGCCATCGAAAAAAATGGCGGAAATCTAAGCGCGGCTGCTGACCAGTTGGGAATTACCCGCCAAACACTCTATAACAAAATCAAAAAATCCGGACAATGATCAGCCGAAACCTCTATTTTCAAATCATTGTCAGGATTGTACTGATTGTTTTGCTTAGTCTGGCCGCTGGTTTTTTGCTGGCTTCCGGCCAATCGGTGACTCTGATTCTGTTTTGCTTTTTTCTGATCGTAATCCTGATTTTCACCCTGATCAGTTATATAAATTCAACCAACCGAAAGATCAGCTATTTCCTGGAATCGGTTCAAAACGAAGATTCAATGCTTTCTTTTCCAACCAATATTACTGACAAGTCAATCCGTGAAATCTACCAGGGTCTAAATAAGGTTAATAGCCAGATTCAGCAGTTAAAAATTGAAGGCCGTCAACAGGAACAGTATTTTCAAACCTTGCTCGAACATGTAGCAATGGGAATTGTAACTTTTAACTCCAGGGGTTTTGTGCTTCATGCTAACTCGGCCGCAAAAAAAATGCTTGGCATCAGGGTACTTACCCACATCAACCAGTTGGAACGGATCAACAGGAACCTGTTTCAGACAGTACAAAACATAAAACCTTTTGAACAAAGACTGGTGACGATGTCAACCGAGTTGGGTACTACCGATTTATCCATTAAATCGACCTCTATCAGAACCAAAAATGACGAGCTGATGCTTCTGTCTATTCAGGATATCAGAAACGAACTGGATGAAAAAGAACTGGACTCGTGGATGAAACTAATAAGGGTGCTTATGCACGAGATCATGAATTCCATTGCGCCAATCACTTCTCTGGCCGAAAGTTTGAGCAAATTTTTCACTATTAAAGACCGACAAGTATTGCCGGAAGAAATCGATGAAAAAATAATTGGGATGACTGTCCACGGGCTGAATGTGATTAACGAACAAGGTAAAGGGCTGATGCAGTTTGTGGAATCGTACCGTAAGCTGACCCGCCTGCCCAAGCCCAACAAAAATTCATTCAGGGTTGAGGAATTGATCAACCGGATTAAAGTGCTGTATTTATCGCTCGAAAACAGCGATCTGGTGATACTGAAAGTCTCCATTAATCCACCTGACATGGAGCTGGTTGCTGACGAAAAACTGATTTCTCAGGTTCTTATCAATTTGACAAAAAATGCGTTGCAGGCCAATGAAATGAACCCGGAAGGTAAAATTCAGATCACAGCCGGTTTTAATGCAGAGCATCGCCCCGAAATTCGGGTAGCAGACAATGGCCCGGGAATTCCTGATGAAATTATTGAACAGATATTTGTGCCGTTTTTTACCACCCGAGAGAATGGTTCGGGTATTGGATTGAGTCTTTCCAGACAGATTATGAGGCTGCACGGTGGGAGCCTACAGGCAAAATCGGTTCCGGGCAGGGAAACTGTTTTTAGTTTGATCTTTTAGTGCTGTTTTTAAGGCCACACAAAGTTCTGTTATTATTATAGAGTAAATGAAAACCACATAGACCACATATTTTTTGCATATCTCTTTTTCTCAATGCATTCTATGTACCCATGTGGTTTCCTTTATTTCTTGTGTATTTGTTATTGTTTCTGAACTGGAACCGTATCTTTTTTCAGGGCCAGTCCATCGGCAGTCATGATCCATGTTTTTCCAACCATATCACCATCCCACATGTTTTCCGTGTTTTCAATATCATAAATGATGTCAGCCATTTTTTTACCGAGGTAAACTGACTTTCCTTCCGGAACTTTCAGGGTCATCGTAACTTCCTGTTCGCGCCATTTAGCATTTTCTTTCAGAAAATAATACGGATCAAATATCATAGTTGAATCTTTTTGGCTGAAATTATATTCAATCTGTTCCACATTATTCTGGGCATCTTCGGTACTGCTGCCACGTGCCCGTTTTTTAATCAGGAGCAGATATTCGTCGGTACTGCTTTTTTCAACAGAAAACCGCGGATGTCCAAGCATTTTTTCTTTCCCGTTCACCACTGCAATCTTCATGCGGTCGAGTGATATATGGTCGTCAATCATCGATTCATACAAATCGTCAGATGTTTCAAGATAAAGAGTTTTGCAAACAGTACATTCTACTTTTTGGGTAATGGTTTGGCTCGACTGTTTTCCAAAGTTTCCAACCTGACTCACACTCACTACAATTAATGTGATAAGGGCGACCAGCCAAAGTCCGAATGTTCCCAATCCAATCAGTTTGTTGTTGGTTTTATACCTGAATAATAACTTGGTGCCAATAAACAGGATAAGCAATATTGGAATCCCAACCAGAACCGAAATCGCGATCAGAGAAATGGTATAAGCTTCAGGACTGACAAAGTGCTCCAGCAATCCAGTCATGTTGATGTCTGAATCCCATCCGAAGTCCCACGGGCCTCCACTCATGAAGGAATGTCCTACAGCGATTGAGGTGACAAAGGCAATTAAACTGGCTATTCCACCGATGATCAGTGCAGCTCCAAACAACAGAACAACTATCCGGAGAAAAACTCTAAGTACGCTTGTTACCACATCTCCAAAGCGTTCGATGCGGGTTTGGCCTTTTTCGTTTGTTGGCGTATTCATGAACTTGTTGTAGCTTTCGCCAACTTCGTTCATTTCTTCTTTAATTGATTTTTCGATATTCGAAATTGTCGCTTCTTTTCCTTTCATTTCAAGCCTTTGTGCTGTCGTCTTTGCTTTAGGTACTGCAATCCAAAGTACTATATAAACAATCATAGCTGTACCCGCGCTCAGGAAGAAGGCCAGAACAAAAATTACCCTTAGGATTACCAGATCTATATTGAAATAGGCGCCCATTCCTGAACAAACCCCACCAAGTACCCGGCTGTCGCCATCGCGATAGAGGCGTCGGCGCATTTTCTGTTCAGTATCCGCTGATTCTCCCTTAGGTTGAGTTTTAGTGGAAGCATCTTCGTCGCCGGCCTCTAAAAAATCTTCCGGTTTGCCCATTCGCGCTATCACTTCTTCAACCATTATATTGGTGATAACTTCAACCTTATTGCTTGTTTTTTCGATGAAAAGCTCGGAAATCCGTGCTTCAATATCCTGAAGTATTTCCTGACCTTCGATGGCTGTGCCGAAATGGCGGTTAAGCATATGCAGATATCGTTGCAGATTTTCGTAAGCATCATCATCAATATGGAAAATGCTGCCACTGATATTTATTGTAAATGTCTTTTTCATTTTAGATATTTTTTCTGATTGTTTCTTTATACTGAAAAGGACCTATTTATGTTCCTTTATCATTCTGACTGCTTCAACCAGTTCATCCCATGAGGATCCCATTTCGTTCAGGAAATAGCTGCCCTCTTCGGTAAGTTCATAGTATTTACGCGGCGGCCCCTGGGTTGATTCTTCCCATTTATAGGCCAGTAATCCGTCGTTTTTCAGACGGGTAAGCAGTGGGTAAAGTGTTCCTTCCACAACGATCATCTTCGAACGGCTAAGTTCTTCAATGATGTCGCTTGCGTATAAAGGTTTTCCTTCGATTACCAGCAGGATGCAGTATTCGAGAACCCCTTTGCGCATTTGAGCTTTTGTATTGTTCAGATCCATTGTTTTTCCTCCTAAAAATTTAATCTTAATCGATCTTCTCCATTGTTCCCAATTAAATCATGAATCCAAAATGGATTCATGATTTCTGTTTTCTGTGCATTGTTTCTGTTTTCCATGGCTTTGAGTTTTTTATGGCATCTACCTTTCTTTACATTGTTATTGGCTTTACAAACATACGAATTTTAAATGGAACTATGCAACACAAAGTACTAAAATTTTTTAATTTTTTTATTGTTTTTTTAATTGTCTGTTAATCAAGAGATTTTGGAATGAGAATCTTAACCGGTTTCAGGTTTTTCCGGATGGTAGTGAATTTCTAAGGTAGTTAATTAATCAATATTTTTCGGAAAACTGGTTGTCCGTTTTCCGGTTCAAGGGCAAATAAATACAGTCCGGGTCTGAAATTATTAATATCAACAGTGGTTTGAAAGAAGTTGTTGCCCATCGAAAATTGTTTACTGAACACCAGCATACCTGATGAATTATATGCTTTCAATACCAGTTTTTCAATTGTATTTTTAGTCTGAAACTGAACATTTAACAGATCGGATGCAGGAACCGGAAAGAAAAGTACTTCGCCTGATGAAAGCAGTATTGGATTTACTGCTGTGCCAAAATCCTGAATTACCAGGTTGTCGATCATCCATCCCCAACCATGCGAATATGGATCAGAAAACAAGCGAAACCTGATCTGAATGGTATCACCGGCAATAAAATTCTTATTGGCCAGTAAATCAATTTCACGTTTCACAAACAAATCTTTGGTGGGCACCGCAGCGCTGTTCTGACCGAACATTTTACTATTGAACAAATCGAACCACGATTTCTGGGAATTGCTGTCATATCCGTCAAGCAATGGTTTCCAATTGGTTCCGCCATCTTTCGAACCTTCAACGATCACATAATCCCAGAAATTTTCGTCTCCAAATTTAGAACCTGTTTCACCCGGTTCAACCAAAACAATTTCGTCGAAAGTCATTTTGCCTCCTGTTTTCAAGATAACCGGATATTTCAGAAGGGAGGTAAAATTAAAATTCATATCGTCGGTATCCGGACTTTTATAAGGATGTGCCGAATTCAAAGCCGGACTATCAAAACCAGTGACTGTACTCATGGTAAAATCGGCACTTATAAAGTCAAGAGTTTCTGAATTGAAATTGTTGATATATTTATCCACTGGTTTTTGAATACCTTGAATGTAAAATGTATTGTAACCGCTTAATGGCAAACGTCCGATATTACTATTTGAGGAAACATCGGTTGCTATAACACGGTACTGAACCTTATCTCCATCCTTAACCGATCCTTCAGGAAAAACCAGGTTCCCGGTGTACAAATCGTTGGTGTCGTTGGTTAATGTAAGGCTTTTTATTATTCCGCCATTTACAAAATATTCAAGACTAACTGATTTTATGCCCATATTATCGGTTGCTTCTACATCAATTTTCGCAGACAAACTGGTGGTTAGCATGTATTTGACTGGTTCATGCTTCAAAACCGGAACAACTTTATCGGGCCCAATTTTGAAACTCAAATAACGTGTTGGAGCCATGGATGGAAATTTATAGCTTCTTTTTTTCGAATCGGTGGCAGAAAAATAATATCGGATTTCACCATTAAGGGTTTGAGGTAGTTGGGCATTAAATATTGTTGGCACACTGGTAACCTTCAACCTGATCGAATCAGTTTTTGCAAAGCTGCCCGACAAATAGTATAAATAGTTTCTGGTCGAATCAAGGTCAAAATCACTTTCAATTTTCGCATCAATGTTGATTGGAGCTGAAACAAACTCCATATCTTTCAGTTGTTTGTGCTTGATTGTGATTGTTTTCCACCCCATATCGTACATCATGGCCAGCGAATTGGGCCCCGGATTGTGAATGGCCTCTCCTTTCCCTGTAAACGGTGTCATCAGCGAATTCGGATCGCCGTTAGAATAAGTAGCGTCGTCGAGATGATAAATGCTAGATCCGGCATCCCAGGTAGTCGGCGCATAAAGTCGGGGCAGATTACCTTCAATAAGTTTAGTGTCAAATACCAGCCAACCCGAAGTTAAGCCCAGATTCAAAGTGATGGAAGGATTTTGGAAAATACTCGTATTCACTAACCGGTCGCCATTTTTATTTTCAACAAACTGATCAAAGGCAGCAGATAATCCATCATCACCATATCCCCCTCTTCCGCGACTTGAATAAAAATATCCGGAGTAACCCAGCCCATGAGTCAATTCGTGAAGAACAGTGGAAACAAAATCGTATTGGTTGGCTGGTGTTTTTCCGTCAGTTCCGAAATACCAGTTGCTGATATCTTTGTTGAAGGCGGCAGTAATATCATATTCAGTAGTTAAATTGACTTCTTCGCCCAACATTTTCTCTACCAATGCCACCGGATAATAACAATTCCATATCTGGGTAGAGTTGAAATTTTTTATGTAATCGGACGGTGCACAGCTTCCTAAAACATCACTATTGAGACTTTTCATACTGGCCTTTACGCGAATAGGAACGGGAGAATAAATCAGATTTTGCCAAATATCAACGGCATATTGAAATGCCTGTTGCGCTTCAGGGGAAAAATCAATATAGCTGACTTCAATGGTAGCTTTTTTTAATGAGCCGGATTTCAAGTTCCCGGGATTTCCGGCAGGAGGTTTGATAAAGGAATGATAAGATTCGTGAGATGCATAACATACCAGAGGAGGCAATTTAATTCCTTCCTTTTTCCATGATTCCTTCCCAAAACTCATCATCCCCAATATAAGGAACAAAATTACACTCAGTTTTATCCTCATTTTATAAATATGTTATTAACCAATAGTTTACAGGTCTCAAATTTAATCGCATTAATGACAATCAAGAAAATAAATGACCTAAAAATACCTACTTTCAGGTCAATCTGAATTCGAAAGTAACCGAATTAATAGCGATTTTTAATCTATATTTGTCTGTAATACATTCTCATTAACAATTCAGCTATGAAGTTTCCTTTTTTGATTCTCATTTTTTCCCTCGTATCATTGACAGTCTCAGCCGACAAGCCTGTAAAAATTTTTAATGAATTGTATCGTCCGCAGTTTCATTTTACTCCCGAAAAAAACTGGCATAACGATCCGAACGGCCTGGTCTTTTACAAAGGAGAATATCATCTGTTTTATCAGTACAATCCTTTCGGAAATGAATGGGGCTACATGCACTGGGGACATGCAATCAGCACCGACCTGGTGCATTGGGAACATTTGCCAATAGCTTTGTTTCCGGATAATGATTCGAAAGATAAAGAATTATGTACGGCTTTTTCAGGTTGTGGGTTAATTGACTACAATAACCTTACCGGATTACAAAAAGGCGAAGAAAAAACCATTTTGCTTTTTTATACCAGCCAGAAATGCGGTCAACGACTTGCATACAGCAACGATAAAGGCAGGACCTGGTTAAAATATGAGAAAAATCCTATTATAGCTTTTGACGAAACCGACGATGCCCGCGACCCGAAAGTATTTTGGCACGAAGCAAGCAAACAGTTTGTAATGGTTTTATACCGCAAACCAAACAACGACGACAAGCAAAAGGGAGTTTCATTTTACACCTCTCAAAACCTGATTAACTGGGATTTAAAAAGTCACTTACCTGGCTTTTTTGAATGTCCGGATTTAGTTGAACTATCGGTAAACCGAAGGGCTGACGACAAGAAATGGGTTTTGTTTGATGGCGATGGAAGTTATGTTATCGGATCATTTAATAGTGAAAAGTTTGTGCCCGATTCGCCCAAAATGCCCGGCGATTTTGGCGCCAACTACTATGCCACTCAGACCTGGAGCAATATACCGGAATCTGATGGAAGAACTATACAGATTGCCTGGATGAAGGGAGGCGAATTTACTGGAATGCCATTTAATGGTCAAATGACTTTCCCCTGTGAGTTATCACTTAAAAAATTCACCGAAGGCATAAAGCTGGTTCGCAAGCCGATAAAAGAAATTGAACTTCTGCATGAGAAAGGGGAGAAATGGGAAAATGAAAACCTGATACCTGGCCTCAATAAAAATCTGATTCGCGGAGTGAAAGGAGATTGTTTGCACATCATTGGAAGCTTCAAAATCAAATCGGCCGATAGTTTTGGATTTGTTATCCGGTTAGATAAAAAAAACAACGGAACCGAACTTATGTATAACGTAAAGGCTAAGACACTGAGTTGCATGGGAAAATCAGCAGTCGTTGAGCCTGTTGATGCCACCCTGAAACTCGAAATCCTACTGGACCGAAGTTCAATCGAAATTTTTGCCAACGAAGGTAAGGTTGTAATGAGTTCATGTTTTTCTCCTCTTGAAAACGCAAATGGATTATACCTTTTCAATACGGGCGGCGAAATTCTCGTTGAAAAACTTGAAATCTATCCATTGGAATCGATCTGGGAAAAAGAAAAATAATGAATATGAAAGCAATAGTAAAAATAAGGCCGGAAAAAGGGATATGGATGGCCGATGTTCCAATGCCTTGGGTGGGTCCGAACGATGTTCTGATAAAGGTTAAAAAATCGGCCATTTGTGGAACCGATCTGCATATCTACAAATGGGACGAATGGGCACAGAATACCATCAAAACCCCATTGGTGATTGGTCACGAATATATGGGAATTGTTGTCGAAAAAGGTTCAGAAGTTTCGCGTGTTCACCTTGGTGAACGGGTCACTGTCGAAGGCCATATTTCATGCGGATTTTGCCGTAATTGCCGTCGCGGCCGTCAACACATCTGTGATCATACTATTGGGATAGGGGTCAGTCGTGACGGAGGTTTCGCCGAATATGTTTCGGTACCCGCCTCAAACGTTCTGAAAGTGGATGAACGGATTTCGGACGAGCTCATGTCGGTGATGGATCCGCTGGGAAATGCCACACACACTGCACTTTCATTCCCGTTGCTGGGAGAAGATGTGCTGATCACCGGTATTGGGGGGCCAATCGGAGCGATGGCTACAGCAGTTTGTAAATTCGCTGGAGCCAGGTATATTGTTGGCACTGATTTGAGCGAATATCGCCGAAATCTGGCCCTCAAAATGGGAGCAACTAAAGTTATTGATCCGCGCCAAGAAAGCATCAAAGATGTCCTAAAATCGCTAGGAATGGTCGGCGGTTTCGATATTGGTCTGGAGTGCAGCGGATCGGCAACCGCTTTTAGCGACATGGTTGAAAATATGTACAACGGCGGAAAAGTTTCGCTGCTTGGTCTCCTACCTTCTTCAACCCAGTTAAACTGGAGTAAATTAATATTTAAAGGACTGACCCTTAAAGGAATATATGGACGTGAAATGTATGAAACCTGGTACCAGATGGAAATGATGCTTTCACACGGCCTGGATATTAGTCCCGTAATCACTCATCGTTTTCCTGCCGATGGTTTTCTGCAAGCTTTCCAAATCATGGAAGAAGGTAATTGCGGGAAAATAATTCTGAACTGGGAATAATGGTATCAAAAATCAATATCTACCATCACCGGACAATGATCAGAATGAACTGCTGAAGGTATAATAGATGCATTCATTATTTTATCTTTCAATTCGCTCGTAACCATGTGGTAATCAATACGCCAGCCCTTGTTATTCTTTCTTGCTCCTGCCCTGTAACTCCACCATGAATATTGATGTGGTTCAGAATTAATTTCTCTAAAACTATCAACATATCCATCGTCAACAAATCTGGAAAACCACTCACGTTCTTCAGGCAAAAATCCAGATGTACCCTGTTGTTTTTCAGGGTTATGAATATCAATCCAAAGTCTGCAAATATTATAGTCACCAGAAATAATTAACTTGGACCTGGTTTGTCTAAGTTCGTTCAGATAAGAATGAAAATCGGTAAGAAAATCCATTTTAAATTCCTGTCTCACTCCCCCGGTTGTACCTGAAGGAAAATAGGCATTAATTACCGAAATATCACCAAAATCAGCTCTGATTACCCGGCCTTCAACATCGTATTTTGAATTACCCATACCATAAACTACCCGATCGGGTTTCTGCTTGGTAAATATTGCGACTCCGCTGTATCCGGGTTTTACTGCTGAAGCTACATAACCGAAATAACCCAGATTTTCAAAATCAGTTTCCTGCATTTGTCCTGGTTGTGCTTTTATTTCCTGAAAACAAATTATATCCGGATCAACTTCTGCCAAGAAGCTAATTAATCCTTTATTTAAAGCAGACCGAATCCCATTAACATTATAGCTTAAAATCCTTTTCACAATTTTTCGTACTTTTGATTCATATTAAACGAGTTGCTAAAGTATAACGAATAAAATTAAAGAGAAAATATCCATTGAAAAAAGGTATTGTCATCAAATCAACTGGCAGTTGGTACACGGTAAAAACAGAAGACGGTAATTTTATTGAAAGCAGAATAAAAGGAAATTTGCGGCTTAAGGGAATTAGAAGCACCAATCCAATTGCCGTTGGAGATCAGGTTGAATTAACTGAAACAAAAGAAGATAACAATGCCGATGGACTGACGGTTGGCTTCATTTCGAAAATATATCCACGAAAAAATTACATTATCCGTAAGTCGCCAAATCTATCCAAAGAATCCCACATTATTGCTGCAAATATTGATCAGGCCTTTTTGATCGTTACCATTCAATATCCGGTAACTACGACTACTTTCATCGACCGGTTTC
Source organism: Prolixibacteraceae bacterium (assembly GCA_003457135.1). GTDB lineage: Bacteria > Bacteroidota > Bacteroidia > Bacteroidales > Prolixibacteraceae > Aquipluma. The sequence goes on from DMSQ01000030.1 coordinate 53,365, forward strand.
TGGTTTCAGCAGAAGCATACCGAATACCCTGTCATGTCATTTTCAATAAAATTGATCTTTACAATGAAGAACAGATTGCTTTAATGAATTCATTAATTGCCATTTATGAAAATGCCGGATATCTTTGTCTGAAGATATCAGCACAAATGCATATCGGGATCGATGAACTAAAATCGATGATGGTCAATAAAACAAATGTATTTTCAGGTCATTCAGGAGTCGGGAAATCAACCATCATTAATATTCTTCATCCACTTGGAAATTTAAAAACCGGAGAGATTTCTGAAGCCCATTATTCCGGGAAACATACCACCACCAACTCCGAAATGTATGAATTTGAATTTGGCGGATTTATTATAGACACACCAGGCATAAAAGGATTTGGAGTACTCGAAATGGTCAAGGAAGAAATTTCACACTACTTTCCGGAAATATTCAGACTTCTGAACGAATGCCAGTATTATAATTGCACACACACTCACGAACCGCAGTGTGCAGTAAAAAAATCGGTTGAAGAAGGTAAAATCGCACTCAGCAGATATCAATCTTATCTTGGATTGCTCGAGGGTGAGGAAAAGTATCGGAATTAACCTATTTCGGTTCCTGAAAACAAAACTAAAAGTTCAAACTAAATGCCAATTAAACTGATTTATTTCAAACAGTTAGCCTATAAAAATCAAAGACTAAACGTGCTTTAGAATCGCCTATTTCGTTAGCCACCTCCCGGTAGCTGTGTTTTTTCATGTTCTCAACGCTTTTAAATCGCTTCAGAATGGCAGTTATCGTCTTCTCTCCTATTCCGGAAATATTTTCCAGTTCAGATTTTACAAAATCACCAGATCGCTTGTTTCGATGAAAGGTAATTCCGAACCGGTGGGCCTCATCACGCAATTGTTGAATAATTTTTAAGGTCTCCGAATTTTTATCCAGATACAATGGAACAGAATCTCCCGGAAAATAAATCTCCTCCAAACGTTTTGCGATTCCAATGACAGATATATTTCCGCGAAGATCAAGTTTTTCCAACGCGTTTAAAGCTGCGCTCAACTGCCCCTTCCCTCCATCAATAATTATCAGTTGTGGTAATGACTGCTCTTCTTCTTTCAATCGTTTATATCTCCGTAAAACGACTTCCTCCATCGAAGCAAAATCATTGGGCCCCTCAACTGATTTGACATTAAAATGACGGTAATCTTTTTTTGATGGACGTGTATTTCTAAATACCACGCATGAAGAAACCGGATTTGTCCCTTGCAGATTGCTGTTGTCGAAACACTCAATATGCACCGGCTGGACTTTAAGTTGAAGATCCTTTTGCATGGTTTCCAAAATTCGGGATGCATTTTTCTCGGTTTTTGAAACCAATTGATGTTTCATCTTCTCGATTCGGAAGTATTTTGCATTACGTTCTGAAAGTTCAAGAAGCTTCTTTTTATCCCCTTGTTTCGGTATTTGAGTTTTAACACCTTCTAACTGGATACTTATTTTAAACGGAACCAAAATTTCTTTTGCATTGCTGAATATTTTCTGTCTGATATCCACAATGGCAAATTCCAAAAGCTCGTCAGACGATTCATCCAGGACTTTCTTAATTTCCATGGTATAGGTCTGGATAATAGCGCCACGAATGATTTTAAGATAATTCACGTATGCAAAAGCTTCATCCACTTCTATGGTGAAAACATCCACATCATTAATAGTATTACTAACTACCGTTGAGCGTGATTGAAACTTTTCGAGTAAATCAAGTTTTTCTTTCACAATTGCAGCATCCTCAAACTTCATTTCAACGGAATACTGTCGCATTATATCCTTGAGATATTTAATAACTCCCGTGATGTTACCTTTCAATATCTCCTTGATCTGATCAATACTTTTCTGGTAGTTGTCAGACTCAATTTTACCAATACAAGGAGCATTGCAATTACCAATATGAAATTCCAGACAAACTCTGAATTTCTTTTGACGTATGTTTTCTTCGTACAGATTCAATTTACAATTTCGCAGTTTGAACAGCTTACTAAAAAGATCGAGTAACATCCGAACGGTTAATATAGAAGTATATGGTCCGAAATAAGTTGACCCGTCACGTATCACATTTCTTGTTTGAAAGACTCTGGGAAAAGGTTCGTTTTTAATAACGATCCACGGATAGGTTTTATCATCCTTTAGCCTGATATTATATCTGGGTTGATATTTTTTTATGAGGTTGTTTTCAAGAAGCAAAGCGTCCTGCTCGGTTTCAACAACCATGTGTTTGATTTCAGCAATACTTCTGACAAGTAAAGCTGTTTTCCGGTTCTGTTGATTTTTGTTTAAATAGGAAGTAACTCTCTTCTTCAAATTCTTGGCTTTCCCAACATAAATGATTTTTCCCAAAGAATCGAAGTACTGATAGATTCCAGGTTGATCAGGCAAGACAGAAACCAAAGATTTTAAATATTCAAGATTTTTCACAACCATCAGAAAGAGTCATTTTTGGGCAGTCTAATATTGAATTACGGAATGGGTATCATACCGTGCCAATTCTTTCTTATTTTCCGTCTGAATAAAAGTTAAATCAATTATAAACGAGAAATAAATGCGTTTGACATTCATTTGCTTTACCAAATTCAGCGCTGCAAGAGCTGTGCCTCCTGTTGCCAATAAATCATCATGGATTAGCACAATGTCATTTTCGCTCAATGCATCAACATGCATTTCAATGGTATCCACACCATATTCCAACTCATACGATTCCTTTACGACGTCTGCCGGTAGTTTTCCCTTTTTACGAATGGGAACAAAACCGGCATTAATACAATACGCAACCGCTCCGCCAACAATAAAACCACGTGATTCAAGAGAAACTATTTTTGTAATTCCTTTGTCCCGGTAATAATCAGATATTTGATCAACTACACTTTTAAAAGCTATCGGTTCTTTTAAAAGTGTGGTTATATCTTTAAAACTGATACCTTCAATGGGGTAATTCTCAATAGTACGAACAAAGCTTTTAAGATCCATAATTAGATTTTTCAGTTCCACGTGGAACACTAACGACCAAGTAATACAAGTAACACATTAATATCTGATGGACTTACACCGCTGATCCGACTCGCCTGACCAATTGTTTCAGGTTGAATTTCGGAAAGCTTTTCTCTGGCCTCAGTACTTATTGTAGATATTTTAGTATAATCAAACTTTCCATCAATACTAATATTTTCAAGCCTTTTGAACTTATTGGCTACCAATTTTTCCCGATCAATATATCCCGCATATTTGATCGCAATCTCTGCAGATTCCAAGATTTCAGTAAAACGATCTTCCGGAATACCTTTCAAGAACGACTTAAAAGGCTTAATTTCTTCATTCAAATCAAAAATTGAAATCTGAGGACGCAAAATAATATCAATCAGTTTCACACCTTGCTTAAGAATTACTGTTCCTTTCTCTTTTAATATATGATCAATATATTGCGGCTTAATGGAGAAATTAGTAACAAATTCGATGATCTGATCAACAGCATTTTTCTTCTCAATTACTAAATCCAGCCTGTCCTTCCGGGCTAAACCGAGCTCAAATGATCGAGAGGTCAGCCTAAAATCAGCATTGTCTTGTCTCAGTAAAATCCTGTATTCTGCCCTTGATGTAAACATACGATAAGGTTCATCAACACCCTTGGTAACTAAATCATCAACCAGAACCCCGATATAAGCTTCATCCCGATTAAGAACAAACGGACTTAATCCATGCACATTTTGATGAGCATTTATCCCGGCAATTAAACCCTGGGCAGCGGCTTCTTCATAACCAGTGGTCCCGTTAATCTGACCGGAAAAGAAAAGATTTGAAATGAGTTTAGTTTCCAGAGTATGGGTCAATTGAGTAGGATCAAAATAATCATATTCAATAGCATATCCTGGTCTGAAAATCCGAACATTCTCCAAACCCGGAACTTCCTTAAGGGCTCGTAACTGGATGTCCCAGGGCAAAGAAGACGAAAAGCCATTCAAATAATACTCAATGGTGGACTCCCCTTCAGGTTCAAGAAATAACTGATGAGAAGTTCTTTCAGTGAAAGTTACAATTTTTGCTTCTATGCTTGGGCAATAACGTGGACCTGTTCCAACAATCGTCCCGTTATACATGGGTGAGTCAGCAAATCCTTCTTCTAAAATTGAATGTACTTTCTCGTTTGTATAGGTTATCCAACAGCTTTTTTGCTTCAAAGTAGATTTAACTTCCGGTAGAAACGAGAATTTTTGAATATTCTCATCACCTTCCTGTTCTTGCAATTTCGAAAAATCAATTGACCGTCCATCAATACGAACAGGGGTACCCGTTTTTAATCTTCCGGTTTTAAAACCCAAACTGAACAATTGATCTGAAATATGGTAGGATGCATTTTCTCCAATACGACCGCCTTCCATCTGCGATTTTCCGATGTGCATCAGGCCATTTAAAAAAGTACCGTTGGTTAAAATTACAGATTTGGAGTAAAAATCAACCCCAATTCTTGTTTTAACACCGTTCACCTTATTGTCCCTGATATGCAAAGAAACAACAGCATCCTGCCATAAATCCAAATTATCGGTATTTTCCAAAACGTTACGCCAAATTTCAGTGAAACGGAAACGGTCGCACTGTGATCGTGGGCTCCACATTGCCGGACCTTTAGACCGGTTGAGCATTCGAAACTGAATGCTTGACTGATCAGTAACAATACCTGAATACCCTCCCAAGGCATCAATTTCACGGACCATCTGACCCTTTGCTATTCCTCCCATAGCCGGATTGCACGACATCTGAGCATATTTGGTCATGTCCATTGTAATTAACAATGTTTTTGAACCTAAATTTGCCGAAGCACATGCCGCTTCACATCCGGCATGACCTCCACCCACAACAATTACATCGTAAATCGGTAACATTATTACTACAATATATATAATTAAATAACTGTCAATATCTTAAGATAAATATCTTCTTTAGTGGTCATTATGTTTTTATCTTTTTTACTCTTATCCATATATCCTAACAAATGCAAAACTCCATGAATTAATATCCGATGAATCTCATTTTCAAAACTGGTGTTATAAGTTCCCGCATTTTCTTTTACCCGGTCAACACTAATAAAAATGTCACCTTGAACTAAATTATCTTTAACATAGCCGAACGTGATAATATCGGTATAATAATCATGATCCAGGTATTTTTTATTCATCTCCAATAAATAGCCGTCGGAACAAAATATAAATGAAATATCTCCGACAGATTTTCCTTCCGAAACAATTACATTCTTAATCCAGCGAATTAATATCCTTTTCTTCAACTTTGGAACGGGGGCATCTTCACTGAAAAATTTTACACTCATTAGTTGAAATTGTATTTAATCCTCACTTTTCTTCCACCTTCGAAATAGTCCAGTTCATCGGCAAAACTACGGATAAGAAAAACTCCGCGTCCATTTTCATTTTTAATGTTTTCTTCAGAAGTGGGATCTTTTAAACAGTCTGCCGAAAAACCATCACCTTCATCAGTAACTTCAATAGATAATTCCTTTTCCACACATTTTACCTTAATACATATTTTTTTTAACATATTCAATTTATTACCATGAACAATTGAATTTGTTAAAGCTTCACTTAGTCCTAAAAAAACCTGATTAAAATAAGAATGATCCAGATTAGATTCTGCAAATACCTCTTCTAAAAACAACCTCGCGTTGTTTATATTGTTTAGATTTGAAGATATGACCAATAAATGTTCCAATATTAATCCTTTATCTTGTTCAGGAATTGATTGTATTTTTGATCATAAAAAGACCGTAACTTATAATTATTTCGTTTGATCTTTTCATTTTCATTCTTTAAACTATTATTATACTCAAAATAACCTTCCGGGTTTCCCTTCCTGATATCAATTGCTGTTTTTGATTCGCGTTTATCATCAAAATCGCGTTCTATTTCAGACTTTTCGGCATCAAGTAGTTTTGATAATATTAAATTCTGCCGGTTGATTAATTCGGTACTTATATTGCGGTTAATAAGATCTTTTATTGATTGTTCCAGAAGCTGATCAATAGCTTTTAATTGCGATTGGGCCTTTGAACCCACCGTACTACCATTTAACATCTCACGGATCAATTGCTGCATAATCTCTTGTTGAGCAAGCGTTTGTCCAATACTTTTACTCATTTTGCCCATATCGCCCTTTTTCATCTGGTCAATCATCTGCTGTAACTGATCTTTAATCGAATTCTGACTGTCCTTCAGTTTTTTCATTCCGGGCTTCGATCCTTTACTTCCAGGCTTATCGCAATCTTCATCGCTTTCGCCATCACTATTTTGTTGTTTTTTGATATTTTCAAGAGCTTCACTTAAAAATAAGGCCAGGTTGTTTGCCGCTGTTATGGAATACTGCTGGTACATACCGGAACCACCAATGTTTCCGGATTCCAGTTGATCAAACGAAGAAATGGTATTGGTTTCGAGGGCAAGCATTTCTTTGTTTATTATAGCGCTTATCTCTGGAGTCCGTTTTGACAAAGCATACAACGAATCCTTGATAAACACAACCTGCCCACCGATGTTTTTTTGCCTGATTTTTAATTCGTTGATTATTGGATTATTAATATCAACATTAATCAACTTATTTAAAATCTTTTCCTGATCAAAAGAAACCAAAATCAAATTATCCAGAATTTGTTTTAAATCCTCAATATTAGCCTCATTTTGTTTTTTCTTATTACTCTTAAGCATTTGATCCATTGCAAAAACAAGTTGATCGAGGCTTTTAATATTATTCTCAATTTCTGAAGATGTTTTGCGCTTATTTCCTTTTTTAAGCTCAGTTATGACTTTGTTGTAATTGTCTTTTATTTCTGAAAATTCCTGGTCAAACTTGAATAAATTCATCGGTTTCTGAAGGGTTTTATTTAATTCAAGTGTTCCTGAATAGTCTTTTTCAATATTTTCTAAAAGCAATAAATTTTCCTTCTCTGTTTCATTTAACAGATTTAAATCAGGCTTTTTGTCCAGCTTTTCAATTGCCACATTCTCCGATTCAGCTATTTTTTTTAATCCCTCAAGAATTCTTTCAACCTTTTGTTCAACCTTCATTTTCTTCAGTAACTGCATATTTTTATCCAACTGTTTTGAAAGATCATCAATTTTCAAATCCATCTGATTCGATAACTGATCAAATTTCTTTAAATCAAACTGTTTGGCTAATTCATTAAATTCCTCGAAAAGCTTCTTTAAATCATCGCTGAATACTTCATTCAACAATTCTTCAATTTCTTGTTGCTTCTTCAGAATATCTTGTTTCTCCTCCGAAAACGAATTCATAAAATTATTCACATCCTTATTTTGTTGACTGATCTGATTCAAAACCTTTTGCAGTTCGGTTTTTTTACTCATAATTTCCTTAACCGTCTGAAATTTTTCCCATTCAGATACCTCCGAATTAATCTGTTTCATCCTGAAGTTTTCAAATTCATTTTGAATTTCTTCGGTAAGTTTGGCGCTTTTCTCAAATAGTTGATCCAACGATTTAAAATCAGAATTCTCCCTGGACAATATCTCCTGATAGTCAGGAAAATTAAAAGTAAAAGTTTCGCTTATCGCTCGTTTATAATGGTTGATGATGTCGTTGTCAGAAACCGAAAAGTAGTACTTGAAAGATTTCCCCAAACTTTTAACTGTTTCGAAATTAAATGAATAGTAAAAATCCTGAATCAATAAAAATGGGGTAAAAGGAACATTTATCACACTGTCTTTTCCTTCAACACTCATATTAAAACTGAGCTGACTAAAACCATAGTCATCAACTATATTTCCTTTAAAATGAAAGGTTTTAAAATCAACGGAATCAATTACCTGTACAACTTTAATTTCAGGAAATAAATCGGATATGGTTTGAATTTTATATACCAAACTATTTCGAATATCAAGTTTCGAATTTTTGATTGAAATACTATAATCCACATCTCTCATAATTTGCTTACTAACTTCAAATGATTTTCCGTCACGACTGGCCACAACACGGCTACTATCATTAAAAACCAAGCTTAGACTGTCTGTATCAACTGTTGTAAAAATCCATTTCAAATTTGTTCCGGCCACTAATTTTAAATCACCAATATTCTGAAGTATTTCACTACTCATATTTGTATAAGATGGAGGAATAATTTCAACGCTGAATGAAGAAATATACGGCTTATTTAAAACTGTAATCCTGAAAATTTCTGAAACATACTTTTTATCAGTAAAATAGATAGAAACTGAACTATTTACGTTTTCAATCTTATAACTAAATAAATCAGCTTCCTTTGACATCATAAAACGATTACCGCTAATATCTACATACATCACTTCAGGTATTTCTTTTCCCGTGCAACGTAATTTTAATTCCACAGTTTCACCAGTAATTATTTCCAAATCCGTGTTTAAAAGTTCAAATGTGTATGGGGCTGGTTTTTCGAAACGTTGCTGATAATGTATAAGCCGTACAGAACTTTCAGTAAATAAATCAGGAGAAGCAGCAAACAAACTTATAAAGAGAAGTATTACACCTAAAAAAACAGCAAATATCACCTTCAAATCTTTAAACCTAATGGCATCAGAAAAACTGAATATTTTTAGCTCTCTTATTTTCTGTTCAATACTGGCTTTTTGTAAATTGCTTGAGTATATGGAATCCGTTTGATTTGCCAATTCCACAATATTGATAAGCCGATCTCTAATTTCAGGATAAGTATGTTGCAACTGAGAAGAAACATCGTAATAAGAAAGCCTCTTTCCAAAACCTAAAAGTTTGGTTAGAGGAACAATTAGAAAATAAAAACTAATAAACAGAGTTAGTAAAATAGTAATCAGTAAAAGGGTAAATTTAATTTTAGGATCGAAATAATTGAAGTATTCAAGACCTGAAATACAGCTATAGTAAACTACTAAGAGAATAATAAAGAATATTATACCTCTTACAAACCGATAAAAGTAAAACTTCCTGATATAGGAATTCAGTTTATCAACAAACTGTTTATAGCTTTTTTCCATACTTCTAATAAGTTCAATTTTAAACACTTACATTTCTGTGTTTTTAACATTAAACCAAAAATGATGTTTATAAAATTGAAGTAAAAATCAAAAAATAATAGCAAAGATATTCATAGAAATTTGTAATAGATATTTTTTTTAAATCATGCAACAAGATTTTTTCAAATCTATTCAGTCAACATTTGAACAAAAAAAAATAAATTTATCTCACTTTTTTATTAAGAATTTTTTAAACTAACAATTGTTATTATAAAATAGAGTATCTTTAAAATCACAGTTTTGAGTTGTTTATACCTTGTTTAAAAAAATATATAAAAATCTGTTTTCAATTAAAACAAGCAAAATTTAAAAAAGATTTAAAGCTTATTAACCGGATATAATCATATTCATATTTTATAATTTAATTTAAACTATATTAATGCTAATATAAAATTTAATGCCCGCAAATTATAAAATATGAAAATTGAGGGTATCCTTTTGGTTAAAATAAGAATATATGATATAGATTGAAAGACATTGTATGGAGGAGAGACTAAGTATATTACTGGTAGAGGATAATCTGTTAAATCAACGTATTGTTACGTTCAGTTTAAAAAGATATAACCACGAAGTGACCATTGCCAATCATGGAGTTGAAGCAATAGAAAAATTTCGTGAGCAAAAATTTGATGTGATTTTAATGGATATCATGATGCCGGTTATGGATGGCCTTGAAGCGACTGTTAAAATCCGGGAGATTGAGAATCAAAGCAATTTAAAAAGCAGAACTCCTATTATTGCGCTTACAGCCAATACTATGGATAATGATCGTGATAAATGTATATCATACGGGATGGATGAATTTATGGCTAAACCTTTTGATATGGAAAGACTAAAATCCATTTTTTTTGAGTTGAATATTCCATCCTGATTTAACCTTCTGGTATAGCAAAACATCAAACTTTATTTGTTTACTTTTGGCTGGGAATAAAAGCTAAAAATGAACGAACATTTCGATTTCAGGGATGAATCTCTTTCGGAAAATGAAAAAGAGATTGATAAACAATTGCGACCATTGGAATTTAACGATTTCAGCGGTCAGAGTAAAATTGTTGAAAATCTGAAAATATTTGTCAAAGCTGCCAGGATGCGCGGCGAAGCTCTTGACCATGTGTTGTTGCATGGTCCGCCCGGACTTGGAAAAACTACGCTTTCAAGCATTATTGCCAATGAATTGGGTGTCTCGCTGAAATTAACATCGGGACCAGTATTGGATAAACCAGGCGATTTAGCTGGTTTATTAACCAACCTGGAACCAAATTCGGTTTTGTTTATTGATGAGATCCACCGTTTAAGTCCAATTGTCGAAGAATACCTGTATTCGGCAATGGAAGATTACAAAATAGACATCATGATTGATAAGGGACCCAGTGCGCGGTCCATACAGATCGAATTAAACCCTTTTACTTTAATTGGAGCTACAACACGTTCTGGGTTATTAACAAGTCCCCTGCGGGCCCGCTTTGGTATCAAGGCGCATCTGGAGTACTACGATGTTGATGTACTCACCAAAATTGTCAAACGTTCAGCTTCTATCATGGATGTTAAAATTGAAAATCTGGCAGCTTTGGAAATAGCAACTAGAAGTCGCGGTACACCCCGAATAGTGAACGCTTTACTTCGCCGGGTGCGCGATTTTGCCCAGGTAAAAGGAAATGGCCAGATTGATTTGGATATTACTTTGTATTCGCTGGATGCCTTAAATATAGACAAATTTGGTTTAGACGAAATGGATAATAGAATACTTACCACCATCATTGATAAATTCAAAGGCGGACCGGTCGGCCTTTCAACTATCTCAACTGCAGTTGGTGAAGATTCAGGAACTATTGAAGAAGTTTACGAGCCATTTCTGATCAAGGAAGGATTTATGAAGCGGACTCCCCGGGGAAGGGAAGTGACTGAATTAGCATATAAACATCTGGGTAAAATCCACTACGGCGACTCTCCTACCCTTTTTTAACGAGTTTGATTTCAAATAATTTAGGATAAAATTTTCCAGTTACATACATCCTTTTTGTTGCCGGATCAATGGCGATTCCATTCAGCACGTCAACTTGTTTGTCAGGATTCGACATGGTGAGAATTCCATCCAGATTTGCTTTGGCAATCACTTTTCCGGTTAACGGATCAATTTTTACAATCAGGTTAGTGGAATAAACATTGGCATAAATAAAACCTTCTGAGTACTCTAATTCATTCAAATAATAAACAGGTTCTTTATCGTCATACACCTGGATTTTTTTAACGGTTTTATAAGTTTCTGGATTAATGTAGGTTAGTACGTTGGTTCCGTCGCTCATAATCAGGTTTTGCTCGTCATGGGTCATTCCCCAGCCTTCAGTCGGTTCAAAACGAAAACTATCGGCCAAAGCCATATTTTCGAGTTCGTAAATAAATCCGGTTTTTGTTTTATAGGTTAACTGAAAAATCCGGTTATTAAAAATAGTAATTCCTTCGCCGAAATACCGATCGGCCAGTTTTACTGATTGCAGTGTTTTACCGGTTTTCAGGTTGGTTTTATATATGGCCGATTTAGCGTTTTCTCCGGTACTTTCGTATAGAAATCCATTGTGGATTTCAAGCCCTTCAGTAAAAAATGTATTGTTGTGCGGATACGATTGTACCAACTCATATCCGTATTGTTCTGGAATTATATCCGATAAAACTTCAAATGTTTTGTAATAAACGCCCTCTACCCCATCGGTCTTGACTGCAACTACCTTGACGGTATGTTTGCCAATATTTTTAAATTTTTTCAGGTATGAAGTAAATTCAGCATCCCTAGCTGAAGCTACCTGAACCGAATCAACAAAGATTTTGGTTTCCTGTAATTCACCATCTCTCAATTTTACCGCAATCCCAATTTTGATATCGTCGCCATAAATAATTTTTTTATGAACAGATTCGATCGTAATTTGAACAGCAGGTTTCCGCGACCGGTTCGATTTATTTGAACATGAAAATGAGCTGATAAACAAGGCAAAAGCGATAAATAAGGCAAATAGTCTGAAATTCATTCAATGTGTTTTAAACTGGCTTCAAATATAAAACATTTTAAAATCAATTGACTTTCAAGCTAATTTTTGACCACTGTAAAAGATTTAGGTTTGTATCTTTGGCAAAAATTTCAGGATTGTGGGTGCATTAAAAAGACTTGCAGGCGAAACAGCCATTTATGGCATGAGCAGCATCATTGGGCGCTTTCTGAACTGGTGGCTGGTTCCTTATTATTCCCGGATTTTCCTTCCTGAAGAATATGGGGTGGTGACCAATTTATATTCGTATGTCGCTTTTTTACTGGTAATCCTCACCTTCGGCATGGAAACCGGCTTCTTCAGGTATGCCAATAAAACCAGGGATCACGAAAAAATATATGCTACCAGCGCATTTTCCCTTTTCGGAAGTTCACTGTTTTTCGTGCTTACCGTATTTATTTTCTCCGGAAATCTGGCTGGTTTTCTGGATTATAACAATAGTGCTCAATACATCAGATGGCTGGCCGTGATTGTTGCGCTCGATGCAGCTACAGCCATTCCGTTCGCCAATTTGCGCCACGAAGGAAAAGCCGTGCGATTTGCCACGCTAAAAATGGTCAATATCTTTTTCAACATCTTCTTCAACATTTTTTTTCTTACCGTTTGTCCTTATATCCTGAAAATTAATCCGGAAAGTGTAGTCCGTTTTATTTATAACCCTGAATTTGGCGTAGGATATGTTTTTGTGGCCAACCTGATTGCTTCGGTGATTACGCTCGTGATGCTTATTCCTGAAATCCGCAAGATAAAACTGATTTTCGACTGGAGCTTGTTCCGGGAAATGTTCTGGTACTCCTTCCCTATCTTGCTGGTTGGAATTTTCGGAATGGTCAACCAGAACATTGATAAAATTCTTATTCCTGAATTGGTGCCTGCCAGCCAGAAACCCATGGAACAGCTCGGAATTTACGGCGCCAATTACAAACTTGCCATTCTGATGAACATGTTTATTCAGGCATTTCGTTATTCTTTCGAGCCATTCTTTTTCAGCCATCAGAAAAACAGCGATTCCCGATTAATTTATGCCCAGGTGATGAAATATTTCGTCATTTTCGGGTTACTGATATTTTTAGGAATTACTTTGTTTATTGATGTCTTTAAAATCATCATCGGGGTCGAATATCACTCAGGATTAAAGGTAGTTCCGGCTGTTTTGATGGCCAACTTGTTTATGGGAATCTATTTCAACCTGTCGCTCTGGTACAAGCTGTCGGACAAAACCTGGATGGGTGCCTGGATTGCCGGAATTGGCGCCGTGTTGACAATTGCTGCCAATGTGGTACTTATTCCGGTTATGGGCTACATGGGATCGGCCTATGCGGTGTTGGTTTGTTTTGTGATCATGACCGTTATTTCGTACATCATCGGCCAAAAATACTACCAGGTTGACTATGACCTGAAACGAATTCTGATGTATCTGGGTGTTGGAGTTGGGTTTTTTTATCTCTCAGGATGGCTGCATTTTACATCTTTATTGGTACAGTACAGTTTGAATATCAGTTTATTCGCTGCATTTTTAGCGCTGGTGTTTTTTACTGAAAAAAAGGATATCCGAAGTTTATTGAGACTTTAGTCTAATAAAATACTTTTTAGTATTATTTTTGAAAATTATTTTATCTTTTATGGAAAAATTGAAAATCGCCGTGGCAAGCGATCATGCCGGATTTGTTCGGAAACAGGCTGTAATGAAATACCTTCGGGAACAAGGAATTGAATTCAGGGATTTTGGCGCTTTTTCGGCTGAAAGCAGTGATTACCCCGATTTTGCACATCCGTTGGCCGAGGCTGTAAGCAAAGGCGAATTCAATGAAGGAATAACCTTTTGCGGAAGCGGAAATGGTATTAACATGACGGCCAATAAACATCAGGGAATACGTTCGGCCATCTGCTGGTTGCCCGAAATAGCCGAACTGGCCCGCAAGCACAACGATGCCAATGTTTGCGCACTTCCGGCCCGATATATTACCGACGACGAAGCGATCGAAATTGTTAAAATATTTTTAACCACCGACTTCGAAGGTGGCCGCCATGTGAACAGAATTAACAAGATACCTGTATAAACCAAATGTCGGAACAAAAGGACATATTTTTAAAAAAGTCTGGGGAAATTGCATTTGACCTGAAACATCGGGCGACGATCAGATTCAACATTGCCAAATACGATATGGCTGTTGATCGCGGAATGAAACGATATTCAAATCTGCAATTGGCAAAAACACGCGCTTCGTTTGTCAAATCTCAGGCAATTAATCATTTGTACGATTATTTACTTCAGTTTGAAAAAAATATAACCGCGAACGGAGCTAACGTTATCTGGGCCGAAAATACTGATGAAGCCATTGAGGCCGTAAAGAAAATCCTGATCAGTAACAATTCAAAATTTGTGGTTAAAAGCAAGTCAATGACCACCGAAGAAATTGAATTGAACCATCACCTTGAAGAGATTGGGGTAGAACCACTCGAAACCGATTTGGGCGAATACATCGTACAACTGGCAGGCGAAAAACCGTACCACATTGTAACACCCTGTATGCACAAATCGCGTCAGGATATTGCTGAGCTTTTTACTGAAAAATTTAATACCCCCGAAGGCAGTACGCCAGAATATCTGGCGGCCTGGGTCAGGCAAAAACTTCGCACCAAATTTACTGCTGCTGATGTTGGAATTACAGGAGCCAACTTTCTGGTTGCCGACGTAGGCGGAATTGCATTGACCGAAAATGAAGGCAATGCACTGATGTCGGTTTCGTTCCCCAAAATACACATCGTTATTGCCGGAATTGAAAAAATTATTCCGCGGATGCAGGATTTAGCTTTAATGTGGCCAATCCTTGCAGCACATGGAACTGGTCAACAGATTTCGGTTTACAATTCGCTGATTACCGGCCCCAAAAAGACTGGCGAAACGGACGGGCCTGAAAAAATGATCGTGATTCTGTTAGACAACAAACGTTCTGAACTTTACCAGAACGATGATCAATATGAAGCGCTGAAATGCATCCGCTGCGGAGCATGCCTGAACGCCTGCCCGATTTACAGAAACATTGGCGGATATACCTATGATGCCACTTACAGCGGACCGATCGGCTCAGTAATCACTCCATTTTTTAAGGGTTTAAAAGAATACAACCACCTTAGTTCGGCTTGTTCGGTTTGTGGAAAATGCACCGAAGTTTGTCCGGTAAAAATACCGCTTCATCACATGTTGCTGATCAACCGGCGCGATGCAGTGAGGGCGGGGGCTGGCGGATTTATCTGGAATTCTGGAATGAAAGGATATGAATTTGCTTTTTCAAAACGGAGCAGACTTGATTTGCTGGGAGGAAAAACAAAAAATACTTTGGCTGTGTTAGGGGCGAATGCTTTGGGTGAGAAAAAGCAAATACCCAAACTGACCGATCAATCATTTAGCAAACAATGGACAATTAAAAAATAAAACCTATGCTATCTAATACATGTAAATATGCAGTAAGGGCGCTCATTTATCTCGGAAAATTTTCTGCCGATGGTACCAAAATTGGTATTAAAAAAATTTCTGCCGACCTGGCTATTCCAACTCCTTTTTTAGGGAAAATTCTTCAAAACCTGGTGAAACAAAAGGTATTGGTTTCGACCAAAGGGCCCAACGGTGGATTTGGCCTGGGCAAAAAGTCCAATGAAATATCGCTCTACGACATTGTTCGTATTGTTGACGGAGAAGACTTTTTCAAAAATTGCCTGATTGGACTTCAGCCTTGTTCAACTCACGAAAACAACGAGAAACCCTGCCCCGTACATTCCCGGTTTGGCCCCATCCGCGCCCAATTACTGCAGTTTTATCAGGAAACCACCATTGCCGGAATTTTGGGGGATATGATGGGTTTCGAAGATTTGATCCGGCTCTAATTTCCTGATGGCCGGAATTTACATTCATATTCCCTTTTGCCGTAAACGATGCCATTACTGCGATTTTTTTAAAACGACCGACTTAAGCCAGAAAGCAAGGTTATTGGCTGGTTTGAAAACTGAACTGGAAAGCCGGGCTTCAGAGATGGCCTCCGAAGAAATAAATACCATTTACCTTGGTGGAGGAACCCCTTCAGTTCTTTCGATTGATGAACTGCATGATCTGCTAAAGACCATCCGTCAGAATTATTTGGTTTCGGCTGAGGTGGAAATAACTTTGGAGGCCAACCCCGACGACTTAAACCAGACCCTATTATCAACGTTAAAAAAGATCGGCTTCAATCGTTTAAGTATGGGAATTCAGTCGTTTTCCGAAGCCGACCTGAAACTCATGAATCGCCGGCATAGTGTTGTGCAAGCCTTTCATTCAGTAGAATGGGCAAAGAAAGCCGGTTTTGCTAATATCAGCATAGATCTGATCTACGGATTGCCGGATCAGACCCTGGAGGAATGGGAGCGTAATGTGCGAATAGCGGTTGAACTTGATGTACAGCATATTTCGGCGTATAACCTGACCTACCACGAAGGCACTGTTTTTTACGACCAGCTTAAAAAAGGAATCCTTAAGGAATTGCCTGATGAACTTAGCATTCAGCAATTTGAGCTGCTCATCCGGATATTAAAAGAAGCCGGATTCGAGCATTACGAGATTTCGAATTTCTGCAAGCCCGGCCTGTATTCACAACACAATTCGTCATACTGGAAAAGTAAAAAATACCTCGGCATCGGCCCGTCAGCTCATTCGTTTGATTTTAACAGCCGACGTTGGAACGTTTCTTCCATTTCAAGATATCTTGACGGACTTGAAAACAACCGACCCTACTCCGAAACCGAAATCCTGACCGAACAAGACCGCTACAACGATTTTATCATTACTGGTTTGCGCACGAAATGGGGCATATTAAAAGATGATATTCAGGCTAAGTTCCCGTTAAAATATTTCACCCATTTTCAGAAGCTTGAAGAAAAATATATCAAGTCGGGACATATAGTAAACACTTCAGGAATAGTTTGTTTAAGTCAGGAAGGAATGTATATTTCCGATAAAATTACAGAAGACTTCATGGTTGTGTCGAAACACCTGTAACATGTATTTCATTCATGTTATAAATCCATATCTTTGCAGCTTGAAAAATCTATATGGTAATGATCGTAAAAATTGTCAATCAATCCGATAATCCGTTACCGGAATACAGTACAATTCATTCTGCAGGCATGGATCTTCGTGCCAATCTGATTGAACCCATTGTTTTAAAACCGCTTCAAAGGGCGCTTGTTCCCACCGGTTTGTTCGTTGAATTACCGGTTGGTTATGAAGCCCAGATTAGGCCCAGGAGCGGCCTGGCACTGAAAAAGGGAATTACGGTGCTGAATTCTCCGGGAACTATTGATGCTGATTATCGTGGCGAGATAGGAATTATTCTGATCAATCTATCGAACGAAGAATTTGTCATACAGCATGGCGAGCGGATATGCCAGATGGTGATTGCCAATCATGAACATATTGGATGGAAATCGGTTGAAATATTGGAAGAAACTGGCCGTGGAACCGGAGGGTTCGGTCATACAGGTAAAAAGTAAAACGAATGAAAAACAGATATTTAGCATACATTGCTTTTGTTGCAATCCTGTCTTCCTCTTGCGGAACGACTAAAAAACAGGCAATTTCTGATGTTCAGACTAAGCCTGAAATGGAAGAAAAGAGCATTTCGGATGATGATAAAAATGAATTTGAATATACATTTATCGAAGGCCTGAAGCAAAAGATGATCGGAAATCAGCAGGCAGCTATTACACTTTTTTCGAAATGCCTCGAGATCAATCCGACTTCATCTTCAGCCATGTTCGAACTGGCCAAAATATACAGCAGCAATGGCGACCTGACCAGTTCGTCGCTTTTGCTTGAAAAGGCAATTAACATTGATCCCCAAAATAAGTGGCACAAAGTTTTGCTCGCTCAGATTTATCAGCAGGGAAAACAGTATAAAAAGGCAGCCGATTTATACCAGCAGCTCTATACGATTGATCCTGAAAACCTGGAATACCTGTATATGAACGCCTCCCTTCTTTCGTCAGCCGAAAAGTTTGATCAGGCTATTGAGGTTTACAATGAGCTTGAAAAAAAGATTGGGATTAACGACCAGATTTCGGTCGAAAAACAACAAATTTATCAGTCAGCCGGAAAGAAAAAAGAAGCTCAGGCCGAACTTCAGAAACTCATTGATTTCAACCCAAAAGAGCCACGCTATTATGGGTTGATGGCCGATTATTACCTTTCGGAAAAGGATGAAGCAAATGCCCTTAAATACTACCTCAAAATTCTGGAAATTGATCCGGATAATGGGTTTGTACTATTTTCGCTTACTTCTTTTTACAGGCAGAAAGAAGATAAAGAAAAAGCCTGGGAATATGTCCGCAGGGGATTTCTGAATAAAACGGCTGATGTTGAAACCAAAATTCAGTATTACATGATGATCATGGCCGAACCGGAAAAACCGTTTTTTACTGCTGATCAGGTTGATGAACTGGTGAATATCCTGGTGAAAACCAACGCAGACGATTACCGTGTTTTTACTGTTTATGCCGAATATCTGATCAGCAAAGGAAAACTGGCTGAAGCCCGCGACCAACTCCGTAAAGTGCTTGAAACCAACAAAGACAATTACATGATATGGGAGCGCATGCTCATGATCAGTAACGATTTGCTCGATTTTAAAGGAATTTACACCGATGCGGAAAAAGCCCTCGAACTGTTTCCAAATCAGCCTTTGTTGTATGGTTTGAGGGCTGTTGCCTGCCTGCAGCTCGAAAAGTATTCCGAAGCGCTCAACATCCTAAACGAAGGTGAACCGTATTTACTGGATAATAAACCGATGAAAATTCAGTTTGATTTATACCGGGCCGAAGCCAATTACAAGTTGGATAGGGTAGAGGAGGCTTTCAAGGCTTTTGACGCTGTTATTCAACTTGACCCTGAGAATTGGCTGGCCATGAATAATTATGCTTATTATCTGTCGTTGAGGAACGAAAACCTGGAGAAAGCCGAACAATTAAGTGGCAGGGCGGTTAGGGCCAATCCCGAAAATTCGACCTATCTGGATACTTATGCCTGGGTATTGTTTATGCGGAAAGATTATACTCTTGCACGGTTTTATATGGATACAGCCATAAAAAACGGGGGAGATAAAAATGGAGTAATTGTTGAGCATTATGGCGACATCCTTTTCATGCTCGGGCAAAAAGAAAATGCACTCGAGCAATGGAAAAAAGCATTGGAAACAGGCGAAGGATCTACCTTATTAAGCGAAAAAATCAAGCAGCAGCGCTACCTCGATAAATAAAAAAAAGTGAGAAAAATTACCTCGATAAAAATTTCAATAATCGGACTTATCTGCTTGGTTTTACTCGGTCTTTCTTCCTGTAAAACAACCCGTATTGTTACCACCTCAGCAGTGCGCCCGATCAACTCCGGCAAACTGTTCCGGAACATGGAGGCCAACGCCTTCGATTACAAATATTTATCAATCAAACGGATAAACTGTCAGTTCGATAACGGAAAAGTCAGGGCTTCGTTTAAAGCCAGTATTCAGGCCGAAAAAGACAAGCGGATTATTTTATTACTTAGTAAATTAAATATCCCGGTAGGCCGTTTGTGGCTTACTCCCGACAGCGTAAAATACATCAACTATCTTGAAAATACCTATTTTCTCGACGATTATAGTTATCTGAGTTCTGTCATGGATATGGATCTGGATTTTGAAACCATTCATGCAATCGTTTCAAACAATGTGCTGTCAATCTGGGATGAAAACCGCGAAAAGGAAAACCGCGATTTTGATACCAAAATAGATTCCGGCATGTATGTTCTGGAATCAGTACCTAAACTTAAAGAGAGAAAAGCCAATCAGAAAATCAGCGAAAAAAGACAAGCCCGTAAATCACAAAAAATAATTACTGATACTCCTGTCCGTCAGTCTGTTTCTATTGATCCGGAAACCTTTAAACTTCGAAAAATAAGAATGGAAGATGTCGTGAATTCGCGCAACCTGAACATCGATTTTAATGATTTCACCCAAGTTGGCAAGCAATTGTATCCGGGTGAGATTTTTCTACATTTTAGTAGTCCCGAAAGCAATTTGGAAATGAGAATCAGGATGGCCAATTTTTCTACTGAAAAAGAAAATGAAATTCGGTTTAAGGTACCCGAAAAATTTACACGGATAAATAGCAATTAGGATGAAAATCTTTTTACTTCTATCGGTTTTTTTACTCGTTGCGGTTCTGACGAATGGACAGTCGTTGGATGAATTGCGCAAAAAAAAGGAAAAAACCAACGAGCAGATCAAATACACGACCAAACTGCTGGAAGAAGCTAAAAAGAGCGAAAAACAAACCCTGAATAAGTACAAAATATTAAACAGACAGATTGAGCTCCGAACCAATCTGATTACCGGAATTAACTCTGAAGTAGGTGTTTTGGGCGAGTTTATTGACCAGAATGTCTGGCTGGTCAGTTCATTGAACGCAGATTTGGAAGAATTGAAAAAAGAATATGCCAACATGATTCTGTTTGCCCAGAAAAATCAAACCAACTACAGTAAAATACTGTTCGTGCTTTCAGCAAATAGCTTCAACCAGGCGTACAAACGGATCATGTACCTGAAGCAATATACCGAATACCGGAAAAAACAGGCAGAACTGATTCAATGGATCCGCGACCTGGTCCAGGTAAAAGTGGGGCGTTTGCAACAGCAGCGAACTGAGAAGGAAACTCTTCTTCAGGCCAAAAAGAGGGAGGCCGATCAGTTAAATAAGGAGAAAAAGCAGCAAGGGAAAAATCTGGCGACTTTACAGCAAAAGCAAAAGGACATTGAAAAAAAGCTGCGCGAGCAACAAAAAATTGACGCGCAGTTAAGCCGTGAAATTCAGCAAATTATTGATGAAGAAGTCAATAAGGCAAAAAAGAGCGGAAAAACAGGATTTGAAATGACCCCGGAACAAAAACTGGTTTCCGGTCAGTTTGAACAGAACAAACGGCGCATCCCCTGGCCGGTTGACCGGGGTGTGATTACCGACCATTTCGGTATCCACGAACATCCGGTGCTGAAAAATATTCAGGTCAAAAACAATGGGGTTGACATTTCTACGGCTCAGGGTACCAACGCGCGTTCGGTTTTTGCCGGCGAAGTAAGCCGGGTGTTTGTNNAATGTTCAGGTGAAATCGGGCGATAAAGTGTCGGTCAAACAAACCATTGGAACCATTGGTACCGATGGTGATGATGATAAGACCGTACTCAAATTCCAGATTTGGAACGAAAATGTAAAACTTAATCCGGAAGAGTGGATTGCGAGATAGGGTTGTTGTTTGGTCACTATTCAGTCGCAGGCAATATAGCAATTAAACGAGTGACTTCGTAGGGGTTTTGTTGATTTTTGATTGCAGTATCAATGACTGACCGGATGACGGCATAGGTTTCAGAGCCTGCCGGCGATTTGAAAAAGTTGCTTACTTTCAACTTGATTTTGAAATTTCGGATGGCTCTTTCTGAAGAATTATTGTCGGGTGGGATGTTTGGGTTATCCAAAAATGCAAAAACGTAACCGGAATATTTTACCATTCGTTTTTGAAACGTTATAAGTTCTTTGATTTTCTGGTTGACAGGTTCTTTGATGAGTTCCAAAAATGTTTGGGTGATTTCCCTCGATTTTTGTGGGCTTAACTCATCCTTTTTTCTTTCATGGATTGCACTGGTGATAAGCTCAGAGAACCGGGGTGACCAAGTATCTTCAGGATACTTTTGGGTAAAGAACTTCAGTTCCCTCAATAAATGGGCAGTACACAATTGGTGCCCGGCCGCGTTATCTTTAAAGTAAGCGGGCCAGCAATCGGTAACCAGTATGTTGTTTTCAAATCCTTCGGGCATGATATGGTCGATGGCCTTTTTCCCACGGCTTTGGTGGATGGCGATATAGGTTGCAATGGTGTTCTGGAATGTCCAGGCCCAATAGTTCTTTCCGTTGATGTTCACACCCGTTTCATCAGCACCGGTTACTTTGCCATTGGCTACTATTTGCCTGATTGTTTCATAAACTGGAAGTGCTTTTTGTTTTACCTTTTCAAGCAGGTAGCAAACACCACCGGTGCTGAGCATCAGTCCGTAAAGCGAAGACAACAGCTCTGTGATGCGTTCAACAGGCAGGTATTGGCGCACACTCAGGTAGGAAACCAATGATTGCACACCTGGCCCATAGCTAACAGGGGTAACAACACCTTTAGGATAAGATGCCTTATTGTTGTGCCCACACCGGCAATGCACCTCAAATAGTTGGTGTTCGGTAACGATTGGCTTAATGGGCGGAATGTCAATAACCTGACGGTGACCAATAAAATGAGCCTGATAATGGCTAAGGTCTTCCCCACAACAAGTGCAATAATTGGGGCTGTGTTTCTGGATCGTATCAGGGGCATTGGTCATCTTTAAGGTCGTGCCTTCATGTCCGGGCTGTCCTCCCGGCTTTTTCCCAGATGGAGTGCGCAGGCTTTGAGTTTTTTGTAGCTTGGGCAGATCGCTCGATGGGGGTTTGCTACTGTTTCCACTGTTTTTGGGCGTACGGTATTTTTCGAGCTTCTGCTTTAATAACTGGTTCTCTTGACTAAGCAGGATAATCTCGTTCTGAAGTTGGGCGTTGGTTTTCTTAAAGCCTTCCAGCTCTTTGATCAGATTGAAAACAATGTCATAAAGCTCATTAATTTGTTGCTCGTGATTCATCCTACCGTGTTTTTGCACAAAAATGAATGAATCAAACATTACAGGAAAGAAAATTGGCCAAAAGTTATTAACACACTGAAATACAAAACTATGAATAGTGCTATGAAAATATATTTAACCCTGCGAGAATCGCATAATCGCATTCCGAATCAACAAAAATAACCATCCATGCAAACCTCATGGACATTCAATTTTTCAAACGAAAAAGTTATCAACATAAAATCAGAGATAGTATCAAGTTTTAAAGCAGGCTGTTGAAAAGCAGCGACTGAATAGTGACGTTGTTTGTAATATCTTCAAAGTTCCAGGGAAAACACCTTAGTTTCATTCCTGAATCACCTTCAGTACTTCCTCCAAAATCAAATGGTATTAGTTTGGTGAATGATTTACTGAACGGATAAATCAAAATCAAATTTGAAACACCATATTTCTTGCCGTAAGCAAAAAGCTGGTACATGTCGGCCTGACTGATTTCGTAATTGTTACGGGGTTTGTTTTCGTCAATAATTTTCCATTTGGTATCGGCAACAATGGTTTCAGTATCGGTTTCAATAACCATGTCGGGGCGTATATGAAAACGCTTTTCTTCGTTGTAGTTGAGGTCGGTAACCAAATGGTGTTTGCGCTCCTGCACCGAGATGTTCCACTCTGGATGCTGTTGTTTAAGTTTATATGCTACATACGATTCGAACAATACTTCCATCGGGAATAGGATGGCCGTATTCAAATGCTTTCCTTTAAAGCTGGTGAATGATTGTCCCAACAAAAAAACCTTCGCCCAGCGCAAGGCCATGTCGTAATGTGTGAACAGCCGATTGTTACCATTGATTTGGATAAGGTCGTGATCTAGATTTGAACAAATGGAAACATCATCAAACAGATGGATGAAACCATTAATCAAGCTAATATTTTTTGATGAGCGGCTTTTCGACTTCAGGTAAATCAGAGTGGCTTTCAGTATGCGATTTTGAGGAATGTCGGTTTTGAATTCGTCAAATTGTACAAAGAACTGTTCACGGTGTGCCGCATTGTATTTGATGTTTTCATTGAATTGAAGTTTTCCTTTCAGAAAGAGTTGATTCCCGCTTTGGGTCGAATAGTAATGCTTGATACCGCGCTTGACCAACTTTTCTATTTCATCGAGAAACACAGTGATGAAAATTTCAATCAATGGCATTTTGCTCGTGTGCAAATGAGCCTGATCGATGCAACGGAAAGGTGAATTTCGCAATGTACGGAGCATTTGCAACAACACCGATTTTGCATAAGACACTTCCGAACCATCGTTTTTTTCAGTTGCCCGATAAATTTTTGGCAGTATTTCAATCACTGTTCCCTGCCGGGTTTCAATGATGCCAACATGGTTTTTTACCCGAATAAAATCTTTTCCTTTTTTCCGATGGAATGAAAAAATGGGGTCGATGTCATTGTTTTCGGTGACAAAACCTTTCAGGCATTGAAAAGGACGGTCATCGAGATAGATTTCATCAAATGAATCAACCGGATTTTCTGGTTTAAAGTCTTTTCCATTCCAGATGGTTCCAAACTCAGCAATATGTTTTACTTTGCTCATCCTTTGCTTGGCCGCTCGTAGATATGCACAAATCCTGAAATGGGAAAATTATCAAATTGACCATTTGAAATTAGAGGGTTCAATTCATAAATTTCTTGTTCTTCATAATCGTCTAAATCTACACCAAAAAGAATTTTCTCTTCAGTTCCGTTGTAATGTTTTGTTACCAGAACCAATTTATCTTCAGGAGATTTTCCCCACTCGTCGTTATCGCCTAGAACCAGTTGAATTTTTCTCCAATCGGTGTAGAAATACTCCTGTAATAAAGGAATTACCTGGTTTCTGAATACATTACACAAAGCGTTTTTCGATTTAATTTCAATGAGATAAGCATGACCAATGGTGTGGTCTCGGTCAAGCAAAAAGGTAATGCGTTCGTTAATGGTTTCCAAAAGTTTTTGCAGGTTGATGCCTTCAATATTGTCGGAAAGAATGGTTGAATTTGGTATCATTTCTTTGAATTCGAAGCGGCGGCGCAGTGCAGTGTCGATTAGGGCAATGCTACGGTCGGCTGTGTTCATAGTGCCAATGATGTACAGGTTCGAAGGCACCGAAAATTTTGTTTTCGAATAAGGAAGGGTAACTTCCAGCGCATTTGTTTCGCCTTGCCGTTTGTCGGGTTCAATCAGGGTGATCAGTTCGCCAAATATTTTAGAAAATGTTGCCCCGGTTGATTTCGTCTATTATCAGCACATAATTTTTCGATTCTTTGACAATTTTTGCTTCGCCAGAATTCTCCTGAACCAACTTACTTACCATTGCCGGGGTTATTCTTGAAAGCTGATAAACGGTTGGTAGGGTTAGATTAGTGTTGCCATTCAATTCGTAAATACTGATGTCCTTCCCCTTCAACAACCATTTTACTTTTCGAACATGGTTGTATTCTGAGAGAGTTTCATCAAAGGTATAGTCACCTGTAATTACACCAATGGCATCAATGGTTTTAGTGTCTTTGAAAATTAGGGCAATATCTCCTTCCTCCATGTTGTAAAAGTAAGAAAGGGAATTTTTGTCATTTTTTCCCAAATTTTGATAATATTCATTGCCATCTTGTTGTTCAAATAATTCTTCAAGGCTTCCTGTCTTTTCCCAACCTATTCGTATTTCATTTTTCTCGAAACATTGCTGTTTTGTAGCTTTGTTTCGTTCACCTTTTAGTGATACTTTGAAAACCCTTGACTCTGGGGAGATCTGAGATGTAACACTACTCCCTTGTAGCTCTCCAATTTCAGCCTCACCACAAATACGTTTAAAAATGCCATCCGAAACTTTGTAGATCATCTCTTCGCCGTCTTCATTTCCGGTTTCGCCTATTGGGATCGGTTTAATCCCTTCCACAAATTCTTCGTATCCGAACGATTGATGAAAGGTGACGAATTCAATTTGTTTGTTTTTACGAAGTCGATTGAACTCTTCAACTAGTTTATCACGATCTGTTTCATTCTTGAATCTCTCATAAACGTCAGGTTCAGCAATCTGCATGGCATGACCAATAGTACGGTAGGTTTTCCCGGTTCCGGGAGGGCCATAAAGGATCAGGTTTTTGGGATGGTCAATTTCGATTTTCTTTTCTTTTTTTTCTCCAGTTCTATTATTTTCGAGTGTCTTCATTTTTTCTAACTTTTCAAAAATTTTTTTCCCGTCATCTGTACCTATTAAAAAATGGGTCAACGCATCTGCCATATAAAAATCCTCTAATTCGGAATATTTTGAAATAAGATCATTCTGAGCTTTCTCGATTGAATGATAAATCTGCGCAAAATCACCCTTGATCTCGTAACCTAATGATCTCATTGCATTTATACTTTTGTTGTTTACTATCACAAACCTGTTTTTATTAATTCGGTTTAGATAGATGGTTGAAGCTCCTTGCCCAAAATTTTTAAATTGGCCAACATTATTTAGCCAGTTGTCTAAATCGAATGTTTGTGAGTATGGTTCAAGCGCAAATCTTCTGAAATTTGCGAAATCTTGTTCAATGGCCACAAGGAAATTTCTCGCACCTCGATGTCCTCCACTCTGAACTTTTCCACCTTCTTTCACAAATTGGAAGAAGAATTTTACGAATTCATCTTTCGTCAATCCCACCAAGTATTCTGATGTTATTAAAGTTGGATAAAAATCTCTGTTTTCATGATGAGGATCAGTTTTATACCACCTTAGAAACGCATCGACTAAAGTTTTGTGATCTTGGTTCATGGGTTAGTTTTTTGTTTGTTTCTAAAACCAGTTATATATCTGTTTATTCTATGTATTCGGGCAAGTACTTTTGATTACTAATTTTTTAAAGAACCTTTGATATGGATAATAAAGCCCCATCTTAAATGTTGATTATAGCCTGAAATGAGTTTCTCAAATTTGTCCATAGAAGAGGATATCATTTTTTTTCATGCAAGATAACTTAATTTTTTATGTGAATTTAATTTTAAGATTAACTTTGTAGGCATTAGATTTTTACATTTCAAATTATGGAAACATTAATTGTACAACCGGATAGTAAAGAAAAAATGAATGCCATTAAGGCATTTATGAAAGCCTTAAAAATATCGTTTGAAGAATCTAAGTCCCCCTATAATCCTGAGTTTATTGCCAAAATTAAACAAGGAGAAGAAGATATTAAGGCTGGTAGAACAACGAAAATTTCACTCGATGATGTATGGAAATAGAATATACTGTACAGGCGGAAGGAGATTTGAAGTATTGGCAAAGAACCAATAATAAAACTATTCTTAAAAAGATTCGGGCACTCCTTGAAAATATTCTGGAGACTCCTTATTCCGGGATCGGTAAACCAGAAGCTTTAAAGCATGAATTGTCAGGAAAGTGGTCAAGAAGAATCACAAAATCAGATCGCTTGGTTTATCAGATTGTTGGAAACAAACTCTATATTTTCTCTCTCCAAGGGCATTACAAATAACAAAAAGAGGTCGCTTCATCAAACGAAACGACCTCTATTTTATTTTCATACTACCCGGCTTACATCAAATTGGCAACCTTGGTCAATCCCGGAACATTTATAAATCGTATTTTTCTACCCTGTAAATCAATGAGATGGTCCTGTTTGAATTCGGAAAGTAACCGGATTACACTTTCGGTAGCAGTTCCAACCATATTGGCCAGTTCTTCCCGGGTGAGTGATATCTGTAAAGTATTGGCATTGTCCAGTTCAAAATTTTCTTTCAGCAATAAAAGCACTTCGGCAAGCCTTTCGCGGACTGATTTTTGGGCAATGTCGGTAATGTAATCGTTAGCCTCGCGCAATTCCTTACAAACAATTTGCAGCATGTGGTGCGAAAACTGCCAGTTGTGCTGGATCAGGTACAACAGCGTTTGATAAGGAACATGGCTTAATACGGCTTCTTCAATCACTTTTGCCGTAGTACAAGCCAACTCCTGACTTAACAGCGACCGGTAGGCAATAATATCACCCTTTTTGGCAAAGCGGATGATTTGTTCTTTACCATCAATTCCGGTCTTGAAAATTTTCAGAATACCGCGTGTAACGCAGTAAAAACCTGTTAACCGGCTGCCTTCCCTGTAAATGATACTACCCTTTTTATACATCGAACAGGTTTTGTCGTAATTGAGCTGCGCAATTTCCTGTTCGGTAAGTTTCTTGAATAATTGAAACCCGCTTAAATCGCAATCGTCATCTGTCGGTCGTTTAATTGAACTTCTCATCAGGTTATTTTGTTTTAAGATTGTAAAATTAGAACTATTATTCGAATTGCAATATAGAGGAATACAATATGAAACATGTACTTGACTTAGCGTGGAAACAAAATTTGGCTTTTGAGTGTGATATGGATGGCCATCATCTGATTGTTGATGCATCGAAAGAAGGCGGGGGCGATGATCTAGGTCCCCGGCCCAAAAAACTGATGCTTACTGCCCTGGCCGGATGTACGGGTATAGATGTGATTATGATCCTTAAAAAGATGAAGGTGGAACCGGATGCTTTCAATGTGATTGTAGAAGGTGACTTAACCGAAGAACATCCGATGAGGTATCAGAAAATGAAAATTATCTATCAGTTTAAAGGAAAAGATTTACCTTACGACAAACTCGAAAAGGCCGTTAAACTATCGGAAGAAAAATACTGCGGGGTATCGGCAGCATATCGTTTGGCCATGGATCTTTCGGTTGAAATTAGGATTGTTGAATAAAATCGAAGACATTGCAAGCATTGGAAAAACTACTGCACTCAATAGCTTTCAAACAATCTCAAATAAAAACCAAAAACCTTGAAAAATCCGGGATTATTCGATGTGGGAAGTGAAAAGATCTTTACTATCCGGAAGATTTCAGACTTTAACGAAGAGGAGTTGGAACATAACCTGATCCCTCATCTTCACGATTATTATTCGATCTTCTGGATCGAATCAGGAGAGGCTGTTCATGCCACCGAATTTGTGGAATACAGCCTCAAGCAGGACACTATCCTGTTTGTTCCGCCCGGACTAAAACACCGGATGTATATAGACAAATCTGTCACTGGCACCTACATCCTTTTTAACGAGGATTTCATCCGGTATAACCGCAAGAACCATGTTCCGCTTAAGGAATACCGGCTGTTCAATAATCCTGATTTTAAAAGCCTGATAACGGTTATTCCGGAGAGACGTGGGAAGCTAAGAAACATTACTGAACTAATTCTGGATGAAATTCAGAATTCGGACGATTACAGCCAGGATATTGTCCTGAATCTGCTGCATTTATTTTTGCTGGAATCCAGAAGGATTTTCGATCAGAAGGACCAATCCCCCAAAGAAGAACCTGATTCAACACCCGATGCTACAATTATTAAATTTAAGCAGTTAATCGAGGAGAATTATACCACTCAAAAGAGTGTAACTCCTTATGCCGAAATGCTTAACATGAATCCATCCTGTTTGAACGAACTCACCAAACGAACAACCGGTATTACGGCCGGAGAACTCATTCGCAACCGGGTGATCGGCGAAACAAAAAAACTGCTTTACTCAAGCAGCTTGTCGGGAAAAGAGATTGCCTTTGAGCTCGGATTTGATGATCCGGCTTATTTCAGCCGCTTTTTCCGTAAATATACCGGACTCACCTTAAAAGAGTTCAGGGATCAAAGCCGAAAAAAATACCATTAAATCCTTTTTTAGTCCATTTTTTCACCCCTTTATTCACTCTATTTTTGTAACTGTATAAAAACAAATAAATTTTAATCAGTTATGAAATCAATTAAATCATTGGCCATATTGGTATTGGCCTTCACATTGACTACATCGGTATTCGCGGGAACACAAAAAGTTGATCCGGCAAAAAGTTCAGTAAAATGGCTGGGTAAAAAAGTTACCGGCGAACACTCTGGTTCTATTTCTGTTAAGGAAGGTAATCTGGAAGTAAGTAATGGTAAAGTTTCCGGTGGGAAAGTGGTCATTGACATGACATCACTCGTTGATGAAGACATTAAAGATGCCGGTATGAACGCCAAACTGGTCGGACATTTAAAATCTGACGATTTCTTTGGTGTAGCAACATTTCCTACCGCCGAATTGGCCATCACCAAAGTGGAAGGTTCTACTTTCTCCGGGAACCTGACCATTAAAGGAATTACCAACCCAACAGTTTTCACTGCCACTTCATCAACCGAAGGAAAAAGTACTACTTACAAAGGAACGCTTACCATTGACCGGAGCAAATACAACGTGAAATACGGTTCAAAATCCTTTTTCGAAAATCTGGGCGATAAAGTAATTTACGACGATTTTACGCTCGATTTCAGTTTGGTTGTTGCTGAATAAATAATTTCCTAAAGTCAGTGCCGGATAGGAACTTTAGGCACTCCGAACTTTAGGCACTCCGCACTTATTAAATTTTAGATCATGAAACTAACAGTTCACCGGTCTGGTTGTCGGGGACATGCCGATCACGGGTGGCTTAAAACATGGCACAGCTTTAGTTTTGTCGGATATTACAATCCCGACCGGATGCATTTTGGCGCTCTTCGCGTGTTGAATGATGACATCATTGAGGCAGGAATGGGTTTTGGCACCCATCCTCACGACAATATGGAAATTATTACCATTGTTCTTGCCGGGGAACTTGAACACCGCGACAGCATGGGAAACGGATCGGTTATCCGTCCTGGCGAAGTTCAGGTCATGTCAGCCGGAACCGGAATTAAGCATTCGGAATTTAACCATTCTGCAGAAAATGAAGCCCGTTTACTTCAAATCTGGGTTTTTCCGGATAAGAAAAACGTAGAGCCGCGATATGGTCAGGCTAAATTTCAGGAAGAAGAAATGGCGGGTAAATGGCGGATTGTGGTTTCTCCAGATGGTGTGGATAATTCACTTTGGATTCATCAGCAGGCCTGGTTTTCGTTGGGGGATTTTAAGGAAGGCAGCACAGTCAGCTATCAACTTAAAAAAGCTGACAGCGTCGTTTACTTGTTTCTGATTTCTGGCGAAATTGAAATAGGTAATGAAAAACTCAATCAGCGTGACGCTTTGTGCATCGAGCAGATTGAGGCTCCCGTGCTCCTGAAAACAAATAAGAATTCAAAAATTCTGGTAATGGAAATACCGGTATAATTACTTCAAATAAAGACAGAAAAAATAGGGAGTCGGGAAACTGATTCCCTATTTTTATTTTATTGCCAAAACCTGAAAGTGATTACTATAGGATAGAAAGGTGGTTGTGAAGTCGTTTTTTTTATCAGCCAATAAATTGCTAATTTTGATCAAATCCAATGACCATGCAATCAATCAATCCATTTACCAGCCAAATTATTAGTGAGTACCGCGAATATTCATCCACCGAAGTTGAGGAAATTATTCAAAAAGTTGATCAGGCATTTTATTCATGGAAAAAGACCAGTTTTGAACAACGGGCGGGTTGCATGAAAAATCTTCAGGCTAAATTGCTTGAAAAGAAAGAGGAATTGGCCGGAATCATGATTTCAGAAATGGGCAAAGTGAAGCGCGAAGCCATTGGCGAAATCGAAAAATGCGCCTGGGTTTGCTCGTTTTATGCCGAAAATGCCGGATCGTTCCTGAAGAATGAACCGATCAAAACCGAGGCGTCCGAATCGTACATTTCTTATCAACCTATCGGAACAGTTTTGGCCGTAATGCCCTGGAACTTCCCATTTTGGCAGGTATTTCGCTTTTTGGCCCCGGCGCTGATGGCAGGCAATACCGGTGTACTGAAACATGCTTCCAATGTTTCGGGTTGCGCTTTGGCCATCGAACAATTGG
Source organism: Prolixibacteraceae bacterium (assembly GCA_003457135.1). Taxonomy (GTDB): domain Bacteria; phylum Bacteroidota; class Bacteroidia; order Bacteroidales; family Prolixibacteraceae; genus Aquipluma. Next base: position 85,003 of record DMSQ01000030.1, read on the forward strand.
TTCGTGAAGCCGGATTTCCTGAAAATGTTTTCCGCACTTTGCTGATTGGTTCTTCACAAGTAAAAAATGTGATCGAAAATCCACTGATCAAAGCTGTAACGCTTACGGGAAGTACTCTTGCCGGTAAGTCGGTGGCTTCAACTGCCGGATCAGTATTGAAAAAATCGGTGCTTGAACTGGGTGGGAGCGACCCGTACCTGATTCTGGAAGATGCGGATATTGAAACTGCGGCACGTTTATGTGTAACCAGCCGCCTCCTGAATGCCGGACAAAGCTGCATCGGAGCCAAACGGTTTATTGTACTCCAAACGGTTTACGAAGCTTTTAAAGCCGAATTTGTAAGGTTGATGGGCGAAGCAAAATATGGTGACCCGCTTGATCCGCAAACGGCTATTGGTCCGCTGGCCCGCACCGATTTGCGCGACGAATTGCACCAACAAGTTCTGAAAAGTGTTGAAATGGGTGCAACTGTTTTGCTTGGCGGGTATATTCCTGAAGGAAAAACCCCTTTTTATCCGTCAACTGTTTTGGAAAATGTGGTTGCCGGAATGCCTGCTTATCACGAAGAATTATTTGGTCCGGTAGCTGTTTTATTCTGTGTAAATTCTGAAGAAGAAGCTATACGGATAGCGAATGATACGGTGTTTGGTTTGGGGGCCGGGATATTTACTTCCAACGTTGAAAAGGGCAAACTCCTTGCCGAAAAGGGACTGGAAGCCGGTTGCGTATTTGTGAACGACTTTGTGAAATCTGACCCCCGTCTGCCTTTTGGCGGAATCAAAGAAAGCGGTTATGGCCGCGAATTATCGGCAATTGGCATCCGCGAATTTGTAAATGTGAAAACGGTGGTGGTGAAATAATACCTGGCAGATAAACACAATGGGTTAGTTAAAAATAAAAAACCGGACTAACGATCCGGCTTTTTATTTTTAGTTCATTATTGATTAATTATAACCAGGGTTTTGCTGCAATTGCGGCGCTTTGTTCATTTCATCACGCGATAGCGGAACCCAGTAGAATTTTTTATCGGTAAACATCCGGTCATCAGCTTTATCGGCTTTGTTGTAGATCCATTTGTGCAAGCCAGTATCATAGTGTTCAATCCTCATACTGAAAATCGGTTCAATGACCTGATCCATAATCATCCAGCGACGAATATCGTAGAAACGGTGTCCTTCGGCAAAGAATTCGATTTTTCTCTCATGACGAACAAATTCCCGGGCGACAGCCTGGTCGGTAGTTACCCTATCGGGTAATCCTGAACGGTTCCTTACCATGTTCATGGCATCAATACCTTTCTGAAGGTCGGCGCCACCCAGTTCGATACAAGCTTCGGCATAGTTCATCAAAATCTCGGCATACCTGAATTCTATCCAGCTATGGGTACCTCTGAAATATTGTCCAGCAGTTGCAGGATCCAATAATTTTTTGATATAATAGTGCGTTTTAGTGCCATTCCATGCCTCGATCAAACTTGCACGGGTGTCGAGACCGCTTTTATAAGGAGTTTTATCAGCAACAGTCTTAAAGTAATAACCGGTCTGTACTTTATTCTCCGGCTCCAGTCCTGCTGCATCAGAAGGCCTGGCTTGCCAGGGAGCTCCATCAAACAAAACACAAGCGTAAAAACGAGGTTCACGACCGTTGTATGGGTTGCGTAACGGATCTGCTGCCAGCTCATCATTCGTTGCAGTCCGAACATCCATATCGCCCGGGTTGTATTTGTCCCATTGAAATTTAGTACCGTCGGCCATTTCAAAACTCCTGACAGCAGGTTCTGTTGGGTTGTTGTTTCCCCAGTTGTGATAACCGTTTGGCCCGTACCAAATATTGGCATTGTTTATATTTCCTCCAGTGAGCGGGAATTGGATACCCCATATGGTTTCACTGTTCCAACCGGCTTTTTGGACGAAATTGCTGCCATAGGTTTCTGCGTATTTCTGTACATCGGCTGCTGTTAATGTTGCGGGCGGATCAGTAACTGTTCCTACCAAAGAGAAAGTACCGTATTTGCCATCCATTACATCCTTAGCAGCATCTCGGGCTTGTGTCAAGAGAGAGTTCTGGCTGCCAGCAGGGAATGAAATCAAGGTATTGGAAGCCTGTTCGGCCCATCCGCCGTTAGTCAATTTACTGGCACAGAAAAGAAGGACCCTTGATTTTAAGGCAGCAGCAGCAGCGCGGTTTGCACGTCCCTGCTCTATAGATGCCGGTATATTATCGATACTACTTTGAATATCTTTAAGGATGAAATCAAGCGTTTCTTTTATCGTTGATCGTTTAACAGATGTGAAATCATCATCCAGTTTATAGGGCTGGTCTTTTAAGACTGCACCACCATACACCATTAAAAGGGTTGTGTAATCGTATGCCCGAATAAAAAAGGCTTCCCCTTTCATTTGTTTTTTAAGAGCCTCCTGTGCAGGTGTAATAGTTACAGCATCTACATTGGCAAGAATCCGGTTTACATCCTGAATATTCGCGTAAAGATTATTCCAGCGCAACCAGCCACCTAACCCATTATTTACAAAATAACCCAACTGGTCTGGGCTCATAGTCCCTTTAAGCATGACATAGTTTGCCGGCCGGTGGATACAAAGCAGCTGGTCTGTTCCTGAAGACAAAAGGTCCTCGCGGGCGCCCAGAATACCATTATCGGTATTTCCCCCCATTCTGTCGTAGCATTTACCCAGGTATGCATTCACAACATTGATATCTGAAAATACAAGTTCTTCGTTGAATGTATCAACGGCCTTCTTGTCAAGGACGTCTTCCTGGCAGGACACCGCAATTGTCAGAAGAATTGCGATTGCTGATATATTAAAAAATATTTTTTTCATATTCTAACTGTTTATAAGTTATAAAATTTACTAGAAGGTAATATTAGCGCCTATGGCAAATGTTTTCATAGTAGGATAAACACCTGGATTGTTGGTTTCCGGATCCCATTTTTTGGTAGCGGAATAGATCAATGCAAGATTGTTGCCAGTAAGGTAAACACTGGCTCTTGCTAAACCAATTTTTGAGTAGTATTTGGCAGGAATTACATAATTCAGTACCACATTTTTCAAACGGCAATAGGCTGTATTTTCGAGCCAGTAATCACTCATGCGCACATCGGGCGACCAGTAAAGGTCATCGCGGTTATATGCCCGTGCAATGTTGGTTACTGTGTTGGTAGGTGTCCAGCGGTTTTCGAATTGCCATTTGTAGTAGTTCCCGGCTTCTCCGCGTCGGTTATCGTATTGACTGCGTTTCAGGAATTCACCCTGACCCTGAATCTGCACTGATAAAGTAAATTCTTTCCACGCTACGCTCACATTGCCTCCATAAAAAGTTTCAGGTGCATCAACCCTGTCGAACAAAATTTGGTCATCGCCGGTAATCGTGCCATCACCTGATACATCCCTAAACATTACATCGCCCGGTTTAGTGCCGGCAAGTTTTGCGGGGGTAGCATCAACCTGTGCCTGATCTTTGAAAATTCCAATGGCATCGTACATTAACCATGCGCCATAAGAATGTCCGGTTAGCTGTTGCCATGGTTGTGCCTTTTTAGGTTCGTCCATTTTAACAATTTCGTTGTGATTAAAACTGAAATTGGCCGTTACGTCAATGCGCAAATCCTTGTTTATGGATTTATGAACACCTCCGTCAAGTTCAAATCCACGGTTATCAACAATACCAAGATTTTCCTGTGGTAACGATAACCCTGTGAAGTTAGGAACCGAAGCATCTTTGGTTACAAGAATATCTTCCCTTTTGCTGTAGAAAAACTCAGCATTCAGATGGAAAAGATCGTTCATAAATTTTGAATCGAACCCAATGTTATAGGTTTTCTGAGTTTCCCAGGTAATATTCGGATTGGCAACTGAAGGCGGGCCTACTACAGTCTGTATGGCGCCGCTGGTGCCAAATACCATTCCTGTTCCAATACCATATTTATCCATGAACTGGAAAGGGCTTCCAGGATCCATCCCCATCATACCAAAAGATGTCCTAAGTTTAAAGTAGTTTATAAACGGCAAATTGCTTTTCCAGAAATTTTCTTCAGAAGCACGCCATCCAAGCAACAGACCCGGGAAATATCCCCAACGGTCCGAAGAAGGGAACTTAAGCGAACCGTCAGCACGGAATACAACTTCGGCAAGGTATTTACCTTTATAGTCGTATGTCGCACGGCCGATATACGATTTACGGGCATAAACTGAAGCCGACCCGGTAATGTTCTGGTCTTTGGAATTACCTGCATCCATGGTCTGGATAACCGATGAAATGTAATATTTACGGTATCCGTAAAAGTAATTCCAGTCGCTTTGGTACTGCTCGAACCCGGCAAACAACGAAATGTTATGATCGCCAATCTTTTTCAAATAATTGGCATTAAACATGATGGTTTGGTTAATGGTGCGATCATAACGTTCATTGTTTTCAGCAGATGAAAGCCCCCTGTATGTTGGGGTTAAAGGCATATCGGTAATAAATCCGTCTGCTCCGCGTGTTGCTTTGGTCCAGTTAGGATAATACAAAATCCATGGCTGATAGAATGCTTTGTTGTAATAGTTGGTAATATCGTAGTTGTAACTACCAGTGAATGAAAGCCCTTTGATAAACGGAACTGTAATTGTTGCATTAAAAGTACTTAATAACCGATAGGTTTTCTGATCATTTTTCCCGGCGCTAAACGTTGAAGTTTCGACCGGGTTATCTCCATATTCAATGTCTGGTCCTGGATAACGTCCTTCTTTAGTTGGCCAGAACGACCAGTTCGTAGGAACCAGACGGGTTGACTGACCTACAATGGCATCGGCACTCTTGTATGGATATATACGGTTGTTTAAAAAACCGGCGAGTTCAACACCTGTTTTCAGCCAATCGTTGATCGGCATTTCCAGTTTTGTCCTGACGTTGTATTGTTTGTATTTGGTCGATGATGCATTATAAAATGCATCGTCCGTTTTATACCCGAAAGAAACATAGTATTTCATCCCTTTGGCTCCACCATCAAGGGTAATGTTGTGCCGGGTCGTAGTGGTCCATTTTTCAATCAGGTCGCCATACCAATCGGTATTGGGGTGTTCCCATGGGTCTTTCCCGTTGCCGAAAAGTTCGATATCCTTATCCGTATATCTGCGGGCTTTGCCTTGTGCAACCTGGTATTCTGAAAGCATGGTTGCATATTCGGCAGCATTCGTAACTACAGGAAGTAATGTGGGGGTCATTACGCCTTGATAAAATTGATAATTCAAACGAGGTTTGCCTTCCTTTCCTGATTTTGTCTGGATAAGGATTACCCCATTTGCGGCTTGTGCCCCGTATATTGCTGCCGAAGCATCTTTCAACACAGAAAGACTTTCGATGTCGTTCGGGTCAATTTCATCCATCGAACGTCCTGGTACACCATCAATAACAACCAGTGGAGCTGTTTCAGATCTATTGGTCATACGGCTGTTGTCGGAGTTTAAGGTAGTTCTGCCGCGAACCATAATACGAGGACTCATTTGACCTGGTTCACCGGTTTGCTGAATAATAGTTGCACCTGGTATCAGGCCGGAAATCGCATTGGAAACGTTCATCGCAGGGATTGCCAGAAGTTTTTCACCACCTATTGATGCAACAGCCCCAACAACATTGGCGCGCTTCTGAACACCGTAACCTACTACAACAACTTCATCCAGGTCGGTCACATCTGATTCAAGACTGACGTTTATTGATGTTTCGTTGTTGACTTCAATTTCCTGAGTTTTGTATCCCACGAACGAGAAAACCAAAACGGAATTTCGGTTTGGAACATTGATTGTGTAACCACCGTCCATATCAGAAACAATACCAATAGTTGTTCCTTTTACAACGATAGTTACACCTGGAATTACTTCCTTGTTGGCAGAATCTGTGATTTTTCCGGAAACCTTGATTTGTTGCTGAGCAGAGGTTACCATTTCGGTTGATGATGATGCCCCAGAAACCAGCGAAGCATTCAAAATCACTCCCAAAATCACAAAAAAATAGATTTTCAAAGTAGGCAGGTACTTTCGAAAATCCACATAAGGCCTTAAAAGCCCTAGGTTAGTGTGAGTTTTTTTCATTAGTTAAAGATTTAGTTAAACGTTAAGTTTGAAATATAATAAACGCAATAAAGAACAGAATTGCCCAATAAAAATTTCCTTTACACACACTAATTAACCCTATATGGATGTGTCCAAATCCTGCTACCCAAACCAATACCTCATCTAAATATTAAGGTCAAAGACACGCTTAAAGGTATAAAATAAATGATTAACATGAAACCTCATGAAATTTTCTAATATTTTATTTAGAGCCTTTAGAGCCATAGTAAGTGGTATGTAAAATGTTTGCAGAAAAGAAACTTGAAGCTGGTTGCGTATTTGTAAACGACTTTGTAAAATCTGACCCGCGGCTTCCGTTTGGCGGAGTTAAGGAAAGTGGTTATGGCCGCGAATTATCGGCAATTGGCATCCGCGAATTTGTAAATGTGAAGACAGTGGTGGTGAAATAGTTTATCCAGATAACAATTAGAGTTTTGGAACCGATCGGACGGATTGTTTATTGATTTTGGTGTAAACTTATTGATTTCGAGGATTACTCTTTTATCATTTTAAAAAATAGGTGTATTAAATACATTTATTAATTTCTCTTGTTATATTTGTATATTCACAAAATCTCATAGACTATTTTTTTACAATTTTACATGATTAATCCTTTCATACAATGAGGATTAACGAGACCAAACCTATAGCAGATAAACTCATTTTGGAGCATTTGAAAAACTCTAATCAGGGTGTTTTCGAAATGGTATTTAAGTACTATTATTCGGGCTTGGTGATTTATGCTGACCAGATTATAAAAAACACGGCGGTTTCAGAAGATATAGTTCAGACGGTTTTTATGAAATTATGGGAAACCCGCGAATCAATCGAAATCCGTGCCTTTCGATCTTATTTCATTCAATGTGTAAAAAATAGTAGCATCGACTATTTGCGAAATCAGGAAGTAAAAAACAAATATAGTCAACACAGTATTGATTACACGAATGTCGAAATTCAGGAGGATCTTTGCACGATAATAGAACTTGATGAGTTAATTCAACAAGCTATAGATAAGCTTCCGCCGCGTTGTCGCGAAATTTTTCTGATGAGCAGGACCGGAAATTTAAAAATTGCCGAAATTGCTAAAACCCTGCAGCTTTCGGGCCGGACAATTGAAACCCAAATAAGTAAAGCACGGAAAATACTCCGAAAAGAATTGGCCGATTATCTTGTGCTTTTAATTTATTTTTTCTGAACTGAATACGTGTTAAACTGTGTTTCTCCGTCTAATGATAGAAATTTTTAAACAAATGGATAGAGAAGAATTGGATATTGATCAGTTAATGTGGAATGATTTTTCAGGAGAAATAACTTCTGAAGGAAAACTATTACTCAACCGTGGGGTGAACCAAAGTGTTGAAAATAAACGCTACTATTCAGAACAAAGGAAATTATGGCGTTTGGTTGATCGGTATCAGAAAATGCAAAAGATTGACGAACACAAAGCCTATCAAAAAATTTCAAACCAATTATTTGCAAGGAAAAAAGTTGGCTATTTTATCCAGCTTCAGCGTATTGCTGCGATATTGCTGTTACCCGTTCTAATAGTATCAGCAATTTATTATTACTCAGAAAGAAATCATTCCCGGCAATTTTCATCTGTATATAACACTGTCGAAACTTCTTTAGGCATGCGCTCTAGTTTAACCTTGCCCGATGGTACCAAAGTTTGGTTAAACGCCGGAAGCAAACTAAGTTACCCAATACTTTTTTCTGACAAAGTCAGGGAAGTAAAATTAAGCGGAGAAGCTTATTTTGATGTAAAAAAGGATAAAAAATGGCCTTTTGTAGTCAGTTGCGGAAACATGAATATTATTGTGACGGGAACAATTTTCAATTGTAATGCGTATGCTGAGAATAATCAGATACAAACTGTTTTGATTGAAGGTCATGTTACGGTTATGAACCAAAGCGCTGCAGAAACTGAAGTTCTCGCTCCGGGTGAACTGGCTGTTTTCGGGCGAAACAGTCAAAAAATCACCAAATCAAAAGTTGATCTTGAAAAATACATTGCCTGGAAAAGCGGCAAACTCATGTTCAGGGAAGATAATATGAATGTTGTAATTGAAAAATTGGAGCGCTGGTACAATGTTGAATTTGAAATAAAAGACAAAGAGATTTCTGATTATATATACACCGCAACATTCGTCGATGAAAGCCTGGATCAGGTGCTTAAAATGCTATCCATTTCGGCGCCAATTAGCTATAGAGTTTCAGTGCGTAGCAAGCAGGAAGATCAGACTTTTGAAAAGCAAACGGTAAAATTGTACAAAAAGAAAACATAATAGTTTTAAAAGATCAATTATGAATAAAAAAAAGGAGAAAAGTTGTTGCAACCAACTTTCCTCCAAGTGATTAATAATAAATATTGCCAATTTATTAACCGTAATCAAACCAAAAGTATGAAAAAAAATCTGTTATTAAACAGAGTTCGGGGCTTTTTGGCCTTAAACTCAAAAGTATTTAGGGTTATGAGACTAACATTCTTTCTCTCTCTGCTCACGATTTTCCAGTCCATTGCTGGAAATATGTATTCTCAAAACACAAAACTTAGCCTCAAACTGAATGATGTTAAAGTTAAGGATGTGTTAAATGTGATTGAGGAAAAAAGTGAATTCTATTTTCTTTTCAATAGCAAACTGGTTGATGTCGAGCGAAAAGTTGATATCAATGTTTCCAACCAGCAAATCAATAAAATCCTGGATAATCTGTTTACAGGGTTCAATGTGGGTTACACTGTTATGGATCGCCAGATCATCATTCAGGCAACCAATGAACCTAATGAGTCGAAAGCCGAAGTAGGTAAAACAGTTACCGGAGTAGTCAAAGACGAATCAGGAACTCCTCTTCCGGGTGTAACCGTTGCAGTTAAAGGAACTTCGCGCGGAACTCTGACCGGTATGGATGGTGAATACAAGCTGGATCTTGCTGACGGCGATAAGGTTCTTATATTTTCATTCGTTGGGATGAAAACCCAGGAAGTTGCAGTCGGAGATCAGCGTGCCATTAATGTTACATTGGCAGAAGATGTTGTTGGTGTTGATGAAGTTGTAATTGTTGGTTATGGTATTCAACGGAAAGTTACTTCTACAGGTTCTGTGGTTTCTACCAAGGGAGAATCTTTAGAACAATCGCCAGGAACGAATTTATCCAACAATCTGGTTGGCCGTATGCCTGGATTGACAGCTGTTACACGAAGCGGCGAGCCTGGAGCCGATGGAGCTACATTGCGTATTCGTGGTTCCAATACTTTGGGTGATAATAGTCCGCTGATAGTCGTTGACGGTGTTGCAAACCGCGGCATGGAACGACTCAACCCCAGTGACATTGAAACTGTTACCATTCTGAAAGATGCTTCTGCAGCCATTTATGGTTCGCAAGCTGCAAATGGGGTAATCCTTGTTACCACAAAACGGGGTAGTACTGGCAAGCCTATAGTAACATTAAACCTGAACCAGGGTTTTAACCAACCTACGCGCATACCTGAAATGGCTGATGCTGCCCAATATGCTACCATGCTGAATGAAATTGGTTATTATAAGAGCTATAATTCTAAAACAGGCATATACTCAGCAGGCAGAAATACAAAGTATTCAGCTGAGGATATTCAGAAATACAGCGATGGTTCAGACCCGTGGGGACACCCGAATACCGATTGGTTTAGTGAAGTTTTTAAACCTTGGTCCGGCCAGAATCAGCAAAATGCTTCAATCTCTGGTGGAAACGAGAACATGAAATATTTCATATCCCTTGGTGCCAAATTCGAAGACGGTTATTACAACAACAGCGCTACCAATTATAAACAATACAATTTCCGCACCAACATCGATGGTAAGGTAAATAAATACATCAGTGTTGCTTTTGATGTTGCCGGAAGGGAAGAATTAAGAAATTACCCGACACGCTCAGCCGGATCAATTTTCCGTATGCTCATGCGTGGTAAACCAACTATGCCTGCTTTCTGGCCAGACGGAACACCCGGACCAGACATTGAATATGGTGATAACCCGGCAGTGACTAGCACCGACGCTACCGGATATGATATGGATAAAAGGTATGTACTTGAAAGCAATTTACGTACAGTAGTTGTTGTTCCCTGGGTTACAGGCTTATCAATTACAGCAAATGCTTCATTTGATAAATTTTTCAGCTTCCATAAAAAATTCGAAACTCCCTGGTATCTGTACACCTGGGATGGCAATGCTGACCATAAAGTGACCAAAGGCAAACGTGGTTTGGATTCACCTCAGTTATCAGAAGACATGGCTGATGCACAGGCAATAAATATAAATGCCTATGCTACTTATGAAAAGACATTTTCGGACATACACAACGTCAAAGTTATGGCAGGTGTTGAGAGACGAAATGGAAAGAGAGACGTTTTCAATGCCTTTCGTAAAAACTTTATTTCAGCTGCAGTTGACCAGTTGTTTGCCGGCGCTTCAGACCAATACATGTCGAATAGCGGATCAGCAAGTCAGAACGCTTACCAGAGTTACTTTGGACGTGTAAATTATGATCTGAGCAAAAAGTATATGGCCGAATTTGTCTGGAGATATGACGGTTCCTATAAATTTCCAACCAGCAAACAGTTTGGATTTTTCCCCGGCATTTCTGCCGGATGGCGTATTTCAGAAGAAAATTTCTGGAAAGAAAATTTAGCTGTCATTAACGACTTTAAACTTCGCGGATCGTGGGGACAAACCGGAAATGACCGTATTGCTGAATATCAGTACCTGGCTACTTACGGTTATATGGCAAACAGGTCTTATGTATTTGGAACCGGTGAATATAAGCTTCTGAATGAAACAAAAACACCAAATCCCAATGTAACCTGGGAAGTAGCCAATCAGGCTAATATTGGTTTTGACGCGCTTTTGATGAATAGTAAATTGTCAATATCGGCTGATTATTTTAACAATGTCCGAACTCAAATTTTGATCAGGAGGAATGCCTCGGTTCCAAATTCAACCGGTTTAACCTTACCTCCTGAAAATATTGGTAAAGTTCAGAACAGGGGTTTTGAAGCAGTAATTGGATACCATGACAATTTAGGAGATTTTGAATATGATTTATCAGTAAATGGCAGTTATTCGAAGAATAAAATTGTTTTCTGGGATGAAACACCAGGCATACCTTCCTATCAGCAATCTACCGGCAGACCTATGGGTTCTTCCTTGTATTACGAAGCAATAGGTATCTTTAAAGATAAGGCTCAAATTGATGCCACTCCTCATTGGGCTGGCGCTCAACCTGGCGATATCATTTTTAAGGATGTTAATGATGACAAAGTCATCAACGGCTTGGACCGGGTAATGAATGAAAAGAATGACTTCCCAAGGTTTATTGGCGGCTTAACTTTTAACCTGAAATACAGGCAATTTGATTTAGCCATGCTTATTCAGGGTGCAGCGGGCGCCCAACAATACATTTTCCCGGAATCGGGCGAGATTGGCAACTATTACAAAGAATTTGCAGATAATCGCTGGACTCCTGAAAAAACCAATGCTTCTTTTCCAAGGGCATTTAACCGCGGCGATGAATACTGGGGAGGCCAGGGAAATACTTTTTGGCTGAGAAGCACCGATTATGTCCGTTTAAAAAACCTGGAAGTTGGATATAGTCTTCCATTGAGTGCAAATAAGACACTTGGCATCGAAAACCTTCGCATTTATGTGAATGGCCTTAACCTGCTTACCGTTGACAAAGCGAAAATTATTGACCCTGAAACTACAGCCGGGACATCATACGCTCCACAACGGGTTATTACTTCTGGTTTAACTTTAACATTCTAAAAAAGAAATAACTATGAAAAAGATATTCAATATATTGATGATTGTATCGGTCATCTCATTCGTTTCCTCTTGTACAAATACGGAAGATTTTTTGGATAAAAAACCGTTGGGCGACTATTCAGAAATTGATGTATGGAGCGATCCTGCCCTTATCGAGACTTTTGTGAACAGTATGTATCGAGATGCATTGGGTTTACCGTTCACTGTTATCCTCCTTTCTAATTATGTGGACGAATCTAATTTGGCCTGGGATTGGGATGTAAACAACTTTAATAAAAGTTTGATGACATCAGATGGTTTATATGGTTGGGCTACATCGTGGACAGCTCAATATACCCGGCATTTTCAATGGGCCCCTTTGTACGCTAATGTAAGGCGCACTAACATCTTCTTTTCAAAAATTAATTCAGTAAAATCGGACGATAAGGCCAAATTGGATGATTTAAAAGGGCAAGCCTATTTTATGCGTGCATGGACTTACTTCTATTTGACCAATCTTTATGGTGGTGTTCCAATTATTACCAAGGTTTATGGTTTGAATGATGAATTTACTGTTGCACGGAATAGCTACGATGAAAGTATTAAGTTTATAGTTGGTCAGCTCGATTCTGCAGTTATGAATTTACCTGCGGTTTATGTAACCAATGGCCGTGTTACCAAAGGCGCTGCATTGGCATTAAAATCGAGGGTGTTGCTCTATGCTGCCAGCGATTTGCATAATTCAGCAAAAAACAGTGTGGTTACCAGTGGATTTTCAAAACCTGAATTGTTAGGTTATGTGGGTGGTGATGCAACTGCCCGCTGGACTGCTGCAAAAGCTGCTGCAAAAGCTGTAATTGATCTGAATAAATACAGCTTATACAAGTCATCTCCGGCAGCAACTGATTCTGTTGCCCAGAATTTTGTTGAATTATTTACTTCAAAAGGAACATCTGAAGACATCTTATTGCAGTTTTTTACCCCCAAAACTGATGAGGGTTGGGATGGATATAACCCCGGGTTGTACTCCGGGCCAAATGGCTACCATAACTGGGGCGCCAATGCTCCACTTGGCGACCTGGTTGATGACTATGAAATGAAGGACGGAAGCAAATTCGACTGGAATAAACCGGCACACAAAGCGAATCCATATCTCAAGCGTGATGCCCGTTTTTATGCCACTATTCTTTACGAAGGCGTACAATGGAGAAAACGTCCGTCTGATGGATTGGCCATTGATCCATTCAGCAAAATTCAGGTTGGCTACGTGTACGATCAGTCTGGAAAAATGATTAAAGCAGGTATGGATACCCGCTCAGGTCCTATCGAAGACTGGAATGGCGGAAAAACCGGATATTATGTAAGAAAATATATTGATCCTTCGGTTGATCCTCAGTATGTAAAACAGGATGTTCCATTTAAGTACTTCCGGTATGGTGAAATTCTGTTAAATTATGCTGAAGCTTGTATCGAACTTGGACAGGATGCTGAAGCCAGAACCTATATAAACATGATTCGCACCCGTGCCGGTCAACCTGTTATTGCCGCCAGTGTTACAGGTGATGCATTAAAGGAGGCCTATCGTCATGAACGTCGTATTGAATTGGCTTATGAAGATCAACGTTTCTGGGATGTACGCCGCTGGTTGATTGGGCCTGTGGCTTATAAACAAACTTCTTCTGTTGATGTACGCTATATTACAACAGAAACATCAGTTCCTGCATACAGAAAAACGGATGGCTCTACTTATGGCGCTCCAATTTTCTCTAAGAAAGACACACCGGGAGATGCCAGAGCCTGGCTTAACAAAGCATATTTCTTTCCGATTATGCGTGATGAAATGAATAAAAATACCCTGTTGGTTCAAAATCCCGGTTACTAATAGAATATGAAATTTTATAAATGGCAGGCAAACTTACAAAAGCTTTGCTTGCCATTTATCTTTTAATGCCTAAAATTGAAATCTATGAAAAAGGTATTGTTTTTACTATCCCTAATGAGTATGATTTTTGATATGCTCAATGCCCAGGTCGTTCATACAAACGCTGTTTTATTTGATTCCGGGTGGCGATTTCACCTTGGTGGGGCACAAGGTGCCGAACAACCGGGATTTGACGATTCCAGGTGGAGAACACTCGATCTTCCGCACGATTGGAGCATCGAAGACCTGCCCGGCACCGACTCGCCGTTTAACCGCGATGCAATCAGCCAGGTACATGGCGGTTTTACCACCGGAGGAACGGGGTGGTACCGTAAATCATTTGTTTTGCCTGAATGCAAAGCCTGAATAACAGAAATTTATGAAAAGAATTAAGACAATAATCAGTTATGGATTAGCAGCAGCCATTCCGGTTGCAGCACTTAATCTTCAGTCTTGTAAGGAAAAAACCAAGCCGAATGTGATTTTCATCCTCCTCGACGACTTTGGCTATACCGACCTGGTATGCTATGGGAGCAGATTCTATGAGACACCAAATATCGACCATCTTGCCCAGCAAGGTGTTATGTTCACCAATGCCTATGCTGCCTGCCCGGTATCATCACCTACAAGGGCTGCTATCATGACGGGAAAATATCCAGTCAGAACAGGTATCACTGATTGGATACCAGGACGACAGGCATCAAACAACGGCTCGCCGTATGACAAGCTCATAGCCCTTCCCTTCAGACAGCAACTAGAAAGGGACGAGATCTCCGTTGCTGAAATGCTAAGAGGTAACGGCTACAGAACCATGATATCCGGCAAATGGCACCTGGGCGAAGACCAACAGTTCTGGCCTGAGAACCAGGGATTTGACATTAACAAGGGAGGCACGGGTCTGGGATATCCAAACATGAGCGGAAAGGCAAACGGCTATTTTTCTCCTTACGGCAATCCCAGGCTCGAGGACGGTCCCGACGGTGAATACCTGACCGACAGACAAACCGATGAGGCAATACGGTTTATTGAAGAAAGCCGTACCAGACCATTCTTTGTATATCTGTCATATTTTGCTGTGCATAATCCTATGCAGGCCAAGGAGGAACAAATAGCCCATTTCACTCATAAAGCTGATTCACTAGGATTATCAAAGGCTGATCCTTTTACCTCCGACCCCGACTGGATAAGACCTACGATGAGTGACAACTTCAGAGAGCGAATAATTCAGAGCAGCGCGGTCTATGCTTCAATGATTTACAGTGTTGATGAAAATATCGGGCGACTGATGAGTAAGCTTGATGAGCTCAGCCTGGATAAAAATACTATAATCATATTCACATCCGACAATGGGGGTTTGTCAACCGCTGAAGGATCACCCACATGCAATGCTCCACTAAGAGCAGGTAAGGGATGGCTTTATGAGGGCGGAATAAGGGTCCCTCTTATTATAAGGTACCCGGGAAAAGGAGAGCCGGGCACTGTGATCCATACACCAGTTTCATCAATAGACTACTTTTCTACTATTGCTGAAATGACAGGTTCCGATGCCGGAAGAGCTGAACCCGATGGAATAAGCTTCACTGCTCTTTTCAGAGAAGACAATCTGCCGGAAAGACCCCTTTTCTGGCATTATCCCCACTATTCAAACCAGGGTGGTTACCCTGGAAGTGCTGTCAGGCTCGGGAAATACAAGCTTATTGACAATTTCGTATCAGGAAGACAGGAATTGTATGATCTTGAGGCGGATATTTCGGAGACCAGGGACATTTCCTCGTCAAACCCGGGCAAGACAAAAGAGCTTTATGACATTTTGAATAATTGGAGAAAGGCTACAGATGCGAAAATGATGGAGTCAAACCCGAAATGGAACGGAGACAGGTGATGCAGAACTTATTGGTTACAATCCCAGAAATGCCGAAGCAGATATTTCAACAATTCTGCTTAAGGAGGGAAAAACTGCGGGAATCATTAAAATTACTGCGAGTGCTGAAGGACTTGAAGGAGGTGAATAACTATAAAGAGTAAATAAAAAAGATTAAATTATGGCTAACTTAATTAATAAGTCACTTCTTCTGATCCTGTTTGCATATGGATATATTCTTTCAGGACAGGAAATAAAAATGCCTCTGTACGCCGGTGCAATACCATATTCAAAACCTTCAGCTGCAAAGGAAATAATCGAGAAAACCGATATAACAGCATTCAGGAATGTTTCGGTACCGGGAATTGAAGTCTATCTTCCGACAAAAAAATATTCTACCGGGCAATGCGTGATCATTTGTCCTGGAGGTGGATACCGTCAGCTATCATATGATCTTGAAGGAACTGATATTGTGGCTATTCTGAATTCAATTGGAGTGGCAGCGGTTGTTTTAAAATACCGGTTACCATCAAAAGAATACTGTACCGAACCACACAAGGTTCCTCTTTCAGATGCTCAGCGGGCTATGCGTCTGGTTCGGTTTTACGCTCTGGAATGGCATATCGACCCGGGGAAAATCGGAATCATGGGTTTTTCAGCCGGTGGTCATCTTGCTTCAACCCTGGGGACACATTTTGATTATGGAAACAGTTCTTCGGCTGATTCTGTTGAAAAACAGAGCTGCCGACCGGATTTTATGATCCTGATGTATCCTGTCATTTCTTTTATAGATACCGTAAAACATTCCGGTTCAAGAAAGAATTTACTGGGTGAGAATCCTGACAAAGAGTTAATATTGATGTATTCGAACGAATTACAGGTAAAGAATGATACACCTCCGGCATTTTTTGTTCACGCAGATAATGATGAAGGTGTCACGGTTAAGAACACTTTATTAATGTATAAGGCGCTGAGAAAGAAGAAAATACCAGCTGAGCTGCATATTCTTTCAGAGGGAGGACATGGTTTCGGATTGGCAGTTAATAATGAGCATGTCGCTTCCTGGACCAACAGTATGAAGTTATGGTTGAACTCCCTCAATAAATCGCAGTAGATGAATAGGTCAGTTATTATTCTTTTGCTTATCCTGGTCTTTTTCAATTTTGAAGAATTGCATGGACAGATCCGTATACCGGCCATATTCTCCGATCATATGGTATTGCAGAGGGAGATGAATATTCCGGTTTGGGGAGCAGCAAAAGCTGGGAGCAAGATTACTGTAGAAATTGCCGGGAATGTTGCTGTGACTTATACTAATGAGGAGGGAAAATGGATGGCATATCTTCCAAATATGAAAGCCGGAGGGCCTTATGATATGTTTGTTACAGGTGAACATTCTATAACATTTACCGATGTTATGATTGGTGATGTATGGCTTGCCAGCGGGCAGTCAAATATGAATTTCTCACTGTCAGGCGCAAAAAACGGGAAAAAAGATGTTGCTGAAGCAAACTATCCCGGAATCAGACTTTTTACGGTAAATAATGAATTGTCAGTTAAACCAAGGGAATTAGTTTCCGGAGGTCCCTGGGTTATATGTGACAGTATAAGTGTTGATAATTTTTCAGCAGTTGCATATTATTTTGCTCGTGAAATTCATAAGGATCAAAAGGTGGCGATTGGAGTAATCCAGGATTCGTGGAGCGGAACCAGTTGCGAAGCCTGGATAAGCCATGAAATGCTGAATACGGTTCCGGTAATGAAAGAAAGAATAAGTGACTTCTATCAGAGAAATGTATCTGACGATTCTATTAATAATAACGTTGAGAAAGATTATAATAACCGGGTTCTGGCAACTACATCATTCGAGGGTTTGAAGAAGAATGTCCAGGCTAATAATTATTCCGATCGCGTATGGAAAACAATGAAGGTCCCCCTAGCAATTACCGACAGCGAAATTGGTTCCTATGATGGAATAATATGGTTCCGGAAGGTAATTGAATTGCCCGCCAACTTTAAAGGGAAAGATCTTCAGATTAAAATGGGGAAAATTGATTTAGCGGGAACTTTCTATTTTAATGGCGAAAAAATAGGCGAAACGAACTGGAATTATGACGAATACAGAACTCTGACAGTCCCCGGTAAACTAGTAACAAAAGGTCAGAATCTTATAGTGATCAGGTTGCTGGATTCCTGGGGGAAAGGTGGATTGCTTGGTCCGGCCGACAGCATGTTTATCAGACTTAACCTGCCAGGAGATAAGGTTGAAATATCCCTGGCAGGTGAATGGAAATATAACAATACTCTTGAACCTGCCTTTGCAAAAGTTGAGAACTTCAACCGAGTGCCAGGGTTGATCTTTAATGCAAAGATTGCACCTGTAATTCCATTTGCAATTAAGGGAGTAATATGGTACCAGGGAGAAGGAAATGCCGGGAGAGCTTACCAGTACAGAACATTATTCCCGCTTATGATAAATGATTGGAGAATACGTTGGTGTCAGGGATACTTCCCGTTTCTTTTTGTTCAGCTACCCGGCTATTCCAGCGATCAATATCAGAATGAATATGAATGGGCAGAGCTCCGCGAAGCACAACTCCTTACACTTTCGCACCCTAATACAGGGATGGCAGTCACTATCGACCTGGATGAAAAGAATAATCTTCACCCAACCAATAAAGAGGATGTCGGAAAGCGACTTGCTCTTGCAGCAAGAAAGATCGCATACGGCAAGGACGTCGTATTTTCAGGCCCCATTTATAAATCCATGCAAATTGAAGGTAATACAATTCGTATACGTTTTACCCATACTGGCAGTGGATTGAATTCAATAAATAACCAACCACTACAAGGCTTTGAGGTTGCCGGAGAAGATATGAAGTTTTATAAAGCCAACGCATATATTGACGGAAGTGAAGTGGTGGTTTTCTCTGCTGAAGTGCCATTACCGGTTGCAGTGAGATATGCATGGGCAAATAGTCCGGTTGCTAATCTTATAAACCGGGAAGGACTCCCTGCATCACCTTTCAGAACCGACAATTGGAAAGGAGTTACCAATGATAAATACTAATAAAAATAAAGAGATGAAAGCTAAATTTATATCCCTGCTCTTCTTCACCTTATTCATATTTAATCTGCAAACTCAAAGTCAGACAGTTTTATTCGATTCCAACTGGAAATTCCATCGTGGAGGTGCCCAGTTTGCAGAACAGCCGGGTTTTGATGATTCATCATGGCGAAAGTTGGATCTTCCACACGACTGGAGTATCGAAGATCTGCCGGGAACTACTTCTCCTTTCAACCGGGATGCCATAAGTCAGGTGAGCGGTGGATTTACCACGGGAGGTACCGGCTGGTACAGGAAGACTTTTACAATTCCTGAAGAACAGAGGGACAAACGGTTTGTGATCCTTTTCGAGGGCATTTACATGAACTCTGAAATATGGCTCAATGGTGTTTCACTTGGCAGCCACCCTTACGGATACACATCTTTCTGGTTTGAAATTACCGGCAAGGTTAAGTTTGGAAGTGAGAATATACTTGCAGTAAAGGTAAGAAATGAGGGAGAAAACAGCCGGTGGTACTCAGGCTCCGGTATTTACAGGCATGTCTGGTTAAAAACACTTGACCCTGTTCATGTCGCTCAATGGGGAACCAGTATAACAACTCCTGAGTTAACTGCATCTTCTGCCAAGGTGAATATCAAGACAAAAGTGAATAATCAGACCGATAAAGCATTAAATATAAAAGTAGTTACACGCATTTTGAATGGAAAAGGCGAGGAAACAAATAAGACCGAATCGGAACAAACAGTTGAGAACTCGGGTTTTTCTGAATTTATTCAGGAGGTAGTTGTTTTAAACCCAAATTTATGGTCAACCGCGTCGCCCGATCAATATACTGCAATCAGCGATGTTTATAACAACGATGAATTAGTTGACCGCTCAGAAACTAAATTCGGAATTCGAACCCTTCAATTTGATGAGGCGAATGGATTTCAATTGAATGGGAAGTCCTTGAAATTAAAAGGGGCATGCTTTCATCATGATCACGGGCCATTGGGTGCCAGATCATACGACCGGGCAGAAGAGCGTCGCGTGGAATTATTGAAGGCCAGTGGATTTAATGCCATTCGTTGTTCACACAACCCCCCGTCACCTTCCTTTCTCGATGCCTGCGATCGCCTCGGAATGCTGGTCATTGATGAAACTTTTGATATGTGGCAGCACGCCAAAAATCCAAACGATTATAGTTTATACTTCGAAAAATGGTGGCAAAAAGATGTGGAAAGTATGATTTTACGCGATCGGAACCATCCTTCAGTCATTCTGTGGAGTATCGGCAATGAAATTCCTGGAATGAATAAACCCGAAGTTGTGAAGACGGCACAAATGTTAGCCGATTTTGTGCGGAAAAGTGATCCTTCGCGAAAGGTTATTGCAGCTGTTAATGGTTTGAATCCCGACAAAGATCCATTCATTGCAACCTTAGATATTGCAGGATACAACTATGGCTCGGGTGGTGATCCTTTAAAGGACAATATCTTTAAAAATGATCATCAACGCGTTCCATCAAGAATCATGATACAAACCGAATCGTTTCCGCTCGAAGCCTTTCAAAGCTGGATGGACGTAACAGATTATCCGTGGTTGCTTGGTGATTTTGTTTGGACTGCCTTCGATTACATTGGTGAAGCAAGCATTGGCTGGCGTGGCTATTACCAGAATCAAGATTTCTTCCCCTGGAACCTGGCATTTTGCGGCGACATCGATATTTGTGGCTGGAAACGTCCACAGTCATTCTACCGCGATGCTCTTTGGAAAGAAAATCAACTTTCTCTGTTTGTCAAACCACCAAAACCTACTTTTGAAGAAAATTCAAATCGTGAATCGTGGAGCAAATGGCACTGGCTTGATGCAGTAGCTGATTGGAACTGGAATGGATACGAGAATACATCCCTTGAAGTGAGCGCTTATTCTTCGTGTGATGAAGTTGAACTATTCCTTAATAATAAATCGCTTGGCAGGAAGAAAACCGATCGCTCCACCGAATTCAAAGCCATCTGGAACGTTCCTTATCAATCCGGAGAACTTAAAGCAATTGGCTATCAAGGCAAAAAACAGGTGAACACAGCCATTATGCAAACAGCAAACGAACCAACTCAAATTAAATTAGCTGCCGATAGAAATGAGATCAAAGCCGATGGTCAGGATTTAAGCTATATCACGGTAGAACTATTGGATATTAAAGGAATTAAAAATCCAAAAGCTGTTAACCTGGTGAAATTTGAGATTGAAGGACCAGGAACCATTGTTGGAGTAGGGAATGCAAATCCTGTGAGCCTTGAAAGCAATCAACAACCGCAACGTAAGGCCTGGCAAGGACGATGTATGGTTATTGTGAAGTCAGAAAATAAGGAAGGCAACGTTAAACTAAAAGCTACTGCCGATGGTTTAGCCCCTGCCTCCATTCAAATTAATATCAGGTAATATAATTAATATTTTTCTGATGAAAAACAAACTGATCATTAGCATACTTTGCTGCTTCTTCAGTGTATATGCTTACACTCAGCAGCAGGGATTTCTTGAAAACGTTTATAAATTTATTGAAGACCCGGGGAAATTTGCCCTGAACCAGGAAACCGGACATATTCCTCTCGTTCCTTTTGCTTCGGTGCAGGAAGCGCTGGAAAATGACTGGAACAAATCGGGAGGATTTTTATCTCTAAATGGACTGTGGAAATTCAAATTTTCCGAAAGCCCCGATGTATCCCCTAAGGATTTTTTCACTGAAAAATTCAATGACTCCAAATGGGATAACCTGGAAGTGCCAAGTAACTGGGAGATGAAAGGCTATGGCGACCCGGTATTTCGCTGCATATCGCACCCATTTCCATCTAATCCGCCTTTTGTTCCCCACGATTATAATCCAACCGGGTCGTATCGCAAAACAATTACAATCCCAGCCAACTGGAAGGATAAAGAAGTGTTTTTACGGATGGAAGCAGCCACCTCCGCATCGTTTGTTTGGGTGAACGGACAGGAAGTTGGTTTCAACGAAGGCGCCAACGAGCCAGCCGAATACAATATTACAAAATTTGTGAAACCCGGGAAAAACATAATTGCTGTAAATGTGTATAAATATTCTGCAGGTTCGTACCTCGAAGATCAGGATATGTGGCGTTTGGCAGGCATTTTTCGCGATGTATATTTGTTTGCTACTCCCAGGGTGCATTTGCGCGATTTTTATGTAACTACTGATTTTGATAAGAATTATCGTGATGCAACTCTTTTCATAACTGCGGAAATGGCGAACTATTTACCGGCAAGACAGTCGTCATATTCAATCCGCGCAACTTTGTTCGATAAAAACCATAATCCTGTGGTTCAAAACATTGTTTCGAAACAGGTTTCGCCGGATGCAAATAAGACCCTGACCATAAATTTTTCAGCTCCTGTGACAAATCCCGACAAATGGTCGAGCGAAAAGCCCAATCTGTACAGCCTTACACTCGAACTTTTAAATTCTGAAGGAAAAGCAATGGAGGTTCTGTCAAGCCGCATCGGTTTTAAAAAGGTGGAAGTAATACATCAGGCGTTGTGCGTTAATGGCGTCCCGATAAAACTGAACGGAACCAACAGCCACATGCAACATCCAGATTTAGGACATGTGGTGACCAAAGAAATCATCCGGAAAGATTTTACCCTGATGAAACAATTCAACATCAACTGCGTTCGTACATCGCATTACCCGCCACCTGTTGACTACCTGAACCTTGCCGATGAAATGGGTATATATATTGTTGAAGAAACCGGCGATGAGTCGCATTCAACAATGTATGTATCAAAACTCCCCGAATGGCGTGATGCTTATGTTGACCGTGTCCGTGGAATGGTACTTCGCGACAGGAGTCATCCATCAGTTATTTTCTGGAGTGCCGGAAACGAAAGCGGCGAAGGAAATAATATCTGCGAAGTAATTAAAGAAGGCAAACGCCTCGATCCTTCCCGCATATTCATGTATGGAGGCGAGGATGATTTTTCACAGGGAGATGCAGGCTCCTGCAAAGACATTATCGGACCACGTTATTATACACCTTATGAATTGAAAACACGTATAGCAGAGGTTCCGGAAAGCCAGGATCCGCGTCCTTCATTCATGGATGAATATATTTCTGTGCAAGGCAACGGTTGCGGTGGACTGGATGAATACTGGGATGTTATTTATAACTATCCGCGGATTTCCGGCGGCGCATTATGGGACTGGGTAAGTCCGGGTATAACCGAGAAAATCCGATTGCTCACCGATGCTTCTAAAAACCATATTAACACTGCTATCAAAGGCCGGGAAAAGATTGTGCCAGGAAAATACGGCAATGCTATAGATTTAAACGGGCATGATCAGTGGGTGGATGTTTATCGTGATCCCGCACTCGATATTACAGGAAAACAACTCACATTATCACTTTGGGTATTACCCCGAAAATGGAAGATAGATGGCCCGTTTATAACCAAAGGAAGCTATCAGTTTGGCATTCGCCAGTTTCCCGAAGATTCGCTGGAATTCTATGTTACCGGAGCAAACCTGATTAAAGTAGCAGCTGCAATTCCTCCAAACTGGGAAAATAACTGGCATCATTTAGCAGGTATTTACGATGGAAAAAATCTTTCTATCTGGGTCGATGGAAAACTTGCAGGCAGCAAACCATTTACGGGAAGCATCACAAATAAACCTTTCCCTGTAAATATTGGCCGAAACGCAGATTTAGACAGCCAGGAATTACCCGAAAGAACCAGCAATGCACAGATAAGCCAGGTGGCAATTTTCAATAAAGCCGTTCCGATTGACCAGTTACTCAAACCTCTCCCATCGTTGAAGGACGAGTCTCAGCTATGGCTCGATTTCAACGAATTGCAGGATAATGGCACATTCTTTAGCATGGGCGTTGGAGGCCGCACTTATGGACTTATCTGGCCCGACCGCGAACCTCAGCCGGAACTCTGGCAGGTGAAAAAATCGGCTCAGCCTGTAAATGTTGAGTTGATTAATCCGGAAGACGGATCAGTGGAAATATGGAACCGGTTTCATTTCACAAATCTCAGCGAACTTAATGCAACCTGGAAACTGTATGCCGATGGGAAAGTGCTCCAGCAGGGCAGTGTTGATTTATCGGTAAACCCGCTTCAGAAACAAATCGTAAAACTCCCTTTTAAAAAACCCGATCTGCAGGCCGGAACAGAATACCGGATACTGGTAATCTTCAGTCTGAAAAAAGCACAGTCATGGGCGCCCGAAGGTTTTGAAGTAGCCTGGAACCAACTTGAATTGCCCTGGAAAAAATTTGCCGAAATGCCACAAAGCCAAAACCTGACGGATTTAGCATTTACCGAAAGCCCCGATAGCATTGTAATTAAGGGAAAAGATTTCGAATATGTGTTTGATAAAACATATGGTCGTTTGAAATCAATGAAATACCAGGGGAAATCGCTAATTAACGAAGGAGCCAAACTAAATGTTTGGCGCGCGCCGCTGGCCAATGAAATAGATCAATGGGCAAGATTTGAGTCTCATTTAACTTATACGAAACAGGGTATGGGCACTGATCCAGCAAATAACTGGAGATCATTGGGTCTTGATCATTTAACATATAAAACCGACAAAATTTCAGTTTCAAAAACCAGCGATAATAAAGTGAAAGTTGATGTGCAGGATCATGCTGAAGGAATCGACTACCATACTGCTTTCGACAACCATTTCATTTATACAATCGATGGCAATGGAGAAATTACAATTAGCCATAGCGTAACCCCACAAGGACTAATGCCTGCATGGTTACCCAGAATGGGCGTGCAATGGAATATTAGCAAAGAATTAAGCCAGGTTGAGTGGTATGGCCGAGGTCCTTTCGAAAACTACCCCGACCGCAAAACAGGGGCTAAAATAGGTGTTTACAACTCCTCTGTCAAGGCAATGACCGATAAATACCTGGTCCCGCAGGATTATGGGCTACGCACCGACAACCGGTGGGTACGACTTCAGACTCCAGACGGTTTCGGATTGGAATTTAAGGGAAGCAGCCTGTTTAATTTCAGTGCCCAGCCATTTAGTACCGAAAATCTGACCCGTGCCAGATATTCCTATCAGTTACAACCTTTTAACGGAACCACATTTAACTTCGATTATGCGACAAGCGGCGTGGGTTGTACTGCCATTTCAGTGTTGAATCAATACAGGGTTCTGCCGCAACGGTACGATTTTATAATGTCAATCAAACCTATAAAAGGCATAGGAATGCATAAATTACGAACTACTGAAAATGAATAATTTAAATTTTAATATTATGAAACTTCTTACTGTAGCATTTTTATTTTTGATATTGATGCCATTCACCGGCAGAACCGAAAAAGTACCTGAACATTTCAAACACGTGGATCAGGTAATTTGGGTGGTCGATGACCTAACCAAAGTAATTGAAAAAATGGAAAGAACTGGGTTTTAAACAAATTGAAATCCTTGGAAAGTTATTGCTTACGAATGGTGCATTCCGGTAAAAAGGCCAATTGTTTACGCCGACCATATTAAATTGCATGGTGAAGGAATTCATCACCTTGCGTTTTCGGTAAACGATATGGATAAAGTTCTAAACGATTATGAGTCTCTTGGTTATAAAAATTCTATGGGAGGCACATGGGGTGAAAAAGGAAAACCCGGTTCGGGCCGGTATGAATACATTGAGTTGGAGAAAGCGGGAGGAGTGACCATGGAATTATTGTGGAATTACCCCTCTCCTTAAAGGTTATTATGACTTTATAATGTCCATCACACCTGTAAAAGAATGAGAAGTCAAAAATCATTGTTAAAAAGTCTGGCAGAAATTCCTTTACTTCTGCTTTCAATCGTTTTTCTTTTATCGGGAGGTTGCTCATCCGATGAAAAGAAAATAAATGAATTGTTCAATCCGGCCACCCATGATGCGCAGTTAATACACTCTCCCACCGGAGATTCTTGGAGGTTAAAAGACGGGGCGCTGGCAGTCGAATTGGCTCCCCCGGAATTTGGTTCGGTTATCGAGATAAAACCACCCAGTGGGTTTTGGGATGTTTCAGATTACCGGTTTGTAAGGTGTGAAATTGAAAACATGGGTAGTTCACCACAATTCGTTGAATTAGGCTTTGGAGACTATGACCTAACGTTGGGAGGAACCCTTGTTCCGCCCGGCGGGAAGAAAATCCTCAAAGCGGTGATTTACCGGACCAGACACCCTGCCTATATCGATAGTGTTTTTCAAGTCATGCATGGCAAACCCGGCGGAGAGCTGAGGGGCTGGATGGACAGCACTTCTGATACCGTTGAATATATCAAACTCCTCTTCCCTGCTGCAATTTCCGGGAATCTGGTCAAAATTGGCAGGATATGGCTGGAGAAACCCTATGTTTTATTAACAGAGGAAGAGCTTAAGGAGAAGTATTATCCATTCATTGACAGGTTTGGCCAGTATATGCAGAAAGAATGGCCGGATAAAATTCACGATGAGACAGATCTTGTTAGCCATGCGAAGAAGGAGATGGAAGATTTGGCCGCTCACCCTGGATCCATTGAATGGAATAAATACGGGGGATGGAAAAACGGCCCCCGGTTAACCTCAACAGGCCGCTTCAGGGTGGAAAAATATGAGGGAAAATGGTGGTTTGTTGATCCCGACGGCAGCCTTTTCTGGTCAAATGGTTTCGATTGCGTGGAATTCGGACGCCAGACACAAACCCGCGTATCAGGCCGTGAAAGTTATTTCGCCTGGCTTCCAGCAGAAGGAAGTCATGAAGCCTCCCTGTATGCAGGCACGGGAGACGAAAAAAGTAAGACGAGAAACCTTAGTTTTCACCTGGTGAATTTATACAGAAAATTCGGGGAATCATGGAAAGAAACGGCTTTGAAACAAATTCACGACCGGCTGCATAGCTGGGGATTCAATACCATTGGTAACTGGTCAGACAGCGAAATTTATTTACAGCGGAAAACCCCTTATGTTCTCACGATTAACTCGAAAAAAACCAGCCTGATCGCCGATCCTTACCTGCCGGAGTATAAGGAGGACCTCCTGGAACTACTTTCTGCCAAAAGGGAGGAACTGGATGATCCATGGTGCATTGGAGTGTTCATAGACAATGAATTAAAATGGGGGGTGAAGTGGGCCCCAAAAATCGCCGAACAAATACAGATAGCCCCTGAAGATCAACCTGCTAAAATTGCCTTCCGGAATATGCTGATAAAAAAATATATAAATATTGCCGCACTCAACAAGGCCTGGGACACCGGATTTGCAGACTGGAATGAGATTTTAACCAACCGGCAGGCAATTGCCGGAGCTGCTTCCGATATAAAGGAGTTCATGACTGAATTTACTACCTTGTATCACTCGGTGTGCCGAAATGCTGTCAAAGAGCTGGCCCCCGGTTTGTTATACATGGGAAGCCGGATGGACTTTCATCTATGCCCGGAAGATACTTCTCTCAACTACATTATAAAAATTGCCGCAGCGTATTGCGATGTTGTTAGCTTTAACCGCTACAGGTACACCTGTGCAGAGTTGATTCCCCCGGATGGCGGAGACTACCCGGTTATTATAGGCGAATATCATTTTGGCAGTCTTGAAACCGGGCTTTTACAACCCGGACTGCGTTATGCTGCAGATCAGAATGAAAGGGCTGAACTTTTCGGCCATTACCTGGAAAGTGCCCTGGAAAACCCATATATTATCGGAGCTCATTGGTTCCAACTGGTTGATCAGGCTGTTGCAGGTCGAGGGGACGGTGAGAATTACCAGGCAGGATTTCTAACTGTCGGGGATGTACCCCAGGAAGAAATGATCAGTAAATCAAGGGAAATTGGGTACCAGATGTATCAAACAAGAATTAAACCAACCCGGGTCCCGGACCCGGATAAATCCATATCAGAATGAGACGCGTTAAAATCTTTGTCCTTCTCCTGTTCCATGCTATGTCAGGACTATTACTGGCAGCAACCTGCATCGCAGTTCTTTGGAGCTGTACCCTGAATCCGGGCGGCAAGGCACGGACCTACTACGTTTCCCCATCCGGGAACGATGATGCTCCGGGCACTCTGCGCCAGCCTTTCCGGAGCATCGAACG
This sequence comes from Prolixibacteraceae bacterium, assembly GCA_003457135.1. Classification (GTDB taxonomy): domain Bacteria; phylum Bacteroidota; class Bacteroidia; order Bacteroidales; family Prolixibacteraceae; genus Aquipluma. The sequence continues at coordinate 112,812 of DMSQ01000030.1, forward strand.
GGTAAACCTGCTGGACCTTTCCCCTGGTGATGCCGTCTGTTTCGAAGCGGGACAGATCTTTACCGGTACCCTGGAACTTGATTCCCTCGACTCGGGCAGCGACCTGCAACCTATGGAGATCACATCCTACGGGCAGGGCAGGGCAATCCTGGTCGGGGGCACCGGCTCTGCCCTGCGTGCCGATGCCTGCGACCACCTGACGGTCCGGAACCTGTCCTTCCGGGGGGACGGAAGGGCAGACGGGAATACGGGCGACGGAGTATCCGTTTCGGGCGGGATTTTCATGAACATTGACAACGTGGAGGTATCCGGTTTCCGTAAATCGGGACTCCGGCTGCATGCCTGTGACCATCCGAGGATCACCCGCGTTTATGCCCACGATAACGGGTTCGCGGGGATCAATGTGGCCGGGGACACGGAAAAGGATCCGGTGAATTACGACAACCGGGATTTGTACATCGGTTACTGCGTGGCTGAAAACAATCCCGGAGACCCCACAGCGCTCAACAGCGGAAGCGGCTACGGGATCCTTGCCCATTCCGTGGAGAGGGGCGTCATAGAATTTTGCGAAGCTTTCAACAACGGGTGGGACACGCCCTGGAAAGGGGGACCCGGTCCCAGGGGAATATCGGTGTGGGACTGCACGGAATTCCTCATCCAGCACTGCATATCCCACGATAACCGCACAATCCCGGGCGGGCACGACGGGGGAGGCTTTGTCCTGGACGGAGGGACCTCCCGCTCCATCATCCAGTACTGCATATCATACCATAACGAGGGAGCCGGCTTCGGCCTGTTTGAACACGGGGGGGCAAAACCCTGGGGCAATAATATCATCCGCTTCAATATCAGCCAGGACGACGGCATCGTCAATCACTATGCTGCGGTCGGGATATGGAAAATTGAGAACCTGGGTGAGATGAGCAATTGCGAGATCTATAACAATACTTTTTACAACAGTAATCCGGGCGGGTCAGCCCTCTGGATATGGGAGGATTATCCCGGGTTCAATCTCCGGAACAATGCATTCATCTGCGAGGGACCATTTATCTGGGAGAGCCGGAAACTTACGACCATTAAATTCCAGGGTAACTGTTACTGGAACCTGAACGGTGACCCTGAGATTCAGGGATACCCAAGCCTTGAAGCATGGGCCCGGGCCACGGGTAACGAAATCCTAAACGATACCCTGGCCGGGATATTTGCCAATCCCCTGCTTGCAGGTGCGGGAACCCTTACTGTTAAAGATCCCTCGACGATCAATCCGGAGAGCCTCAGGGGCTATATGCCTGAAAGGGAATCCCCTCTCATTGACGGGGGACTGGACCTCAGACGGTTGTTCGGGCTCAATACCGGCGATAAGGACATTCTTGGCACGGTTTTCCCACACGGTCCAGGCTTCGATATTGGTGCAATGGAGTACCGTACTGAATGATCCATTCAGAAATCTATGGGAGGTACCTGGGGCGAAAAAGGTAAATCGGGTTCAGGCTGGTATGAATACATCGAGTTGGAGAAAGCGGGAGGAGTGACCATGGAATTATTGTGGAATTACAAGGAAATAATTTCAATTTGCAAAACATACATTTGAATCAAAAAACAAATCAAAATGAAGTCAACATTTATTTTAATACTCAGCTGCTTTTCCCTTCTAACGATCACTGTAAAGAGCCAGCCCCCAAAATTTGACAATATTTTATACGGCGTAGCTTATTACCATGAATACATGCCATCCGATCGACTGGATGAAGATGTCCGTATGATGAAAGAAGCCGGCATTTCGGTAGTTCGGGTGGGTGAATCAACCTGGAGTCTTTTTGAACCCCGGGAAGGTGAATTTGAATTTGCCTGGATGGATCGTATTATCGACAAAATGCACGAAGCCGGGATAAAAGTGATTCTTGGTACACCAACCTACTCCATTCCTGCCTGGTTGTGGTATAAACATCCGGAAGTATTGCTGACCTACCAAAAAGGGGAAAAAGCCTATTATGGGATTCGCCAAAATATGGATATTACCAATCCAACGTATCTGTTTTATTCCGAGCGGATTATTCGGAAAATGATGGAACATTTTGCTAAACATCCGGGAATTATCGGATTTCAGGTCGATAATGAAACCACTTCGCGCGGGGTAAACAATTACGATTTCCAGGTTAGCTTTATAAATTACCTGAAAAAGAAATTTGGCACCCCGCAAAACCTCAATAAAATATGGGGATTGAATTACTGGGGAATGACCATCGATAGCTGGGAAGAACTGGCTCCCCGCGACGGCATAACAAATACCGGTTACAAGTTGGAATGGGAACGGTTTAACCGAAAGGCAGTAGCCGACTTCCTGAAATGGCAATCGAAAATTGTTATGGAATACAAACGGGATGACCAATTTATCACCCATTGTTTTATGCCATCGGTACAGGATATCGATCAGCATGAAAGCGCCAAATACATGGATGTAATGGGGGTGAATGTTTATCACGGACAGCAGGATGATTTAACAGGAAACGAAATTGCTTTTGCCGGCGATTATTTCCGTTCAGTGAAGCACAAAAACTATTTAATTACCGAAACTAACGCCCAAACCATTGGATGGAATTCGCGGAGTCAACAACCACCATATCCCGGACAAATGCGACAGAATGTTTATGCCCACCTGGGTTCAGGTGCCAATATGGTGGAATACTGGCACTGGCATTCCATTCACTTCGGACAGGAGACCTATTGGAAGGGTGTTCTTTCGCACGATTTGCAAACTAACCGCGCTTACTCGGAAGTTTCCAAAACCGCGCACGAGTTACAACGAATTGGAAAAAAATTGGTTAACCTGAAAAAAAACAACAAGGTAGCCATTCTGTTTAGCCACGATTCAAACGACGGAATAAATGCCATGCCTTTCGATAAAAGTGGAAGCCCGTGGTCAAATGAAGGAAATGATTTCTACAAAAACAGTTTGGTGGGGCAGTTTCACAAATTATTGTACCAAAATAATGTAGGCGTCGATTTTATTTTTCCGGAGAATCCCGAATTTGAAAAATACGACCTGGTGATAATTCCTTCGCTATACATTGCCACCGATGAATTGCTGGAAAAAATTAACCAATATGTTGAAAAAGGTGGACACGTAATTATGCAGTTTAAAAGCGGTTTTGCCAACGAAAATACGATGGTCCGGCCAATGCTGGCACCCGGTCCGCTGCGTGAATCAGCAGGTTTTTATTACCAGGAATTTTCCAGTTTCGACCAACTTAAACTAAAGGATAATCCTTTCTTGGTGGGCGAAGATCAAAATACGGTAAATACCTGGATGGAATATATTATGCCGGAAACAGCAAAACCGCTGGCGTTTTACGACCATAAATATTTTGAAAAATACCCGGCAATTACCATCAATAATTATGGGAAAGGCACCCTGCTTTACGAAGGCACAATGGTTTCCGATGCCATACAGGAAAAAATTATCCGTCAGGAAGTAGAACGTGCAGGATTGAAAACTCCTGACCAGAAGTTGCACTGGCCGCTCATTACAAAATCAGGTACGAATGAAGCTGGAAATACCATCAGGTATTATTACAATTATTCGTCCCAACCGGCATCATTTGAGTATCCATACAATATCGGTAAAGAATTGATTTCAGGAGAAAAAGTGGGAAGCAATGAAAAGCTGACTATCGAACCCTGGGATGTGCTGATTATTGAAGAGTAATGTTTTTAAAATCTACTATTTTCATGAAAAAATATCCTCTTTTCGTCCGGAATCGATTTTAACGTAATTAAAAAATAAAAATGAAAAGATTTGTATTAATATTTTTATGCGCAACAGTATCAAGTGTGCTGTTGGCCCAGCCAGCGAAATTTCTGGATAACATTTACTATTTTATCGAGAACACATCGGTATTTGAATTGAACCAGGAAGAAGGACATGTTCCATTGGTGCCTTATAATTCTGTTCCTGAGGCTTTAAATAATAACCGGGGCAAATCACCCTGGTACATTTCGCTTAACGGAACATGGAAGTTTCACTATTCCGATACTCCTGAAGGCACTCCGGATGAATTTTACAAAGAAAATTTCAACGATCAAAAATGGGATACTATTCATGTTCCATCTAACTGGGAAATGCAAGGGTATTCTGATCCACTTTTCCGGAATATTGCCACACCTTTTAAGCCTGATCCTCCTTTTGTTCCACGCGAATATAATCCTACCGGGTCGTATCGAAAAAGTTTCAATATCCCGGATACCTGGAAAGATAAAGAGGTATTCATCCGGCTTGAAAAAACTGCATCCGCTTCATTCATCTGGGTTAACGGGAAGCAGGTTGGGTACAATGAGGGCGCCCAGGAACCTGCAGAATATAATATTACAAAATATATAAAGCCCGGACGCAACACTGTTGCATTAAATGTTTACAAGTACTCTGATGGATATTATCTTGAAGACCAGGATTACTGGCGGTTAGCCGGTATTTTTGATGATGTTTGGCTGTTTGCGGCGCCTGAAATGCATATTTTCGACTGGGTAGCCACTACCGATCTTGATAAAACGTATATCAATGCCCGACTTGATTTATCTTTAGATGTCAAAAATTATTCCGATAAGCCTGAAATTGATTATCTGCTTCGGGCTACATTGCTTGATGCTCAGAAGAATATCGTTAAAACAATATCGTCCGGTAAGTTTTCAATCCTGACAAAGGGAAAGCAAACCATAAAGTTGACAGACGATATTATCAATCCTGCAAAATGGTCGGCTGAATATCCGAACTTATATTACCTGACCTTCGAACTTATAAATCCATCAGGAAAAACGGAGGAGGTAATTTCAGGAAGAATTGGCTTTAAAGAGACCGAAATACGGAACCAGGTGTTTTATCTCAATGGCATCCCGGTAAAGCTCAATGGCATAAACAGCCACATGCAGCATCCCACCCTGGGACATACCATGGATGAAGAAACAATGATTAAAGATTTCAATCTTTTTAAACAGTACAATATTAACTGTGTCCGTACATCGCATTATCCGCCTGTAAACCGGTATTTGGAGCTTGCTGACGAGTACGGGATATACATTGTTGATGAAACAGGTGATGAGTGCCATGCAACCCAATTTCTTTCCGAAAAGAAAGAATGGGAGAAAATGTACCGTGAAAGGGCGCGAAAAATGGTGTTACGCGACAGGAGCCACCCCAGTGTCCTTTTCTGGAGTGCAGGAAATGAAAGCGGGGAAGGTGAAAATATATGCAAGGTCATTGAAGAAGGAAGAAAATATGACAATACCCGTTATTGGATGTATGGGGGGAATGCTTTTGCCCACCCGTGCGAAGAAATTATCGGTCCAAGATACCCGCAACTATTTGAACTGGTTACCAATGTCATGCTGGTACCTGAAAATATTGACCCACGCCCATCTTTTATGGACGAATACCAGGCTGTTACAGGCAATGGAGGAGGTGGACTTGATGATTATTGGGATATTATTTACAGCCATCCAAGGAGCATGGGCGGCGCAATCTGGGATTTTGTAAGTACTGACCTGACAGAAAAAGTTCGCGCTATAAAAGATGTTTCAGGAAATAATGTACAGGTAAACCTCATGGGCCGGGCAAAACTTGCTCCCGGAGTTGCAGGAAAAGGAGTAGATTTAAATGGCCACGATCAGTGGGTGGAGGTATATCGCGATAAGGCATTGGAAATTACCGGCAATCAACTTACACTCTCATTATGGATTTATCCGCGCGCCCTAAGCAGCTCGGCCGGGACCTATATTAACAAAGGAAATTATCAGTTCGGTTTACACCAGATTGGAAAAGATTCTCTTGAGTTTTATGTAACTACGAATCAAAAACAGGTGGTAAGAATCGAACTTCCTAAGAACTGGGAGTTCAACTGGCATAAGGTTGAGGCTATTTATAACGGTTCTGTAATCTCAATTTTTCTGGACGGAAAGGAAAGCATCCGCAAACCGCTTTCTGGCGATATTCTGAATACCCCGTTCCCCGTAAATATCGGAAGGAATGCCGAAATCCACGGACAGGAAACAATGGTTTATATTTGTGATGCAATTATTGATGAGGTAGGAATTTTTACAAAAGCTGTTCCTCCGGATTTGATGAAATCCCCTTCAAATGACCTGAAAAAACAAGCTGCTTTATGGTTGGATTTTGAAGAAATAACCGAAGGTGGTGAATTTTATAGCTATGGAATTGGCGCCAGGACTTATGGGAGCATCTGGCCAGACAGACGGCCTGAACCCGAAATGTTACAAATAAAGAAATCTGCTCAACCGGTAAAGGCAACGTTGGTTACAGCAGAAAAAGGAGAAGTTGAAATTACAAACCGGTATCTTTTCACAAATCTTAGTGAATTGAATACCATTTGGATGCTTCAGGCCGATAATGAAATTATTCAGAAGGGGGAAATGTCTGTTTCACTTAAACCTCAGGAAAAGAAAATTGTGGCAGTTCCGTTTCAGAAACCGGAAATCAGGGCAGGGGTTGAGTATAGGTTGCTGATAAGTTTTCGCCAAAAAGAAAAGAAACCCTGGGCAGATGCAGGTTATGAAATTGCATGGGACCAATTGGAACTGCCCTGGTACCAACCGGTACAAATCATGCAAAAACCATCTCCGGCTTCTTTGAAAGTCAATGAAGAAAAAGGTGAATTAATCGTGACTGGTAAAGATTTTGTTTACGTTTTTGATAAAAACACAGGGACTTTATCATCTTTAAAATTTCAGGGAAAAGAACTTATCAGGGAAGGCGCCCGGATGAATGCATGGCGTGCGCCGCTGGCTAATGAAACGGACGAATGGACATGGAGATCTGCAAATATAAAACACAAAGCTGATGGGTACGGAAAAAATGCAGCGACTGAATGGTATTCCTCTGGTCTTGACAGACTGAAATTTTATTTGGAAAACTTTGGATGGGAAACACAAAATGACGGGAAAATATTAATTGACGTAAAAAATGCATTGGTTTTAGGAAACCAGAAAGGCGCATTTCATAATCATTTCAGATACACAATTGAAGGTAGCGGGGAAATGACGATCGGGCATACCATAATTCCGAACGGAGACATGCCAAGCTGGCTTCCACGAATAGGAACGGCATGGATACTCAATAAAACCCTTGAAAATGTTCAATGGTATGGCCGTGGCCCCGAAGAAAACTACCCTGACCGTAAATCAGGCTATAAGACAGGTATTTATAAATCAACAGTAAAAGAGATGTATGTGCCTTATCTGATTCCTCAGGACTATGGTTTAAGGACCGAAAACCGGTGGGTAAAGATGACCGATGCGAATGGAACAGGACTGGAATTTAAGGGAAATGGTTTATTTAACTTCAGCGCGCATCCGTATTCGACTGAAAACCTCACAAAAGCTCTTTATACCTATCAACTCCATCCTTTTGACGGGATAACTTTTAATTTTGATTATGCCACAAGCGGATTAGGCTGCACGGCCCGGTCGGTGTTTACGCAATATCAGGTTATGCCGCAGCGGTATGATTTTATAATGTCAATCAAACCGGTAAAAGAATGAGAAAAATGATTAGAATATGAAAAAGCTCATTGCCCTGTTCATCGTTTTATGTGCACCAGGATTGTTTTCATTTATTCAGGAAAATAAGACAAATTCAAAGAAGGAAGTCAATCAGGATAATGAAAAAGGGTTTTCTTCCGATCCTGTTTTTGAAATTATTGGAGGAATTGAACCCCCGGTTATCCAGATAGGCGATCCTGGAACAGAAAACAATAAATATGGGTTTGAAGGTGGTAGAGCATTAAAACTTAATAAGTTATATCATATTTTTACAACTGAGATGTGGGGCGAACCCTTTATGTGTAAAACCAGGCTTGCCCATTGGAAAAGTAAAGATGGCATTGCCTGGACAAGAGCTGCAACATTGTTCGAATCAAATGGTGATTTTACCGGAAATGACTCCCATGCTTCTCTATGGTCGCCAGTGCCAACCTTTGACGAAAAACAAGATTGCTGGATATTAACTTATGTTTGCTATCGCTCAAAACCGAATACCACCGAAAATTGGTTTCGGAATTATAATGGAATTATTGCTCTTGCCAAATCAGGCGTAAAGGGTAGAAATGGAATTGACGGGCCATATATCGAAACAAGTATCCTTATGAAACCCGATACCGCAAAACCAAAATTCGGTCTGATGGGGGTTGAATCCTTTTTCCCATATCAGATTAATGGACAATGGTTCGCCATTTATGGTTCATCGCCAGGATGGATTGCCCTTGCAAAATCTCCGTCGCTAACAGGCCCCTGGGAAAGATTATCAGAGCCCGGAGTTATTGGCAAACATACCGAGAACCCGGTAGTATCGCGACTTCGGGATGGAAGATATGTTGTCTTTTTTGATGGCGCCGGCTTTTACCAAAAAATTGGATATATGGTTTCTTCTGATGGGATACATTGGTCGAACCCAATCATCATAGATCTTGAAAACCATCCCGGTAAGTGGTGGGGGTTGACCCGTACGCCATTGGGTTTAATTGATGAAGGTAAAGACAACTATGTATTGTATTTCACTGCGTACAATAATAATTTTTATAAGATACCAGGTATTTGGCAAGCAAAATCTGATTCGGCTTTAGATGGATATTTTGCCAGCGTGGGAATGATTAACCTAAAGCTTATCAAATAGATAAGTGAATAAATAAGGTATTAAATTTCAGATATATATGAATATAAAATAACAAATCAAACATTATGAAACATCTATTCATTGCTTTATTTGTATTGTTCTTTTCTTATGGGAAAAGTGAATCAGAAGTACCGGAACATTTCAAAAGAGTTGATCAAACGCTCTGGGTGGTTAAAGATCTTGACAATGTAATCGCGCACTGGGCTAAGCTTGGATTTAATCAGGTCATCAGGTTTGATACTGTCGTTGCAGAATTTAAAAAAACTGGGAAAACCGTGAAAATAAGATTGGCGAAAGCCAATTTGGGTGGTGCAAATATTACCTGGATACAGCCTTTGGGGGAGAAATCTGTTTTTTCTGAATTCAATCATTCTTACGGTGATGGTGCCATGAGTCTTGTACACCGGCTGAAAAGCAATGAAGCCCTTCAGGCTGAATTGAACCGTTTAAACAGGATTGGATTAGAAATTAAGGAAGAAATAAACATTGTAACAAAAGAAGGAAGCCTCAATTATGTACTGGTGGATACCAGGAATGAAGGGAAGTATTATCTCGGCTATACTTATGGAGATGAAGACTTAAAGATAATGCAGAAGCTTTCCTCTGAGAACCTGCATAACATGAAAATAAACCAGTACGCATTTGCTATACGCAAACCCGAAAAGGTATCTGAATTCTGGCACAAAATTGGCCAGCCGGAATTTCAAATCAGCAATCCCGTGTTGGGAAATACCCATTATTATGGAAAAATAGTTGATCACAAACTTATTCAGGGATGGCAGCGGCACGGAACAATAGCCTATGAATGGTGCATTCCGGTAAAACCGCCCATCGTTTACGAAGATCATATCAATAAGCATGGAGAAGGAATTCACCACCTGGCTTTCAGTGTTGACAATATGGATAAAGTACTCGAAGATTACAGGTCAAAAGGCTATGTGGTATCAATGGGCGGAACTTGGAGCGAGACAGGAAAACCTGGTTCTGGCAGGTATGAGTACATTGATCTTGAAAAAGCCGGGGGCGTGACGATGGAGCTTTTATGGAATCATCATTAAGCTTTAATGGTTTTTGTATCTGGATAGGGAAAATAAATTTAATACACAATGGTACGACCTGAATTACAGAAGATGCTTACATTTTCAGGGGAGTTAAAAAATTGTGGTGCGTGAAAAAATAAAAGCATGTGCCCAAGTCAGAGTCTCACTTCAAGTGAGGGCCTCTGATATACCTTCATCCTTCCGGCAAAAATGCCGAAGCATCAGAAGGAGGTGAAATGGAATGGTTCGTCAGGAATGGTTTTACTGTTCTGGCTCCTGATATGATTGGAGTTGGAGAAATGGGGCCGGGTATTAATAAAGGGGATGCGTACATTGAGGGCAGCTCCCATAATATCTGGTATGCCACAATACTTATTGGCAGAAGTATTGTGGGTATAAGGGCAGGTGATGTTTTCAGACTCGCCGGAGAACTAAAGAACAATACCGGAATAAAGGATATTTATGGTTTTGCCAGAAATGAAATGGCGCCGGTACTGTTGCATGCCACGGCATTTGATCCTTCTATTACTCATGTAGCTCTCATCGAATCCTATTCCTCCTGCAGCACCATTGTTTTGAACCGCTTTTATAAGCCTTCATTTATTCTCAATACCGTTCCCGGAGCCCTAAAAGCTTACGATCTTCCTGACCTTGCTGCCAGCCTTGCCCCAAGAAAGCTATTAATGTCCGGGGTCACTGACGGGAATGGCAAGAATATGGATATTGAAAGTATCCATACCGATCTCGCCATAATCAAAACGGCTTATCAATACAGGAATTTCAGATTTTTCAATCATTCTGTTATCCTAACTTCAGAGTATTCCGTATTTCTTTTTTTCTATAGCATTAATTCCATGTAAAACCATTGATTTTATATCTTTGGGCGGATTTTTGCCTGGGCGGCAGATTGGTATATGTTAAGAATTGCTTCGGATATTAGGTTCGAATACACTGAATGATTAATGAACACGGAAATTAAAGCACGATGAATTTTGTTGACGAATTAAACTGGAGGGGCATGATCCATGACATAATGCCCGGAACCAAAGAACAACTGGACAAAGAACTAACCTCAGCTTATGTCGGGATTGACCCGACCGCCGATTCGCTGCATATCGGGCATCTGGTAAGCGTGATGATGTTGAAACATTTTCAGATTTCGGGACACAAGCCAATTATCCTGGTAGGCGGTGCGACCGGAATGATCGGAGACCCTTCGGGTAAATCGCAGGAACGGAATTTACTGGATGAGCCAACCCTTCGGCACAATCAGGAATGCATTAAAAAGCAATTGTCCCGGTTTCTTGATTTTGAATCGGATGCACCCAATGCGGCCGAAATGGTTAATAATTACGACTGGATGAAAGATTTCAGCTTCCTTAATTTTATCCGCGACATCGGCAAACATATCACCATCAATTACATGATGTCGAAAGATTCGGTTAAAAAAAGGCTGGATTCTGATAGTGGGGCAGGAATGTCGTTTACCGAGTTTACATACCAACTGGTACAGGGAACCGATTTTCTTCATTTGTACCAGACAAAAAACACGAAACTTCAGATGGGTGGTTCCGACCAGTGGGGAAACATCACTACCGGAACTGAATTAATTCGCCGGAAAACCGGTGGCGAAGCTTTTGCCCTTACTTGTCCGTTGATCAAGAAGGCTGACGGGAACAAATTTGGAAAAACCGAATCGGGCAATGTTTGGCTTGATCCGAAACTGACATCGCCATACAAGTTTTATCAGTTCTGGTTGAATACTTCGGATGAAGATGCCGTAAAATACATCAAAATATTCACCCTTCTTTCAGAAGAAGAAGTATCAGATCTTACTGATCAACATGCCGAAGCGCCGCATTTAAGATTGTTACAAAAACGACTGGCCGAAGAAGTTACGGTAATGGTTCACTCGCGCGACGACTATGAACTGGCTGTCGAAGCTTCACAAATCCTATTCGGACAGGGAACTGCCGAATTGCTAAATAAGCTCGATGAAGCCACTTTCCTTTCAGTTTTCGAAGGTGTTCCGCAGTTTAAAATTTCAGCAAGAGAACTTAAAACCGGCATTAAAGTAGTAGATCTACTGGCCGAAAAAGCAATGGTGTTTCCCTCGAAAGGCGATTTGCGCCGGACCATTCAGGGAAATGGCTTAAGTATCAACAAAGACAAAGTTTCAGATGCCGAACTGATAATAAATCAAACTTTTCTGATTGGAGGGAAATATATTTTGGTACAGAAAGGGAAGAAGAATTACTTCCTGCTTATAGCCGGATAAATTTCAGGCAAAAACTATACTAAATGCACAAATGTTTCGTTAAAACAACGACCAAAAGAACCTTCTATGACAAACTTTTTTGACAACCAAAATTTGCTTGAAACACTCTGGAAATGGAAAAAACATTTGATTGCAGTGGGTATTCTGGCTGTCTTTTTTTCAGCCATTTTTTCATCTTCCACTTTCATTAAGCCAAAGTTCAAATCGGTAGCAAGGATTTACCCCAGTAATAACATTTATACTTTCAGCGATGAATCGGAGAGCGAACAAATGCTTGAGATCATTAATTCTCAAGATATTAAACTTAGGGTAATTGATGCTTTCAACCTCGGTGAAGTTTATAAAATCAGCAAACAGGATCCGCAATACCTGACCTATATGCTGGCTGAGTTCAATGATAATGTTTCCTTCAAAAAAACCGAATACGAAACCATTGAGATTCAGGTTTTGGATACCGACCCGAAAAGGGCTTGTACCATGTGTGATTCCATTATCTCGTTTTTAGATGAAAAAGTCAGATCGATGCACCGCATAAAATATGAAGAAGTCGCCCATATTGCCAAAAAAGATTTAGCCCTTATTACTCATGATATTGACTCGATTGGGGAGAAACTGAATGTGCTTCGTAAAGAATATAAAATACTTAATTACCAATCTCAGTCCGAGGAAATTACAAAAGGAATGGTTCGTATGCTGACTGAACAGAAAAAGAATACATCCGGAGGAAAGGAACTTGAACAATGGATGAAAAATCTATCAGAGAAAGGTGGAGAATATGAATTTCTGGACAATCAGCATAAATTCATGGTAACCCAGATGGATTCCATTAAAAAGGTTTACAATCAATCGGTGAGCAGTGCAAACAAGAAAATTATTTACGGTCAACGTGTTCAGAATCCGGTTCCTGCCGATAAAAAATCATATCCTGTGCGTTGGCTCATCGTATTGGTTTCAACCTTTGCAGCGCTTTTTTGTGCTATCCTGGTTATTTTACTTCTCGAAAACAATAAAAACATTTAAACTGTGTACCAGGCCAGGACTAAAGTTGCCCTTTTTTACCTGATTTCGGCATTGTTTGTTTTGCTGAATGCATTTTTTCTGGTGAAAAAGCATTCGATGATCATTAATGCTTTGCCCCTGGTTTTTGGAATTATTCTATTGGCCATATATGCCTTCGATAAATTGCTATATCTGATTGTATTATTTACCCCGCTTTCGCTTCCTCTCTCAGAAATAGCGCCCGGCTTCTCGTTCGATATGTATTTACCCACCGAACCTTTGCTTTTTGGGATATTGCTCCTATTTATCCTGAAGTGTCTGGCAGACCGGAAATTTGATCGGGATATTTTGGTACATCCCGTTTCAATGGTTATCTATTTGAGTTTGTTTTGGATGTTCGTGACCAGCCTGACGAGTACAATGCCATTGGTATCGTTTAAATTCTTTTTATCGCGCATTTGGTTCGTTGTTGGTTTTTACCTGCTTACAGCAAAACTTTTCGATTCGGGCAAGAATATAGAAAAGTACATCTGGCTTTATACCCTGCCCCTGCTCATTGTTATTTTTTATGCTACCTTCCGGCATCTGGAATATGGTTTATGGAACAAACAGGCCGCTAATTTCGTGGTCAATCCTTTATATAACGACCATACCGCATACGGAGCTGCAGTGGCCATGTATTTACCTTTTTTATTTGGTTTTTCATTTACAAAAATATATTCGCCCGGGGTAAAAATCTTTGTCCGAATCGTTTTGGGCATATTGTTGATGGGGCTGATCCTTTCTTATGCCCGTGCTGCCTGGCTAAGTGTGATCGCTGCTTTTGGTGTATGGGTTTTAATTCGCTTGAAAATCAGGTTCAAACCTCTTTTCATTACTTTTCTGGTTATTCTTTCGGTGGTTCTGGTTTTCGAAAACCAGATTCTGATTTACCTTGAACGAAACGATACCGAATCTTCAGCCAATCTGACTGAACATGTTTCATCCATATCGAATATTTCTTCAGACGCATCAAATCTGGAGCGGATCAACAGGTGGAGTTGTGCCATCCGGATGTTTGAGGATAAACCGGTTTTTGGCTGGGGCCCGGGAACCTACATGTTCAATTATGCCCCGTACCAACTGACTGCCAACCGGACCATTATCAGTACCAATTCGGCTGACGGAGGAAATGCGCACAGTGAATACCTGGGACCAATGGCCGAATCAGGATTGATAGGAATGGTTATCTTTCTGATTCTCATTTCGACAGTTGTTTACACGGCTGTTCATGCTTATGCACGAGCCAATGATAAGCGTTTAAAAACATTGGTCATGGGCGCTTTGCTCGGACTGTTAACCTACTATATACACGGAATACTCAATAACTTTCTGGATACCGATAAACTTTCGGTTCCATTTTGGGGATTCACGGCCATCATTGTCGCAGTTGATATTTATACCCGGAAGGTTTCCCGAAATGAAAATCTGATGGTTGGCCTGGGGCAAAAAAAATAGCCCGCAGTACAGGCTATTTCGATTCTTTATTCTTCAGATATTATTTTTTGACACGCTCATAATAGGAACGATCGCGGGTGTCTATTTTTATGATATCGTCCTCGTTGATAAACATCGGAACCATCATTTCAGCTCCGGTCTCGAGGGTGGATGGTTTAAGTGCATTTGAACTGGCTGTATTTCCTTTTTCACCTGCCATGGTTGAAATTACCTTTAACTCTACAAATGGCGGCAGTTCAACCGTAAGGGGCGTTTCGGTATCGGCATGTACATTGATTTCAACTACCTGGCCTTCTTTCATCAGATCCGAATTTTCAATTAAATTGGCATCAATCGAAATTTGTTCAAACGATTCTGAATTCATAAAGTTAAAACCGGCTTCATCCTTATACAAAAATTGGTAAGGACGACGTTCAACTCTTACTACATCAATTCTAACTCCTGAATTAAAGGTGTTTTCAATGGTCCTGCCTGTTTTAAGGTTTTTCAGTTTTGTCCGTACAAATGCCGGCCCTTTCCCTGGTTTAACATGCTGGAACGACACAATCTGAAATAACTGTTCGTTGAATTCGATGGTCAAACCGTTTTTAATATCTGCTGTAGTAATTGCCATATACAAAGTTTATAATATTTTCAAATCGGTTGCAAAAATAAGGAAATATTGCTGAATCAAAATATTTACAGGTTATTTTTCAAATGTTTCACTATCAACTTATTATTGATCGGTCATTTGGTTGATGCCATTAATTTTATAGGAGTTCAATTCACATTTCAGTGAACCAAGCAGCAATCCAAATTCGGCGTAAATCGGTAACCTGTTGGTATCTTTGGTAATATAAATCTTCAGGTCATCCGATGTTTTAAACAGCTTTCCCCTTGGTACTTTAGGCGAAACCACGTAGCATTCTTTAAGTCCGATCTTAGTTTCAATGGTCTCAATTCCAATGTATTTCAGTTCCATAATAAACAATTCATCACCATGGTAAACAGGAATCTGAACCACCACTCCGTTCAGTAATGACTCAAAATAGTGATTTTGACGAATGTAGAAGAATACACTGATCAGGTCGTTTACCTGATCAGGAACTTTGTGGTGTCCTGATTTTAGGCTAAACAATGAATCATTGATATGATCGTAAATAATTTCGTCATAGAACCTGTAATTTTGTTCCTTAACGGCACGTATAGACTTAATAGGCAGGAATGTTTCCGGATCAACCCAACTTTCGTAAACATCGTTTACCTCATAAATCTTATCCACAATTCCGGTAGTCCGGCCCCGCATGTGGTAGTGAATGGTTTGTATCCGGTTTATTTTTTCATTTTGGGCTACCAGGGTAGCTTTTCCACCTTTGATAAATCCAAAGCGGAGCGTGTATTCCATTTCCTCAAGCGGTTGCGCCTGAATACTTAAGAGGAAAGCAAAAAACAACCAAATAATCCATTTAAATCTCATCCAGGCATATTTTTTCTTGATACTGTTGCTATAAAATCTTTCAGGTAAAAAGGTTCAAAATAAGCAACGTCTTCGAACTGCTTTTTGGTATAGGCCTGCCACACCAACTCGGACATATGTTGTGCAGAGGCTGAGATATGATTAATAAACACTGCATTAGGCGATTCCAATACCTTTCTGCATTTTGCCGAACCGTTTCCGAAAAAAGCAACCTGCGAATTGCTCAACTCATCAGCAAGAAATGATTCGTCGATAACCTGGGCGGTTATTGGCCTGATTATCTGCCCTTCTTTATCTAAAAGCATAGAGAATACCTCCATTCGCCGGGCATCAATCATAGGACAAAAAAGCGTTGGTTTCGTTTCCGGAATACCCAATTGAAGCCGGTTCAAAGAAACATGTTTGGCCATTGCTTCGAGTGTTCCTATCGCAATGAGTGGAATGTTCCCTGCATAACAAATTCCTTTTGCTGTTGAAACTCCGATTCTTAAACCAGTGTATGAACCGGGGCCTTTGCTGACTGCAACAGCGCTAAGTTCTCCTGGTTTAATGTCATTTTTTTTTAGTAGCTGTTCAGCGAAAACGGTTGTTAGCCGGGCATGGCTTTGCCCTTCATCCGATTCAATCAGATCAATTACTTGCCCGTTTACCATCAGGGCTACACTACAAATTTCGGTAGAAGTTTCAAAAATCAGAATTATACCCATTACTGTTAAATTTGATGACAAAATTATTCATATAAACAAATCCATATCCGTTTTGTGAAAAAGAAATATCATCAATAATACCCTTCAGGATGTTTTTTAACTTTCTTTATGTTTTAGTTCGATCATTTGTATTAATTTTAAAAAAAATACAAGAACAAGTTTAGATGTATCATGCAGTAATTATTGATGACGATCAACTGGCAAGAAGAGGACTGAAACGTATCCTGGAATTGAATTTCAAAGAAATTGAAATTCTGGGCGAAGCAAATTCTGTTGCTTCAGGTTTATCTTTAATTAATCAATTTGAACCTGATTTGGTGTTTTTGGATATCGAATTGCCTGATGGAACAGGATTCAGCCTTTTGGAAAAGTTGACGAAGGTCAACTTCAAGGTAATATTTACAACATCTTACAGCGACTATGCCATTACTGCATTTAAATATTCGGCATTCGATTACATTACAAAACCAGTCCTTATTGAGAATGTCAGGTCAACAATGAACCGCATTAGCGAAATTCCTGTTCTTCATGGAAAACAAAGGGTCGAAGCTTTAAAACAGAACTTGACCCGCAATAGCGAGGATGACCCAACGATAGCTTTACCCGATATTAATGGTTTTACAATAGTAAGGGTCAAGGACATTGTAAGATGTGAAGGTGAACGTAATTATTCACGCATTTTTTTTATCAACGGAACCTCTGTGCTGGTTAGCCGAACTTTACTTGATTTTGATAATCTGCTTATTCCACACGGCTTTTTCAGGATACACCGATCGCATTTGATCAGTTTGAAGAATGTGGGCCGATACTTGAAAACGGATGGGGGAATGGTTGAAATGGCCGATAAAACTCAAATACCTGTTTCACCCAAATTTAAAGATGAGTTTCTGAACCGACTTTTGTATAACCGGTTATAATTAATATGTATTCAATAAAATATTTACAATCACTTATTTCAGCCGAAATAGATGAAGAGATCAGTCGGTTAAACCAAATTGAACCGAAAAATCTATATGAGCCGATAGGTTATGCTTTATCCATGGGAGGCAAAAGACTTCGTCCGGTTATGGTACTGCTTGCTTACAACCTGTTTGACGACTCGGTTGAGAAGGCTTTCCCTGCTGCTTTAGCCATCGAAGTTTTTCATAATTTCACTTTATTGCACGATGATATTATGGATCGGGCAGAAATGAGGAGGAACTCTTTATCCGTTTACAAAAAATACAACGAAAATATAGCCATATTGTCGGGTGATGCCATGTCAATAATGGCATACCATTATTTGCTTAAATGCCGCACTTCAGAACAGGGACCAATGATCCGGCTTTTCTCCAAAACTGCACTCGAGGTGTGCGAAGGACAGCAATATGATATGGACTTTGAAGGCAGAATGGATGTAACGATATCGGAATATCTGAACATGATTCGGCTGAAAACTGCCGTATTGCTAGCCTGTAGCTTGAAATTGGGCGCTTTGGCTGCCAACGCACCTGAAAAAATTGCCAGCCAGTTGTATGATTTTGGCCTTAATCTGGGAATTGCCTTTCAGCTTCAGGACGATTTACTTGATGTTTTTGCCAATCAGGAAAAATTTGGAAAAAAAATCGGCGGGGATATTGTGGCCAACAAAAAAACTTTTCTTCTTTTAAAGGCACTCGAAATATCCGACAGCCGAACCAGGGCCCATATTCAGAATTGGATATTAAGAAAAGAATTTGAAACTGAAATTAAAATAAAGGCCATTACTGATATTTATAATGAATTAGAAATCAAGAATATTACAGAAAATTGTGTAGATGAATTTTATCAGGCGGCCCTAAATGTTTGGGAAAAGATAGAGCTTGAAAAAGAAAAAAAATCAGAGTTACTTCAATTTGCGAAAATGATCATGAGCAGAGATCATTAATAATTCCTGAAACTAGCTATATTTGCAGCAAATTTATTTTCATTGATTTTTAACTCAGCTTAAATGCTGAAAAAATAAAGAATATGGCTCAGAATATTGGAAAAATCACTCAGGTAATCGGACCTGTAATTGACATTTCGTTTGATCAGGAAGGCAGCGAACTTCCCGGAATATATGATGCACTGGAGATTGTCAGGGAAGGAAAGGCAAATCTGGTACTTGAATGCCAGCAACACGTTGGCGAAAATACGGTGAGGGCCATTGCAATGGATTCGACTGATGGGTTCCGCAGGGGAATGGAGGTGATAGCAACCGGCAAACCTATTACCATGCCCAAAGGCGAAATTGCACTTGGTCGCTTGCTGAACGTAACCGGTGACCCGGTTGACGGATTGGAACCTCTTCCAAAAAATGGATTTAGCATCCACAATGAGCCCCCTTTGTACGAAGACTTAACCACTGAAACAGAAGTTCTTTATACCGGAATTAAAGTCATTGACCTAATCGAACCTTACGCCAAAGGTGGAAAAATTGGTCTGTTCGGTGGTGCGGGAGTGGGCAAAACCGTTTTGATTCAGGAGTTAATAAATAATATTGCTTTGGCCCACAGCGGCTTATCGGTGTTTGCCGGTGTTGGCGAACGTACCCGCGAAGGAAACGATCTGCTCCGCGAAATGATTGAAGCTGATATTGTTGACTATGGTGAAGAATTCAAAAAGTCAATGGAAGAAGGCAATTGGGATCTCACGAAAGTTGATCAGGAATCGTTGAAAAAATCGAAACTGGCTCTCGTATTTGGTCAGATGAATGAGCCCCCCGGAGCTCGTGCAAGGGTTGCATTGTCGGGATTAACAATCGCCGAAAGCTTACGCGACGGAGACGGATTAAGCGGAAAAGGCCGCGATATTCTTTTCTTTGTTGATAACGTCTTCCGATTTACACAGGCAGGTTCCGAAGTCTCGGCATTATTGGGCCGAATGCCTTCGGCCGTTGGTTATCAGCCTACTTTGGCAACTGAAATGGGGATTATGCAGGAACGAATTACCTCAACCAAAAATGGATCAATTACATCAGTCCAGGCCGTGTATGTTCCTGCTGATGACTTAACCGACCCTGCTCCTGCAACAACTTTTGCCCACCTTGATGCCACAACCGTATTGAGCCGGAAAATTTCCGAATTGGGTATTTATCCGGCAGTTGACCCACTCGATTCCACCTCCAGGATCTTAAACCGCGAAGTGGTAGGCGATGAACACTACGATTGTACCCAGCGGGTGATCATGATTCTGCAACGTTATAAAGAATTGCTCGACATTATAGCGATTTTGGGTATGGATGAGTTATCGGAAGAAGATAAACTGATTGTTCACCGCGCACGCAGGGTGCAGCGCTTCCTTTCCCAACCATTCTTTGTAGCCGAACAATTTACCGGTCTTAAAGGCCAACTCGTTTCCATTGAAGATACCATTAAAGGGTTTAACATGATCATGGATGGAGAAGTTGACCAGTATCCTGAAGCGGCTTTCAACCTGGTAGGAACTATTGAGCAGGCCATTGAAAAGGGTGAAAAATTGCTGGCTGGCGCTTAATGAGGCTGCACGAAATCCTTGCTGACTCTTAATTTGAAACTTTATATTTATTGGTCCATGTTACTCGAAATTATCACTCCCGACAAAAAGGTTTATTCAGGCAAAGTGAAATTAGTTCAATTGCCCGGTTCTAAAGGAACATTCGAAATACTGAATAACCATGCCCCAATTATTTCGACACTGAATAAAGGCAAAATTAAAGTGGTTGAAGATTCAGGGGCAGAACTTTTTTTCGAAGTTGACGGAGGTGTTGTTGAGAACGTTGACAACAAAATTATTGTACTTGCAGAGTCGGTTTAGCCGAAAGAAGCGATAAACTGATTATATTTAAACCCTGAAGATTAAAGCGCTTCAGGGTTTTTATTTTGAAAACGAAATTTCTGATCATACGATTCAGTTCCATTGGCGATATTGTTTTAACATCGCCGGTAGTGAGATGCCTGAAAAACCAATTTCCGGAAGCCGAAGTACATTACCTTACCAAAAAGCGAAATATTGACCTGTTAAAAGCCAATCCGTATATTGATAAAATTCAATTGTTTGGCGATTCACTTTCGGATACCATTCGGGAATTAAAAACTGAAAACTATGATTACATTATTGATTTACACAACAATTTGCGCAGCTTACGGGTCAAACTCGGACTAAGAGCCAAATCCTACAGTTTCAACAAATTAAATCTCCGTAAATTTCTTCTGACCAGTTTCAAATTGAATTTCATGCCTCAGGCACATATTGTTGACCGTAACCTGGAAACACTGAGCCATTTTCATTTGACCAACGATGGAAAAGGGCTTGAGTATTTTATTCCTGAAGAAGATGAATTTAATTTATCGGGGTTGCCCGTAAGGTTCAGAAATGGTTATATGGTACTTGTTTTGGCGGGTACTTATGCAACTAAACGGATGCCGGTAGAAAAATATAAAAATCTGATTGGTGAAGTAGATATTCCTTTTATTTTGCTCGGAGGTAAAAGTGAACGAATTATGGCTGACCATATTTTGAGTTGGGAAACCGGAAATGTAATTGATTTCACAGGAAAACTACGGATCAATCAGTCGGCTTCGTTAGTAAAAAATGCCAGATTGGTGATCGCGAACGATACCGGACTGATGCATATTGCTGCTGCATTTCATAAAAAAATACTTTCAGTTTGGGGAAGTACTACACCCGAATTGGGAATGTATCCATATTTGCCCCTCGATGGTTCGAAAATTCTTGAAGTTAAAGGATTATCATGCCGTCCATGCTCCAAGCTTGGCTACCACGAATGTCCCAAAAAGCATTTTCGCTGCATGAACGATTTGCCCGAAGACCAAATTATGGACTGGGTAAAAAGGGAATTCTGAAAAATCATAATTAAGCTCGCTTACCACCAAAAATCAGTCATTTATCGATTAAAATTGCCGGATGATCTACCCGGCTAATTGGATATACGAACCAAATCAGGAAATTCGGCTCGAAATAATTAACAAACAATTTACATTCAGGAAACGTTTCTTGTTCGAAATGTTTCCTTCCTTTGTTTCTAAAATTAATAGCAAACTTAAATATGTACGACGAATTGAATTTTGAGGATCCTAAATTTCGGGCAATTCTTGAAAAAACGGTCGAATTATTTTACGAATTCGGGATCAGAAATTTGAACATGGACGATATCAGCCGGAGTCTGGGGATTTCGAAAAAGACCCTTTATCAGTATGTAAAAAGCAAGGAAGATCTGATTGAAAAGCTTTTCTACTACGATGAAATGAAATGGGATGTCGAATTTTCAAAGATTAAAATAGACGAGTTAAACGCCATTGAAGTATTGTTAAAAGTTAGTTTATTGGTTTTTGACGAAATGGTCAAGTTAAATCCGAAAATAAAGTTTGAGCTGAAAAAATATTATGAACCCATTTTTAATCAGTTCATGGTACGGAAGCAAAACCACATTTTCACCCGGATGAGTAAAAATATTCAGAAGGGAATCGATGAAGGTATTTACCGGAGCGATGTGAATGTTGAGCTGGCGGCAGGTTTATATGTACGGAACCTGGTGGATATGCACAACAAAGATTACTGCTTCGTTGAAAATATCACTTTCAACAAGCTTTTTGAAGTGATGTTCGAAAACCATATCCGGGCCATCTCAACTCCTGAAGGAATCGCTTATTTCGAAAAGCGCAAAGCAGAAATTACACAATTAAACCAAAATATTTTTAACCAATAACGATTACAAAACATGTTCAGAAAACACAAACAGATTCTATTGCTGGCATTCATGGTCCTGTACGCGACAATGACTGCCAATGCGCAGGAGCCGGTAAAGCTTTCATTACAGGAAGCTTTAATTCTGGCATCCAAAAACAACACGAATATTCTGAATTCGGATCTTGATCTGAAAATTGCCCAGAAAAAGGTTTGGGAAACAATTTCTTCGGGACTTCCTCAAATCTCTGGGAAAGGCAGTTATACACACATTTTTAAAGTGCCAACCTTGAACTTTGGAGGACAAACATCATTATCAAAAGAATTAATTCCATGGAGTGATGTAACCCTAAGCGGAAGAATTGACGATGTTACTCTTGATAATGGAGAAACAATTTACCTCAATCTTGAACCAGGTACACCCATTGAACTTGGCCTTAAAAACAATACGACATTCGATTTAACTCTCTCACAGTTAATCTTCAGCGGATCGTATATTGTTGGATTACAGGCAACCAAAGTATATTACGGATTGACCAAACAAACCGCAGAGAAAACAAGGCTTGATGTCATTGAAACCGTAACAAATACTTATACGATGATTCAATTGGCTGAAGAAAGCCGGAAAATTTTGTCTCAGAATCTGGAAAATATAGACAAAACCTTGTACGAAATTTCGGAAATGAACAAACAGGGTTTCCTGGAAAAAACAGATGTCGATCAACTGGAACTGACAGGTAATACCGTTCGTAATGCCATGAATCAAATTGACAGTAACCTGGAAATGGCCTACCGCTTATTGAAGATTCAAATGGGAATGGAAGATTCTCAGAAAATTGTATTGACCGACGTGTTAGAGCAAGGTGAGTCTCTTACCAAATCAAGCCTTCAATTAATCACTGAAACATTCGACATCAATCAAAGTGTTGATTATCAACTCATACAAACATCAGAAAAAGCCGCCAAACTCGACCTGAATCTGGCTAAAAGCAGTTTTCTTCCAACCATTGCAGGTTTTTATAACCATACCGAAAAACTAAAAGCGCCTGCTTTCGATTTCGCGCCGAAAGATCTGATTGGTGTAAATTTGAGCTTACCCATTTTCAGCAGCGGACAGCGTTCATCGATAGTTTCACAAAAACGGATGGCACTGGAAAAAGCTAAAAATACAAAACAATTGGTTTCGAGCAGCCTGACTATGCAAGCCAGTCAATACCAAAGTGATGTAAAACTGAAACTGGAAAGGTTTCAGAACCAGAAAAAGAGCAAAGAGCTTTCTGATGAAATTTACCAGCGAACTTTAGAGAAATACAAACAGGGAATGGCTTCAAGCATGGATTTGATGACCAGCCAGAACCAATACCTGACCAACCTGACCAATTATTACCAAAGTATTTATGATTTGCAGGGATCTAAGTCAAAATTGGAAAAACTGTTCAACATCAATCAGGATTCTGAAAACAAATAGAAATTATAAATATCAAATACTATAGAAATGAAAAAGATTATTATTTATTCGGCACTGATTGCTTTTTTGGTTTCGTGCAGCGCTGCTACCGACAAAAAAGCGGAGCTGGAAAAACTGAAAGTACAACACGATGAGTTAGCTACTAAAATCGCCCAACTCCAGGCTGAAATCAATCCTGAAGGCGCAAAAGCTGAACAAAAAGCAGTTACAGTTAAAACAACCGATGCTACCGCATGTGTTTTTAACCATTATATCGATGTTCAAGGGACCGTTGATGGCGATCAGAATATTGCCGTGAGCCCACAAATGCCAGGTATTGTTACCGCCGTCTATGTGAAAGAAGGTTCACCGGTGAAAAGAGGCCAGGTAATGGCAGAACTGGATGCACAGGTACTTAAACAATCGTTGGAAGAAGTAAATACCCAGCTCATTTTAGCCACCAGTATTTTCCAGAAACAAAGCGCTCTATGGGAAAAGAAAATTGGTAGCGAATTGCAGTATTTGCAGGCAAAAGCAGGCAAAGAATCGCTTGAGCAAAGGGCAAGTACCATGAAGGAACAGTTGCAAATGGCTAAAGTTGTTTCACCAATCAGTGGTACCGTCGAAAGCGTTCCGCTACGTGTCGGACAAATGGCTTCTCCGGGAATGCCAACTTCAGCCATCCGTGTGATCAACATGAATGTGGCCAAAATAACGGCCGATGTTGCTGAAACTTATGCTGCCCGTATTAAAAATGGGAACGACGCTTTGGTCAGTTTTCCTGATTTAGGCAAAGACATTGTAACAAAACTGAACTTTACCAGCCGTTTTATTGATCCTACCAACCGGACATTTAAGGTTGAATGTAAGATTTCTTCGAAAGATGTTGAGCTTCGCGCCAATATGATTGCTTACCTCAAAATCAAGGATTACACCAACGAGAAAGCGTTCTGTATTCCGGTAAATTATGTCCAGAGCAATCAGGATGGTAAATATGTTTATGTAGCCAGGCAAAGTGGCAATGACTGGAATGCCGAGCGAAGAATGGTTAAAACCGGAATGGATTACAACGGAATTATTGAAATCCTGGAAGGAATTGCATCAGGCGATAAAATCATCACTTCAGGATTTCAAGACCTGAATGCTGGCGAAAAGGTAGTTTTCTAAATCAATCAAAACAGACCAATCATGTCGAAAGAAAATAAGATAAAAGAATTTTTTGCCACTAACTGGGCCATCGATAACCGGACGAGCATCTATGTGCTTGCCACGATTATATCGGTGCTTGGTATGATGAATTATTATTTAATACCGAAGGAAACATTTCCTCAGATAGTAATTCCATACATCGTTGTTAGTACGCCATACCCGGGCACCTCGCCTGAAGACATTGAAAACCTGGTAACACGTCCGATTGAGAAACAGTTAAAATCAATATCTAACGTAAAAAAAGTAACCAGCAATTCAGTTCCCGATTTCTCTTCAATCATTGTTGAGTTCGATCCTGATCTGTCAATCGAAACTGCCAAACAGCGGGTGCGCGATGCGGTTGACAAAGCCAAATCCGAGCTGCCGACCGATTTGCCGTCACAACCGCAAATCATGGATATAGACCTTTCTGCTATGCCGGTCATGTTCCTCAATATTTCAGGAAATTACGACCTGGTAAAACTGAAACATTATGCTGAAATTGCCCAGGATAAAATTGAAGGGCTGAAGGAAATTACCCGTGTTGACATTGTTGGGGCGCTCGACCGCGAAATACAAATTGATGCCGACATTTTCAAAATGCAGGCCGCAAAAGTCACCTTCGGAAATATCGAACAGGCTGTCGCGATGGAAAACCTCACCATTTCGGGAGGTATATTAACCAACAACGGAACCCGTAATACAGTTCGTATCAAGGGGCAGTTTACCGATGTGCAAACTATCCGGAATATAGTTGTTCAATCGTCGAGTGGCGCCATGATAAAACTTAGGGATATCGCTGAGGTTAACGATAGTTTTGCTGAACAGGCCAGCTTCGCCAGGCTCAACGGCAAAAATGTAATTACCCTGAATGTGATCAAGAAGAACGGTGCGAACCTGCTCGACGCTTCTGACCAGATCAAGGAAATTGTTGATGGCCTGAAACAACGCGACTATCCGAAGGATATGGAGGTTACCGTTACCGGAGACCAGAGCCGTTTTACCCGAAACACACTGGAGGAATTGAATAATACGATCATCATTGGTTTTATTCTGGTAACCATTGTACTGATGTTCTTCATGGGCTTCACCAATGCGTTCTTTGTCGGGTTGTCAGTTCCGTTGTCCATTTTCATAGCCTACATGATTATTCCCGGCTTAGGCTTCACTATGAACATGATCGTGATGTTCGCCTTCATTTTTGCCCTTGGTATTGTGGTTGACGATGCTATCGTAGTTATCGAAAATACGCATCGGTTGCACCGTTTCACTCCGGATATTAATGTCGCGGCCAAGAGAGCAGCCGGTGAGGTATTCCTTCCTATTTTTTCAGGAACATTGACTACCCTTGCCCCATTCTTCCCGCTGGCTTTCTGGCCCGGCATCGTGGGGCAGTTTATGCACTATTTGCCTGTAACCCTGATCATAACACTGTTTGCCTCCTTGTTTGTGGCGTATGTGTTTAACCCGGTATTTGCGGTATCGTTTATGAAACACGAATATGACAAGGAATTTCAACAGGGAAGTACATGGCGAAAACTTAAAATTTCAACGATGGTGATGGCTGTTTTGGCAGCGCTCTTATATCTTGTTCACTTTACAGCAGAAGTGCCGGCTGCTTTTGCCATGGCCAACATCCTTACGCTTGTTGTTGTGTTGATCCTTCTTTTCCATTTCGTTTTAAAGAAAATGATCCACGCTTTTCAGGAAAAGACCTGGCCATGGGTAATGGCTTTTTATGAAAGGCAATTGCGCCTTATCCTGAAAGGGGCCCGGCCGTTATGGACACTGGTTGGCATGATCGCATTGTTTTTTGTAACCATGTTCATTACAGGAATAGCTAAACCAACCGTATTGTTTTTCCCAAACAGCGACCCGAATAATATTTTTGTGTATATCAAAATGCCCGGAGGGACACATCAGAATTTGACCGACAGCGTTACCCGCGTTGCCGAAGCACGTGTTTACAACGCCATTGGGCAAAACAATCCTGATGTGGAATCGGTTATTTCGAATGTGACTATCGGCGCTGAGGAAGAGGGATTTACTTCAACAGGGACACCCTTCAACAGAGGAAAAGTTACTGTGAATTTTGTTGAGCACCAATTCCGTATTTCAGGAATTTCAACAACCCAATACATGGAATTGATCAGGAAAGAAGTTGCAGACATCGCAGGAGCCGAAATTACGGTTGATAAGGAACAAAATGGCCCGCCAACCGGTAAACCAATCAACATTGAAATTACCAACGAAAATCTGGGAACCCTGATTACCGATGCTTATGCTTTCCGTAATTACATTGACTCTGTGGATATTCCCGGGGTGGAAGAATTAAAAACCGATTTCGAGATGAACTCTCCGGAAATCATTATTCAGATTAACCGCGATCGCGCACAGCGATTGGGAATTTCAACCGGTCAAATCGGAATGGAAATCCGAACCGCGCTGTATGGGAAAGAGATTTCGAAACTAAAACAGGATGAGGATGAGTTTCCGATTATGCTTCGTTACAGTAAATTAACCCGCGATAATATTGATGCGCTGGTCAATCTTCAGATCACCTATCGCGACATGAATACCGGCATGTTACGCAGTGTTCCATTATCAACAGTTGCTACATTGGACTATACTTCTTCCTACGCCGGAATTAAGCGCCTGGATCAGAAACGGGTAATTACTGTTTATTCGAATGTGCTTTCGGGCTTTTCTGCCAACGATATTGTGCCAAAAATCATAAGGGAAGCCAAAACATTTCCACTGCACGAAGGCACTTCCATCAAGTTGACCGGCGAGCAGGACGACCAGGCTGAAACGGTCGCTTTCCTTATGAAAGCGATGATCATTGCCATTGGCATGATTTTCTTTATCCTGATCACTCAATTTGGTTCGGTCAGCAAGTCGCTGATTATTCTAAGCGAAGTTGTCTTCAGCATCATTGGGGTTTTGCTTGGGTTTATCATCTTCAAGATGGATCTGGTGATTATGATGACCGGTCTGGGAGTTGTGGCCCTGGGTGGCATTGTGGTCCGGAACGGGATATTGATTGTTGAATTTATTGATGTCAAGAAGAAGGAAGGTTTGCCGACACGCCGGGCTATCATTGAAGGTGGGAAAACCCGTATCACTCCGGTAATCCTTACCGCAACCGCAGCAATGTTAGGTTTGGTGCCTCTTGCTGTCGGTTTGAACATCGATTTTGCCGCCATCTTTACCGAACTGAACCCGCACATCTATTTCGGGGGCGACAATGTTGCTTTTTGGGGTCCGCTTGCTTGGTCAATCATTTTTGGATTGAGTTTCGCGACTTTCCTAACCCTGATGTTCGTTCCGGCTTTGTACGAGATGGATTATGTGATTCGGTTAAAAATGGCCAAACGCAAAAACCTGAAGCGTATTAAAGCGCTGAAGAAGTAAAATCAATCAAATCTTAAAATAAATTGAAAGGGGCTGGCTCGCAAGAGTTCAGCCTCTTTTTCCTATTTGAAAAGTCTGTCCAATAAATCTTTAACCCCATCCTTCTATTTCTTTTATGAGTTCATCGTTATTGGTTAGTTTATCGTTATTTGAATCAAGCATCGATTGGTCGATTCTTTTGTAGAACTCATCCAAAGTCATCGGTTGGAAGTCTTTTTCAATACTTCTACTCTTTTCCTTTTTAAGCATTTTTTCGAAACGATCCACAATATTCTCATTTTGAATATTGAGAAATTCTCTCACAAAAGTCAATTTTCTAGTCTGTAAATCCATTTTCTTTTTTTAGTAAAGTTATAAATTTTCAAGAAAACGTGTTTCAAATTTTGTTTTTTTGTTTTTGCCCTATACAATTCTTCATGGGTTTCTTTAATCAGATTAATAAGTGGAACATCAGCCGGACAGCGGCTTAAATCAATCTTTTTCAGGTTCTGCATGGTCGGAAAATTGCCCGGAAACCAGTGGCCTTTTTCCTGAAACATGTTGTAGCGGTACAATCCGAAATCTTTCATGTCGTAACATTTCCAGAGCAACCTGAATCGAAGAATTTCCGGAATATTCAATCCTGAAGGATCTTTTTCCATGACATATCCATCAAAACCGGAATAAGGATCAAGTAATTTCTGAGCATCGAGAACTTGTTTGATCCGGGCATCTTCAGGAGAAAAAGGTGCTGGCGCCGGAAAAATGCCATTAAGATGTTCGAATTTTGCAGTTACCGGAAGCCCAAAAGTTAAGGTGTGAATTCCTGGGTGGCTAAGGCAAAACCTGGCATTCCACTGAATGGGGTGAAGGGGGTCTGTTAATTTTACCAGTTTAGAGGGTGGGTTAAGCAATTGTCCTCCTTTATCATTGGGTGAAATAATAAACACACCCATATCCTTGGTTTCAGCCAGATCAATAGCAGCTTTGTTTCGCTGGAAAAAATAGTAATAATGCAGGTTTACAAAGTCGAACAAATCGGTTTCAATAGTTTTTAAAATTACATCCAGTGGTGCGTGAGTGCTGAACCCGATATGCTTAATAATTCCCTCTTCTTTCATCTTCAGTAACTCTTCAACCGGTCCGCCTTTGGCACAGGCAGATTCCTGTATTCCCATGGTATTAATTCCGTGCCAGGCATAGAAATCAAAATAGTCGGTTTTCAAAGCTATCAACTGGTTCGAAACCATTGTTCGGGTTTCTTCTGCCGTTTTAGGATTTCCTTTAGTCATCAAAAAGTAGGCATCGCGTTTCAGTTTCAATTCATCGTTCAGTACCCGACCGTAAGCATGTTCGCTTTTGCCATAACCATGTGCCGTTTCAATTAAATTGATGCCCTGCGCCAAAGCTTTTTCAACCGTTTCCCGACATTGATCGAGGGTATCCTGAGGAATATGTTCGCGGGGTTCGACGCCTGTATGTTTAAAACGCATACCTCCCAAAGTGATGACACTAACCATTTTGTTGGTTTTGCCAAAACGACGGTATTCCATTTTTGGGCGATAAAGAGATAAATTTTTATAATCCATATGATGTGCCAGTCTTAATACGGTGAAAATATTCAAACTAAAACAGAAAACTGGTAGGTATGTTTAGTTCGGATTTAATGTAGCCTCATCTATTTTCTCAAAAATGCTTCGGCAATAACTAAGTCGGATGGAGTAGTAATCTTAATATTTTCTTGGTTTCCTTCAATCATGTGTATGGTGAATCCAGCTTTTTCTGCCACCGAAGCGTCGTCGGTAAATGCCGGATCAAAATCCTGTTCGAATGCTTTCAGTATTTGGTCGCTTTGGAAAGTTTGCGGAGTCTGAACACCGAAATACAGGCTTCGATCCACTGTACTATTTTTATCTCCCTCCTGTTTCCTCAGCGATTCGTTCACTGGCAAAACCGGAATGGCATTCCCAGCATTACTGGCAGTTTCGAAGCATCTTTTGAGTGTCTCCAGACTGACAAGGGGACGAACTCCATCGTGAATAAAAACGATTCCTTCTCCATCTATTAATTTAAGTCCATTTTTGACCGAATCATACCGGGTTTCACCTCCTGTTGCGATTCGGTGAGCCAGATTGAATTTGTGTTTCAGGCACAATCTATCCCAATATTCCTTTTGTGACTCAGGCAGAACCAAAATCAATTCACATTCAGGATCGAAATCATAAAAAACATGAATCGTATGCATCAACACAGGTTTTCCACACAATTCAAGAAACTGTTTGGGTATTTCAGTTCCCATCCGGTTTCCTGATCCTCCGGCAACTATTAATGCAAACTTTTTCATAATTTAGACGTTGATAGCAAAAGTACAATTTCAAATCTAAATGATATGCAGGAAATTCTCAACTTTCTTTCTGAATTGAAAGAAAACAACAATAAGGATTGGTTTGACCAAAACCGTGACAGGTATGAAGCAAGCCGTAAAAAGGTTTTGTTTCTGACCGAAATGATTATTCATGAAGTTGCCAAATTCGATCCAGAAATTGGATTTCAGGATCCCAAAAACTGCGTGTTCCGAATATTCCGCGATGTTCGTTTTGCCACAGATAAAACTCCCTACAAAACAAACATGGGAAGTTTTATAGCCAAAGGTGGCCGGAAAAGCACCAGTGCAGGGTATTATATTCATATCGAACCAGGTAGTTCTTTTGTTGGAGGTGGTTCTTATTGTCCCCCGGCTGAAGCCTTGAAAGCAATACGCACTGAAATTTTTGATCATCCGGAAGATTTCAAACAACTGATTCTTAATAATTCATTCCTGAAGGTTTATCCCGAAATGTATGATGATAAGCTAAAAACGGCACCCAAAGGATTTCCGAAAGATTTTCCGGAGATAGATCTGCTGAAATATAAATCGTTTGCTTTTACTTCGAAGTTGGAAGATACGGTGGTTACCAGTGATGCCTATGTGGATAAAATTGTTTCTGCTTTTAAGGCATTATCGCCGGTAAATCGGTTTTTAAATACAGCGCTGGAAAAATGGCTGTAGCTTTCATTAGTGAAACAGGGTTATTTCATCGCTTAAAACAAACCATTCATGTAAAAAAACGAATGGTTCATCATTTAATCTTAAAACGGGGGTTACAATTTCTTTGGTTTTAGAATTAATTATAAGTGAGTAAAATTTATTCATCCATCCACCAAATTCTATAACAGAAAAAAGCCAGACAGATATCGTCTGGCTTTTTTCTGTTTACCAGCGTGATGAATTACTGTAAAATCTTTTTGTCCTTTCAGCTGTTTTAGTTTCAATTAACATTTCCGTACTTTGTTCAACATTAAAACTTACTAATGATGCTTGCTTCAGGGAATATTTTAAAAATGCGGGCAGAATATGCCGATCCGGTAAATTACTTTTTGCCGCTGAGCGAAACCGAACTGCCTATGAACGATCTGATCGGAAAATCCATCAGCCTGAAATTTACCGGACAAATCAATTGCATTTCGTGCGGAAAACGAACAAAAACATCATTTGGACAAGGGTTTTGCTACAATTGCCTGCAAACGGCTCCCGAAGCCAGCGAAACGGTGATGCGCCCCGAATTGTCGAAAGCACACCTCGGAATTGCCCGCGACATGGACTGGGCACGAGAACACGACCTGATTGATCATTTCGTTTACCTGGCCGTATCCGGCGAACTGAAAGTGGGAGTGACACGCCATCATCAGGTTCCAACCCGATGGATTGACCAGGGTGCGAGCGAAGCCATCATCCTGGCCCGTACACCCAATCGCCATATTTCCGGAGTGATTGAAGTTTACCTGAAGAATTTTTTTTCGGATAAAACCAACTGGAGGTCAATGCTTCAGGATAAGAACGTTTCAAATTATAACCTTCAGGAAGAAAAAGTAAATGCATACCAATTGCTTCCCGCAGAATTGCAGCAATATCTTCACGCCGATAATTTCATCTGGCAGATTCGGTACCCGGTATCATCTTTTCCGGAAAAAGTGATCATCTTTTCGTTCGACAAAGACCCTGTGATATCAGGAATCCTGAAAGGAATTAAAGGACAATACCTGATTTTTATGGATGGACGTGTATTCAACATCCGAAAGCACAACGGTTACAGGCTGGAAGTCAGCCTAAATGACTAAATTGATAAATTTTTCAGGGGCAATGATAAGTCTTTTCATCTCCGCTTTTTTTTTCGTTAATTTAGGATTCTTAAAAAACCTTAGATTGACATACTTCTTTTTTTTATTATGGAAAACATAGACTGGGGTAATCTGACTTTCGGTTACATGAAAACCGATTACAATATACGCTGTACTTACAGCAACGGTGCCTGGGGCGAATTGGAAGTGTCAGACAGCGAATATCTGAATCTTCACATGGCTGCCACCTGTCTGCATTACGGACAGGAATCGTTTGAAGGATTGAAGGCATTTCGCGGAAAAGACAATAAAATAAGGATTTTCCGCATGGATGAGAATGCCAAGCGGATGCAGGATTCAAGTGTTGGTACAATGATGGCTATCCTTCCAATTGAAAAATTTGAAGAAGCTGTTGTTAAAGCCGTCAAATTAAACGAGCGTTTTGTACCTCCCTACGAATCGGGAGCATCGTTATATATTCGTCCGTTTTTATTCGGAACCGGCGCTCAGGTGGGAGTTAAACCGGCAAGCGAATATATGTTCGTTTTGTTTGTAACCCCGGTTGGCCCCTATTTTAAAGGCGGTTTCCAGACTACTCCTTTCGTTATTATGAGAGAATTTGATCGCTCAGCTCCGCTTGGAATGGGAAAATACAAAGTAGGCGGAAATTATGCCGCCAGTTTGGTAGCCGGAGCCAAAGCCCACGAAATGGGTTATTCCAATGTATTTTACCTCGATGCCAAAGAAAAAAAATACATTGACGAATGCGGTGCAGCCAATTTCTTCGGAATCAAAAACAATACTTACATCACACCAAAATCGAGTTCAATTTTGCCTTCCATCACCAATAAAAGTTTGATGGTTTTGGCTCAGGATATGGGAATGAAAGTTGAACAACGCCCGGTTGCCGTGGAAGAACTGGCAACCTTTGAAGAAGCCGGCGCCTGCGGAACTGCTGCGGTTATCAGTCCGATCGGGCAGATTGACGATTACGATGAAAAGATTTCATACATCTTTTCGAAAGATGGAAAACCTGGGCCGATTAGCGAAAGACTCTACAAAAAACTACAGGGAATTCAATATGGCGACGAGCCCGATACTCACGGATGGGTAACTGTTGTTGAATAAATCTTTTTTATTTCGATATTTCAAGCATCCGTAGAATCGGTAATTGTGCCTTTTTTATTACTTCCGCCGAAAGTGTAACCTCGGGAAGTTCATGTTTCATGCAAATGTATAATTTCTGAAGGCTGTTTAGTTTCATGTACGAACAGTCGTTGCAGCCACAGGTTGAGTCAATGGAAGGTGCCGGAATGAAAATTTTATCCGGACAGGCTTTTTTCATCTGGTGCAGGATGCCGCTTTCAGTGGCTACGATGAATTTTTTCGAGTCGCTTTTACTCACATAATTTAGCAGGGCTGTGGTCGAGCCGATGTATCCGGCAACCAACAGAACGGGTTTTTCGCATTCCGGATGGGCAATAAATTCAGCATCCGGATGCTGGTCCATCAGTTGAATAATCTTTTCGACTGAATACTTTTCGTGTACCATGCAGGCGCCATCCCACAGAACCATTTCGCGGCCTGTAAGGCCGTTGAGGTAGTTACCCAGGTTTTTATCCGGTGCAAAAATCAGTTTCTGTTCCGGAGGAAAACTGTTAACAATCTTTAGCGCGTTGGCCGAGGTGCAAACCACGTCAGTCAAAGTTTTTAGCTCGGCTGTGCAATTAATGTATGAAATCACTTTATGGTCAGGGTATTGCGCTTTAAATTCAGCAAACTTATCTGCCGGAGCCGAGTCGGCCAGCGAGCAACCGGCTTTCAGATCAGGTAAAATGACTTTTTTCGATGGATTAATGATTTTTGCGGTTTCGGCCATAAAATGAACGCCCACAAAAACAATTAGATCGGCGGTAGTTTTGGCAGCCTCCTGGGCCAGTCCAAGGCTGTCGCCAACATAATCCGCGATATCCTGGAGGTCGCTTTCAACATAGTAATGACTGAGGATTACCGCATTCTTTTCTTTTTTTAACCGGTTAATTTCTTCAACCAGTTTTATATCTGAACTCACCGGCTCATCAATAAATCCCTTCTCGTCGAGCATTAGCCGGATATCTTGTGGTTTCATTGCAGGTATTTTAAAATTCAATATTTTTCTGATACAAAAATATCAATTTCAGCCGGAAATAAAGAATGCCTGCCATTAAAGCAATTATCCTGAACTAAAATACCCTGATAATTTCAGAATTTGACTCAGGTTTAAATGTGCTGAAAATCGGTTTTTCATAGCAATTTCTTTGATTAATCAAATGATTACCAAAACAAAAATATTTATTTTATCAACAACTTATTAAGAGGTGCATTGTTGATAACTACTCTTTTGCTACTCCGGAATAAATTGTAATTTTCAACGTGAAATAGGGCGTTTTGCTTCCGTTTTTTTAACGCTTAAAGCGTTGTTTCCGTTTTAATCAAATTGACACAAATTGATAACATTATCGTAAGGAACAAATAATTTTAATCATAAATCATATAACTTTCTTTGTCCAGAATTTAAATTAATTTTTCTATGAAAAAGATGCTAAAATTTTATTTAGTGCTTATTGCTTTTGTGATGGTAAGCTTTTCTGCCTTTTCGCAGATGACTTCATCCGGGATGAATGGGCGGATTACCGGAGCAAACAATGAATTGCTTCCGGGCGCAACTATTGTTGCTGTACATCAGCCTTCAGGTACACAATACGGTACCATATCAAATTCTGAAGGTCGTTTTACCATTCCGGGTATGCGTTCGGGTGGTCCTTATGCAGTTGATGTAACTTTTGTTGGATACAACAAGGCTTCTTATACCGGTATTATCCTTTCTCTTGGCGAATCATACGGATTAGATGTCAGCCTGAATGAAGAAAGCGTTGATGTTGGTGAAGTTATTGTTATGGGATCAAAAGGTCCGGTATTCAATTCTGAAAAAAATGGCGCATCAATCAATGTTACTAACCGGCAGATTGCCATGATGCCAACCATTTCAAGAAGCATCAACGATGTAACCCGTTTGACTCCCCAGGCAAACGGTAATCAAATTGGAGGTGGTAACTATCGTCAGAATTATATTACCGTTGACGGCGCTCAGTTTAATAATGCTTTTGGTATAGGAAGCAATCTTCCTTCAGGAGGTTCTCCGATCTCTCTGGATGCCCTTGATCAGATTTCAGTAAATATTACTCCTTTTGATGTACGCCAGAGTGGTTTTATCGGCGCTTCGGTAAACGCTGTAACCCGTTCAGGTACCAACGAATTTTCCGGTTCGGTATATACTTATATGCAGAATGAAAAATACAAAGGAAATAAAGTTGGCGATGCCACACCATTTATTAAAAACCCTTCTGATTATCAGATGCAAGGTGTTCGTATTGGTGGTCCGATTATCAAGAACAAGCTTTTCTTTTTTGTGAACTACGAAACTGAAAAACGCACTGTACCCGGACCTTCACGCGTTGCCGCTACCGCTGCTGCTCCTTCTGATTATACCAAAAATATTGCACGTCCAACAGTTACCGAAATGGATAACATCAGCAAATATCTTTTGGATACTTACGGATATGAAACTGGCCCATATCAGGGTTATTCCAACGAAAGCCCGGGAAGTAAATTCCTGGCCCGTATTGATTGGAACATCAGCAAGAACCACAAGTTTAATATTCGCTACAGCGATACAAAAACTAAAAGTCCAAACCCTCCCAGTACTTCTGTTAATAATTTCTCGTCATCTATTTATACCGGCAACCGTCAGGCGATGGATGCCATCTGGTTTAAAAATGCCGGATATTTTCAGGAAACCAACTTCAGTTCGTTGTCATCTGAGTTAAACTCGACATTTGGCGGCGGAAGATTCTCAAATACTCTTCGTTACACCTATTCGTTTCAGGATGAACCACGTAGTACAGTTGGAAAAACCTTTCCTTTCGTTGATATCTTAAAAGATAACAAGGTATTTACTTCGTTTGGTACTGAACCTTTTAGCTACGGAAACTTACGTGAAGTAAAAACGACAACCATTACCGATGATTTCTCCTGGTCTATGGGCAAAAACCGTTTTACTTTCGGCCTTCAGTATGAACACAATGCCACCAAGAACGGATTCATGCGTTTTGGATCCAGTTTCTATGTATTTAAATCATGGGATGATTTTGTGAACGGAGCAAAACCGCAAAATTTTGGTTTGACCTTCTCTAACACACCAGGCTATGAACAGGCCTTTCCAAGCTTTGATTTCAACCAGTTTTCAGCCTACCTTCAGGATGAAATTGCTATGAGCGCCAAACTCAAAGTAAATGCAGGGTTCCGTGTTGACCTTCCAACTTACTCACAGCCAACTGCTGAACATCCGATGATTGCCAATTTGACTTTTGGCGATGAAAAATACAGCACAGCAACTTTACCTAAATCAAGATTGCTTTTATCTCCACGTGTCGGTTTTAATTACGATGTAAAAGGCGACCGTTCTTTAGTGGTTCGCGGAGGTACAGGAGTTTTCACCGGTCGCGTTCCATTTGTTTGGATCGTTGGACAGGTAGGTGATGCCGGTATGATTCAAACAACCATGAATTATGTGGGCCAGGCAAATGTACCAGGTGTATTCAATAAAGATCCGAGGGCATATTATCCAACGACACAGCCTGCCGCTGGAACTATTGTACCTCAAACATTTACAATTATTTCTAATGACTTCAAAATGCCACAATCGTGGAAGTCGAGCGTGGCCGTGGATGCTAAACTTCCATGGGGAATTAAAGGAACCGTTGAGGGAGTTTATAACAAGGACTTCAATACTGCAATCTTTGTAAACACGGGTTTAAAAGGTGGCGTTCCGATGAACATTGCCGGCTATCCTGATAATCGCATTGTATATCCGGTAACAACAACAGCAACCAACGGTCTTAAATATTACCAGACGGTCAGCTCTGATGGCAAAACGATCACAACAGGTTTGCCTGCCGGTGGAAACGGGGTTTCTCCAATCGTCCTGAGAAATGCCAGTGGTGGTTATTACTATTCTGCAACTTTCAAATTGGAAAAATCGTTTGACAGTGGATTCTACGGAATGCTTGCATATACCCATAGCGAAGCTAAGAATCTGGCAGATGGCCAAGGTGATCAGGCCTCAGGAGCTTGGAGTAATAATGCCAATATAAACGGATCAAACAGCTTTGAAAAAAGCTTTGCCAGCTATGTTACTCCTGATAAGTTAATCGCCAATGTTTCCTATAAAGTAGAATACTTGAATTCAATGGCAACTACAGTTTCGGTTTTCTATGAAGGTGGAGCACAAGGCCGGTTCTCCTATGTATATTCAAATAACATTGTCCGTGATGGAGCAGGTTCATTCAACCTTCTTTATGTTCCAAAAGACGCAACTGAAATTACATTTGTTGACCAGACCGTGAAAAACATCGATGGTATCAATGTTTTATGGACTGCCGCAGCTCAGAGCGATGCTTTCTTTGCTTACGTTGAACAGGACAAATACCTGAAAACCCGTAAAGGACAGTATGCCGAACGTAATGGAGCTGTATTGCCCTGGAGAAACCAATTTGACGTGAAAGTCATGCAGGAATTCTTCGTTAAAGTTGGAGGCAAACGCAATACGATTCAGGTAAGTCTTGACATCCTCAACGCAGGTAACCTGATTAATAAAAACTGGGGAATAGCTGACTTCTACAATCAGAATAACATCCTGACACCGGTTAACAATTCAAGCGTTGTTGCTGGTGGTACAGTAAAACCAACTTTCAGACTCAATCCATACAACAGCGGAATGTTGCAGAAAACGTATTCAGATAATCTTGGTTATAGTTCAACCTACTCCATGCAACTCGGAATTCGTTACATCTTTAACTAACTGAAAATTTTTTCACTTATTAAAAGAGCCCGCAAATAATTGCGGGCTCTTTTTTTTGCAAACTGAAATGTGAAATCCAAAACGAAAACCATTAAACATTTTAACTTTACACAAAAAAACATGTCCATCGAAACTTGCCCATTGTCCATAGCGGATATTCAATTTGAACTGGCTGAAATCCATGAAATTGCTGTCAGCAACAGCAATAAAAAAATGTTTGAAAAAGCTCTTTCATGTATTGATCTCACTACCCTGAACCCGATTGATACAGTCAGCTCTGTGGCTGCATTTACCGAAAAAGTGAACCAATTTCCTGTTGCATTTCCAGGAATAAGCAATGTGGCCGCCATTTGTGTTTATCCGAATATGGCCCACACTGTGAAAAGCACATTGAAAGTTCTGAATGTGAAAATTGCCGCAGTGGCCGGAGGATTTCCTTCATCAATGACCTTTACCAAACTTAAAATAGAGGAAGCCCAATTAGCCGTGATGGCCGGGGCCAATGAAATAGACATTGTAATGCCTCTTTGGGCTTTTCTTGAAGGACATTTCGAAACCTGTACCAGCGAAATTTCTGCCATTAAAAAAGCCATTGGCGATGCACACCTGAAAGTGATTCTTGAAACCGGAGTTTTGAATGTTGATCAAATTTGGCAAGCATCGATTCTGGCTATCGAAGCAGGCGCCGATTTCATCAAAACCTCAACTGGCAAATTACCCCAGGCCGCCACTCCTGAAGCTGCGTTTGTGATGTGCCTGGCTATCAAACAGCATTTTGAGGAAACCGGTAAAAAAATCGGGTTTAAACCGGCGGGGGGCATCGTAACTCCTGAAGATGCCATATTCTATCTCACCATTGTTCGGGAAATTCTGGGTGATGCATGGTTGACCCCTGAACTTTTTCGTATTGGCGCCAGCCGCCTGGCCAACAACCTGCTCGAAAAAATTACAGGTGTTCCGGCAAAACATTTTTAATTCTGAGGCTGTTTAATGAACAAAAAACGATTACCATATATGCACCCTTTTCTAAAGGAAAACATTCAGGAAATAGGCAAACCTTATTCCGATCTTCATTTTTTACTGAAATGCTTTGCCGAGGTTCTTGAAGCAAATAATGAAAAAAAACTTCTAGCCTATATTCCATGGCTAAACACGCAGGTTTCAACTCCGCCTTCTGAACTCGAACAAAAAGTTGTTCACCTTTATTCCATTAGTTTTCAGCTTCTTAATTTGTGTGAAGTAAACTGGGCCGTACAAAGCAGGCGAAACAAACAGCAATTGCATGGATCGCATAGTGTTAACGGTAGCTGGGCACACACTTTTTCGGAATTAAAGGCTGCAGGAATCTCTCAGAAAGAAATTGTCGCAGTACTTTCGGAAATCGAGGTGGAACCAGTAATGACAGCACACCCTACTGAAGCAAAAAGGACTGTCGTTTTGAAATATTACCGCGAACTGTATCTGCAACTGGTGATGCTCGAAAATCCGGTCTATACTGCTTTGGAACGCGATCAGATCCGGTCGGGTATAAAAGAATTGTTGACACGGCTTTGGTTTATTGACGATATTTACCTTGAAAAACCACAGGTCGAAACTGAACTCGAGAACGTTTTACACTACCTGACCAAGGTTTTTCCAGATGTATTCGAACTTCATGACAAAACATTGGTACAAGCCTGGAATGAAGCCGGCTTTCAACCGGAGTTAATACAAAATTACCATTCATTGCCTAAAATAAGCCTGGGCTCATGGGTTGGCGGCGACCGCGACGGGCATCCTTTGGTGACTCCTGAAATCACAGCATATACTCTGGAGCGATTAAGGGCCGAAGCTCTTGATCTGATTGCCCAACGTTTGAATAGCCTTGCTGACAGCCTGAGTATTTACACCTCTGAAAACTCCTTTTCTCCTGAATTAAAGCAAGCTAAATCTTTGTTGGAACAGCAGATTCCCGGCATTTCTGAGAATATCAGGTACTCTTCGGCCTCGCACGAGCCATTTAAGCAATTTGTTCTCTTGCTGATTGAAAAACTGCCAGTAAAACAAACCAATTCCGCAACTATCCACCCATGGATGTATGCCAATTCCGGACAATTGATAGGCAACCTGGAAGATTTGTTTCATGCACTTTCAGACTGGGGCGCTCCGATGCTTGCAATGAACGAAGTGAACAAGGCGCTGCGTTTTGTCCAGAATTTCGGCTTTCATCTGGCACACCTGGATGTCCGCCAGAACAGTGAATTTTATCAAAAAGCATTTTGGAGCTTATTGGATGATATCGAAAGTTCCGGCTTTTCCGCAAATGCCAACGGATCGGTGGATAAACAATTTTTGCTTCAGGAGCTAAACCTGTACCGTCCTTTCACACACCGGTACTCCGGAAGTGTAAGCGAAACTGGCGATGCACTGGGCTATCTGACTGTTTTAGCCGAACACATCCGTAACTATGGACCAGATGCACTAGGTTCGATTATTGTCAGTATGACTAAAAAAGTTGAAGATTTATTCACCTTTTATTTGCTTGCCAGAGAAGCCGGACTGTATATAAAGACCAAATCAGGTCCGGCTTGTCAGTTACCGGTTGTACCTTTGTTCGAAACCATCGAAGATTTACACCGTGCTCCCCAAATTCTGGACGAATTTCTCGCCCATCCGGTAACCCAAAATACACTTAGGCTACAAATGCTGCACAAAGGATATTCGCGTCCGGTTGCCGAGGTAATGATTGGTTACAGCGACAGTAATAAAGACGGCGGTATTTTGTCAAGTCTTTGGCATTTATACCAGGCACAATATGAATTAGCCCGGATAGGACAAAAACATGGTGTTGATATCCGTTTCTTTCATGGAAAAGGAGGCAGTATCAGTCGGGGCGCCGGACCAATTCACTGGTTTTTAAAAAGTCTGCCTTCCGGTTCGCTTTGCGGAAAACTCCGGCTTACCGAACAGGGTGAAACAATCGAACGAAAATATGCCAACAAAGTTAATGCAGCATTCAATATCGAATTACTGACTTCAGGAACCTTGCTGAATACCCTTTTGAACACCGACAGCCAAAGCGCTGATCTGAGTGAACTTTTCGACCTTATTGGCACGATGGCACACGAAAGTTTCGAAACCTACAATTCGCTTACCCGCCATCCGGGCTTTATCCGTTTTTTTGAAAATGCAACCCCAATAGATGTGATTGAAACAAGCAAGATCGGCTCCCGGCCTTCGCGCCGGACCAACCAACGTTCTTTGGCCGATCTTCGGGCTATTCCATGGGTTTTTAGCTGGTCGCAAAGCCGCGTGAACATTACCGGCTGGTATGGCGTTGGAAGTACCCTGAAACTAATCAAGGAGCAACAGCCAGAAAAATATGCACTTCTAAGGAGGCTTTTGGCTTCGCATCCGCTGGTGCGATATATTCTGACCAATGTTGATTCGGGTTTGGCAGCTACCGATCCTGAAATCATCGGGCTTTATGCATCGCTTGTGGATGATAAACAAGTGAAGAACGACATTTTGCCACTCATTTTATCGGAATATTATTTAACCAAAACCCTGCTCGCCGAATTACTCGTCAGGCCTTTTGTACAACGCAGGAAGAATCATTACTATTCAACCCGGCTGAGGGCTGTGGCTCTTGAACTGATGCACCAGATGCAGGTAAACGCACTGCGCCAATGGAGAAACGACAAAGATACGGTTGAACCTGAAGTTGCTGATCAGCAAAATATTATCTTGCTAAAAACCATAAACGCTGTGGCAAATGCGTTGGGATCAACCGGATAGTCCGGTTTCTTTTTTATCTTAGTTGCCTTTTAAGAATCAAAATTTAAAATTTATTCCTATGCTGGAAATAATTAGTCAGCATTTTGAAAAATTCTCAACCATGTCGGAAGCCTCCCGTATCGCAGTACTTGAAATTGCGGAACGCGAAGGCATTGATATGAAAAAGATCATAGTAGCAACTTCATTTTGTTTCGACGAG
Organism: Prolixibacteraceae bacterium; assembly: GCA_003457135.1. Lineage (GTDB taxonomy): Bacteria > Bacteroidota > Bacteroidia > Bacteroidales > Prolixibacteraceae > Aquipluma. The sequence goes on from DMSQ01000030.1 coordinate 155,212, forward strand.
TTGAACCACCATCAGGCAAAAATGAACCTGCATTCACCCCAGGGAACATTTATTATGGGAGGATTGGCTGGCTATCCATTTGTTGGCAATATTGGTTTAACTGCCTTTGCCGATCATGTTCCTGATGGAGGTGCAGCCTTGTTTATCTTTGGTTCGCACATTGGAATTTCGTGTACGGGTGAAGTTGGCAAAATCAAGCGTGTTGGCCAGAAAAGGCATACCAACACCTGCGGGGCATTGATGATGGTCCAGAATCATGTTTTGTCGTCCGAAATCCATGAAGTTGATGCAGCCGACTATTCAGCTTTTCAGCCCGAATTTCTGGCAATCAGGTTATTGCCCATGGCCGACGACATACGGAAAGCTGAGGTTCCAATCCTGAAAACCACACACCTGGTGTATGATGAAATTGAAAATGAAATTCTGAAACTGATAATAAACAATCCGTTGCTGCAGTCGGAATTTCCGGTTTATATTTTGGGTGGAATTGTAATCAATACCGACGAAACGCTGCCCAATTATTTCTCGCAGAAAGTATTCCGCAAAGTACATTAGAGCATGCCTTTCAGGTCTGTTTTGCTGAAATATTCGGGGTAGTTGACTGGCGCTGGAAATTCTATTTTTTCCGGGTAGTTGAATAGTTTACCAACTCGATCAGGGCTGTCCGGGATTCGCTCTCCGAAAATTCCATGATTCCGGCAAGCGCTTTTTCTCGGAATTCGTCCATCTTTCCGGCAGCATATTCCAACCCACCGCGGCTTACCACCAGATCAACCAGTTCTTTAACTTTGGCCTGATTTTTATTTTTGCGTTTAATCAACCGCAAAATATGGCTTCGTTCTCCCGATTCACAATTGTTGAGCACATAAAGCAACGGAAGGGTAATTTTTTTCTCCTTGATATCATTTCCTGTTGGTTTTCCCAGAATTCCTTTGCTCTGGTAATCGAAAATGTCGTCTTTAATCTGGAAGGCAATTCCTGCATCAAGCCCTATTTGAAACATTCTTTCCACAATTTCATCGTCTTTGGTAACCGAAGCAGCGCCAATAGCCATGCTTGTTGCAATTAATGAGGCAGTTTTTTTTCGTATGATTTCGTAATAAGTTTCGTTGTCAATATCCAGTTTCCGGCTTTTGCGCATTTGCAGGATTTCACCTTCGCTCATATCTTTTACAGCCCGCGAAATCAGATGCAAAAACCGGTATTCCTTTTGATCAAGTGTATTAAGAAAGCCACGGGCAAGTATGAAATCGCCAACCAAAACAGCAATTTTATTTTTCCACAATGCATTAATGGAAAAGCTTCCCCGTCGTTCATACGATTCGTCCACCACATCGTCGTGCAGCAAGGTGGCTGTATGAAGTAATTCGATTGAAGACGCTGCCAGAAGGGTCGAATCATTGAATTCGCCACACATTTTTGCTGAAAGAAAAACAAACATTGGCCGCATCTGTTTGCCTTTTTTCCAAAGAATGTACCGGATAATGATCTGAAGAAGTGGAATATCACTTTTAATGGCTTCCCTGAAGTAGCTTTCGAATCTTTTAAGTTCTTCCTTAATAGGCGATTGTATAATATCCAAAGAGGTCATCCAGGCTTTTTATGAGTGTCTCAAAATTAAAAAATATATTGATTTTTCACGAACACAAATATTCATATATTTGCATCTGTAAAACTCAAACCATGTTGAATATTCAGGAATTAGATTCCAATCGTTTAGAAATGGCTGCCAGTATGCTTAAAGCCATTGCACACCCTGTACGGGTGGCTGTTTTAAAGCATTTGGAGGGTGGCAAAAAATTGACTGTTACCGAAATACACGATCTTCTTGGAATTGAACAATCAACAACCTCCCATCATTTGGGTATTTTGAAAGATAAAGGTGTCCTTTGCTCCCGCCGGGAAGGAAAAAACACCTATTATTATCTGAAGCACGATATTCTAAGTCAGATTGTTGACTGTTTGCAGCGTTGTACCTGCGAATAAAAAATCCCAAAAATTTATTTTCTGACAAAAACCTGATATCCCCATCGATCCAGTTTGATTGCCGAACTCTTTTCCAATGTTTTTGTTTCGCCTGAAAAATAATCCTGATATTCGCCTGACTGCGGAAGCTGAATGTTCGCCTCAACCGGTTGTGCTGACAGGTTGAAAACGGCCAGAATCTGATTCTTTTCTTTTTCACGGGTAAAAGCAATCACGTTTTGCGGAGCGGAGGTTTCTACAAAAACCATGGGCGCCCCAGCCGCTCCGTTCCAAAGCGCCTGATTATTGTGTTTCAGACTGGTCAGCGATTGATAAAACTTCTGCATTTCCAGTTTACTCCAGTTGATGGTATCTTTTTCGAAGAATAACAGGCGTTTATGCAGGCCTGCTTCCTGTCCGCTGTAGAGCAGTGGAATGCCTTCGAGTGTAAATGTTAAGGTGGCAAAAGTCTTTACGGCCTCACCCATGCGTTCGTATTCGGTACCCTGCCAACTGTTTTCATCGTGGTTGGTAATAAACTGCATCGGGAATGATCCCGGAGCATATTTGTTGACCGAATCCGTATAGTATTTCTGAATATCAGCGGCAGTCTTTTTGCCCTGTGCAACCTCGTTCAGGAGGTGGTGTAATTTCCAGGAATAGTTCGATTCGAAGGCTTTTTCGAGCAGCCCCGGATGATCTTCATCCTCGGCCAACATGTAAACCTGTTTAATGGAATCGAGCGATGCAGTTGCCGCTTCCCAGAAATCCTGCGGAACGCCCCAGGCAACATCGCAACGGAACCCGTCGATATTGGTTTCTTTCACCCAATAATCCATCGCATCAATCATAGCGCGACGCATAGGTTTCGAGTCAAAATTCAGGTCTGCTATATCCGACCAGTCCGGATTCGGAGGAATTACATTGCCCAAAGAATCTTGTGTGTACCAGTCTTTGTGCTCGGTAATCCAGTTATTGTCCCATCCGGTGTGATTGGCAATCCAGTCGATAATCACCTTGAATCCCAATTCGTGCGCTTTATTCACCAGTTTTTTGAAATCTTCCAATGTTCCAAATTCAGGATTAATTCCTTTGTAATCTTTTACGGCATAATACGAACCCAGACTTCCTTTCCGGTTTTTTTCCGAAATGGGATGAATCGGCATAATCCATAAAATATCAACGCCTAATTCCTTCAACCGTGGAAGGTGAGTTTCAAAAGCTTTGAACGTTCCTTCAGGCGTGTATTGACGGATATTCACTTCATACAACACCGAATTTTTAGTCCACTCCGGAATATGCGCCGGAATCACGGCCGGCTTCACGGCTGGCTGGCATGAATATAATACCACAGCCAATAAACAAATAACAAACAGATTTTTAAGCTTTCTCATGATATGTATTTTTTTGTCAGAATTCTTGCTTTTACAAAGATCAACCCCATTCCGTCCGAAAAATGGAAAACACTTTATTGATCATGTATCCGCGGACGGTTTTTCTTTTGTTTTCCTTTACCCAGGGCGTCGTTCCTTCGTCACTTTGCCCTGGGCTGGGATATTTTGCCCTTTCAGGGCATTAACGATTTTTGGAACCAGAACTGCGACTGAATACTGCGACTGAACACTTTTTTACTTCAGTTCAATAATCATCGCAGACATGGCCGGTACTTTCAGGTTTTTCAGATCAGCAATTGTGGTTCCTGAAATGATTTCTTTTCCTGACGTGCAATTGGCCATTACCTCGCTGAAACGATCGGTATCAATCGTTTTTTCCTGTGTATTTTTATTCAGCACGACCATTACTTTTCCTGATTGATTGTATCTGAAATACACATAAATTCCATCAACCGGAGCAAAATGTATTAATTCTCCGGAATGAATTACGGTATTGGTTTTGCGCCAGTTCAATACTTTGCGCACATATTCCTGAGTTTGTTTTTGCTTGTCGGTCAGACCAGCTCCGGTGAATGCATTTACCTGATCGCCAGCCCATCCTCCCGGAAAATCGGAACGAATGATTCCGTCATCTTTCGGCCCGGGACTAGACATCAATATTTCCGTTCCGTAAAAAATCTGAGGGATTCCTCGTGTAGTTGCATAAAAAGCGATAGCTATTTTCAACAGATCCATGTTTTCGCCCAACTGGGTGTAAATTCTGGCCATATCGTGGTTATCAGGAAAAACAACCAGTTTTTCAGGATGAGGAAACTGAAAGTCGTTTGCCAGCGCCTCGTAAACCTGGAATAGTCCACCCTGATCGGGATCTTTCAAGCCGCGGATAAGGGCATCATTCAACGGAAAATCCATTAATCCCGGAAGATCCGACACAAATCCATCCTGATTTACTTTTCCTTTTTGCCAATACGATATGATTGCTGCGTTCATGGTCCACTCCTCACCTACCATATAAAAACCGGGATATTCTTCGAGCATTCGTCTGGTCCATTCGGCCATCCCAAATTTGTCGGGATAAGGATAAGTGTCCATCCGGATCCCATCCAACCCAACAAATTCTGTCCACCAAATGCTGTTTTGGATCAGGTAATTCATCAGAAAAGGATTGCGCTGGTTTAGGTCGGGCATGGTAGGAACAAACCATCCGTCAGCCATCGCTCTTTTGTCGGCTTCAGAAGCATGTGGGTCTTGATTTATCGTGCGGCGATGAGTCGTAATTTTTAAATCCGGATAATTATTTAACCAATCGGCTGAGGGCATGTCGTTCATCCACCAATGTTCGGAGCCAATATGGTTGAAAATCATATCCATCATCAGTTTCATTCCCTTTTGGTGAATCGCCTGACCAAGCTCACGATAACCTTCGTTTGTTCCCAAATGGGCATCAACTTTATAAAAATCGGTGGTTGAATATCCGTGGTACGAAACCTGGGTCATGTTATTTTCGAGTACCGGATTAAGCCAAACGGAGGTAAATCCCATGCCTGACAGGTAATCCAAACTGTTTTTAATTCCCTGAATGTCGCCTCCATGAATTCCATTTTTATCGGTACGGTTTGGCAATTCCTTTTCAGTAACTGCTACATCGTTTTCAGGATTGCCATTCACGAAACGGTCGGGCGTTACCAGGTAAATCACATCCGACTGATCAAAACCTTTCCGGTCGGCCGAATGAGGTTCGCGGTTTTTCAGTTCATAGGTATAACTCACCACTTCCTTTTTGTTTTTCCGGAACTGGATCGGGAATGTGCCGGCTTTAGTTTCCGAAGAAATGTTTAAGTCAATAAACACATAATTTGGATTTTCGAGCCTGGAAATTGAATTGATTCTCACCCCGGGATAATTCAGACTGATTTCTGTTGCGGCGATCTCGTGCCCGTGAACCATGAGTTGAACAGTTGGATTTTTCATTCCAACCCACCAAAACAGTGGTTCAACGCGGTCAACATTCAGGGCAAAAGTTGAAATACTGAATGCGATACTGATGGTAAATAAATATAGCTTTCTCATTTGTTTAGTATTTTATTGTCAGTTCCTTTTTTGCAGGTAAATGATGTGATTTTCCATGAACGACCATGTCAATATTCGCCTTGGAATGGTTGTAAACGCTGAATTGCGATTTGTTCATTTTAAATTCCAGATGAGCTTCACGGAAATTCAGCCGGAAGGAATACGAATTCCAACCAATTGGAATAAACGGATTAAAATGCAACTGTCCGTTTCTCACCCGCATTCCGCCAAAACCCTGGACAAAAGCCATCCATGTTCCGCCCATGCTGGTGATGTGCAAACCATCGCAGGTGTCGTTGTTGTAATCGTCCAAATCGAGACGGGCAGTACGCAGGTACATTTCGTAAGCCTTTTCCTGCCGACCAATAGAAGCGGCCAGAATGGCATGTATGCAGCTCGACAGCGAAGATTCGTGCACCGTGAGCGGTTCATAAAAATCAAAATGACGTTCAATGCTTTCAATGTCAAACTGGTCTTCGAACCAGTAAATACTTTGCAGTGTATCGGCCTGTTTGATGTATGGCGAACGCAAAATACGGTCCCACGACCATTTTTGGTTGATGGGCCGGTCTTCAGGTTTGAGTTCGCTTACCGGGATTAATTCCTTATCGAGAAACCCATCCTGCTGGAGATAAATTTTGCGGGTAAAATCATACGGGAAATACATGTCCCTGATGATTTTCTTCCAGTGCGAAGTTTCTTTCAACTCCATCAGTTTTAGCTTTTTCACCATATCTTCGAACAAAAGCGAATGCTCTTTCTTCAGGTAATCAATGGCTTCGAGCGTATATTTAAGCGTCCATACGGCCATGTAGCTCGTGTGGAAATTGTTGTTCACGTTGTTTTCGTATTCGTTCGGTCCGGTAACTCCCAGCATTACAAATTTCTTTTTCTCTTCCGACCAGTTGATGCGCTGGCTCCAGAATCGAGACAAGGCCAGCAATACCTCAAATCCGTATGAGGCCAGGTATTCTTTATCGCCCGTATAACTAACGTAATTGTATATGGCATAAGCAATGGCCCCGTTTCGGTGTATTTCCTCGAAGGTGATTTCCCATTCGTTATGACATTCTTCGCCGTTAATGGTCACCATCGGATACAAAGCTGCGCCACCGTTAAATCCAAGTTTTTCAGCATTTTCGATGGCTTTCTGCAAATGTTTATACCGGTACAGGAGCAGGTTTTTGGAAACCCTCCGGGGAGCGGTCCCAAGCGTGAAGGGCAAAAAATAGGCTTCGGTATCCCAATAGGTAACGCCGCCGTATTTCTCTCCGGTAAACCCTTTCGGGCCAATGTTAAGGCGTTCGTCGTCGCCCAAATAAGTTTGATTTAACTGGAAGATATTAAACCGGATTCCTTGCTGTGCAGCAATATCGCCTTCAATACGAATGTCACTGGTTTCCCATCTTTTTACCCAGGCCTTTTCCTGTTTGGTAAAAAGTTTGTCGAATCCTTTATCAGAAGCTCTTTTCAGCGTTTTTTCGGTGGCTTCCCGAAGTTTGTTTTTGGAGTGATTGAGCGTTGATAAAATGGCCGCATACTTTTCGATGCAAACCTCATCGCCCTGTTGCACCTGAATATTAAATGATGCGCCGATATATTTTTCTTTTTCGATTTTTGAAGTCTCAACATAAATCAGCTCCTGATTTAGTTTCGCCCTGAAACTCATTCCGGTACAAACCTGAAAGGCTGTTTTCCTGGTTTCCACACAAACGTATCCGGAACAACAATTCATTTTTTGAGCGATACTGATCCAGAAATTTTCATCGTAGTTGGAATCTTCATTGACCACATCACCGTCAATGTAAGGCTCAAAAGAAATTTCACCTGAAAAATTAAGCGCTTTTACCGAATACCTGATGGCCCCAATTTCCTGATTTGCAATACTTAAAAATCTTCCGGAATGAACTTCAAGCTGTTTTCCTGACGATAATTCTGCTACAAAATGGCGGGTAAGCAAACCCGATTTCATATCGAGATCGCGGTAAAACGAAATGATTCTTGCCGTGTTCAAATCCAGTTCTTCACCATCCACCATGACATTAATCCCAATCCAGTTAGTGGCATTCAGGATTTTGGCGAAATATTCAGGGTATCCGTTTTTCCACCAGCCCACTCGGGTTTTGTCGGGGTAATAAATACCTGCTATGTAGCTGCCACGAAGAGAATCACCACTGTATTTTTCTTCGAAATTGGCACGTTGTCCGCAACGTCCGTTGCCAATACTCAGCAAACTTTCGGTGATCCGGTTTTCGTCGGGGTGGAATCCATCTTCAATGATCTTCCACTCGTTATGTATGATGTAATTTTTCATGCGTCTAAAAATAAGCCCCCTCCAAACCTCCCCCACAAGAGGAGGCTTAAAAAAAGCAAGTTCAGAATTTGTATCAATAATCGTCTGCCTTTGTGTCAAAATTGCTTTGACATGGAGGCAATAATTTGTTTTTAATTGCGTGCCAATGCTTAAGCCTTCCCCTTGCGGGGGAACGGGAAGGGGGCTCTTATTTCTTTCATAAGTTTTTCAACAGTAAATCCATCGAAACCCGGAATAACGAGATCGGCAAAACCCAATGTTTCCGGGTTTCCGATTCCAACCGAATACATATTGGCATGTTGCGCAGCCTCAATACCGGCAATGGCATCTTCGAACACTACACAGTTTTCAGGCAAAACACCAAGTATTTCTGCTCCTTTCAGAAATACTTCCGGATTAGGTTTGGCTTCCGAAATAGAATTTCCATCTACAATAGCATCAAACATTCCGGAGAGTTGAATGCGGTCTAAAATCATTGGCGAATTTTTACTGGCAGAACCAAGGGCGATTTTGACTCCGCATTTTCGTAATTCCTGAAGAAATTTTTCCACTCCGGGCAAGATTTCTTCAGGAGTCATTTTTTCGATATAACTCACATAAAGGGCGTTCTTTTTTTCGGCCATTACGAGTTTTTCCTGCTCTGTAAAATGTTTTCCTCCGATTTCCAGTAAAATTTCGAGCGATTGCTTCCGACTGATACCTTTCATCCGTTCATTGTCTTCAAGAGTAAACTCAAATCCTAACTCCTCAGCCAAAGCCTTCCATGCAATAAAATGGTATTTGGCAGTATCAACCACTACCCCATCCAAATCAAATAAACAAGCTTCTATTATCATTTTCTAATTATTTTCTGATCAACATCATCAACAAACAAAACACTCATAGCGGCAATCAGCAACGAAACACCTCCCAGAACGAGGGCATAAATGGCATGTCCGCCAAACAAAAATTTGGTAAAAAATCCAAGGATACTTGCTGCAAAAATTTGCGGGATCACGATGAAGAAATTAAAGATTCCCATATATATCCCCATTTTTCCCGCGGGCAGGGAACCGGTCAGAATCGCGTAAGGCATTGATAAAATACTTGCCCAGGCAATTCCAACTCCTACCATCGAAACCAGCAACAGATTCGGATCTTTGATCACATAAAACGACATCAAGCCAATTCCTCCGATGACCAGCGAAATAGCATGAGCCATTTTCCGGCTGGTTGCTTTAGCTAAAACCGGCAGGATAAAAGCCATAATGGCGGCAAATCCGTTGTAGATCGCGAATAAAAACCCGACCCAGTTGGCTCCTTTGTTATAAAGTTCGGAAGCGGTATCGCTGGTTCCGTAAATGTGACTGGTAACTGCCGACGTAGAATAAATCCACATGGCAAACAAGGCAAACCACGAAAAAAACTGAACAATGGCCAACTGTTTCATGGTTTTGGGCATATTCATCAAATCGGTGATCACCTCAACCAGTCCGTTACGGGTAAGTCCCTGACGGGTATTCCAGGCAGTGATCAGAAGGATAATTCCGAAGACTCCCAGTCCGACCGAAATAACGTACAGTTCCTTTTCCCATCCCTGCCAGAAAATCAGGTAGCTGAATCCGGACCCTACCAGTAACCAAATAAATCCCTGGCGGAAAAAGCTTTTCAGTAATTCGACGGGATTGCGATAGTTAAATCGTAACACCCCCTGACTTTGAATGCTCTCTTCCTCAAATTCTTTCAATTCGGCGGGAGAATATTCTTTGGTCCGGAAAACCGTCCACAATACTGCCAGGAAGAAAACAGCCCCGCCCAGATAAAAAGCATACCGGACTGATGGCGGGATTTTCTCACCGGCTTCGGGCACATTGGCCACCCCCAACCATTCACTCAGAATATAGGGTAAACCTGATGCTATTACAGCTCCCAAACCAATAAAGAAACTCTGCATGGCAAAACCTCGTGTGCGCTGTTCGCCGGGCAACATATCGCCAACAAATGCACGAAACGGCTCCATCGAAATATTGATGGAAGCATCCATGATCCAGAGCATACCGGCAGCTATCCACAAGGTTGGAGAATTGGGCATCACCAGCAATGCCAGTGAAGCGAGAATGGCGCCAAGCATAAAAAACGGACGACGGCGGCCGAATCGCCCCCATGTTTTATCGCTCAAATGGCCGATGATTGGTTGCATGACCAATCCGGTGACCGGCGCTGCAATCCACAGAATAGGGATGTCGTTAACATTGGCGCCCAGAGTTTCAAATATCCGGCTCACATTGGCATTTTGAAGGGCAAAGCCAAACTGTATGCCCAGAAAGCCAAAACTCATGTTCCAGATTTGCCAAAAACTTAATGCAGGTTTCTTCTTCATTGGGTTTCGTATTAATCGGTTTATTTGATTGAAATGTCGGAATACTTTGGCGAATAGCCAAAATAAATTGAAATATGCAGGAAATAAAACAAAAAGTTCTGTTCGCCGGAGCATACAACAATAACAATCAAATGTTTGGAATTAATATAAAAGTGCTCTGAAAGAATTTTCAGGGACTCAAATGAAGTAATAAACGGAATTAACTTAAATGGAATTAACGATACAAATATAAAGAAGCTTTTTGCAGAAATCCAAATGCCAAAATGTTACAAATGCCTTATTTGATAAGCAAACCAAATGCTTTTTCGTGAAAAAAGCTCATTGCAAACGATTGCAGAAAAGCGAAAAATATTTTCAAAAAAAGTATGATTTTTCTGAAAAAAAGAAATAATGGGTGTCTGTCAAATTGTTTATTCCAGAGGACTTTAGAAATGTTACTAATTTGTATGTTACTAATTTGTATGTTACAAATTAGTATGATCGGAATCCGATATACAAGCACTGGTTAAAAAAGAATACTTCAGAATATAGTCGGGTATTTGAGAAAAAAATCCCGACTATTCCTTCACCGAGCTTCCCCTTACAATCAAATCGGCAGTTAACACTTTCACTTCAGGAATGTACTCTTCTTCGGACGACAAAATTCGTTTGAAAAGTATTTCGGCAGCAGTAGTTCCCATTTCGTAACCATGCTGGTCAACCGATGACAGGTGCGGGTCTGTGATTCCTGACAAATATCCGTCACTGAAACCGACAATTGAGATTTCAGCAGGTATTTTATAGCCTCTTTTCTGTATGGTTTGCATGGCTCCAATCGCTGTCAGGTCGTTTACGGCAAATATACCATCCGGGATAATCCCTGCATCAAGCATTTTTATTACCGCCATCCGGGCTCTTTCAAAAGTATCTGCTTCCACAATCAGGCGGTTGTCAACCGGAATTCCGACTTCAGTAAGGGCATTTAAATAACCCTGAAGGCGATCCTTCCCGATAATCAGATTCTGCGGACCGGCAAAATGGGCAATCCGCTTACATCCGGTTTCAATCAGGTGGCGGGTGGCCTTGTAAGAAGCTTCCATGTCGTCAATAATCACCTGATCGGCATTGATATCAGGAGCAATGCGGTCAAAGAATACCAAGGGGATTCCACTGTTCTGTAAATCCAAAAAATGGCCAAATGTCAGAGTTTCCTTCGAGATAGATACCAGAATTCCATCAACACGGTGTGAAAGTAAAGTTCGGGCATTGGCAACTTCACGCTCATAGCTTTCGTTCGATTGACAAATGATGACTGTAAATCCTTTACGGGAGGCCACGTCTTCAATGCCGCTGATAACCGATGAGAAAAAGTAGTGTACAATTTCGGGAATGATCACTCCAATGGTGTTGCTTCTGCTATTCTTTAAACTAAGGGCAACAGCATTGGGCTGGTACTTGAGTTTTCCGGCTAATTCGTTCACCGCTTTCTTGGTACCAACATTGATGTCAGGATGGTCTTTCAAGGCTCTTGAAACAGTTGACGGTGAAATACCCAATATACGGGCAATATCTTTTATTGTGATCTGGTTACTGCGCATAAAGTCTTGAGGTATGGTCTTCTTTTATAAATCTTACTCTAAAGGTAGCAATTAATTTTCTTGCTCAAAGAATCCAACAAACGATCTCAAAAACACGTAAAACTTACCAACCAGTTACTACCTGTTTTATAACACTTTGTATGCAAACGAAACCGCAAACGATTGCAGAAAACAGTTTATAACATTTTTTAACTAAATTTTATGGGAATAGATACTTTGGTCACGGAATTAATTTTAGAAGTATTAAACGGAAAATGTAATGGAAAAACTAAAAGTTAGGATGAATGAATCTAAAAATGAGTATTTGAACCAATAATTATTAAAACATGAGGATTATTCGCAAAAACCTAAATGTATTAATACTGATTATGTCGCTTTTGCTTGGAAATTTCGCAATGGCACAACAGGCAGTATTAAAGGGTAAGGTTACCGATAGTTCATCGGGAGAATCTTTGCCGGGTGTATCAATTGTAGTTAAAGGAACTACGAACGGAACCATCACTGATATGGATGGTATTTTCACTCTTAATACCAATAAGGGTGATGTTGTACAGTTTTCATTTGTAGGTTATAAAACCCAGGAAGTTGTGTCTCAAGGTCAGAAAGACCTTAAAATTGGCCTTGTTCCTGACATTGACGAATTGGATGAAGTAGTCGTAATCGGTTATGGCCAGGTGAAAAAGGGCGATGCAACCGGTTCTGTTACCGCTGTAAGTGCTGACGATTTTAACAAAGGCTCCATTGCTTCTCCGGAAGAACTGGTGATGGGTAAAATTGCAGGGGTACAAATTACCACTGGTGGCGGCGCTCCCGGAAGCGGATCAACCATTCGTATTCGTGGAGGTTCTTCCCTGTCAGCAAGCAACGATCCTCTTTTCGTTATCGATGGCGTACCTGTTGACAACGATGGCGTTTCGGGTATGCGCAACCCATTGAGTACCATCAACCCCAATGACATCGAAACTTTTACTGTCCTGAAAGATGCTTCGGCAACCGCCATTTACGGTTCACGCGCTTCAAACGGAGTAGTTATTATTACAACTAAAAAGGGTAAAGCCGGTGTAGCAACGAAAGTTACTTACGATGGCAAATTCTCCGTGGGAACCCGCCCCGGACAAATTGATGTTTTATCAACCGACGAATACCTTGTATTAGTCAATAACCGTTACAAGGGACAGAACGATGTGCTTAAACTTTTAGGCAAATCAAGTACCAACTGGCAGGATCAGATTTTCCAGAACGCAATTGGTCATGAACACAATGTGGGCATTACCGGTAGTTTTAAAAACATTCCTTACCGCGTCTCGGTTGGTTATACCAAGCAGGACGGACTTTTAAAAACTACCACCATGGACCGTTTCACCGGTTCAGTTGGAGTCAATCCAAGCTTTTTCGATAATCACCTGAAAGTGGATATCAACCTGAAAGGGATGGCTATCAACAATGTATTTGGCGACGAAGGTTCGATCGGCAATGCCATTGGTTTCGACCCAACACAGGCCGTTAATGCCACCAACAAATATGGCAACTACTTTACCTGGCTGCAAAGCGACGGCAACCCACTTACTGTTGGAACCACCAACCCGGTTGCCCAGCTCGAACTACGTGAAGACAAATCTGATGTACAAAGAAGTCTGGGAAATATTCAGTTCGATTATAAATTCCATTTCCTGCCTCAGTTAAAAGCCGTATTAAACCTGGGTTACGATTATTCAAAAAGTAACGGAACTGTATATGTTCCTGAAAATGCTGCCTGGATGTACGATAAAACCAATGGAGGTGGAGAAAACCGTGAATATACCCAGGATAAAAAGAATGAACTGCTCGATTTTTATCTGAACTATACCCGTGACCTTTCTTTCCTTAATAGCAAAGTTGATTTAATGGGTGGTTATTCATGGCAACATTTCTACAGAGAAAATTATGTGTTTTCTGAAAGTGCCGGTATTGGAACAAACGGAACCCATAAACAACTCACCGCAGAAAACTATGATCCAACCGAATACTATCTGGTTTCATTTTTTGGCCGTCTAAATTATTCGATCAACAACCGTTACCTTCTTACCGCAACATTGCGTAACGACGGAACATCGCGGTTCTCTGAGAACACACGATGGGGCCTTTTCCCGGCTTTGGCTTTCGCCTGGCAAATCAAGAACGAATCGTTCCTGAAAGATGTAAAAGCAGTTTCTGACTTAAAACTTCGTCTTGGTTATGGTATTACCGGTCAGCAAAACATTGGACAGGGAGACTATCCTTATCTGGCACGTTACTCGTACAGTAAAGACAATGCACGTGTTTTGTTTGGCGACAAATGGATTAATACACTCAGACCAGATGGATACGATTCAAATATCAAATGGGAAGAAACAACCACCTATAACATTGGTTTGGATTATGGCTTCCTGAATAACCGGATTTCAGGTTCTTTCGAAGTTTATCAGCGCGATACCAAAGATTTGTTGAACGTGGTTCCGGTACCTGCAGGTACCAACTTCATCAACGAAATTCTGACCAATGTTGGCGACCTTACCAATAAAGGCTTCGAATTTACGATCAATGGAAAATTGATTTCGAAGAAAGACCTTAGCTGGGATCTGGGCATTAACTTAACCCACAACAAAAATGAAATCACCAAGCTGACTGCATCACAGGATCTGGCATATTTAGGAGTTGAAACAGGAGGTATTGCAGGAGGTGTAGGTAATAAAATCCAGATTCACTCAGTAGGCCACCCGGCTTCATCATTTTTTGTTTTCGAACAAGTTTATGATGACAGCAAGAATCCAATCGAAGGTTTATATGTTGACCGCAATGGTGATGGCCAGATTACAACAAAAGACAAGTACTACTACAAAACTCCGGTTCCCGATGTATTTATGGGATTCAACTCATCGGTTGTATATAAAAACTGGGATTTAAGTCTTGCCGGACGTATCAGTATAAACAACTACGTTTATAACAATGTTGATTCAAGAAACAGCATAGGGATTGAGATATACTGGCCTTCAGGCTACATGAGAAATGTTACCCGGGACTTCTTTAACACCCGTTTTGAAAAAACTCAGTACTGGTCTGATTATTACATACAGAACGCATCATTCCTTAGGTTAGATAATGTGTCACTGGGATACAATTTCAAAAACCTGATGAACAACAAAATGGACCTGAGATTGTATTCAACGGTACAAAACGTACTGGTAATTACCAATTACAGAGGATTGGATCCTGAAGTTAGTGGAGGTATTGATAACAATGTTTATCCGCGTCCAAGAACATTCATGTTAGGCGTAAGTGTTGGATTTTAATTTTAAAATACGAGAATCATGAATAATAAATATTTCAAGTTTTCAAGCATTGCGGCATTATCAATCATGCTTGCATTTACTTCGTGCGTAAACGATTTGGATACCATTCCTTTGGATAAAGATGTGGTAACTTCGGCTACGGTTTACGACGATCCGGCTGCTTACCAGCAGATTCTGGCTAAATGTTATGCCGGTTTATCACTTACCGGACAGGAAGGACCTTCGGGCGCAGGCGACCTCGGCGGTCTCGATGAAGGATTCTCCTCTTATGTCCGTGGATTATGGAACCTTCAGGAATTAGCTTCCGACCACGCGGTTACCGGCTGGGGCGATGCCGGATTGTCTGATCTCCATGCTCAGACCTGGACTTCATCCAACGACTTCGTAAAAGGATTTTATTACCGAGTATATTACCAGATTACACTGGCTAATGAATTCATTCGCGAAACTACTCCTGCCAAATTAGATGGCCGCGGCGTTTCCGGGCAATTGCGCACTGATGTTGAGTTATACCACAACGAAGCGCGTTTCTTGAGGGCTTTAAGCTACTGGCATGCATTGGATATGTTTGGAAGCGTTCCGTTTATCACCGAAAAAGATGGTATCGGTTCATTTTTTCCGAAACAGGCAACCAAAGCCGAATTGTTTGCATTCATCGAATCAGAACTGAAAGATGTCGAAACAAAACTGGCTGCGCCCAAAACCAATGTTTATGGTAGGGTTGACCAGGCTGCTGCATGGATGCTGCTTTCAAAACTTTATCTTAATGCTGAAGTTTATGGAATTGCACCAAAATATACGGAAGCAATTATTTATTCAACCAAGGTCATCAATACCGGCTACACGCTTGAACCCAAGTACGAAAAACTATTCCTGACGGATAATTTTTCTTCCAAAGAGATCATTATGCCTGTAGTTGCCGATGGTAAAAATGCAAAAACCTGGGGTAGCACAACCTTCATCATCAACGGCGGTATCGGTGGAAGCATGGTTGCTGCCAATTACGGAGTCAATGCTGCCTGGGGAGGTCATCGTGCCATCAGTTCACTGGTGACCAAATTCCCTATTTATGCCAATGCCAAGAGCGCAAATATTAACATGCTGAAATCAGCAAAGGCCGGACCGGTTCTTTATGTACCCGGGGGATATCAGGGTTGGGATCCTGCAAAAACAACCACAGTACTTCGTTCAGCAAAAAGCGATAATAATTACGAAGGATACCTGTATTTCAAAGACGACAACACTGAATTTAAATTCTGTGAAACTCCGGATTGGAATGCTAACTGGGGTGACTCTGGAGCTGACGGTAAACTCGATGCAGGTGGTGACAACATTAAAGCTGCAAAAGCCGGATATTACAAAATCAATGTTGATTTGACAGCCAAAACATATACAATGCTTAAAACAGACTGGGGTGTAATTGGCTCAGCTACTGCCTCCGGATGGGATTCGGATCAAAACCTTACGATGGATGCAGCAACTAATATGTGGTCGGCTGTGCTTGAACTGAAGGCTGGTGAAATTAAATTCAGGGCTAATGATGGCTGGGATTTGAATTATGGCGACGATGGTGCAAACGGAAGTCTGGAGGGTGGCGGTGCTAATATCGCTATTTCATCTCCCGGAAAATATAAAGTTACCCTGAACCTAACTCAGTTGCCATACACATACAGTCTGGAAAAATACAGCACCGATGGTCGCGCATTATTCTATACTGATGGTCAGGAGTTGAAAGTGACCGATATCACCAAATTCAAAGAAGGTTATGCTGTGGTGAAATTCAAGAATATTTCATCAACCGGAGTTACCGGCCAGGATTTGACCCATTCAGATACCGACTTCCCGATGTTCCGTTCGGCTGACGCCTATCTGACCTATGCCGAAGCTGTATTAAGAGGTGGAACAGGTGGCAGCACTGCTCAAGCACTGACTTATGTAAATGCAATCAGGACCCGTGCTTATGGCGATAACGGAGGAAATATCAAGGACACTGAGTTGACCCTGAATTTCATTCTGGATGAATTGTCCCGCGAATTTTACTGGGAAGGTCACCGTCGTACCGATCTGATCCGATTCGGTAAATTTACTGGCAGCGCATACATCTGGCCATGGAAAGGCGGCGTTGCTGACGGTAGGGCTACTGATGCTAAATTTAACGTTTATCCAATTCCTTCGTCGGACGTGGTAGCTAATCCCAACCTGAAACAAAACACTGGATATTAAACCATTAAAAACGAGTTAAAATGAAAAAAATATATTATTTACTGGTTGTTCTCCTGGGATTGTTCGCATTCTCGTCGTGTACCGATACGATTGATCCTGTTATTGACTCAACAATGTATAAGGCGCCAATTTTTGATGCCCTTCTGCCCGGGACCCCGCTTGTTCTTACTAAAGCCAATGCAACCCAGGTAGCTAAAACCTTTGCCTGGACGAGGGCTGATTTCGGATACCAGTCGGCAACTACCTACGTATTGCAATTCGACAAAGTGGGAAATCAATTCAAAACACCACTCGACGTTGCTTTAACCACTCAGTTAACGGTTCCATTCACTGTTGCTGAACTGAATACCAAATTGCTGGCTCTCGGGTTGCCTTATGGTAAAGCAAGTACATTCGAAGCCCGGGTATATGCTTATGTGAGCCCGTTGGTGAATACGCTTTATTCTTCGACAATGACTATGACTGTAACTCCATACGAAGTGGTGATCATTTATCCGACTATTTATGTTCCCGGAAGCTACCAGTCTGCCAGCGGTTATACTTCTGACTGGTCGCCCGATAAAGCTCCGGCATTATACTCAGTAAAGAGCGATAACAAATATGAAGGGTATGTAAATATTGCTGCGGATGGTTCGATGTTTAAGTTCACCAAAGAACAAAACTGGACTACCAACTGGGGTGACGATGGTTTAGACCTGAAACTTGATCCAAACGGAAAGGACATTCCAGCCAGTGCAGGTTACTACAAAATGAATGTAAACCTGAGTACACTGACCTATTCAACGCTGAAAACTGTTTGGGGAGTGATTGGCGATGCCACACCAACCGGATGGGACAGTGATACCAAAATGGTTTACGATAAAGTTGCCAAAACCTGGTCAGTCACTTTAGCTCTGAAAGTCGGAGGACTTAAATTCCGCGCCAACAGCGACTGGGGATTAAATTATGGCGATAAAGATGCCAACTTAACCCTTGAAGAAGGTGGTGACAACATTGCCGTTGCTGCTGCAGGTAATTATACCATTACGCTCGATTTAAGTAAGGCTGTTTATACTTACAACCTCAAGAAAAATTAATTTCATTATTATAAAGGCTTATCCGCTCATTCCGGGCGGATAAGCCTTTTTTTATACCTATTACCATGTTCCGACTTATTCATATTCTTTTCTGGCTTGTTGTTTTCTATCAGTTTGCATCTGCTCAGGTTACTTCCAATCCTGCATTACCGAACGAGAACAAACCTGTTACAATTACATTCGATGCCACACAGGGAACTGCCGGATTGAAAGATTATCCGGGAGAAATATATGCTCATACCGGTGTCATTACCGATAAAAGCACATCGCCATCCGATTGGAAATATGTAATTGCCGGATGGACGGTCAATACACCTAAAGCTAAACTTACCCGAGTAACATCAAACACTTATTCACTTGAAATTACTCCCGATATCCGGACTTTTTATGAAGTTCCTTCCGGCGAAACCATTAAGCAAATGGCATTCGTTTTCAGGAGCGCCGATCAAACCAAAGAGGGAAAAGCCACCGGAGGAAAAGACATATTTGTTAATGTTTATACCGAAGGTTTAAACATCAGCATCTCATCGCCACAAAAAATCAATGTATTCGAGAAAAACGAATCCATCACCTTTACTGCTTTTGCCAGTGTTGCATCTGATCTGAAATTATATCAGGATAATCAGGAAATAGCATCACAGAGCGGAACTACCATCACAAAGAATATGACCATTGCCAATGCCGGAAGTTATTGGTTAAAAGCTAACGCAACCCAGATTACAACCACCAAGCGCGACTCTGTTTTTGTTTGCATCCGCGAAACAACACCAACCGAAACCAGACCGGCCGGGCTTCAGTCTGGAATCAATTATACCGATGATCAGTCAGCCACACTGGTTGTTTATGCCCCTAACAAACAACACATCTTTGTTACCGGCGATTTCAACAACTGGCTTCCGGAAAATAAATACCAGATGAAAAAAGACGGTGATTATTTCTGGTTGAAAATTGAAAATCTTGTCCCCAAAAAAGAATACATCTTTCAATACCTGATTGATGGAAAACTGAAAATTGCAGATCCTTACACCGATAAGGTTTCTGATCCTTACGACGATAAGTACATCTCATCAACCATCTATCCCAATCTTCTTCCTTATCCTGAGGGCAAGGCTGCCGATCGGGCTTCAATACTTCAGACAGCCCAAACACCTTATTCCTGGAAAACCACTTCTTACACTATGCCGACAGCAAGTAAACTCTCCATTTACGAATTACTGATCCGTGATTTTACCACTGAAAAAACTTACAAGGCAGTTCAGGCAAAACTCGATTATTTGAAACGTTTAGGCATTAACACCATTGAACTGATGCCTTTCAACGAATTTGAAGGCAACAACAGTTGGGGATACAATCCTAATTTTCATTTTGCACCCGACAAAGCGTACGGAACCAAAAATGACCTGAAAGACCTGATTGACGAATGCCACAAACAGGGTTTTATCGTAATTCAGGACATCGTTCTGAACCATGCTTACAACTCCTGCCCGCTAGCAAAAATGTACTGGAACGATGCCCTCAACCGTCCGGCTGCAGATAATCCCTGGTTTAACCAAACTTCACCCAATACAACATATAGCTGGGGCAACGATTTTAACCATATCGCTCAGGCCACTAAAGACTATGTTGATCGTGTTACCAAATATTGGATGACTGAATACAAAGTTGATGGTTTCCGCTTCGACTTTACCAAAGGTTTTACCAATACCCCGGGTGATGGCGGTGGTTATGATGCCGCCCGTATTGCTATTCTGAAACGAATATCCGACAAAATATGGGAGGTAAATCCAAATGCGATTGTTATTCTGGAGCATTTTGCTCCTGATTCAGAAGAAAGAGAACTGGCAGCTTATGGCAATGGTATGTTGATATGGGGCAATTCGAATTTCAACTTTGCTGAAGCAGCAATGGGATACCACGATTCGAATAAATCAGATTTTAACCGGGCATCCTATCAGTCAAGGGGATATCCAAAACCCGGATTGGTTGTCTACATGGAAAGCCACGACGAAGAGCGGCAGATGTATAAAACGCTTACTTACGGAAACTCAAATGCCACTTACAACACCAAAAATCTGAATACCGCACTGGAGCGCAGCCAGTTGACGACCGCATTTTTTCTTTCCCTTGCTGGTCCAAAAATGATCTGGCAATTTGGCGAATTGGGCTACGATATTTCCATTGACCAGAATGGACGGGTTGGTGAAAAACCAGTTCTTTGGAACTATCTCGATGAACCTCCAAGGTTAAAACTTTTCGATGTTTATTCATCCATGTTACGTTTACGCGCTCAATTCGATGTATTTACTTCAGGTCAGGAAACCCTTTCGGTAAATGGCGCAACCAAGAAGATTCAACTCACCTTAGCCGATCATAACATTACCCTGCTTGGAAATTTTGGAATGAGTGAAATTCCGGTAACGCCCGGGTTCCAGCATACCGGAACCTGGTATGAATTCTTTAGTGGAAATGAACTTGCTGTTGCGGATGTAAATACTTCAATCATGCTTAAACCTGGTGAATATAGATTATACAGCGATAAAAAATTACCTGCTTTCAAAGACCTTGCAACAGCTATTCCTTTTGAAAAATCAACCCGGGGATTGCGAATTTTTCCGAACCCTGCTACCGAAACGCTATCCATCGAAGCCAAAGAAATAATTAAAAATGTCGCCTTATTCTCAATTGACGGTATGCTTATTCAAACGACAAAGACTGATACCAACTTCCTGAATTTATCGTTGAACCACCTTAACACAGGTTTGTATTTCGTTCAGGTAAAAACCAACAGTCAGCTTTTTACTGAAAAAGTGGTTAAGAAATGAACCCGGATAAACCTTTTTATTAAACATTTCATTCTGACTTATTTTTGATTAAATTTAGCCAACTTCATGGACTAAAATAGTTTAAAATATGAAAGGATTTTTCATGGTCCTTGTTATTGTTTTTTTCTACAACGCTACCTTTGCAGTTGAACCTGTTCGAAAGCCATTTATACAATTGACTATTGATGGGCATCCAATTAAAAACAGTGAAGTTGTTACCATTACCTCAGGACAAAAATTGTTGGTTGGAGCTGAGATGGAAGGAGGACGGAGAGATTTTTGTAAATTCCCTGATATTTATGCCGATATAGCCGGAACAGCCCAGATTCTTTCCAGAGGAAAAGATGGCCTGATCTATCAGTTGAATGACAGCAAGGCCGAATGGAAATTACTTAGCGAAAATATCAGTTTCACCGGCGACGATTTTGTAGAGGTGAAGCCTGGCCCCCAAAAATCAACCGCCGAAATTACTTTATCCAATACACCGTTTTCACAATCATTTCTGAAGGTCAACATCCATGCAACATGGCAATTTAGCCAGAATGGCCAAACCAATCAGGAAGAAAACATCGCTGAAGCAACGCTAATCAATCAAAAACCTGCAGGCTGCCGTAAACACGCTAAAATTAACCATTGATGAAGTCAAAAAGAGCAATCCTTCGTACCAAACTAATATCGTTTTTATCGGACTTCCCAGCGACAATACCTACAACATCCTTGGTACGTTTTCTGTAATAAAAACGAATTGGGGATCGCTCGAAACCCTGGTTCAAAGCTTAAAGCAACAACTTGCCGCCCTCCCGGCCAAATCCAGCAAGGAAAGCAAAGATGAACTGGTTAAACTAATCGGTGACTATGCCGACTGGCAGCTCAAATTGCCTGAAAATTCGTTCAATATCCTTCCACTATATATTCCGGATTTAAAACCTGAAGACATTCAGCTACCCGGAAATATCCATTTTGCCGGTGAAGAGAAGACCATTTCCAATTATGAACAAACACTCAGCGATTTTAATACCTTTCTTGATAAACGGATTGAGCAGGTCCCAATTGAAATTCAAAAGATCAACTCGACACATACCCGGCTTCAAGCTGTTCGTTTATTTGACGGAATGCTGCGCAGTTACTATTCCTCCATCAACTGGGCCGAGTGGAAGAATACACGGGAATAAAAAAGGCCTAATCTGTCGTGAACCTGAAAAATAAGTTAATTCATTTTGTAACTGAAGCAATAAAGTATGATTCGATTTCCGGAGGATTTTATTTTTGAATTGACCGACCGGGAATTTAAAGATTGGAGGAGCCAATTTGTCACCACCAATGAAGATAAAATGGGACTTCGTTATGCTCCTTATGCATTTACGGAAGATGGCGTTGCTCAATTGTCAACAGTTTTGAGTAGCGAAAGAGCAATCAAAGTCAATATCCAGATTATTCGATTGTTTAGCAAATTGCGCCGATTAGCAATATCCCACCATGACATCATACTGAAACTGGAAGAATTAGAAAAAAACGGCTCTGAGCAAGATAAAAAAATAGACCTCATTTTCGAATACATCAAACAGCTTGAGCATGCAAAACAACAGGAATCAAAACAAAAAAACCGGTTAAAAATAGGTTTCAAATCCCAGTAAGAATAACTTCCGGACTAATTTCCGGTTTTGTAAACGACTTCACCTCCCAGCGCCGTTTTAAGAACTTTAGTTTTCATGATTTCATCTTCCCGGCAGTTCATTAAATCGGTGTCGAGCATCACGAAATCGGCCGATTTGCCCGGTTCAATACTTCCTTTCTTCTGTTCCTCAAAGCTGGCTTTGGCGGCCCAAATAGTCATCGAGCGCAAAGCCTGCTCGCGGGTCAGGGCATTTTCCATCTGAAACCCTTTTTTAGGTAAGCCCTGCGTATTTTTCCGGAAAACTGAAGCAAAAAATGTGAGCGCCGGGTTGATACCTTCAACCGGAAAATCGGTACCATTGGGCAGCCAGCCGTTCTGTGCAAGCAATTGCTGATAGGTGTAGGCTGTTTTGATCCGTTCGGCGCCCAGTCGTTCATCGGCCCATAACATATCAGAAGTAGCATGCGTTGCCTGAATGGAAGGAATCACAGAATACTTTCCAAAAAGTTGCAAATCGTCAGGATGTACCACCTGGGCATGTTCGATTCGCCAACGGCGGTCATTCTTTTCTTTCAGGAATTTACCGTAGATATTCAGTATAAAACGGTTTGCGCCGTCACCAATACAATGCGTTGCCACCTGGAAATTGGCATCATAAGCTTTCCGGCAAATGGATTCAAAATAGGAAGCTTTATTCATCAGCAAACCGCGATTGCCGGGATCATCCGAATAATCACTGAGCAAATAAGCGCCACGCGAACCCAAAGCTCCGTCGGCATAAAGTTTAATGGTTCTCACCTGTAAACTTTCGGTAACGTACGGCCCCTTTTTCATGAAATATTCCAGGTTTTCTTCGCTGGGCTCCATCATGGCATTGATGCGCATTATAAGCAAACCTCGTTTTTGCAGCGAATCCATGAGCAAAATAATTTCTTTCGGAAGTCCGCAATCGGTCACCGAAGTGAGCCCCACCTCCATGCAATTCTGCTGTGCGGCCAGCAATGCTTTTATTTTCAATTCAAGAGTTGGTTCAGGAATCTTTTTAAACACCAACTCCATGGCATTGTCTATCAGCACACCAGTTGGCTGTCCGTTTTTCAGGAGCACTTCTCCCCCGTCAATTTTTGTTTTTGAGGTAATTCCAGCCAGTTCGAGCGCCCTGGCATTGCACCAGCCCGCGTGGCCATCAATACGGATCAGGTAAACCGGAATCTTAGGAAACATTTCGTTGAGCCTCTGATTATCCGGAAATTCTTTTTCGGGCCATAAATTCTGGTCCCATCCGCGACCCAGCAACCACTCTCCACCAGCCCTGGAATAATGTTCCTGAAGTTTTTTGAAAATATTGTCCTGATTCTCGGTACCTGCCAGATCAGCATATTGCATCAGGTTCATGCCATAACCGAAAAAATGGCAATGGGCATCGTTAAAGCCGGGATAAACGGGATTTCCTCCACTATCAACGACCTCATCGGAAATATACTTTGATGCAATTTCCTTGTTGGTTCCAACATCCACGAATTTGCCATCCTGAACGGCAAAACTTTCGGCTACGGTAAACGAATCGTTCACGGTATAAACGCGGGCATTGGTAACAATCAGGTCAACTTTCATTTTAGGGGGATTACAGGATAAGAAAAAAGAAATAAGAAATGGGAATAAGAAAAAAATGCGGTTCATAGAAGTTTAGATTTGAGAAAAACAAAGGTAAAATATTGGATGGGTTAAGCAAAAACTGCTTGTTTAAGAACGTGTGAAAAGTCTGTAACCACTGTCGCCGGGCTGAACAAAATAGATACAAATTCACAATGATTGTAATTAACGATTTTAACACAAAAACACTGAAAAATGTTGAGATTAAGAATCTCTTTATCACGCTCTTTGTTATCAAACGACATCCTCATTTAGTGGTTTTCTGCTTGTCTCGACAACAAATCTGCCAATTCGCGAAGTTTAGGGGCATGTTCCGGTTTCCAGATAAATTCGTCCCAATGACCATATCGGCAATGATAGCCGAAGATATATTTTATCCCTGATTTCAAACGGTTCCAAAACGATTGGTTGGTCAAATGAATATGACAATATGCCAAATTGTCGTCGGAATCATAATCCACAACGATCTGATATTCTGTGCAACTGCATTTGCAAATAAAGATGTATGGAGCCTGATTGACAGGTGAATTCGAGTGTTGAGTTTGATTGGTCATAATTCTTCTAATTTGAGTAAGTATAAATTTCCCGTTAGGGAAAATATGTGGTAGAAAGGGCGATTTTCATGCACATGTCCTGTCCTGTACGGGACAAAAGACTAGCCGACGTGTTTGATTTCTACCGACATTAGGTTCCTAACGGAACCCTAAACACTCTTTATATTTCTATTCAAAATAACTGAACTCCTCCACCAGCAAGCGATACAGCTCTAATATCTGTCAGGGCTTTACTATTTGGCTTATCAGGTTTCATGAACAGGTATGGTATAATATAATCACCCTCACCTTTTAGGAAGTACTTTTCGATGACATAACCTTCCTTTTGAATACGTCCGGTAAATACCGGTTCATTAATTCCGGAAGGTTCCTGATATCCTGAAAGCTTTTTTGCTGAATTCAATACATCCGGAAGATGCCTTGTCAGATCACCTTTTGAAACTTGCAAGGCATTCATCAGTTTCTCTGTCTCTTTCCGGTTCAAACTGAAAACAGTTTCTCCTCCAAGCGATGTTGATACTTGCCCTGTGGCAGTTACCCGCACATCTTCAGGAGTAAATGGCTGGGTTTCCTCATCATTTGAATTGCCTGGATTATTCAGATGTTTCCGGAAAAAGGCATACATGGCTTCCCTGTTTTTTTTTGGTTGATACATGAGGCGTATCATCTTCTATCCGGCTAAAGTTTTCCTCCTGTCCGTATGCTTTATAAATAGCCGCAACCTCCTTTTCGGTTTCCATAGCGCCTTGTATGCTGAACATATCGCATGTAGTTGTGATCATCAGGGCAGGTTTAGGAGCCCGGACCAACAGAAAGTCCACATGATCGATACCCCTGCTGATGGCGTCAGGCATATTTTGTTCCGCATCCTGAGGCCCGATGGTCTGCAACAGCCTCGTGAAATAGGTCAGGTAGTTTTCGGGAGCAGCGGCATAGATACGATCGTCCATGGCGGCGATATATGCAGTCTGGGTGCCGCCTCCCGACCATCCTGTAATTCCTATTCTGGAAGGATCAACCTCTTTTCGGGAAAGGAGATAATCAACAGCCCTGATGCTATCCAATATCATATACAGGGCCTGAGAACTACCTGTAATAAAAGCCTGAGCGCCGGGATAGGAATGTTGGGTGGTAGGTCCGCCAATTCTTGATTTGCCGGTTATTGGATCAAAATACTCCAGACGCTCCCCCAGACCAACAGGATCAAAGGCAAACACGATGAACCCTTTCTTTACCAGGTTTGCAATAACATGCAGATATACCAGGCTACGGTGTAAGATGATGGTACAATGAGTTGGGAGCATCGCTGTATTTTATCCAGTTGTCCGTTACTACATTCAGTTCATCCTGTGCATTGACCACATGACTGGCAATGAAAATAATCAACGAAAAAATAAGTTTGGTCTGAATACTACTCATATAACGTACAAACAAATGGGCTGAAAATTTTTTCATTCGATTGGATTATTTAGTTGTAATCGTAATCGTACTATCCGGTTCACACACCACCCTGAAACCAATCCCCTTAAAATCTGAATACCACCAGATACTTTTAGGTTGCTGAGGATCTGTTTTTAGCCAGTCTGTTGTTTTTGAAAAGTCCCTGCTGGCTGATCTCAGGTCTTTTGCAACGGAATAATAATTTCCACCTCTGACAACATGTTCCACGCCCTCTTCAGGGCCTTTGGGATTTATGACATCAACGGAGGTTTTAGAATACGCATCAGCAGCATACCAGTCGGAACAAAATTCCAACACATTACCCTGCATGTTTTTAAGGCCGAAAGGATTAGGTTTAACATAGGAAGGTTCCTGGGTTTTGTCTGATGAGTTCATGGAATATACCACGTATCTGTTTATCTGTGCTGTATCGGCTGCTGAAACCTTGCTTCCCGGCTTTTTCCGGGAAAGCCTTTTGGGATCTCCATCGAAGAAGTAAGGGGCCTCTGTGCCAGCTCTGCAGGCAAACTCCCATTCCGCTTCAGTTGGCAACCTGTAATTTTTACCTGTGACTTTCGACAGCCATTGGCAATAGGTGGTTGCAGCGTAGTGAGTCATGGTGATTGCAGGACGGTTACCACCGCCCCATCCCTGATCAGGTATTCCGAAAGGAGGCGTCGGGCCTGAAATTGCATCAGGTTTACCGGCATTGTGTTCCCTGACTTTATCCGGATCCATCCTTCCTTCTGACATTGTAGCCGAAAAGAAAGTCCAGTATTCGTCCCAGGTAACTTCAATCTCGCCCATAAAAAAGGGAGAAACAGTAACATTACGAACCGGCTCCTCATCTGTTTTATGAAAGGGTTCCTTATCGGGGCTGCCCATTTTAAAGGTTCCACCTTTAACGGCAATCATATTAAAAGAGATGGAGGTATTCGGAATCTGTTCTTTGAAATTTCCGAATGTTGTCACTTTTGCCGGTTCTTTGAACAAATCTTTAGCAGAAGACTTTATTTTCGGAATGCCGGTCATTTTACCATGCACATAGTCGGGATTGTAATGCCCCACATCCAGATGGCAGTTAATGCATTGAATATTAAGTTTTTTTGCATTATTTTCATAATAGAGATGAGCTATTTCCCCATCACGGGAAAGTCCTTTGGAATAGAGGTTCTCGTGGCACTTCAGGCAAGATTCGTTATACACGATGTTCACGGCATATTCGAGTGTCTTTTTATGTTCCCAGTTAAAAGATGCACTATCTTTGAAATAATAACCATACATATCTTTTATCCCTGTTTTGGCCTTTTTAATGAGATAACTGTTATCATCTTTGGGCGGAAGGTGGCATTCAACGCAATGAACTTTCACCCCGCTCTTGTTGAAAAAATGAGTAGATCTCTTCCAGGAATTGTCAGCCAGTGGGTGGATATGACACGATTGACAATAATTATCGGTTGATGTATAATTTATAGCCTTTTTACCGGCAACCAATACGATTACACAAACAACCAATCCTGAAATAAACAGGAGCCATGTATATCTTGGTAGTTTATCTTTTCTGATCATAAAGGAAAATAAAGTAATTTTAGCTGAGGATCAATCGGCATGTATTTTAATCAGCCTGTCGCAAAGGTCTTTTAATCCTTCAGGAGTATCGCCCTCGGGCTGCTCAATAGTTGTCCAGCCACTGTATCCGATGTCGTCCAATGCTTTCATGACAACAGGCCAGTTTACATCGCCTTCCTGCAGTTTAACTCCAAATCCGGCGCCTTTGCCTTGCTTGTCAGCAATTTTGCGACTGAACTCCTTGATGTGGACCTTGGCAATACGGGGGCCGAGTATTTTTATCCATTGCTCGGGCCAGCCATAAACAAGGATGTTACCACAATCAAAATAGAAACCTATGCTTTTACTTTGAAACTGATCGACATAAGAGGCTGCTTCAATGGGGCTGAGCAGGAAATTATTCCAGACATTCTCAACCGCTATTTTTACGTTCAGTTGTTCAGCTAACGGGACAACCTTTTTTATCTCCTGAACGGATCTTTTCCAGCAATCATCATAACTAACCGTATCGCTTACCCGGCCAGGAACAAGAAGTACAGTGTCAGCGCCATAAGCTTTGGCATCTTCGAGGCTTACCTTAAGAGCAGCAACACCCTCTTCGCGCACCTTGGGATCGGGATCTGACAAAAGAAATTTCCAGTGCATGGTATTACATACGCTTGGGATAATTAATCCGGTTGTGTCACGGGCTTTTAAAACTTCATTCCTGTCGAGATGGCTCATCGGTTCGACTCCATCAAAACCAGCCAGTTTTGCAGCCTGAAATTTTTCCAGGACTGTCTGCCCAACTCCAATACTTCCCCACATGATACCTTTCTTTAGGCTCCGGTTTACAGGGGCAATGATGTTTGAAAAACCGGGAACCGAAGATGCTGAGATCAGGGCTGATGCCATTAGGGTATTCTTTGCAAATTGTCGCCTGTTCATATTTTTTATCAATTAAGCATTTGTTCTGAAATTTAGGATGATCTATGTTGATTTTGCTTCTACACCTATAACCGGTGGCGTTTCAGGAATATTAGGTACAGGGCCCATTACATAGGTTTTAGGTCCGAGGTAAAGGTCTGAATTCAGCATCTCTTCCCAGGTTACATCTTTTCCGGTATAGGCCGATATTCGACCCATTATGGTTATCAGCGTTGAATTAATCTGAGCTTCTGCATCACTAATTTGTTTTCCTGACCTTATCGCAGTAACTAGGTTGACATGTTCCTGCACAAAAGGATCTTTCACTTTCCAGGTTAGATCGGTATCACCTTCTTTAGGATAGGGATAATTCCAAACCGGATTTCCTTTCAGATCAAAAATAGTCCCGCTACAGTCTGCAAAACCTTTTGTTCCGGTAATAATTTCTTTTTTCTGATTGCTGCATCCACTAATCTGCCGGGCAGCGCAATGCGTATGCATGCCATTATCATAAACATAGTCAATGCTGAAAAAGTCATACTGGTCGCCTGTAATCCTTCGCTGTCTGCCACCCCAACCAATGGCTTTTACCGGGATTTTCCCAACAAACCAGTTCATTACATCTACTTCATGAATAAATTGCTCGACAATATGATCTCCTGATAACCAGCAAAAATTAACCCAGTTACGCAGCATGTATTCCATATCAGACTGTCCGGGCAATCTCTTTTTAACCCAAAGAGAACCGCCATTCCGGATTATATCTGCGCTGACAACCTCGCCAATTTCCCCGCTGGTCACTCGTCTGTAGGTTTCCATATAATCTTTTTGTACCCTTCGAATGGTTCCGCTGATCATACACAAGCCCATTTGCTCTGCTTTTTTCGAAGAAATCAATACCGAACGTGCGCCTACAGGGTCAACTGCAATAGGTTTTTCCATGAAAATATGTTTCCCTGCATTAACAGCAGCTTCCACATGCCCAGGACGGAAATGAGGAGGAGTGCAAAGCAATACGATATCTACTCCGGCATCAATTACTTTCTGATAACTATCAAAACCGATAAAGCATTTTTCATCGGCGACCTCAATATTCCGCTCCTTTTTTAAGGTTGCCCGGCATTCAACCAGTTTATCCTGAAAAACATCGCCAAGAGCAACAATCTGCAGATTAGGTCCTGCATCAATAAAATTAACTGCGGCTCCTGTACCTCTGCCTCCGCAGCCAATGAGGCCGGCT
The DNA here is from genome assembly GCA_003457135.1 of Prolixibacteraceae bacterium. Lineage (GTDB taxonomy): Bacteria > Bacteroidota > Bacteroidia > Bacteroidales > Prolixibacteraceae > Aquipluma. The sequence goes on from DMSQ01000030.1 coordinate 185,297, forward strand.
CTCAATACCTTACCATCCGGAGCTTCATTGAGCTGCACAGGTAACTTAAGCTCAGTACCTTTTTTCTCTGCTCCGGTGCATGATGCCAGAAATCCTGCAGCGCCAATTGTACCAATGGCACCCAATGCAGTGTTTGATAGAAAATTTCGACGGCTTAATTCTTCTTTGGTTTTCATATTGATATGCTTATTAAAAACGGTTAATATTTGAGTAATAAAAAGGTCGGTTAATCAATAAAATTACAATAAAGTGATCTCAATGCGTTTGAAAAATATTTCAGCGCCTTCGGATTGGATCTGTATGCGCCCTTTTTGAGGCTGAATATCAACAGCATGATTTACTAATGTGCCGTTCAGATAGATGATAATCTCCTTGCCCTGTACAATGCACTCTATTCTGTTCCATTTACCGACTGGTTTTTCAATATCTTTTGCCCCGCGAAATCCTTTAACATCCTTCCATTCTGGATCACGACCATACCAATTGATACGTCCGTTGTTAATAGTCGCCAGATTGCCGCCGGGTTTGAAGACATAAGATCCGCTTTGTTTTTCAGGCTCAACAGGACAAGTAAGAGAAAACCTGGTACTGCCGTCTCCTACGACCAGCAAGTCACCGGTACCTCCCTCTATAATCTGGCATTCAAGTGAATACATCCATATTCCGGAAGAACCGCCATCTTCCCCAATTGAATGTAGCAGCACACCGCTATCTCTTGCTTTCTCTACTCTGGGTTCAAATGTAACATCACCCCATTTAAAATCAACCACAAGTTTGTAATTAGCATATTCGTCATTGGTAGTTATGCAGCCAAATTCCTCGCCTGAGATTCGAATCAGACCATTCTGTACGGTGAACACTTTGTTAGGATCATTATTCCGACCCTTCCCTATTAGGAAAGTGTACCAGCCGTCAAGGTTCTTCCCGTTGAACAACTGTATCTTAGACTTTTTGGAATTTTTTTCGACAGAAGATAGATCAGGCCGGGCAAAACCGGTTTTGGTGAAACTCGTTATAGAAACGGTAAAGATCAGGAATATAAGAAATAGTTTTTTCATGATATTTTCTTTATTTTAGTTATAACCATTAAAACAAAAGGCCTTTTTCTTTGGGACGCGCCACTCCTGCCAGAAAATTGCTAAGGGAGTTCCGGAGCCACCTGAGCAGCCGAAGTCACCCCTGATGGTAGCTCAATGATCCTGAGATTTCGAAAGTGAATCTGCGCTCCCTCCGATTCCAGACAAATATATCCCTTCTTTTGTGATGAGTGGCTGAGGCCATTGACAAATTTACCGTTTACCGCGAGCTTGACCACACCGTCAATGCATGATACATCGTAGGTATTCCATTCCCCCCGACCTTTGCACCGGTTTTCGACCGACTTGCTCCTGGTGCCCCTTGGATTATCAGGAACTGTTTGTACTCCGCCAACACCGAAGAGTTCGCCGTGAACGTATGCGACAGGCGGGGCAACTCCATCCTTTGTATTAAGTCTGACCCAATCCAGTTCAAGCATCTGGACTTCAACTCCATTGGGCAGACGGTTCTCACCGGGATTGGCACTACTCCATACGAACACTCCTGAATTTCCACCCGGTTCGAGATGTTTCCATTCAATATGCAACATGAAATTTTCGTATTGCTTTTCAGATCGCATAACGCCGATGGGCTGACCTGAACATACCAGTAAATCTTTATTTCTCATCCAGGTTTCAGGACTGGTATTCACATTGATCCAGTTAATGGAATTCCCTTTGTTTTTTGAACCCGCCGTTAATTGACTTAATTCCATCTCACTTCCAAACACAATGGATTTAGATTGTGCATTTAAAAAGTAATGGAGGTTTAAAACCAGAAGTAAGGAAAGTGCAGTTTTTATTAATAATTTCATTTTAAAATATGTTTAGAAGTATAGATTAAATCTGGTTTATAACCTGATGAATATCTTTTGCTTATATTGTATGTGCCGATGTCGGTATGGCATTAAATGGCACCCAGTTCCCGTGATCTATACTTCCTGTAAGCAACATGTCGGTCCAGGATCCAAAATTGTGACCGGCAACGAAAGCCTGGTTAAAACCCTCGACCGGCCAGTAGCGATAAAGCAAATCTGACACAAGGATCAATACAAACGAAACCAGCAATTGCCATTTGATCGCTTTTCGCATGAATAGGAACGCAATGATGTATGTACCCGATAATTGAGCCATTACATTATTGAAGTTGGAGGTGGTTGGGCCGGAGCTTATGGCCCAGCCAATAGTAAGCAGCCAAAAGCAGCGAATAAGTACATGGTGAAATGTTTTTTTCCAGCTATCGCCCTTATCCCATCTTCGTGAAAAAGAAAAAGGCATAGAGACCCCCACGATAAACATAAAGAAAGGTTGGATAAGATCCCAGAAATGAAGTCCATTCCATGGAACATGAGATTGCTGCTCTTTAAAAAATAATATAATTGCGTTACTGTTGGCCGGATCTACTTTATCAAACAAACCATCCAGGCCCCCGATAATCAAAAACATGGTGAGACCGCGAAAAAAGTCGATTGATAGAATCCGGTTTTGTTCCTGACTTAATTGAATGGTGTTACTCATTAGGTTGGTTGTGATGAAGCTGTTTATAAGGATCGCTTACTTCGGTTGACGGCTATTTTTACATGGTAGTTTTAATTTCAGGTTCGGTTTCTTTTTCGGTACTCCAAAGTTTAATAAACGGGAACAAAGTCGGTACCAGTTGTTTCATTGGTTCATAAATCTTCGATTCCGCTTTTTGCCGGGAAGGAAGGATGTGCACATTTTCATCAATATTTTCGAAAAGTAAAAGGAAGATGCTCAGGATAACTGCCGTTTTCAGAACTCCAAAAATAATTCCTGCAAGGCGGTTCAGGAAACCTAAAGCAACAGCCTTCACAACACTATCGAGCATTTTACCAAGTATATGTACGATGATCACAATTGCAATAAATGTCACAACAAAAGCGATGGTACTCAGATGTTCAGAACGGTAATTGGTTATATCAGTGATAAAGTCGGCTGTCCAGTCAGAAAATCGGATAGCACCCCAGATACCAAGAACGAGCGCAGCAAGCGAAGCCAGTTCAACAATAAAACCGTTCCGAAATCCCTGAATAGCCGCAAGAATCAGGATGATACCAAGAATCAGATCAATGTAATTCATAAATGAAGGGTGTGAAGGTGAGTTAAGGAAGTAAAATTAAGAAAAATTTGTTTCGGATTGCATTTTTAAATGGCGGGATAGTTAGCAAGATCGTCAAACCGAATAACAACCTGAAGTCAGAATTTTTCATAAATTTGACCTCACCGAAACCCATTTTACATGCCGGTAATCAATTCCATTATTAATTGGGTCAATTTTAAACGTATATACCAGATTGACCTGTTTAAGAAACACCCTCACGAAGTTCAGCGAGAGGCGCTGTTTGCGCTTTTGGAAAACGCTTCGAATACTGAATTTGGCTTAAAGTATAATTTTAAAGGTATCCGCTCCGAAAAAGAATTTCGTGAACAGGTTCCGGTTCAGGACTACGACGACATCAAACCGACGGTTGAACGGATGATGCTTGGAGAAAAAAACCTGTTATGGCCAGGTGAAACCAAATGGTTTGCCAAATCATCGGGAACCACCAATGATAAAAGTAAATTTATTCCGGTAAGCAAAGACTCGCTCGAAGATGTTCACATTCGCGGGGGTCGTGATGTTTTCGCCATCTATCTGAAAAACTATCCTGATTCGGGAGTCCTTTCGGGCAAGGCGCTTACCTTGGGAGGAAGCCACCGGGTAAACAGTTACAACAACAACTGTTATTATGGCGATCTATCTGCAATTATAATCGAGAATATACCTTTCTGGACCGATTTCTACCGCACACCATCAACCGAGATTTCGCTGATTGAAGAATTTCAGGAGAAAATTGAAAAGATCATTGAGCACTCGCTCAACGAAAATGTTACCTCGTTTGCAGGGGTTCCTTCGTGGTATCTGGTGCTGCTGAAAAGAGTTCTGGAAGTAACAGGTAAAAAAAATATTTTGGAGGTATGGCCCAATCTGGAAGTGTTTACACACGGAGGTGTAAAATTTGATCCCTACCGGGAACAATACCAGAGACTTTTTCCCGGCTCACAGATGCATTACATGGAAACCTATAATGCTTCGGAGGGATTTTTCGGAATTCAGGACGAACCGGAAAAAAATGACATGCTCCTGATGCTCGACTACGGTATTTATTACGAATTTATCCCAATGGATGAATTCCGGTCAGATAAACTGAATGCCATCTCGTTGCAGGAAGTTAAAATTGGCAAAAATTACGCGATGGTAATTTCGACTAATGGCGGTCTTTGGCGTTATCTCATTGGTGACACCATCCGGTTTACCTCCAGATACCCCTTTAAATTTGTGATCACTGGCCGCACCAAACATTTTATCAATGCTTTTGGCGAAGAAGTTATTATTGATAATGCTGAAAAAGCGTTTCAGATTGCCTGTGAAAGGACCAATGCCATCATTTCGGAATATACCGGTGGACCGATTTACATGACCGAAATCCAAAAGGGAGCCCATGAATGGATGATCGAATTCGAGAAAGAACCTGACGATCTGGATCATTTTGTACAACTATTTGATGGCGCTCTGAAAACAATTAACTCCGACTATGAGGCGAAACGGCACCGGAATTTAAGCCTTGAAATGCCACATGTGCAGGTAGCAAAAAAAGGATTGTTCTACGAATGGATGAAACTTAAAGGTAAAGTGGGCGGACAAAACAAAATACCACGTTTGGCAAACGACAGGCAATACCTCGATCAATTGATCGAATTGAATAAGAAACAGTAAACACTCAATCCACGATTTCACTTTTCACTTTTTACTATTTCCTTTTTACTTGTTTTAATTTTACTGGTTTAATTTCGTATTTTAGGTCAAATTTTAAAATTCAAAAAATGCATATCGCTTTAGCTGGAAACATAGGTGCCGGAAAAACAACCCTGACCGAATTACTCTCGAAACATTATAAGTGGCAGGCTCATTACGAAGATGTTGACGAAAACCCATACCTGAACGACTTTTATGAAGACATGCAACGCTGGTCGTTTAACCTTCAGATCTATTTTCTGAATAGCCGGTTCAAACAGGTCGTTGATATCCGAAGTTCATCAAAAACAGTGATTCAGGATCGCACCATTTATGAGGATGCTGAAATTTTTGCCCCCAACCTCCATGCCATGGGCCTGATGACTACCCGCGATTTCAACAACTATTCCAATCTTTTCAAAATGATGAGCCAACTGGTTCAGGCACCCGATTTGATTATTTATCTGAGAGCTTCGGTTCCAACTCTGGTAAACCAAATCCAGAAACGTGGCAGGGAATACGAAAGTTCCATCCGTATTGACTACCTGAAGCAGTTGAACGAACGGTACGAAGCCTGGGTTAACCGCTACAAATCCGGAAAATTGCTGATCATTGATGTTGACCGTATAGACTTTCAGAATAATCCTGAAGATTTGAGTAGTGTGATAGACCGCATTGACGCCCAGATTCACGGACTGTTTTAATGAACATGAAACTCGTATTTGCAACAAATAACCCTCATAAACTGCAGGAAATACAACAATTACTTGGCAATTCTTTTGAATTGCTCAGCCTGAACGATATCCATTGTGATGAAGAAATTCCTGAGAATCAGGAAACCATCGAAGGAAATGCCACCGAAAAATCGTTTTACATCTTCCATAAATACGGATTTAATTGTTTTGCCGATGATACCGGACTTGAAATAGATGCGCTAAATGGTGAACCCGGAGTTTATTCGGCCCGTTATGCCGGTGAGGAAAAAATTTCAGAAAATAACATTCAACTTGTTTTACAAAAACTGGCTAAAATAAATAACCGGAAAGCACGTTTTAAAACAGTTATTTCGTTGGTAATAGATGGTCGCGAAACCCAGTTTGAAGGAATAGTTACCGGACTGATCCTGGAAGAAAAAAGGGGAACAACCGGATTCGGTTACGACCCGATTTTTAAACCTGATGAATCGCAACTCAGTTTTGCTGAAATGACGATGGAAGAAAAAGGCAAAATCAGTCACCGCGGAAGGGCAGTTCAGAAATTAGTTGAGTATTTATCCCAATTCGCTATCGAATGAAAATTTTCAGAGACTTGTTATTCACCGCTCTGCTGGGTATTTTGATTTTCCGGAGTCAGGCACAGCCATCCGTAGGCGAATGGACCGATTACCAATCGTATGCTCATGCCAAAAACGTAGTTGATACAGGCGAAAAAGTTTATTGTGTTACCGAAGGCGGACTATTTTCATATAACAAAGCGGATAACAGCATTCAGAAAATGTCGGGCATTAACGGACTTTCTGATGTCGGAATACAGAGGCTCGCATTCAGCAAAGAGAATGGAATTCTACTTATTGCCTATCAAAATGCCAATATAGACTTGTTAATCGGAAACGAAATATTCAATCTATCGGATATTAAACGCAAGCAGATTTCGGCCGACAAAACCATTAACAATGTCATGTTCTCCGGAAATCTGGCTTACCTTTCATGTGGATTTGGAATTGTAGTGATAAACCTTGACAAAAAAGAAATTAAGGACACCTATTTTATTGGCAAAGATGGAGGGTACCTCAACGTTTTGGATATGGCTACCAATGGAGTTTTTCTTTTTGCCGCAACTGCCAACGGTATTTACAAGGCAAGCGCTTCGGAACCAAATCTTCAGAACTACAACAATTGGTTGAAACAGATTTCGATTCCATATGCTGATAAAAAATTCAGCCAAATAGAAAACTTCATGGGAAGAATTTTAGCCAACTATACTCCCGGCAAGTTTGCAGAAGATGAGTTATACGAGCTGAAAGGGGACATTTGGAGTCCGGCCATGCCGACTATCCACTATGTCTCGGAGATGTTCGCCACTGGAGATTATCTGGTCATTTCAAGTCGTGAGGAGGTCTTTGTTTTCAACAACAGGCTCGAACAGGTCCATTATATTTATAAGTATGTTTTTCCTGATTTTGAAGCCAAACCGATTCAGACGATGTGCGCCGTGCTGGATGCTCAAAATATCATCTGGGTAGCTGACCAGAAATACGGACTGGTCAAAGTCGGGACAAAAGCCGAGCGGATTGTTCCGGATGGGCCTTCAGATAACACCATATTTTCACTCACCATGAATGATCAGGATTTGTGGATAACTTCCGGAGGCAGGGACAATGCCTGGGGTAATCTTTGGTCGGAACCAAAATTTCAGCTAAACAGGCAAGGGAAATGGTCTGTTTTTGACAGGAAAGTCTTTCCGGTAACTAACGATTTTAAGGATATGGTTTGTGTAGCTGTTGATCCAAAAAATGCGGATCATGTTTTTGCAGGTTCGTGGGGCGGCGGAGTGTTGGAATTTAGCGCCGGAAAATTCGTGAAACGATACGATAACCACAACAGTACCCTCCAAACTCAATTGCCAAACCTTCCTGATGCACCATATGTCCGGATTGGAGGAATGGACTTCGATTCGAAAGGAAATTTATGGATAACCAACTCAGGAGTGGGAAAAGTGATTTCTACGTTTCATGCCGATGGCAACTGGAAGAATTTCGAATTAAGCGGCATTGCCAATAAATATTCGATCGGGAAAGTGCTGGTTACCCAGAATGATGATAAGTGGATTGTGGTTCCCCGCGGACATGGACTTTATGTATTAAACAATACCAACACCGAACAAAAAGAACAGCGGGTAGTAGCACGTTTTGTTAATTCTGAAGGCGAATTTTTTAATGAGATGAACGATGTCTATGCGATAATTGAAGATCGTAATGGCGAAATATGGGTAGGAACTTCAGGAGGAGTCGCGGTTTTCAGTAATCCTAAAAGAATATGGACCGAAAGTGTGCTTTACGCCTCACGCCCCGGGTTAAATGTAAAAGATGGAAAATTTCACCCTCTTCTCGAAAAAGAAACTGTCACTTCCATCGCTGTTGACGGAGCCAACCGAAAATGGTTCGGAACCAAAACATCAGGAGTTTTCCTGATGTCGGAAGATGGCGAAACCGAAATAGAACATTTTACTACCGAAAACAGTCCGTTACCCAGTAACGAGATTAACGACATTGCCATCAATCAGAAGACCGGAGAAGTGTTTTTCGGCACAGCCTCCGGACTTATTTCGATTATGGGCGAAGCAACCGCTGCCAACGATGAGTTCAGCGATGTGTATGTGTATCCCAACCCGGTTCGCGAAACTTATAACGGACCAATAGTGGTTAAAGGACTGGTTGACGATACGGATGTAAAAATAACCGACATCAGCGGAAGCCTGGTTTTTAAAACCACCTCACTGGGTGGCCAGGCCATCTGGGATGGGAGAAACCTGAATGGTAACCGGTGTAAAACTGGCGTTTACCTGATTTTTATGACCGATCCTGTAGGCGAAAAAACAAAAATTACCAAACTTTTGTTTATTCATTAATACAATTAAGTTGTGCTCGAAAAGACCCGCGGAATTTTTTTGCATGCTGTTAAATACTCCGAGACCAGCCTGATAACAACCATTTATACCGAAGCGTATGGAAGGCAATCGTTTATTATTAATGGGGTACACAGCAAGAATTCGCCGGTAAGGGCAGCGGCTTTTCAGCCACTCTATTTGCTCGATCTGGAAATTTATTACAAGGCTGGAAAAGATATTCAACGGTTGAAAAATGCTCGGATCATCAATCCTTATTCGACTATCCCTTTTGATATCCGTAAAAGCACGCAGGTACTTTTCCTGTCCGAAATCTTGTACAAGTGTTTGCGCGAAGAAGAACCGAACAGCGAATTATTCGGATTTATCTTTCATTCCCTGACTTTTCTCGACTTAACTGATTCAGGGGTTGGTAATTTTCATATCTGGTTTTTATTTAAACTGACAAAGTTTTTAGGCATTTTTCCAAGTCAGGACAATTCAAGGATCAGTAACTTTTTCGATTTGCAGAGCGCCCTTTTTGTGAGCCACGAACCTTCACACAACCATTTTGCCGACAAGCAGCTAACTGTTCTGTTTTCAAGACTTTTTGAAGTGGACTTCTCTTCGATTGAAAAACTTGATTATACTCATCATGAACGAAGATTAGTACTTGAAAAACTGCTCGAATTCTATCAGATTCATTTCGACAACTTAGGTGAAATCAGATCGTTGAATGTGTTAAAGGAAGTTCTGAAATAAAGAAAAAAGTAAGAAAATGGATGAAATATGAATACACTCAAAATGAAAAGACAGGTGAATGGCATATTTTTTTAACTTTGTACATTAATCGTTAACGCATGGCTCTTTCGAAATTTCCAACTACAAAAGGAAGTATTTTTTCCGCAGTCAATAAACTGGTGACTGAAACCGGTGCAATTGATCTTTCTTTGGGGAAAACAGATTTTCCTTGTCCTGAAAAACTGGCCGATCTGGCTGCAACCTATATTCGATCGGGCTATAACAATTATGCTCCTCATGAAGGCATCAGCGAACTTCGGGATGTAATTTCAACCCGGGTGAAACGATTGTATAATCATACTTATAATCCTGAAACTGAAATAACCATTACCGCCGGACCAATTCAGGCGATAATGACTGCGATCAGTTCAGTCGTTAAGGATGAGGATGAGGTCATTTTGTTTGAACCGGCATACGAGTCTTATGCACCGGCTATTTCTATCAATGGTGGCCGTCCGGTTTATGTAGCATTAAAACAACCCGATTTTCATATTGACTGGGAAGAAGTACGAAAAATGATTACTTCGAAAACACGAATGATTATTATCAACTCCCCAAACAATCCGACCGGAGCTGTTTTAACCGATTCTGACCTGGTTCAGCTTCAGCATTTGATCCAGGGAACCAATATTGTTGTTCTTAGCGACGAAGTTTTCGAATCAATTGTTTTCGATAACAATACGCATCAGAGTGTTGCGAGGTACGAAAAGCTGGCCAGCCGCAGTTTCGTAGTTTCATCATTTGGCCCGGTTTTCAACATCATTGGCTGGGGATTGGCATATATTCTGGCGCCCGAAAAACTGATGAACGAATTCCGCCGGATACAACAGTTCCAGATTTTTAATGTAAATACACCTCTTCAATATGCCCTTTCAGAATACCTTCTGACCGAAGATTCAAAAAAAGATATTTCGGAAATGTATCAGGGGAAACGTAATTATTTTAATCGTCTGTTAAACGGCAGCCTTTTTAAAATTGTGCCATCGCAGGGAAGTTATTTCGAAATTCTGGATTACTCAAATATCTCCGATGAGTCGGATGCCGACTTTACCTTCCGGCTGGCCAACGAATTCGGGGTTGGTGTAATCCCTGTTTCGGCATTTTTGCACGAGAAAAACAAATTGAAAATGGTTCGGGTATGTTTTGCCAAAAACAATGAAACCCTGGAAAAAGCCGCTGAACGGTTGAGGCTTGTGCCCTCATTGAAATAAATCGGATTTATACTCCTTTTTTGAAAGTTGAAGAATGTAAAACGTACGTGGAATACATTTCATCTTTTAAAGAAGTGGGCTGTACTGGATTCGAGATTTGCAATATTTTAACTTTCCAAAACACCAATAAATACAGCCTTTTTAATATTTGTATGCAATGATAATCAATTATTTACATTCTGTAAATATATTGCATGAAATTTCATAATATTTCAATGAATTGCGGTTGAGTTGTGCAAGTTTGTTATATTTGCACAACGGTTTGCACAACCGAAAGACTAATTCAAATTATTATGGCTTCAGTTAAAGCGTTCATCAGAACATCAGCAAAAAAGGCAGCTACGGTAAATATCCGTTTCCGGTTGAGCGATGGCCGGAGCGTTCAGCTATTCCACAAATCAGAAATCGAAGTTGAGCCGGATTCGTTTGATGAAAAAAATCATGTGATTAAGGCGAAAATAATCTATCCAAAAGAGAAGCGGACAAAGTTTGATAATGACGTTGCAGACCGGAAAAAGTTAATCCGGAAACTATACGACAGTAATACCGGAATAACATCAGAGCAACTTGATTTGAAAATCGACCAAGCCTTGAATCCTGAAAAATACATTCAGGTTGAGGAAAACAGGCCGAAAACATTCTTTGACGTTTACGATTTGTTTGTTGCCAGTTACCGGGGGACGGAGCGAATGAAACAGCATTACAGATCAGTAAAGCGAATTTTACAGCGTTACGAATTGTTTACGCAAAAGTCTGTATCTTCATTCTCTTTCACCTTTGAAAACATTGATGCCGAATTATTGCGGGATGTTGAATCATTCATTCATATTGAACATTCGTTATTTGAAAAGCACCCGGATATTTATATTGCTGTTCCTGACAGCAGGCCACCGAAACAACGAGGCCGAAACAGGACAAATAAAATATTTCGATATTTACGTACTGTAATACGTTGGTCAATAGAAGAAAAGCAGACCACTATCAATTCAATTCCTAAATTCAATATAGAACAAGACGTTTATGGCACACCTTTTTATATTTCCATTGACGAACGGAACACGCTGTTTCAAAAAGACCTATCAGACCGGCCACAATTAGCCATTCAGAGAGATATTTTTGTTTTTCATTGTCTGATAGGTTGCCGGGTTGGTGACTTGCTTAAAATGGAAAAAACAAGCATCATTAACAATGCGATTGAGTACATTCCACGCAAAACAAAAGAAGGGCGACCAGTTACCGTTCGTGTTCCATTGAATGCCACGGCCAAAGAAATAATCAGCCGGTATGCAAAAAATGAAGGTGACAGCCTTTTGCCGTTCATTGCCGAACAGAACTACAATTATGCGATTAAAGATATGTTTGCAGCAGCCGGATTAACCAGATTGGTAACGGTTGTTAATCCAACTACCGGGAACGAAGAAAAGCGGCCATTAAATGAAATTACCAGCAGCCATATTGCCCGGAGAACGTTTATCGGGAACTTGTACAAAAAGGTAAAAGACCCTAATTTAGTCGGTTCGTTATCTGGACACAAAGAAGGTAGCAGGGCATTTGCCCGATACCGGGAAATAGACGAAGAAATGAAACAAGACCTTGTAAAACTTTTAGAATAGCAAAATGGGAACAGACTCAATTTTACCTATGTATTTTCAAGGGCTATATCCAACAAACGAATTTCATAAAATTGATTTGTGGTCAAGTGATTTTTATAAAGATGCTTTAGATTTTTACAGCAAAAAAACTGGAGAAGATGGAAGGCAAATGTTAATTAAGGGTATTGCTTATCTTATAGTAAAGATTCACCTAATTGAGGATTTGTATGATGTATTGAAGGTTTGGGATAGTGCATCAAGTACAATATTCTCACATGAAGTATTTAATAGGGAAAGCCCGAATCTTATAACAGAGTTTAGGATAGAAGTCAGCAATGTATTTGAAAGTAAAAAACAAAAAATTTTAGAGAGTAATAAAAATGAACTTATCCGACTTAAAGAAGAGGGGATAAAAAACAAAATCATTATTGACAGCTTAATTAAAGACAAAAAAACTGAACTTAATACTGCATCTTATGGCTTTAAAAGTCTTCTAACTGAAAAGCAAATTGATGCTTTTTACGAAAAGATGCAAGACTTATATTTTAATACAACGATTGAAAACTTTAAAGCCATTTTTAGTAACAGGTTATTGCCCAATGGCTTTGAAAAAATAAAATGGATAGATAAGAACAACAAGAAAAAACCGAACCAAACATCTCTGCGAGAATTTTTAAAGGCAACAATGGTGTTTTCATCAAATGAACCGCCACAAGATTTAATAAATAACTGTTTTACTGATTCAAATGGACAGAAAATAATTTTAGCTAAATTCAAAAAAGATAGCTACACTATTCATTATCACAAAAAATTTACTTCTTGGATTACCAAATAAAAAATTACCCGACTAGTAGAAGCCTTGCAATAATCTAACATTAGCAAGGCTTTTTTATATTTGCCCGACTTTACCCGATCGGCTTTGTGTCGGGTAAAAGACTGATATACTGCATATTGATGATGTTTAATTGTGTAATGTTGCATATCGAATAACCAGATGAACTCTAGAGCACCTGGGGAAGGATAAAAGCAATAAAACACAAAGTTATGAGTGCAGATATTCAGGAATTAATCAAAAACGGTGCAGATGTATCGGTAACAATAAAAACTACCGATCTTATAAATTTCGCTGATTATTTAATCAGTAGAAAGGTAAAGGCACTAGAAGAGGTTGTCATCAACGACAAGGCAGAATCTTACATGACGCCTCGACAAGTTTCAGAAAAGTATAATGTGAATTTGAGTACGTTATGGCGCTGGAACAAAAAAGGCTACCTTACAACAATTGAATTTGGCGGTTCTCGTCGATATAGAACTTCTGCCGTTAAGGCAATTCTTAACAGTGGAAAGGAAAAAGCCAAATGACACTAAAAAAAGAAAGGCTAACTCCCCAGTCAGCCAATCAAGTAAATTTTGTTTCCACCAAAGATAATCAAAATTTTGATACCCAGCTAATCAGGGTTTACGATGCTTTCTATGAATCTCCAAAAACCATGAAAGAGGTTGATAAATCTATTGGAGTGATGAGGGAATCCATTTGTTGGTTTTGTAGAACTCTCCGCAAGGAAGAAAAGCTTTATCCAATTAGGAAAAGAATCTGCACAGTCACCAAACATCGTGCAACTGAATATACAACCAACACAGCTTTTGCTCCGGCTAGGCAAGTAATTCAGTTAACATTATTTGACTCACCAACTAATTCCCTTTCGCTATGAATCAGACAGCTAGATATAATACCCGTAATTCCATGTATTTAAAACCGGAAAACAAAAAGCAGCGGTTCATCAAGAGCGATTCGATAAAGTTATTGGAGCTTATGGCTGATGAGGCTGCCCGAAAGCGTTATCCCAATGTTCCATATTTAGCACCACGTAAATTTCGAGATGATTCGGCTAATGGACTAACGAACTGTATCATCCAGTTTTTGCAGTTATCAGGACATCAGGCCGAACGGATAAATTCAACAGGCCGAAGGATAGACACCCGGGAAACCTTTGAAGATGTGACCGGACGAAACCGGACAATTGGCATTTCCTATTGGATAAAAGGAACTGGAACGAACGGAACGGCAGATATTAGTAGCGTTATCAGCGGGAATTCGGTTAAGGTGGAGGTTAAATTTGGACGTGACCGACAGAGCCAGGCGCAAAGAGTATATCAGAAAACCATAGAACAGGCAGGTGGTTTGTATGTTATTGCAACCTCTTTTGAACAGTTCCTGAACTGGTATTGTATAACTTTTAAGAAGGTGCAGAAATTGGCGATATCTGATTTTTGATGAAAAACGAAAAACAATATTACCAATTGGTTCCAGAGAAGGTATGTCAGTGTTTTACAACTATTGAAGATTTGATACAACCGGAAATCAAAGGATATTCCAGCGATAACCTGAAAGAAGTCATTTCAATAGTTGCCTGCCATACCCGAAAGAATGAGGCATCTTCACAGCTACAAATGACATACATTAAAAAGCTGGTTGCTCAGGGTGACAAGTACCTTAAAGCACTAATTGATCTCAATATAATTCAACGATCAGGCAATGTAATTGTAGGCAAAACAAGCTATCAATACAATTTTGCTCCTGAATATCGGAGTAGGTATATTTCATTGCCTTTGAATAATGCGAAGTTAAAACGCCGGATTGAATTGACTCAAACTAAAATTAAAAAGGGAGTTTCAAAATCAATACGAGGCCATTCTGAACAGGTAAAATATTTAAGATGCTTAACAGTTGAACCCAGATACAATGCGTTCATAGAGGCAAATTACAAAATCGAAACGGATCAGTATAATAGTATTGTTGCTTCAGCTACCCGAATATTAAATGGAGATATTTTTTATTCCATTGACAGAACATCTGGTAGGTTTCATTCAAATGTTACGAATTTGGCCAAAGGGTTACGGCCGTTTTTGAGAATCAATAATGAACCACTGGTTAATCTGGATATTAAAAACTCCCAGCCTTACTTATCGACGATACTTTTGACGAATCCCGGCAAAGTATCTTGGATGACTCAAAATCCTGCTTATGCTATGTTGCTACAATCATTGAAAGTATCATTAAATCAAGACGTTAAGAAATATATTTTTTTGGTCATTAATGGCCGGATTTATGAATATTTGATGGATGAATTTGCAAAAGAAGGTATGAAATTTAACCGGGATGAAACGAAACAGCAGATGTTAAGAATCCTGTTTGCCCGGAATCGGTCGCCAAAAGATGAGAGGAACAGACTAGCACGCCAAATTTTCAAAAATTGCTTTCCAACTGTACACCGGATATTTTCTAAAATTAGAGGATCAGAGAAGGGGGATTCATTCCAGAACTTCAAAAGATTTGCTATCCTACTTCAACGGATAGAAAGTTACCTGATGCTTGATGTTATCCTGAAAAGGATTTACAAGGAATTGCCCGGCACGATTGCGGTTACCGTGCATGATTCCATTATGACCGGAGTATTGACAAACAACGTTGAGGCCGTCCGCAAAATAATGATTGAAGAACTGACGTATTTCGTTGGATTTGCACCCAATATTAAGATAGAAGGAATTATTGAGGGAATTAAGGAACATACAATCTATAACCAATATGTTGCTATAACCTCTGTAATTATCAACTAATCAATTAAATGACTAAAAAAATTATAAAACAAAAAAAATCGAAATTTTCCAAAATTCATTTAAAAATCAAGTTTATGAAAACTAAAGTTCAAAAATTCAATGGTTATGTTATCAATTTTAAATGGAGTAAGAATTATGGGTACATTCCAATGGCCGATGACTTACTTAGGGCAGTAGGTTTGCCAAATACCTCAAATCAATTGGATAAATTGTATGATCTTCTAAATACTCATCGGTTTGGTAAAGCGTTGAGGCTTATCTCATATCTTGACGATCTGACTGTAAAAATAGCTCAAAAGCGGCTTATCGACTATCTTCTATTGGATTCAGGGTGTAGAATTACTTGGGGTGGAAAATCCAAAGGATCTGATTTTACTTTTAACCGGGATCTTATTATCGGATTGACTGACGGTGTTTATCATACGAATACAAATTTAGAAATGATCCAGAAGATCAATGAACTAGGATTCCAGATTGTTTAGATTGGAAAGTATGATCAAAAGGAATAGTAGAACGATCTACTGTTCCTTTTTCTGTTTCTTCTCTACTAACATCTTGTCGATATTTCAACTGATTTTTGATATTTCATTCTCCAATTTTTATATCCTGTTTAAGCTTCTGGTTATGTTCCGCTTGTCTTAAATCTTCAAAATCAAGAAACATTTCTATGCTTACAAGCATTTTGGTGCCACCAGTTTCTTCTACCTTTTTTTTAATCAACTGATCTATAAACTTCAATGCTTCTTGCTTCGTCATGGTATTGTCCAATGTCATTAGGTATTCACTATGTTCCTTCCTCTGTTGTAGAATGTATTCCATATTCCGAACAATCTCCATTCTCGTTAATCCTGTTTCCAATTCCAGTTTACTGATCAAGTTCCTAAACTGTTCCAGTGTTATTGGATGTCTATTCGGATTTACCTGATTGTGAGCGTCGAAGTGTTCCTGAATCTGCTTGTCGATCTTGTCCCAATTCTTTGGCGACTTCTGAAATTGTGCCACTGTTTTCATTTTGGCCTCTGTCACTTCCTGATGTGCCTTACTTAGATATTTCTTCATTTTGATTGGTTTTTACAATTTAGTGAAACAAGCTGAACGCGAGGACGGGCAACTCCTCATACAGACCCCTGATAAATCAGAAGCGGCGGCAGCCCTTTCCACTCTTCCGCTCAGCTTTTATTATTACTAGTACCTTTTCAAAACATCAATAAAATAGCCAGACGTGAGGACGGCCACTTCCTCATACAGACCCCCGAAGGAGCGGCAGCAGGCCTTTCTACTCTTACGTCCGGCATTTATTTTTCTTATGGAACAAAGGTAAGCTATTGTGCTGTATTTGAAGTTTTTAATGATAACGCATAACACCTTTTTTTGTGGTCTTATTGTTTTTTCATCCATCCTATTGAATGCTCGAATAGCAAATAATAGCTTGTCGTTTTGAAGGTTGTCATTTTATAAACAAAACAGCTCCCATTGCCGAAATAAACTATTATTGGAAGGTCTTCTTTTTTTTCCCAATCAATATCTAACCATACAAATCTAATTTCTCTCCTTTTGTAATCAACTTCACAACTAAATTTATAACTCTCTACACTAATACCAGTATAATCTATAATATTATACTCGCCATAGTGGCCATTAAAATCACTCCTTTCAAATACAATTTCATGTTTTCCAACAATCCATTTCCCAAGGATCGAAATACGGTGAAAATATTTATTTGCAATCATAACATTAAACCATACAAATACTACATTATAAAAACAGACCATCAAGAATCCTATGAATTCTAAATATGAACCTTCTTCCAAATATGGCTTTACTGCACCGCATCCAAATAACCCAAACGAACACAGCATAAATCCTAAAATATAAATGAACAAACTCTTTTTCTCAAACATCGATTCATTTTCACCATGATCAATCAATCTAATACGATTATCAAACTCTACATTTATTTTAGAAGCAATAAAATAACAGGAAAACCCTGCCAGAATCAAAATAAAGCCTACTATTTTTTCCATTTCATGGTGCCACATACCCTTAATGTTTAGCGTGTTTTTTACTGGTTTATCTCCCATCATCCCGGTCTGGATAATCCTCACTAAGCTGACCCTTTTTCCTCCCTTCCTACTGGCTTATGTTATTATTGATGTTCCTCCAAAATATTAAAAAACAAGCCGGACGTTAGGGCGGCCAATTCCTCATACAGACCCCCGAAGGAGCGGCAGCAGGCCTTTCTACTCTTCCGTCTGGCATTTCTTTTTATAATGACACAAAAGAAACTTTCCTTCCGAATTTGAATAATTTAGAGATAAATAGTTAAACAGGTTCTCATTGAATATTTATTTGTTTTGCCTCTCCAGTTTTTTTGTCAATAACAAGCCCATGTTGATATTCATATCTTCCATTATCCTTATTTACAAAATAGTAGGTTCCACAAAATATCAATCCTACAAGTATAATTGAGAAACAAATCCAGAATGTTGATGTTGGTTTTTTCATGATTTGATTAGGTGTTATAATATGAATTTTATCTTCTTTAATTAATCTGTCTTTTAGTTTATTCATTGCTTGTGCTACCGGAAGCATTTTGTCTAATATTTCAATGATAAAATCGCCATTTGGTCGTTTAACGAAAACCTCATGTTCGTTTGCCAATGTTGGAGTCCTAATTTTGTGATACTGATTATAGATTTTAGTTTTAGCCTTACCAGAATCAAACATTTCTTCACTTGGTTTATCCAATGTCATTTCCCATTCATTGGATCCGTCAGGTAATTCAACCCTTAAATAGTAAACCTGCTTCAGTTGGTAGAATTTCTGAAATTCAGGACCGTAGTTTCCACCTACTAAGTTTAACAATGATGTTTTAACCTCATTGTCAATTTGCTCACCAATGGCTTTAAATGCTATTTGCTGAAGGTATGCTAAAGGGGTCTCAGCAAAGACAGTTCTGCCTTTGGCTCTAATTATTGAATGACAATTTCGTTCATTCCATCCTGGAAATGGTACAAAATATTTATATCGCTTGATCATCACATTTGCTTGAATTTCAGATATGGAGTAACCTTTCTGCCATGCTAATACTATTTCATTTGTTGCACTCTTCATGTTTTTCCAGAATGTAATAACCATTGATTTTGTTGCTATTGCTTCAAATTCATCAACAATTGCCTGAGCAAGTTTTTCTGGATTCTCAATTGTCTTTTTAGAATCAAAATACCTTATCCCTAAATAATCTTTATGTGCCAATTCCACTTCTTTCATTTGTATACTTATAATATCTGCTTTTTCATTAGCTTCTCTCCATTTGTCAAATTCTTTTTCTCGTAGATCTGGATAAAGTTCTAATACATGTTTACAAATGATATAAACAACAATAGCATCTATTTGAAGCCCCATTAATGAAAAAGCCGATACATTACTAATTATTGGCGTAATCCTGTGTTTACTAAAAGATTTAGCCATTACTTTCATCCGCACATGGGCAAGATTCATTTCCTGGGTTAGTTTCATCTGATCCATTACCTTACCGCTAAGCTTATTAACTTTTTCTTCAAGCTTATAACAAGGTAGAAATCGGTATTTTACAAATAATGAATTGATTTTTTGCATTTCTAATATCCTGTCTAATTTCTAATTATTTCTTTTATAATAGGTATTGGCTTGCACTTATTAACATTTTAATTCAATTCCCATTCAAGCTTTGTGTGTTGCCTAATCCTTTCCAACTTATCAATGGTTTCTCTCAGATAATTGGTATACTCAAAGCCTTTATCCTTTGTGATATTTGAGAAATCATCCATCCAGTCGGTTGGTTTTGAAAAGTAGGAGCGAACATTGAAATAATACCCTGTCAGGTTCCGATATTGGTCCTGATGTGAAACTATGTCGGTAACCAAATTAAACGCTGCATAGGCATTTGAACCCAATTCAGTGGTATATCTCGCTGTAAGAATCTTTGTCAGTTCCATCAAGTTTTGAAGTGAATTAATCTTCTTATTTACTTGGTTGTCTTTTGGCAATTCAAGATTGATATTAAGGATTTGGCACACCAAGGCGAACATGAGTTCTTTGGGAACCGGATAATCCCGAAGGCTTACACATTGATCGGCAAACAGGCCGAAAGCCGCCTCAATCTGCTTTGCATCGCTCCTTATTTCCATCTTATTGCTTCGGTTGTGAATGTACTTCAGTTTCATCGTGTCTTTGTTGAACAGCACACCATTAGAACACAATTTCCTAACAAATCCAATTTCAAACGACAATGCCACGGAACGATTGTAACTGTTGGTTGTCCGAAGGAATGGCAACCAGGTTTCCTGATCCCAAACTTTGAAATTAACTGATTCATGGATCAGGTCGATGTGTGCCGAAGCCTTTGAGTTGGGGGCAACCACTTTGTAAGGGATCAATTCATCGGCATTTACCGAAGGATAGATTTGAGCAAAGATTTCTTTGCCCATTTCAACAGCCTTCTGATTGCTGATGAGTTGATAGTTTTTGCTGACAATTGAAATGATCTGACCGTTGGATTGGTTCACAACAGCCCGGTAATCGGGTGTTCCAATCGGCAGGTTGAACAGTGTGTTTGGAAACCTGAAATCGGAATAAACGTCCTGTAATTTCACATTAAACAAGACTTCACTTAGATTATGTGTCGGACTTCTAAAATCAATAGGCTTATTCATGGTTAGTTTGTATTTGGGGTTTAGATTTGATCTTTTCAAAAACAAAGTTCTGCACCTCTTTCCGGGGAATTGCATCCTTCATTAAAATTACAGCTATTTTATCAATATCTTGATTAGTTGTCTCCATATTTTTTTGATTAATACATCAGTAAACATTCATTGCTTTTGTTTCTTCTGTTTATGCACCATTTCACTCAAGCTATACCTAATTTCATCGTCCATTACTTCAAGTCCAACTTTATCTAGAGTGATTCCTACCAAATATTTTTCAGAAAGATTCAACCGGCTTTGATAGATGAGCTTATCCTCATACCGGCAAAAGAATTTGACATCCCATCCATTTTTTTCAGCCTGATTAAGTTTGAATTTAATATCCTCAGCCCGGTAATGTTTAGAGGCATTTTCAAGCCCATCCGTAAAAATGGCAAAGAACACCTGATCGCCGGGTTCGGATAGTTCTGTAATTTTCACAAACGATGCTCCAATGGCATCATACAGGGCAGTGCAACAATCAGGCTGGTAATCGGCATCAGTTAATTTCTTGATTAGATCAACATTCTGGTCAATAAACTTGAAATCAACCGAATCATTAAAAGCACACAGGGTAAGTTTGATGTTTGATTCAGGTTCTTCTTTTTTCAGTTTCAATATCATATCCACCTGCTCATTAAAACTGAGGATAACTTCCTTTTTGAGGTCACTCATTGAACCACTCTGGTCAAGAATTAGAATGTAATGGATCGCATTTTTCATGGTAAAGATTTTAGTATTTACCATTAATGTTGAAAAGATTAAAATGTCACCCTTCCTTTTGGCATTTTTTTGAAGTATTTTTGATTGACACTTCAAATGCTTCAATCATGGACTTAACAAACAATCAATGGGATTTGGCCGATCAGGAATTAAACCACTGGCTAAATGGGGATACAAATAAAAGTCCTATTCCTCTTTCAGAAATATTAAAGTCAGCATACCTTACTTTCCGGCAGAAACAAATTGAGCGATTTAGCCATTTATGCAAACAAGCATTTGAATATTATCAGGTACAGCAAAGAAAAAGAGAGCAGAAATCACTTGAAGACGTACTAAGCATTGGTTTTGACTCACTTATTCACGAAGTGGAGGAAGGATATAATATTCCAATGTTTAGCAAAATTTCCCGCTCTATAAAGGATTTAAATGAATGGACAAGAATAAATAATGACAGAATAATTAATGGTATTACTGACGGTGATCGGGGTATCTTTAATGATTTGTATGAATATGAATTTCCAAAGGTTGTAAAACTGATAATCAACAATTCAGGCAGTGTTGATGCAGCAAAGGATGTGTTTCAAGATGCCTTAGTCATACTCATTGAAAAGGTTTATACCAATAAACTTGATCTGACTTGTACGATAAGTACTTACTTGTATTCTATTTGCCGGTTTTTATGGATGGATCAACTCCGGCAAAACAAAAGAGAAATACCACTTAAAGATGATTATAGCCACCTTTTTGCCGACATAACTATCACAGAGTTTGAAAACACGCCGGATATTTATGAGGATGTAAATAATGCCATTGAAATCCTTGGCGATCCCTGCAAACAATTACTCGAATGTTTCTATTACAAAAATCTTAGTTGGGATGAAATTGCCAGTTCGCTAGGTTATGCCAATGCTGCCAGTGCCAGGAACCAGAAATACAAATGTCTGGAAAGGATTCGGAGTAAGGTGAATTTGGATCAAGTGTAATATTCGTATGTCAATATTTATTCATAGAAGATGATATAATAATCTGAAGCATTCAATGACAATGATGAATAATTTGTAATTGACAGCCTTGGGAGAAAGGCAGTTTTAAGCTTGTGCGAATTTGTGATTTAATATTTTTCAGTTGTCAATTTTCACTAAATATGATCCATTTTCACTCAATTTTTTATCTAAATTTCTCACTTTAAAAACTCGCAAGTAACATTTTAATCACGAAATAATACACAGATATCCAGACGGTTATGTACCTAAACAATCATCTATTTTTATTACATTGTAACCATTGTTACTGATGTTAATTTCAACAGGTTTTTAATGTTATTGTGTTAGTATCACTCACATTATCAAGCCAATACAGTCTTGATATAACTAATTTAGTCTACATGTTATCACAGTATGTTAATAATGTATGGAAGCTTGATTTTTATAACATCGGAATTTCAACCTTTACGTCTATAATAGTGATGTTTAAAAATAAAAACTAAACAGGTTTTGAAGGCGATATTAAAAGGAGTTGTGCAAATGTTGTGCAAATTTGTAATTTAAAAGCCGTAACTGATTGATAATCAATTACGGCTCGTGGGCTGTACTGGATTCGAACCAGTGACCCCTACCCTGTCAAGGTAATGCTCTAAACCAACTGAGCTAACAGCCCTTATTTTCGAGCCACAAAAATATAAATTTTTTCGTTTCTTTCCCGATTGGTGAATAAATCGTCTAAATTTGAGATTTTTGAATCAGAAAATTATTTTGG
Organism: Prolixibacteraceae bacterium; assembly: GCA_003457135.1. Taxonomy (GTDB): domain Bacteria; phylum Bacteroidota; class Bacteroidia; order Bacteroidales; family Prolixibacteraceae; genus Aquipluma. The sequence goes on from DMSQ01000030.1 coordinate 208,196, forward strand.
GATTTAAAATTCTTTACAAACCCTGAATGGGTTTTGCCATTTAAAAAGCTTAAGATGAGAACTGAACTTCGTTTTATTGTTTTACTTTTTTACTGGATATGTTCATTCTCGGCTATTATTACCAAAGCCAGCGATGACCCTGCCAGCAAACTTTACGATGAAACAATTTTTGTTATCTCTAATTTCTCCGGCGTCGATGCCAATTTGAACGAAACACGCACCATTCAGGAACTTTTAGATCAAAATATTGGAGGATTCAGGTTTTACCTTGAATGGGAAAAGCAGCAAAATCAGCTAATGATTAAAAAAGCCGACGGAAGCTCCATCCCGTTTGGGCAAACGATGCTCGAAATCAAAAAATTTCTGGATGCTAATCGTGATAAAATCATGACCCTGTTTCTTGATTTCAGCACCAACATTAATGAGCTTGACGAGATTTTTCATGAACAGGGAATCAATCAATATTTTTATACCTACGAAGCAAAGGAAGGCTGGGCCCCAGTTAAAACTATGATTGCCGAGAATAAGAGACTGGTAATTTTTGCGATGCAGGAGCACCGAAACAGTCCCGAATGGCTTCACTATGTATGGAATCACGCAGTTGAACCTTATTTTTCGATTTGGGAAGCTCCTGTTTTTAAAGGTGAATTTCTAAAAGGTGACCCAAAAAACAGTCTTTTAATTTATAATGATTATAATTTTCCGAAGAAGTCGGATTACGCAAAAAATTTGAAATACGATACCAACCAAAATCCTTATCTGATAGAGCATGTTAAAAATACCTGGACCAATACCGGTAAAACGCCCAATTTTATAATGCTCGACCGTTACGAAAGCTGGATTCTGGGAGTAGTGTCCTACTTACGAGGCTTTACAATCATAAAAGGAACGGTTACTTACAATGCGCAGGTTCTCGACTATGTGAACTGGGAAGCAACCGGAAGCCTGACGAGTGGGAAGTTTTGTTTCCCGGTTGGTCCGGGCGATAATCTTGTTTTGTCGCCAAAAAGTCCGGGTTTTCGATT
>DMSQ01000082.1 GCA_003457135.1 Prolixibacteraceae bacterium
ACTAATAATGTTTCCCCATAAAATCGTCAAACGCATTGTACACACCGCCTGTTTGTTGCTTAACCTGAAGTATGGCCTGTTGTTCTTTCCATTGAACAGCCATTTGTTTCAAAGTTGGATCAGCATATTTGAAAAACATTTTATACGAATTACAGAATCTCGGCTTCCGGTGATCTTCCGGGTCTTTGATGCGGTCTTTGGTGCAACCACCATAACAGCTGCGCAACCAGCTGCATTGACGGCATTCGCGCGGCAGAACTGCCTTCGCAGCCCCAAAAGTCTGCTGTGTTTTAGTATTCAGCATATTGATAATCCGGTCGTGCATGATGTTGCCCAGCTTCCATTTGGGTTCCACAAAGAAATCGCAACTGTAAACATTACCGTTGTGTTCAACCACTAAGTATGGGCCGCATTCCTTCATCATGGTGCATTCAGGCGCTTCCATGCCTACATACGAATGGAAAACGGATTCGAAATGCCGGATGGATGTAGTTGGAACACCATCAACAAAATCAGCCATCCACAAATCAAACATCCTGATCAGGAATTTACCGTAATCTTCAGCCGAGACGGAAAAAGGAGCAGCTTTGGCCGGATCATTTTTATCGGTTTCTACAATCGGGATAAACTGCATAAAGGTATAGCCCAAGCTTTTGTAATAGGCATACAATTCATCCGGAAATTGAACGGAGTAGGAAGTCAGGCAGCACATGGCATTGGCCGCAACTCCTTCCTGCTGAAGCATGATGGCATTTTCCTCCACGCGTTTGTGCGTTCTTTTTTGTCCTTTATCGAAGCGGTACCGGTCGTGGATGTGAGCTGGCCCATCGAGCGAAACACCAACAAGCCAGTCGTATTCTTTCAGGAAAGCTGCCCAGTTTTTATCAAGCAACAGGCCATTGGTTTGCAGGCCATTCCCGACCATCTGGTTGTGCCCGTATTTTTTTTCCAGTTCGATGGCCCGTTTGTAAAAGTCGAGGCCCATCAAAGTAGGTTCACCACCTTGCCATGCCAGTGAAACGTTTTCACCAGATTGTTGCATGACCTGCCTAATAAGCTCCTCCTGAATTTCAGAACTCATTCGATGTGTGGGCGTTTGATGAAACAGCGATGACTTTTCGAGATAAAAACAGTAGGTGCAATCCAGGTTACAATCCGGACCGGTGGGTTTAATCAGAACTGAATTGAGAGGTCGGTGTCTGGCCATAGAATGGAATTATAAATTACAAATTACTGATAATCTTTCCCATTTTCACTAGTCCATTGGCAAATTCCCTTTGTAAGCCAGTTTCAATGATTTGCCTGACCAGTTTTTTGTCTGCTTTTGAAAATTCAAAATTCATGGTAAAGGTGATTAATGATTTAAAGTTTTAATAAGTCCGGAATGCTAATCCTTCAGTCCAGTACGTCCAATCAATTCCTGAAGTTCTTCAATTTTGACTTTTCGCTCATACGAAAAATTGGCGCTTGAACCCTGAAGATGTTCAAACAGAAACAGGGATTTCCTTAGATAATTGGCTTTGGTCAATGTAAAAGAATGTTCAATTTCCTGACTAAGAACCATCAGAATGTCGGCCAATTTTTCCAACTGATCGTCAGAAGTGAAATTCGATTGAACCAGCGATAAAAATTCTTCGTTTTCGAGCATAACGATCTGTTCGATATCCAGTTTCAATTCCTGAATCAGCTCCTCACGGACAACAGTTTCCATCTGTTCCAGTTGATTTTCTTCTTTCAGTTTTAATATTCGTTGAATCAGAACCGCCAGAAAATATCCCATTTCTTCGAACTGACGGATGAGGTAATCGCGCGATGGCATAGTGGATTGTATTTATGATTACATAAGCTAAAAATATTCAGGAATTCAGTTGTCTTCAGAATTTATAAGCAGCCTTTCGTAAGTCAGAAAGACTCCTGATCGGATTTTCAGGTTTCAGATTTTTAGCCAGAAAACCATGAATTTTAATCCTGATTTCCTGTGCTGTTTTCGAATCCATCCGGTCGAACGAATGTCCACCCGGCGCATCCTGAAAAATTTCATACTCAAATTTTTTCCCTTCCGCTTTCAGCGCCCTGATCAATTGTTCAACTTCCAGAACATTTACATCGTCATCGTTTGTGTTGGTATGAATTAACAGAGGAGTTGATTTCATTTTTTCGACATTCCAGATCGGTGACCGCCGCCTGTATTCGGCTACATTCTGATTTGCAGTCTGGCCAATGTGGTAATCGGCCTCAAACTGGGCACGGTAACCCTGGTCGTAATAGCCCATCCGGGCGATCAGATCGCTCACAGGCACACCTGCAAAGGCACATTGGAAATCGTTGGGGTGATCGAAAATATTCATCAGGGTAATCAATCCTCCATGGCTCCAACCTACCAGTCCAACTCTGTCCTGATCTACAAATTCAAAGTTCTCAACCATAAAGTTACGACTTGCGTAAACATCTTCGACTTCAAGGCCACCATAGTCGATTGCTTCATAAAATGCTTTTCCGTAGCCGGTACTTCCACGATATTCGGGTGCTACCACCACATATCCCTGGCTCACCAATTCTCTGACAATATGTGCATAATAGGTAGTGAAATCGGCGTGTACCCCGCCATGCGGCAACACGATCAACGGATATTTCTTGTGAATGTCAACTCCTTTTGGAATAAACGTGTAAATCCAGAATTTCACCGGATTGCCGGTACCCATCGCATCCGGATTTTTTTCTTTCCACTTCGGCGGGCCATAAATATAAAGTTTGTCAACATGGGCAATATCGCCTACTTTCTGTTCCCACATCAGATCGTCAATTTGTTTGGAAAGCTGATCTATACGATGATCAAGGCTGGCATCGTTCTTTTGAAGAGCTTCCAGATTTTTTGCCAAACCAGTTAAATCCTGCGAAAATGAAGTAAAAGTGATCTGGATCACAATCAATAAGAACATGATTTTCTGTTTCATATAGATGGTTTTTATTTTTAGAAGGCATTCGGCAGGCTTTCACGCACAAATTTAACTAACATATTCCGGTTAATCCTGCAAGATATGGATTAAAAAACAAGATCGGGATCAGGTTTTAAATAACCTTTGAAATCCCGGATAGGTATTCAGGATATGAAAATCAAAGTCAATGAGTTTTTGCTGAACGAGAGGCAACTGCTCCACAATGTAGCGGGCATGTACCTTGTCGCGGGCTTCCAGTACCAGCACTGCACAATGATCGTCGGTGAAATACAATTCACGGATCAGCCCTTCCTGGTGAAGTTCCCAGGCTTTTCGGGCCTCCGCTTCCAAATGGGGCTTGTAATCGGTGTCTGATACTCCCCGTAATTCTTTTTCAATAGCAAGTATTTTCATATCTGGAATCAATTTAATAAACTTATAGAATTCCGTTATTTGATTTTAAACGTCTGTGTTTTGACCAGGTTTCCTTCCTGATCGTATGTTTTCCAAATGCCAATCTTGTTGTTATCGCGGCATTCGCCTTCATCCCAAAGTATGCCGTTTTCGTAGTACCGTTTCCATAAGCCTGATTTACGTTCTTCTGTAAATGAGCCGGTTTGCCATAGTTTGCCGCTTGCCCAAAACCAGTTCCATTCGCCGGTCATCTTGCCATTTTCGAAATTTCCAAAGGCCTTTACCAAACCATTAACCAGGTAGAATTTCCATTCGCCGGTACGCTCTCCGTTGCTGTATCCGCCTTCGCAGGCCACCGATCCGTCTTTGAAATATTGTTTGAACCAGCCGTTTTTTAGCTGTCCGGTTTCGTCATATTTGCTGTTGTCAATCTTCATTTTGTTGTGATTGTTTGATCATTGGCTAATTTAAGTATTCCAAGGTAGAGCAGTTTAGCAGCATCTTCCATAATTTCCGGAGTTAAAGCATCCGTGTTGTCAAGCGGGTGATGATAATAAACTGGTTTAACAGTTCCGGAAGTTCCCAAACCAAGAGTTTTGTATCCTGCTTTTTCGAAGATAGCACCGTCGGTACGCGGTCTGCCATAGTTGACACGAGATTCAGAGGCAGAAAGATCGCGATGAATGTATTTTTCGTTGGCATCGGTAAAATGCTTCAAAATCTCCGGAAAACTTTTTCCATTTCCTAGCTGAAACCCGGTTCCATTGCCCACCATGTCAAGGTTGATCATGCAAAGCACTTTTTCTTTTAGCCAAACAGGCGATTCCACCAGTTTAGTACTACCAAAAAGACCACATTCTTCACCTCCAAAAAACACGAAAATAATGGTACGGGCAGGTTTTACTGCGGAAGCTACAAGCGCTTTTGCTGCTGCCAGAATATCAACTGAGCCGGAAGCGTTGTCGAGCGCCCCGGGAAACAAACAGCCCGGACTTCCAACAGCATCGAGGTGAGCGCCCAAAATGATGGCTTCAGATTTCAGAACTGAATCCGATCCTTCGATTATTCCAATCACATTGCACGAGCGGCTATCCGGAAAATGTTTGGTGGAGGCAGAAATCTCAACTTTTTTATTTAATGCAAACGAGTTGGGCTGTACATTTTTCTTTATGTCATTGTGAATTTCGGCGTATTTTCGGTCTGTTCCGTTAAACAAATCTTCGACAATCGCTTCACCAATATGAGCATAGACAAAGCCTTCAATGTACGAAGTATTCGGATTGGCAATTTTGCCGACATAAAGTAATCCGGCTGCACCCATATTTTTTGCTTGCTGAAATTTATACCGATGGTAACTATACGGCTCCCATTGTTGCAGGGAATCCTTGCCACTAAACGGAAGACCGGTTTCCATGAGCAGGATTTTGCCTTTTACGTCTATGTTTTTATAATCATCGTAGTCTAATTCGGGCGCCGAAATGCCAAATCCAACATAAACCACTTCACCGGATACATTTCCTGAAGCCGAGTTTGAGCCTGGGAAATAGTCCTTCGGAAACTGATATTCTTTCCTCATATTGTTCCCGCCTTCAAGTAAAATAACACTGCCCGTTGAGAGAACATCGCTATACGCATTCGGAAAATACTGCAAATAAGTCCCATCGCTCAGTCCGGGTTTTACTCCGGCGATTTTAAGCTGATTAGCCACCCATTCGGCTGCGGCCTGATAGCCCGGAGAACCGGATAAGCGGCCGCCGTACCTGGCAGAAGTCAATTCAGCAGCATCGTTCAGTAAATCGTGGCTCGAAATAGTGTGAAAGGTGGTTAGGATGTCTTTTTCCTGATTCTGGGAATTTCCATTCAATCCAATTAAACTGAGCAAAACGAGAGACCAATATCTGAATGAATTCATACGACTTTTTTTCTGACATAAAAATAGACTAAATCCCTAATGGAATTTTTCATGATCCTATTGAAAACATCAGAACTGATGGTAAATGCTTTCTTCCAGATAAGGGTGATTCTTGGGAACCAGGCTTGCTTTTGATAAAGTGTGTGTAACGACCAAAGTAAATAGCCCCAGGAATCCAAGATAAGTACCGATTTCAAGAATACCAAATTTGGCTTCGTGAACCACAGCCGGCCAGATGTAATAATACAACTCGGTATATTGGCCAATTATTAACAAAACGATTACCGGAACCATAAACAATTTGCTTCTGGAAGTCATTCGTGGCATCAGGAACAGAAATGGGATGAACCAGTTTAGAATGATGTTGACGAAAAACAGCACACCAAATACCCCCTTTGAACGGTTGACAAAGAATATGGTTTCTTCAGGAATATTGCCGTACCAGATAATCATGAATTCAGCAAAATTGAAGTAGCCCCAAACAATGGAAAGCATGAAAATATACCTTGAAAAATCGTGCAGGTGGCTTCGGTTAAGCATAGTTAAGTGCCCTGTTTTGTGAAGGATGATCACGATAAGTGTTATAACGGTCGCGGCATGCAGAAAGGCAGCGATAAAACTTTTTGCAGCAAATAAAGCGCTAAACCAGTGAGGTTCGAGCGACATAATCATATCAATGGCAAAAAGGGTGAAACTTATGGCGATGATGAAAATAATCACTTTTGAATATTTTTCCGACTTGTAAAAATGATCCATTCCACCTTCCGCATCTTCCTTCAGCGATATTTTTCGAAGTAGCCTGACCATTACAATCCACAATCCGAAAAACAAGATCACCCGCAAGAAGAAAAACGGGATATTCAGGTAAGGAGCTTTATGGGCAAGCAATTTATCAGTCTCGGTGATTCCTTCGTGCGACCAGTGAAACAGGGAGTGCATCCCAAAATACATCAGGAAAAAGAAAACTGCGGCAACCGGAAGATAGGAGGCCATGGCTTCAGGGATCCGTTTAAAGGCGGAAGACCAGCCTGCCTGTGCAATGTATTGGATGGCGCCAAAAAAGGCGGCGCCGATTGCCAGCGACACAAAATAATAGTTGTTCAAAAGGTAGTTGGCCCATGCCCGGTGTGGATCCAGTACAAATCCGGCAACCATCGAAATAATTCCGATGCCAATCAACCCATACAACAGGTTTTTAAATTTTTGAGGAACAATTAACCAATCTTCCGTTGTGTCCATATTTTTCATTCTGCCTTTTATTTTTTTCCTCTTTTTTTGAGGATTATTTCTTTTCCGTCCGAAACATTACTATTGCTTTAAAGAAAGCCTATCGCGGACGGCTTTTTGTTTAATTTGAATCCGTCTGCTGAAGCAGACGGCAAAGGATAATCTCGTTCACAACCCGAAACCCGAAACTCGCATCCCGCACCCCGTAACCCGCATCGCTATTTTTGCAGCACATTCTTGATATACATCGCCACCTTCCAGCGGTCATCAGGACGAACCTGAGAGCCATGTTGCGGCATTACGCCAAATCCGACAGTAATCACGTGGAATATCTCACCTTCCGGATTATTCCTGACTTTAGCTGACAATAAATTTCCGGGTGGATAAGGATATTTTTTACTTGTAAAGAGAAAACCTTGACCATCTCCCGTTTCTCCATGGCAAGTCAGGCAAAATCCATTATAAACCTGTTTGCCACGTTCCAGGTTTTTTGCATCAGCAACATATGGATTAACCAGTTCTTTCCCGGCTTTCAAACGGTCTTCATCTGTTTTTAAATACAGATAGGGTGTATAACCTAGTGGAATTGTCCCTTCAACAGGATTGCGCATCGTTTTTCCATCGGCGAAATTTGGATTTGGCGAATAGGTTTCGTATGCCGGTGAATGCGCCATATCGTCAAAATACTCCCATCCCGTGGATTTACGATCACGGTCGCATGATCCCATAACGATGATCAGGCTGACAGTCACTATATTTTTTGTTATTCTTTTCAGGTTCATTCGCTAAACATTTATTCAGTTTGAATTCGCTTCCTTTTCATACACTTCAGTAGCTCCATATGTTTGGAATAAACTGGTTACTTCCGGCTTTTCCATCCCCATTTTATCCTGATCGAGGAGAATGATAAATTTATCATCTGTAGCCCGTATATCAATGATATCAGCCTTTTTTCCGGGATAAATTTTTGAACGTACCGAAAAAGTCAGCAAGGTTAAAATAGTAATCGTTAAAATAGTTGCAACAATGGTAACCACAATAAATGACGGGAATGTATTGAATGGCTTTCCACCGAAATGAAGCGGCCAGTCAATTACTGCAGCATAATACATTCCACCTAGAAGAGTGACAGCTCCAAATAATCCGTAGAAAAATGCCGCATAAGAAATGCGAGTCTTATTCTTCATGCCAGTCAAAATCTCATGAATCGGGTAAGGTGTGTAAACTTCTTCTATGACAACACCTTCCTCCAAAGCCTTCTCAAATGCATCAACCAGCGTATGCTCGTTGTCGAAAACACCTACTAAATATCTTTTATTCATAATCATGATGTCCGGGTTTAAGATGATCGTATTGCTGTGTGTTGTATTTCGAAATCATCTTGACTTCAGCGATCGCAATCTGTGGAATGTAACGGAAGAATAACAGGACTCCGGCCGAAAACATTCCGAGAGTACCTACGAAAAATCCAATTTCAATAATCGTGGGATGATATTCAGCCCAGCTTGCCGGTAAAAAGTTCTTCGATAAGGAAGTAACGACGATATTAAACCGTTCGAACCACATTCCCAGATTAATAAAGAGCGAAATAATAAACACAATCCAAAGATTACGGCGAATTTTTCTCGACCAGAATAATTGAGGCAAGAGCGCATTGAAAATGAACATTCCCCAAAACTGTATCGCGTATTCTCCGGTAATCCTATTCTTGAAGAAAGTGTACATTTCGTATTCCGAACCCGAATACCAGGCAATAAATATTTCGGTAATATAGGCAGTTCCCATGATCAGAGAGATAAAAACCAGGATTCGGCAAACTGCATCAACGTGGTTTTCGGTGATAAAATCGCCCATTTTATATAGTTTTTTCATCAGGGTAACCAGTGTTAAAACCATGGCAAATCCTGAGAAGATCGCCCCTACCACAAAGTAAGGAGGAAATAAAGTGGTATGCCAGCCCGGTTCAATCGAAACCGCAAAGTCAGTTGAAACAATGGAATGCACGGAAACAACCAGAACGGCAGCGATTCCTCCCAATACAAAAGCTAATCCTTCGTATCGCATCCATTCTTTGGATGAACCTGTCCATCCGAAGGCGAAAAATCCATAGACTGCCTTTTTTATTTTCGATTTGGTCGTATCGCGAATGGTAGCAAAATCGGGAACCATACCAAAATACCAGAAACTGGCCGATATGAGCAGATATGCCGAGATAGCCATAAAATCCCAGAAAAGCGGTGAGTTAAAGTTTACCCACAACGGACCTCTTGTGTTTGGATAGGGGAAAATATAGAAGAACAGCCAGGGCCGCCCCATGTGCATCAATGGAAACAGAGCGGCACAAAAAACGGCAACTACGGTCATTGCTTCGGCAGCACGGTTAATTGCGGTTCTCCATTTCTGGCGTAAAATCAGCAAAAATATGGAGAATGCCGTTCCGGCGTGGCCAATTCCAATCCACCATACAAAATTGATAATTTCCCAACCCCAGGCCACAGTGCTGTTCACACCCCAGGTACCAATTCCCTGAGTAAGGGTGACATAAATACTTTTTACCCCAAATGCAAGCATTGCCAAACTTATTCCCATTGCAATGAACCACCACCTCGGGGTTTTGGCATCAATAGGTGCAAGTATCTCCTGCGAAATCTGACCGAGAGATTTCTCTCCGTCTATTAATTTTCCTCGTATCTCCGTTTTGTACATAATCCGACCTATTTTCTATATATGTTGATCACGCATTTGAATTTCTAACTTTGGTCAGGTAACCAACTGATGGCAAAGTGTGCAATTCATCCAGCAAATGGTAATTTCTTTTGTCCTGAAACAGTCTTGAAATACGGCTTTCAGGATCTTCCAGGTCACCAAAAATAATGGCATTACCAGGGCACGACTGTGAACAGGCCGTTTTGATTTCTCCGTCAGCAATGGCTCTTCCTTCCAGTTTAGCCAATTGTTTTTTCTCCTGAATCCTTTGAACACACATCGAGCATTTCTCAACCACTCCACGCGAACGTACGGTAACATCGGGGTTCAGCACCATACGGCCCAAATCACTGTTCGAAGCGAAGTCAAACTTATCGTTCTTTACATACTGGAACCAGTTAAAACGTCGCACTTTATAAGGGCAGTTGTTCACACAATATTTGGTTCCGACACAGCGGTTATAAGCCATCTGGTTCAAACCTTCTTCGCTGTGAGGAGTTGCCGCTACCGGGCAAACATTTTCGCAGGGAGCATTTCCACAGTGCTGGCACATGACCGGCTGGAATGATACTTTTGGATTTTCAGGATTTTCGGAATAATACCGGTCAATCCTGATCCAGTGCATGATGCGGCGGTTACGAACTTGTTCTTTGCCAATTACCTGAATATTATTTTCGGCCTGACAGGCAATTGCACAATTTCCACAACCTGTACATGAGTTCAGGTCAACAGCCATTCCCCAGTGGTGCCCGTTATAAACCGGCGCTTTGTATAAAGTTACCGACTTCGATTCATCTTCAGCTTGTTTTTCGTTCCCGGAAACCGGATTTTTGAGGTATTCATCCAAAGTCGTTTCGCGAACTATTGCCCGGCCTTCCATGGAATAATGCGTTTGGGATATGGCCAGTTCAAATATTTTTCCCGGAACTTTTTCAATTTTTACTGAAGTCATGAAATACTGACGTGTTCCGGTTTCAGTTCCAACAAATGGATATAGATTTGTTCCGGTTTGATCGCCCACTTTCCCGGCAATTTCACGGCCGTAACCCAGTGCAACGGAAATGGTATCTTTAGCTTGTCCGGGCTGAACAAAGACAGGTAATTCGATACCATTTACCAAAATAACATCTTCGTTTTTCAAACCATTTTCAGTGGCATAAGCAACCGGAACAGCCGCAAAGTTATCCCAACTGATTTTGGCAACCGGATCGGGTAATTCCTGCAACCAGGGATTGTTGGCCTGTTTTCCGTTTCCAATGGCAATACTTTCATAAATAACCACTTCTATTCCGGCAACTGAACTTTTTATCTGGCCTGCCGCCTGACTTAATCCATCAGGTCTATACGTTAATTTCGTTTCCTGAACTGTTTCGAAAACTCCATTCTGCAATGCAGCATTCCAGAACTGCCGGAAATCTGTAATATCTTTCTGCTTCGGAAATTGGTTTTCTTTCCAAAAGTTTTTCAGGTAATCACGGTAATTATTTTCGGCGCCAATCCATTTGAGTAGGATCGCCTGGGGCTGACGGCTATTGAAAATAGGGGCAATTACAGGTTGGGAAAGACTGTAAATTCCGGCTTTAGGTTCCATATCATTCCAACTTTCCAGAAGATTGCTTTCAGGTAAAACATACTGGCAAAGCGCTGTTGTTTCGTCGGGCCTTTCCGAAAAAGAAACACTCAGACCTGTTTTTTTGATTGCTTCTGCAAATTCTTTTCCTTTCGGATGATCATAAACCGGATTCGCATTCCAAACCAGTAATGCTTTCACATTGCCGGTTTTCAAATCCGAAAGCAAACGATCCATATTCCCATCAATGCCTTGCTTGGTCAGGAGCGGATTTTCCAAACCGATGGTTTGTCCGTAATTGCCAAGCATCTGATTGATTCCATTTATGAGCAACTGGATATTCACATCATTGCTTCCGGAGATCACAATGCTTTGCTTTTCATTTTCCAGAAGATCTTTGGCCAGTTCGCTGATATCAACTGTTGATTGGGCTCCGAAAAGTACCTGTCCTCCTTTTGCTTTGGCAACAGCATTGTACAGAGCCAGAACAATCGCGCCTTCTTCCGAAGGTTTGATCGGGAAGCGAACATCAGCATTGGAACCGCTCAAAGTCATACCGGCTTCAAACTGATAATGCCTGAGCATTTCGTTACGGCCATTCTGTAACTGCCGTGCAGCAGTATATCCTTTGGTATATTCAACAACCGATAGCCAGCTACCGAGAAAATCGCCATCAAAACTAACAACAACTTTAGCTTTCTTAAATTGATAGTCAGGAATAAAAGAAGAACCAAAACTTTTCTGGTTGGCTTCTAAAATTCCGGATGCCGAAACCGGATCATACTGAATCCATTCGGTATTGGTCTGTTTTTCAGCAAACTTACTGATAACCTCGCGGGTGGTTGGTGAAATGATGGTAGAACTCAACAGTACCACTTTCCCGTTTTGAGCCTTTAAATTAGCTAATTGGGCAACAATCTCTTCATCAGCTTTTTCCCAGGCAATTTCCTGTCCGTTTTTTGATGGGCCTTTAAAACGGGCATCGTCGTAAAGATTCAATACCGAAGCCTGAATCCGGGCGCTTGTTCCGCCCTGGGAAATGGAACTCAACTCATTTCCTTCTATCTTGATTGGCCTTCCATCGCGAACTTTAACAATGATACTACCGTATTCATTTCCTTCAAAATAGGAAGACGCGTAGTAATTGGCCGTACCAGGATTAATCTCATCAGGCTTGATCAAATATGGAATTGCTTTATCAACTGGTCTTTTACAACTGGCTACGATTGAAGCTGCTGCAATGCCAAATCCAAATGTTTTCAGAAAATCGCGTCTCGAAGCGGCATTCAGCTCGTTATCGCCTCTCATCAACATGCTCTTTTGTTTGGCTTCTTCACGCACCTCTTCACGGCGTAACTCTTTTGGATTGGAAAGTTCTTCTATACTTCTCCAGTATGTCTTCATCAACGGTATATTTTTTCAAAATTAAAATTCAATATCGAATGTTGAACAAGAAATAAGGAATCAGGAACAGTCAATTTGATGTTTCTTATTTCTTATTCGATGTTTCTTATTTTTTTCTACACTACAAATCCTGAATTTGGAATTCTCCATTCCCTCCGAAATAAGATATTGACCTAAATCAACGTTATCTCGCGGACGGCCTTCGGCTTCGTCACTTTTCCCCGGGGTTGCGTTCGTTCCTCATTTCACCCCGGGCTATTAATATTCCACCCCTTCAGGGTGAACAACTGCTTCTTACAATTACTTTCCAATCCGTTCCATTAATAGATAATCTCACTCGTGCAACTTGGAACCCGCAACATGCAACTCGAAACTTTCTAGTAATGGCATCGCATGCAATCGTTGGCTCCAATATTCACCGCACGGATGGTATCAATTCCTCCACCTTTCAGTTGATCATGCAGTTTCATATAATTGTCGTAATAAGCATTGTCTTTAAAGTTCACCTTGGTTTCACGATGGCAATTGATACACCAGCCCATTGATAAATCGCTGTTTTGGCTCATTACGTCCATTTCCTCTACTGCTCCATGGCATTGTTTACAATCAACTTTGGCAATTCCAACATGTTGTGCATGACTGAAAAAGACATGGTCGGGTAAATTATGAATCCTGATCCATTCAACCAGCTTCTTGTTTTCATTGGCATCCACCACCTTGGCAATTTCAAATTTGCCTGAATTGGCTCCTTCCCGCACCAGAACATGACAATTCATACACAATTCCATTGCCGGAATACCCGCTGATTTGTCAAATTCAGCATTATGATGACAATATTTACAATCAATTTTATTATCGCCTGCATGTACTTTATGTGAAAACTTGATGGGCTGATCCGGGGCATAATTTGGTGTCCTTCCAAGATTAATGGCAGCATCAGCAACCATTTTAACCTGAACGACTATAGCCATAATAAGAATCAGAACAGTAACAAAACGGTATTTAACCTTACGAAAAAAAATAAGATCAAGTAATGCCAAAGTCATCAACAAGCCCAAAAATAAAAATATCATGATCTGAGTAATTGTAGGGCCTTCGGAAGGAGGTCCGGTGATGGCAAGATTATCCAAATACTGCTTTACTTTTCGAAGATCTTCTTCCTCAATTTTAATATCCTTGTGCGATAATTCTATTTTCGTTCCATTAGGCTGCATCACAGCACTCTGAAACTCAGCAAAATCCTTTTCTTTAAATTTCACGGCAATAGCCATGGCCGACGGATTCCAGTTAAATTTATTCGAATGATTTAAGTTATGACAAGATACACATGTTTCGAATTTGCGATCTTTAGGTAAAAGTCCTATAAAAAAACGTTTTCCGCGTTGAATGTCCTCATGAGAATGATCTTCAACAAATTCTTCCGGTTCGTCATTTGCATTTGCCTTCTGGGATAAGGGAACAACAATGAAAAAAACAGTTAAAAATATAAAAGGGATGCATGCTTTCAAATGCTCTGAGAAATGCCAGGGAAGAAAGTTTTTTCTCATTCCAGGAGGTTTTGTATTTAATATATAATGAATCAATTTTTAAAACTACGAAGATTAAACAATCAAATTCGGTAATGGTTTCTAAGCATAAATATATATAAATAAGGGACAGATAATTTAAAGTCAGCCGAACAAATGCTGAATAAATGGAAATAACTTTAATTCATTGAGATTTAAGCGATTTTCGATCTTTAGGAATACACAAAATTAGACATCCCCAATGTAATTTGAATTTTAATTAGATAAATTCAATCATGCATTTTTTACATCATTGCCCTCCGGCAGTATTAAATCTTCATTTTTTCCCTATCATGAACAGTTTTATCCTGACAAGATTATTTGCAAATCTTTTTTTTTGAAATAACGGGAGAACTACAATATGTTATTATCTTTAGTGCTGAACTTCAAATCAAGATCAACTAATCGTATGGAACACAAAATCTGTGTTTTAATTGTTGACAGTGTGCCTGAATCAGTCACTCACACTCAGGAAATCCTGAGTGTTAATCTTTTGATTGAAAGGATTGACATTGTTGAAGATTCTGATCAGGCCTTATTAAAAATTCTACATTTTAATCCGGATATTGTATTACTTGAATTTCCATCAAAAGGTGAGAAGGCTACCGAGCTACTCCAATTTATTAAAACCAAATTCACCGACACCACGATTGTATTTATTTCCGATTCCAAGGATAATGCAGTCCAGGCCATTCATAACGGGATTTATCACTACCTGCTCAAACCTGTTCAAAAAGACAAACTCAATAGAATAATTGGTCAGGTTCATCTGATTAAACAGAACAGTGTTCAGTTAAAAATAAAACAGATCATTGAAAAATCAACTGAAGAGAAAAGGTTACGGTTTCATACCTCCAAAGGGTATATTCTGATTGATCAGGATGAAATTCTATATTGCATGGCCGATGGAATTTTTACTGAAATGTATTTGACCCGAAACCGAATGGAAGTAATCTATATGTTTCTTTCCAAAATTGAAGCACTGGTTGATCCCAATGATTTTCTGCGCTCAAGCCGAAAATACCTGATTAACAAGAGATACATCCGTAAGGTTTTCAAGAATAGCAATACGATATTATTATTTCATGATGGAAAGGAATATCTGGTAAAAGGATCAAAACAGCACATCAGAAACCTGACTAAATTAAACATTGATTGATCGGAACATGGATTCAACTAACATTTCTGCAATTATTATAGACGACGAACCGGAAGCCATCCATTTACTTGAGATGTATCTGCGGTTTTTTCCAAATATCCAGGTTACAGGAAAAGAAACTCAGGCTCAAAAAGGGCTGGATTTAGTCAAACAGAATTTGCCTGATTTGGTTTTTTTAGATATTGATATGCCCGACATGAACGGGCTTCAGGTTGCAGATCAGATTCATTCAGAAAATTTCCGTTCTGAAATTGTTTTTACAACGGCTCATCCAAAATATGCTTATGACGCCATAGATATTCAACCACTCGATTTCCTTGTCAAACCATTCTGCATTGAAGATCTGGAAATCGTAATCCATAAATTTCAGGAAAAAACAGAAAAAAAGAAATTCTCCAGAAAAGTTGAACTGTTCATCCAATCGCAGTCGGATGCCCCAAAAATAAAACTTCCGACTACAAACGGGGTGCTGATTACAGGAGTTAAAGATATTGTAATGATGAAGTCAAAGGCGAACAATTGTAACCTTTATTTGCAGGACGGGACAATAGAAACAATAACCCGAAATCTGAATATTCTGGCTGAAACGCTTAATTCACCAGCTCTTTTCAAAGTAAGCAGGTCAACCTTTATTAACCTGAAATATTTGAAACGGGTTGATAAAAAAAACCTGAAATGCCTGATTAGTTTCGGCCACAATGTGCTCGAAGAAGACATTACAAAGAGCCATCTCCTGCATCTGGAAAAATTGGATTTATTTCCAACCTTGCCCTAGTCGAACGAAAACGGACAACTGAAGGCTTTTCTGTGACCTGCCGTCCGCTTTTTTATTGTTCCTGTCCAGCTTATTCAATCTTTAAGGGCTTATCTACTCTTGCTTCAAGCAGGGCAAAATCAAGCACCTCCAGAATAGTATTTACATGATGAAATTTAAGACCTTTAATATAGACTTCCTTTATTTCCTCCAGGTCCTTGCGGTTTCCATCCGACAGTATTATTTCTTTAATTCCGGCACGTTTGGCGGCCAGGATTTTTTCTTTAATACCTCCGACGGGTAAAACTTTCCCACGCAGGGTAATCTCGCCTGTCATAGCCAGATTTTTTCGGATTTTTCGCTGGGTGAATGCAGATGCAATGGAAGTAACCATGGTAATTCCAGCCGATGGGCCGTCTTTCGGGATAGCGCCTTCAGGAACATGAACATGAACGTTAAACCGGTCAAAAACTTCAGGATTTAAACCCAATTGTTCAGCATGCGAGCGAAGGTATTCATGGGCCAGCATAGCCGACTCTTTCATTACATCACCCAGGTTTCCGGTTAAGGTCAGGGTACCTTTGCCCTTGCTCAGGCTGGTTTCCACATATAAAATTTCGCCGCCAACAGCAGTCCATGCCAAACCAGTCACTACTCCGGCAAATTCATTGCCCTGATAAATTTCTTTGGTGTATTGTATCACCCCCAGGTATTCCCTGATATCGGTTTTGGTCAGATCAATGTTATAGTTCTCCTCGAAGGCAATCTTTTTTGCAATCCGGCGGGCAATTTTGGCAATTTTTTTATCCAGTTCCCGAACACCGGATTCCCGGGTATAATTTTCAATAATGTGTTGAATAATTTCATTGGAGAAAACCACCTGATTCGCTCCTACCCCATGATTTTCGAGCTGTTTGGGGATCAGGTGCCGCCGGGCGATTTCTATTTTTTCTTCGACCAGATAACCGCTGACTTCAATTAGTTCGAGTCGGTCGCGCAAAGCAGGGGCAATGGTACTCAATGTGTTTGCTGTTGCTATAAACATGACTTTCGATAAATCATATTCCAGCTCAACGTAATTGTCGTGAAACTCAAAATTTTGCTCCGGATCAAGAACTTCAAGCAGGGCAGAAGCCGGATCGCCATGAAAATTATTGGATACTTTGTCGAGTTCGTCCAAAATAAAAACCGGATTCGAGGATTTTGCCTTTTTAATGTTTTGCAAAATTCGTCCGGGCATTGCTCCGATATATGTTTTACGGTGTCCCCTGATTTCAGCTTCATCGTGTAATCCGCCCAAACTCATCCTGATATAATGTCGTCCAAGTGCTTTTGCTATTGACTTGCCTAACGAAGTTTTTCCAACTCCGGGAGGCCCGTAAAGACATAAAATAGGCGATTTCATGTCATTTTTCAATTTCAGGACTGCCAGATGTTCCAATATCCGGTCTTTTACTTTTTCGAGGCCGTAATGGTCTTCATCGAGCACACTGGTTGCCCGATTCAGATCAAAAATATCTTCGGTAAACTCATTCCACGGAAGGTCGAGTAAGGTCTGGCAATAAGCATACTGAACCGAATATTCACCGGCAGCCGGATTTAAACGGGAAAGCTTATGTACTTCCTTCTCAAAGTGTTTTGCTGCTTCAACCGACCATTTTTTTTCTTTTGCCCTTTCTTTGAATTCATGGATTTCCTGCTCGGCCGGATTTCCACCCAATTCATCCTGAATGGTTTTCATTTGCTGATTAAGCAAATATTCGCGTTGCTGCTGATCAAGTTCGGATTTTACTTTAGTCTGGATATCACGTTTAAGTTCGGCCATCTGAACTTCCCGGACCAGATAACTGATTGCCTGAATCCCACGTTCTTTGATGTCGCTGATTCCAAGCAAAACCTGTTTTTCTTCGACTTTAATGTCGGCATTCGAACAAACAAAATTGATCAGGAAGGTGGAGTTCTCAATATTTTTAACAGCAAATGAAGCTTCAGGAGAAATGTGAGATGAATATTGGGCAATTTTTATTGACAGGTCTTTTAATGAACCCACAACTGCCGAGAATTCGACCGAATCACCTTGAGGATGAATATCTTCGATTGGATTTATCTTAGCTCTGAAATAAGGGAATTCCTGCGTATAATCCAGTATTTCGAACCGTTTTTTACCCTGGATAATCACCGAAGTAGTTCCATCGGGCATCTCCAAAATCTTCAATACCTGAGCAATAGTGCCAGTCTGGTAAAGGTCGGCTTGTGCCGGATCATCAACGCTGCCATCCTTTTGGGAAACAGTTCCCAGTAACCGGTTTCCACGGTAAACTTCCTGAACCAATTGAAGCGATTTCTGCCTTCCGACAGTGATCGGCATCACTATACCCGGGAACATGACCGTGTTTCGTAAAGGTAATATTGGCAAAATGTCAGGAACTTCCACATTGGTCAATTCCAAATCATCATCATCCAGAATCGGAATAAATTCAGACTCCTCATCCATTAAGCCGGACAAAAATATATTCTGCATAATCACAAATTATCGTTTTTGAGTAATAATTGCATTTCACACCTGCCATACTGGCCGATGAAAAACGTAAAAAATAATATCGCTAAGTTTGGCAATAGCCATGCCAAAAAACCATAAAGCAGATTGCTGCTCCAGAATGTTATGAAACTAAAAAAGCCCCGCCAATGCGAAGCTTTTTCAATATTTTACCGGAACAGAATTACTTTTTCCTGTTTTCCATATGTTTCGAATATCTGGTGTTGAATTTATCAACTCGTCCTGCTGTGTCAACCAATTTCATTTTTCCGGTATAAAATGGATGTGAAGAACTTGAAATTTCAAGTTTGATCACCGGGTATTCAACGCCGTCAACCACTTCTGTTTCTTTAGTGTTAACAGTTGATTTGGTAATATATACATGACCGTTTGACATATCTTTGAATGCAACAGTACGATAATTTGCTGGATGTATCCCTTTTTTCATTTTATTCTCTTTTACTTTTATTTTTAACGGCCTGCAAAGTTACATTTAGGAATTTAATTTCCAAATATTTCTGATTATTAATTCCTCAATTTAATCAACTATTCATCTGAACCAATAATTGGCATTCTTTTGAACGGCACACTTCGGTCGAATAAATATCGCATGGTGTAATGGGTTTTCACCTGAACACCCCCGACCGACTTGTAAATAGCAATAATTTTAGGATTAAAATCTCCGGCCCACGACATTTCAATTTCTTTGTATTGTGGTTTGTGTTTCATCATTTTTTCCTGATGCCAGAAAATGGCAGACTCGATACCCGATTTCTGATATTTCGGAATTACTCCCATTATCAGGATGCGGGTACGGTTAATTGTCTTCGTCCGTTTAAAATATAGAAATCTCAGGATATTAATAAAATTCAGTTTGCCGTTAAGTTTTTTCAGAATCTGGTTAATATCCGGGACCATCACAAACAAGGCTATTGGCGCTCCTTCATGGTAGGCAAACCAAACCATTTCAGGATCGAGGATAGCTTTGGATGATTTGATGAAATCGTGGAGTTCTTCCCTGTCCAAAGGCTGGAAATGTTCATGAAACCGCCAGGCCTCGTCGTAGATGTAGCAAAAATCATCAATGAATTTCTCTTTTTTATCGAATGAAAAATGTTCAAATGAATAGCCTGGTTTTTGGGCTACCCAACCGGCTATTTTCCAAAAGCGCTCAGGAAAAGGTTTTGAATAATCAATGTGATAACTATATTGTTCAAAATATACTTCAAAGCCAAATTGTCTGAACAAAGCAAGATAATAAGGAGGATTATAGGGCATTCCGAATCCCTGATGCATAAATCCATCAACGAGAAGTCCCCAATTCATGTAGTTTTCGCCAAAATTAATTGGCCCGTCCATGGCCGCCATTCCACGTTCTTTTAACCAGTCGCGTGCTGCATCAAACAATGTTTTAGCAGCATCAAATTGATTTACACACTCAAAGAACCCACAACCTCCGGTTGGCTGTTCAAAAGTGAAAGCTTTTTTCCGGTTTATAAATGCTGCGATTCGTCCAAGCAATTGATCTTTTTCACTAACTAATACCCAACGAATAGCTTCACCGGTTTTAAAAGATGGGTTTTTTGCAGGGGTAAATACATCTTCAACCATGCCATGCAACGGGCAAGGCCAGTTGGGATCATTTTTGTAGATCAGGTGCGGAACCTGATGAAAAAGCTTTTGAGTTTGTTTATCAGTGACTTGAATTAACCGCATTGTTTCTATTGAATAAGTGCAATATAGACCTTTTGCTCATTATAAATTAAGTATAATGTCTCATTTGACCTGCTTTTATTCTATGATTGGCAAACGCTCAAAAGGTTTGCTTCGGTCGAACAAATATCGCAAGGTTTCGTGTGTTTTTGCGTACTTACTTCCAACAGAGTTAAAAAGAGCAATCATCTTAGGATTGAAATCTCCAACCCAGCTCAATTCAACTTCTTTATACCAGGGCCTTTTCAGCATGACCTGCCGGAGGTGCCAAAAAAGTCCGGATTCAATCCCTGTGCCCTGAAACCTGGGAATGACGCCCATTACTAAAACACGGCACCGGGTCATCACCTTTTTTCGTTTCAGGTATAATAGTTTCAAAATATTAAAAAGGCTCAGTTTTCCATTTCTCAGATGAATTAATATTTGGTTGATATCCGGCATCATCATATAAAAAGCGATGGGTTCATCTTTATAATACACGTACCAGATAAATTCTTCTTCAAATACGATGCGCGCATCCCTGATCATCGCTTGAAGGTCTTTAGGGTTGATGAGCTTATAATTACCATGCCTATCCCATGCCTGTTGATAAATGGTAATAAAATCGTTAATACACCGATCCTGTTCTTTAAACGAAAATGTTTTGTATTGAAAATCCTTTTTTCTGGTGACCCACTCTGCAATTTTCCAGAACCGGTCAGGAAGGTTGGGACTGTTGGTGATGTCTAAATGATAACTAAACTGCTGGTAATAGGTTTGGAAGCCATAATTTGTGAAAAGTTGTTTGTAATAAGGTTTATGGTATTGCATACCGAAACCTTGTTGTTGAAAACCATCAACCAGCAAACCCCAGTTAAAAAAATTCTCCCCAAAATTGACAGGTCCATCCATGGCAGTGAAACCTTCACTTTTCAACCAATCCCGGGCTGTATTAAAAAGTATTTCAGCAGCTTTGTAATTGTCAAAGCATTCAAAAAAACCAATATAACCGGCCTGCTCTTTTCCTTCTTCAATTTTACTGCGATCGTAAAAAGCTGCAATCCGGCCAACGATATGATCTCCATCTTTAATCAGCCAACGACGCGCATCTCCCTGAACAAATCCCGCATTTTTCTGAGGATCGAAAATATCTTCAATCATCTTCTGCAACGGAGGGACCCAGTTCTTATCGTTTTTATATATCCCGATTGGCAGTTTGTGAAATGCTTCAACCGTTTTCTTATCAACCACTGGAATGATTTCCATAAAATACTGTGGGTTTTTCGTTTGTCAAGCCGAAAATAGCATTAAATGCCGGAATACAAAAACAGGGACCGAAGCCCCAGTTTTGAATTTGATCTTTAATTCCTATTTTTGAACTGTTGTAGCAATACAATTCATTTGACAATGATTAAAGCTGCCGCCAATGGAGACGCACCAGAGTCGGCAGTTTTTTTATTCGAGGGAAATCGTCTATATTTTTTATTGTTATTGATTAATTTTCTTCAGAAGTTCAATCATCGCTTCATATTTATCAAGCATTTTCAATCGGTAATACCCGTTTTTCAATGCTTCAAGTAATGAACTGTCGTCAGTTTTTAATTCATAAGCTTTTTCCAAATAGGGCAAAGCTTTTTTAAATTCTAAATCAGCCTTGTTTTTCTCTGTTTCATACTTTTCGGGCTGATTAGTTGGCACTGAATTCGCTACATCAATTTGTATCACACCCAGATTGTAATAAACTATTCCCAGATTAAAAAACGCGTCGAAATTACCTGGCTTCAATTCGATGGCTTTCAGGTATGATTTTATCGCTTCTTCAGGTTTATTCATTCGCGCTAATAAAATTCCCCGAAAGAGATAAAAAGATTCGTTGTTCGAGTCATTCGAAATAGCCAAATCCAGATACTTCATGGCTTCATCCAGGCGGTTTCCTTTCTCATAAATATTGATGAGTTGAACAAGAATTGCACTATTGCCGGGGTATACTTTTAAACCCTGCTGCAGAGCGTCCAAAGTTCCTGCCGTATCCTTTTTGCTAAGGTAACTTTCAGATAGTCGCTCGTAAGTTTGCGCTTTGTTGTATTTGTAAAATGTCGCTTTTTTAAAGTATTCAATGGCCTCATCGTACAATTTGGCATTGTAGGCCGACAAAGCTGCATTATAAATAATAACCGTATCAACCTGTTCGGGCGATTCTGCTTTGTAAACCTGAGTGTTTTCAATTGCGAGAATCTGCTCGAAAGACGAAAATGCGCTCGCGTAATTTTGTGCGTTAAACGCGGTTTCGGCCTGGAGTATCAGATCGCCAATCAGTAATTGTAGTTTAATCCTGACGCTGTTTGATAACCTATTTTTGCTGTCCAACTCAATCGCTTTCTGGTACGATTTGAAAGCTTCGGCCAATGGATCGGCATGGAGTTTTTTATAGTTTTCGTCTTTCGATTGAAAAACTGCCTGATAAATTTCGCCGCGCACCTCCCATGTTCTTGCCCAGTTGATTGAGCTTTCTGTTTTCGGGTTAGTTGCATCAATAGCTTCTTCAATTGCAACTATTGCTTTGTCAAGCTTTCCTGTTTCTTTATTGCTTAGGGCACTGGTAACTTTTCCCTTTTGAGCAAAAAGAGTTGTGACGGAAAGAAGGAAAATGATTAGTACTGAAATAGTTCTCATTTTACTGCAAGATAAACGTGATAGGCAAAGTATAAGCTACATCAACAGCTTTACCTTGCTGAAAACCAGGCTTCCATTTGGGCATGGTGTAGATAACCCTTATTGCTTCGTTATCAAGAGCAGGATCTACTGACCTTGCAATTTTCACATTGGATACCACCCCATAACTATTTATTACAAAACTCACAAATACTTCACCTTGAATACCATGCTCTTGAGCCAACAATGGATATTTAATTTGCTGTATGATGTACATTCGTAAAGCCAGTGACCCGCCAGGAAATTCAGGCATTTGCTCAACAATGGTGAAAATCTCTTTATTACCCAAAGCGAGATTTCCCTCATTATTCTTTGACCCCTTTATGGTCATCTCTTGTTTTTTCTGAATGCCATAGGCAACTACAACGACTTTATCAATTTCAATATTTTCAGGTTCCATATTGATTATCATTGATTTTTCAAAATTGGGAACTACCTTAACTGACTTAAATCCAACATATGAAACGACAATAGAGCTTGTATCACTGAGGTTTAAGTTGAAAACACCATCCTTGTCGGTAACTGTACCCATTGTCTTGCCCGATACGACAACTGAAGCCCCTTCCAATGGTTTTTCATTGGCATCGACAACTTTCCCCTTTACTGGTTTTTCTGAAGATTGTACTGTTTGCTCCTTTTTCGGAGTCGTATTTTCAGTCTTTTTCTTTTTAGCATTCTGAATAAAGTTTTTCTTAGAGATCGTGGGAACTATCTCTGCTGTGGCGGGTTTAACATCATTTTTGAGTCTCGATTGAAGCACATTAAGCTTTTCGCTTGGTGTATTCTTTTCGAGAGTTGTTTCGCTCCGGTTGCCGAATGCCATCAGCAGAAGAGCAAGCAATGGTAGGAAGGTCGCCACCTTCCAACGCCATGCTTTACTGGTTTTTTGTTTGTTCATCATGGTAATTCGTTTTTTAATTTGACAATGATTAAAACTGTTTGCAAGGGCGAACCGCCTTGGCCCCACCCCTTTTCGAATAATGAGTAATTGATATTGTTTGGCATCGATGCCTGAATAAAGGGTTTGCTGGTCGGCCTGAAACTCGTGGATTTCTTTCATATCACCGATCAGAGCGTAAACCGCCGGGTTAAACCAATGAATGGTCCTGATCAGTTCGAGCAGCAGCAAATCGACAAAATGATTCAGCCGGATGTGGGCTTGTTCGTGCACCAGAATAGCCGAACCGTGCGCATCGTAATCAGTCTGAGAAATGACAACAGACCGACCAAAAGCAAAACTGGGCACTTCGCTGTCAACAATCAAAAGTCGGTAGCCCTCCATTTGCTGCACTGTTGCTTTCCGCGCCAGAAATAAAATCCGGATAATATTTTGGAGTAAAAAAAGAAGTACAATCACCACACCAGCCAGATAAAAATACCGGAGCAAAGTTTCCAGCGGAATCGTCAGCTCGTTTGTTGCGGGTGTTGACTCGCTGAAAGGTTGCTGAACCTCAAAAGATGTTGCATTTTCTGATCCGGGTAGGTTTTGGATTTGTATTTTGTTTTCCGAGAATTCAGGAATCAGCTCCACATGCACGGGTGTTTGCAACAGTTGCGGCAACTGAACCAGCGGAACAATCACCGAAGCCGCCACAATCGTGAGCAATGTAGTCCGGTTAACGGCAAACGAAGCCTCTTTGCGCATCAGCAGCCGAAACAACAGGTAAAACACACTGATGCAGATAGTTGATTCCAGGATGTAAATCAGAAAGGTGTTCATATTGATCGGTTTTTATTGTTCCTTTTTCGCGTTTTCAGCCTGCCTGATCAGTTCCTGAATCTCTTCCAACGAGATTTTCTCTTCCTGCACAAACATCGAAACCACCGAGGCATACGATTGATTGAAGTATTTACCCACCATGCTTTTCAGGGTGTTCCGGCTGAATTCTTCGCGCGAGATAACCGCAAAATACCGGTGTGTGTTTCCAAACTGTTCGTGGCCAACAAAACCTTTTTCTTCCAGACCACGCACAATAGTCGAAATAGTGTTATAGTGCGGTTTGGGGTCTGTCAGCAAGTCGATAACCTCTTTGACAAACAGGGAACCTTTTTCCCAAAAGATTTCCATAATTTCTTCTTCGCGATTGGTGAGATGTTTCATAGTTGTAAAGCTTTGCTCAAATGTAACTATATTTTTTAGTTTTCAAACTATATAGTATAGTTTATTTACTATATTTCTTAGTTTTAACTACCTTATAACAAAAACAGGGACCGAAGTCCCTGTTGAATAGTTTATTTGATATGGAATCTGAAGATTAATCACGACTTGCAAACTTGGAAAGTAACCTGAGCATCTCGAGATACAGCCAGATTAATGTGACCATCAATCCGAAAGCGCCATACCATTCCATGTATTTGGGGGCGTGTGCATTGGCACCCTGGGTAATCATATCGAAATCGAGAATCAGGCTGAGGGCAGCAATTGCAACAACGAATAAACTGAAGCCAATTCCTATCCAGCCATTTCCGTACATAAATCCGAAATTAGTACCGAACATGCTGGCAATAAAGCTAACCAGGTAAACTAAGGCGATACCGCCTGTTGCTGCCAATATGATTGTCCTGAATTTTTGAGTTGCACGAATAGTTCCCGACCGGTATAACAAAAGCATAATGAAAAATACGCCAAATGTAAGCGAAACTGCACGCATGACCAGTCCGGGATACATGGCTTCAAACATTGCCGAAATAGCACCCAGGAATAATCCCTGAAATACTGCATAAATCGGGGCAGTCATTGCAGCACGGCGTGGACTGAATGCGGTAATCAGCGCGGTAATTAAACCGCCAATTGCGCCAACAATGGTCCACAACAAAATACCCTGTGGCAAAACTCCTGGTGTGGCAGGGTCAATTGCCCCAAAGAATTTGCGCCAGGTAAATGTGGCCGCAAAAATTACAATCAGCAGCATTAAACCAGTTTTGTTAATGGTTCCGTTCACGGTCATCACTCCGTCGCTGGCACTGGTGGCCGTCTGACTAAAAATATTTTTTCCGAAAACGGGATTCGAAGATTTGGTAATATCCATAGTTTAAAATTTTAATTTCCTCTTTGAAGCATAAAAACTGTACCAAAAGTAATCAGCCTTTTTGATACTTTGCTCCATGTTAAGTATTCTTAACAAAAGATTCCTGAACGTATTCACTTGTAAGTTCTGTCAGGATCATTTCTGCCAGACTACTACTATCCTCTGAATCAAACTCTTTCATACCTTCAGCAAATAAAATAGCCATTTCGTTCATACTTTTGCTTTTCATGCCAAGCAAAATAAATGAACGGTAAAAAACCTGCTTCAATTTTGGATCTTTGGCCAAAGGTGACAAAACGTCAAAAAATGGCTCAAAAAGTTCGTCCAATTCTGACTTTTCTGCAATGGCCAGCCGACCCATCAGGTTTAAACCGGCAAAACGGACCAGATGTTTCTTTCCCAGGCACCATTCCAGTGATTTGACAAAGGCAAATTTTGTTTTCGACCATAACCAGGTATTCAGTGTCTCAGCAATTTCAGTAGTTTCCAAACTTTTTGTCCAGTAATCCATCTGTTCTTCAGTCACTTCAGAAGGAACATCAAGCATGGAAGCCAGAATCATTGTTTCGCGCCATTGCTTGTTCCAGAGTTTCAATGCAAGCAAATGATTGGGGTGATATTGCAAAGCTATTTCGCGCAAAGAAACGATGGATGCCCCCCAGTTTATTTTGTAAGTAAGACCAAGTTGCTTCATCTGCTCAACCGTTTCACCACTTTTGGCAAGGCGTATTTTGGTGAGTATCTGACGAAATTCCTGATCCTGCTTTGGGTCATCAATGATAAAATCCATGCTAAAAAATAAAATATTCGATCACTATAAAAACTGCCGACAAAAGTAAAGAATAAAGCAAATGCTGCCTCACATTCAAATACTCGCTTATGCCAAATCCGCAATTTTTCCGGACAAAAACCATCAGGATCAGTTTTTCAAGAAGATAGGCACAAACGGTTCCCCAGGCAATCCCGGGCAAGCCCCAAAACTGCACAAACCAAAGGCTAAGTGCAACATTGGCTACTATTTCGATCAATGAAGCCCATACAATTGCCTTAGTTTTCTGAAGGCCGATCAGTATAGTTTGAGGGAACAAAAGCCGGCTCACGATCAGCAATAAATAAATATTAAATATGGTTGCGCTTGCGGCAAAGTTGACATTGAAAATGATCGGAAACGCCCAATGCGACACCACCATTAACAATCCGGATAATGGAAATAGCCACCAGCCAAGCTTTTGAGAACTTTGCCGAATTTTTTCCAGATTAGTCTTTAATGCCGACCGATCGGCGAAACCGGGCAACATGGATGCGCTGAAAGCATTGGCCAGTAAGAGTACCAAAGGAAATTCGCGGGCGCCAAACCGAAATACGGCAAAAGTGGCATCGTCGAAATAAGAAGTAACAATGAAACCATCAATGTACTGGGCCGAACCACTCAGAAACATGGAAAAAATCAATGGAGAAGCATATTTCAGATGTTTCCGGATAAACGAAAAATCAGGATTCGGATTTGAATTGCGAAACAACAAAACCAGTAGCCAGATAAACCTGAAAGCAGCACTGACAACCAGTCCGATCATGCTGTATTCGATACTGAACCCGAGAACTGGTGGCAAAATAATCAGTAGAAACATCAGAAAAAAGGAAATGATGCCATAAATCAGCATCAGCCTCCCTTGTTTTTTGATTAGGTAAATATATTCGACCAGGCTGGCAGGTGAAGATATCAGGATATAAACCAACAGATATTTCAAAAAAGGAACTGATGAGCCTTTCAGTAAAAATCCAGAAATGGAATGTTCAAAGAGTAAAAGAAAAAGGACAGCTAAACCGGAAAACGCCAAAAGCAGGTAAAATACACTGAATAATGCGGATGATTTTCGCGAAACAGATTGTTCGCCAAATAAAGGAAGGAATCCCTGAATCAGCCCATTCAGCCAGAAAAAACTGATCGCACCAGCTAAAAACAGGAAAGTTTCGTATTGCCCGATTTCGGAAGTTGTTAATCCAGACTTCGTGAAAACCACCCCGATCAGTATCAGGATTGAAAAGCGTATAAGCTGAAAAATCTGCAGGGCAGATATCTGGGTAATTTTAAACTTCAAAGGAAATATACTTGCCAAGTTGACCTATTTTGTTTTCTCAAAACTACGAAAAAGGAAGAAACAAGAAACATAACTTCAACAAAAGGCTAAATGGAGCAGTAATGAAAATCTGCCAGCGAACTAATCTTATTTTTTAATTTCCAGCCTTAATCCACACTTCCGGCAACCACTGTATAACAATCTTCAGTATTCAGGTATTGCTGTGCCAGTTTCATGAGTTCTTCCGAAGTGATGCTCCTTAGTGTATGCAGATAACGGTCGTAAAACGAATAATCCAGGTCAAAATCATTAATGGCCTTGAAGCTTGCGGCAAGGGCAAACGGACCATCGAAATCGCGAAGGAATTCGCCCAACAGATAACTTTTCAACGTTTCCAGTTCGTTTTCCGAAACCGGTTCGGTTTGAAGCCTTTTCATCTCAAAACCAATTTCTTTCTGTGTCGGTTCCACGTACCCGTTGCCAACTTCAGTAGAAATAATCAGGTAACTGGCATACTTCAGCGAGAGCACAAAACTGCCAATTCCGTATGTATAACCTTTTTCTTCGCGGATATTGGCCATTAACCTTGATCCAAAATAACCACCCAGGATAGTCACCAGAATGGATAAGGAAATATAGTCAGGATGGGATTTGGGAACCCACATCTTCCCTACCCTGATGGCCGACTGTGACCCATTCAACTTTTCAACACGATGATACTTCTGTGGTGCAGGGCTCATAAAGTAATCAGGTACAGGCAATATGTTCCGATTCCAGTCGGCGCCTCCAAAATGAGATTCCAGTAAATTCAGTACCGATTCATCAATCCGGCCGGAAGCAATAATCCTGCAGTTCCCGGAGTGATAAAATTCCTGGTAAAACTGCACCAGCATTTCACGGTTGATCTGGTCGAAATCTTCCAGCTTATTCGTGATCGCATAAGGATGACCTTCCCCAAACATCACCTGGGTGAATTTTTTCTGGCAAAGCGTACGAACCTTTTCATTTTCGAGCAAAAATTTTTGCTTGTTTTTATCAATCAATACTTTCAACTCATGCTCCGGAAATACGGAATGTTTTAGCATATCTTCAGTTACTTCGAGAATAGCCGGTAAATGTTTACCTAAACTGACCACATTGGCAAAGCCATAATTCTGATCGGCCATAAGTTGAATGTATGCACCGTAAAAATCGAAACGTTCGGCAATTTCCGCCGCCGAAAAATTCCGGCTCCCTTCTTCGAGCATCGAATTGCATAAACTGGCTATCAGATTGGAGGATTGGAACCAGGTTCCCGCTTCAAAAATAAAATCAATTTTAACGACGTCCTGCGAGCCGGCATTGATGAAAAAAACCGGAATGCCATTGGAAAGCAGGCGCTTTTCGGCCTGAATCCTGTCAATGTGTTCGATGGGATTAACGGTGGGTTGTATTTTACGGTTCAACATGTTTTTACTTTTTAGCAATGTAATTCAAAATCGAGCAATTTTCGGGGCGGAAAAGGTATTGTGATACTTCCTGAATTTGTTCTGTGGTAACCGACTGATAGAAATCAACCTGCGAATTAATCAGTCCGGCATCCTTCAATATTTCGTTGGTTGCCAGGTTCATGGCCTTTGTCAGGTAGTTCATTTCTCCGTATTCGATGTTAGCTTCCATTTTATTTTTCACCTTTTCAAGCTCGTATTCCGAAACTTTTTCCTGTTTCATCCGGTCGAGTTCTCTTTCAATCGCTTTTCGTGCCGTTTCGAGTGAAATTCCATTGCTCGGTTTTCCTGAAACAATAAACAACCCTGGCTCATAATCTCCTGAAAGATAGGCGTCAAGTTCGGTAAACAATTTCTCCTTCTGAACCAGGTTCTGATACATCCGCGACGAATTTCCGTTTGAAAGCACATCTGAAATCAAATCAGTAGCGTAATATCGCGGATCGAGGCGATCGGTCATGTGATAGGCCAGATAAATGGTGTCATTCGGCACTTCACGGATAACATGTTGTTCCCTGATTTCGGTTTGTTCAGGCTCCTTTGGAAGATTTCGCGGTTTTACATTCCGGCTAAGAATCGGACTGAACCAACGTTCTGCCAGTGCAAGAACCTGATCAAATTCCACATTACCGGTAACCACCAGCACCGCATTGTCGGGCGCATAATGGGCAAAGAAAAAATCTTTCACCTGTGGCATAGTGGCCTGCTCAATATGACTGATTTCGCGCCCAATAGTTGGCCATTGGTAAGGATGCACTTTATAGGCAAGCTGGCGTAATAATGGCCAAACATCGCCGTAAGGCTGATTGAGGTAGCGCTGTTTGAATTCCTCAATCACCACATTTCGCTGCACCTCCAGGCTCGGCTTCGAAAAGGCCAGTTCGAGCATCCGGTCTGATTCAAGCCAAAATCCCGTTTCAATATTGTTTTTTGGCAGGGTCAGGTAATAGTTGGTCAGGTCGTTCGAGGTAAACGCGTTGTTATCGCCGCCGGCTTTTTGCAGCGGTTCGTCGTATGACGGAATGTGCTTTGAACCTCCAAACATCAGGTGTTCAAACAGATGGGCAAACCCTGTGCGATCGGGATGTTCGTCGCGCGAGCCCACATTGTAGCAAACATCCAACGCCACCATCGGTGTAGTTTTATCCTGATGGACAATCACGGTCAATCCGTTTGCTAATTTGGTACGTTCAAAATGTATCATAGTTGAGTTATGGGTTGCGGGTTACAGGTTGCGAGTTTGAAACTCGTAATCTGTAACTCGTAACATTTTTCTTATAATTAAAATTCAAACTGATTACCAATTAAGCGTTCTTTCGCATGTTGGTATTCCTTAATCAGGTTTTCTATAATGGTTTTTACGGGAAGCACTTCGCTGATGATCGCTGAAACCTGGCCGATTTCCAATTCCCCTTCAACCAAATCGCCCTCAAACATACCTTTTTTTGCACGTCCGCGGCCAAGTAAAATTCTTAACTCGTCAGGAGATGCACCTTTCTGTTCAAGTTTGTTTGCTTCCTGAAAGAATTCATTTTTAATCAGACGGACTGCGCCGATTTTTTTTAATGCAAGTTTTGTATCTCCTTCAGCCAATCCGGTCACCAGCTTCTTGAAGTCAGGATGGGCCGATGATTCTTCGGAAATGGCAAACCGTGATCCGATTTGAACCCCATCGGCGCCCAAAGCCATTGCCGCCAGCATAGCTTCTCCGGTACCAATACCGCCAGCAGCCAGTAAAGGAAGCGAAGTAACTTTCCGGACCGCCGGAATCAGGGTCATGGTGGTGGTCTCTTCTTTTCCGTTGTGTCCTCCGGCTTCAAAGCCTTCGGCAACGATTGCATCCACACCAGCTTCTTCACTTTTGATTGCAAAAGATGAACTGGCAATGACATGCGCCACGATGATTCCCCTTTCTTTCAGCCAGCTTGTCAACTTCTTTGGGCTTCCGGCAGAAGTAAACACAACCGGAACATGCTCTTCTTTAATAATGTTCAGAATAGTTTCCAGTTCAGGATAAAACAGTGGAATGTTGACCCCAAAAGGTGTGTCGGTAGCCTGTTTGGTTTTCTGAATGTGTTCGCGAAGCACTTCGGGATGCATAGAACCTGCACCCAGAAGTCCCAATCCGCCATGATTACTGACAGCCGAAGCCAATCGCCAGCCACTACACCAAACCATTCCGGCCTGAATAATCGGATACCTTATCCCGAAGAGTTTACAAATCCGGTTTTCCATGTCAAATTTTTGGTCTGAGTTTCGGGGCAAAGGTAGAAAGAAAACAATCAATGAAGGAATTAATCAATCCTGCAATTTGAATTAGGGAAAATGCGGGCTTTAACACCAATTGAGCAGTTGCATTAACCTCAAATTTCTGTATTTTTGGTCGCCTGACTTAAATTAAACCTAAAAACTATTGAAATGAAGCTATTATTTAGCATATTCTTCGTTTTTGCAGTCGCACATGCATGGTCTCAAGAAAACGCAGACAACCCCGGAACAAAATTAATCGCCGGAGGAACATTCAGCATCAATAGTAACGGGATAGCATCCATACCTGCTTTTTCGCTGGATAAACCGGCCATTATTGTTTCCCTCTCCCTGGCTAAAGGACGTTTCAGTTATGATCCCATGCTTGGTTATGATTTCAATTTTAAGCCCTGGTGCATTGATAATTGGCTGCATTATAAATTAATTGTCAGACCAACCTTTGAGTTGAAGGCAGGGTTTAATTTCAGTTCCTTTTTCAGTAAATACGATTTGCCCGAAGAAACCATATTACAGGGGCAAAGGTATTTCGCCTCATCACTGGAGGCCGTATGCCGCATTTATCCGAAGAGTACCCTGTCATTTGCTTACTGGAACGACAGGGGGCAGGAGCCCGGAACGATAAAGGGTCATTTTGTAAGTGTTACTGGTGAAAGATCTGATATCAATATTGGAAAATATTTTTTTGTTTCGGCTGGCCTTCAGGTATTTTATATCAATTATACCGGAAATAATGATGGATTATTTATCATGCCGAAGATTTCATCTTCAGTTAGAAATACTCCGTTTTCACTCTATTTTCAGGGGATCCATGCCCTGAACAGTAATATTTCACCTTTCCCAAAATTCAAATGGAATGTAGGATTATCATATACGCTTTAATCCATTTCGATAAATTCCCTGCCTTTTATGACTCTTCAATTATCACTTTTTCGAGTTCGGTGGTAAGTTGAACGATGGAGATTTTGTGCATCAGTTCACCATTAATGGCCAGAGAAATTGTGCCTTTCTCCTCAGAAACTACAATAGCCATTGCATCTGAAAGCTCAGAGATACCAATAGCAGCGCGGTGCCGAAGCCCAAAATGGGTATCGAGGTCGTGCCTTTCAGTTATTGGGAGAATACAGCGCGCTGCGGCAATCCTGTTACCCAGGATAACCATTGCCCCATCATGAAGGGGTGTATTCTTAAAGAAAATGGTTTCGATCAAGGAGGAAGAAATCCGTGCATTCAACTTTTCACCTGACCGGATAATATCTTTCAACTCGGAGTTATGGGGAATTACAATAAGGGCGCCGGTTTTTGAGCGGGCCATGTTGTCGCATGCCCTTACTATTTCCTTAATTTGCTGATTGGAAGTAGGTTTTAACTTTTCGGAAGTAAAGAGTTTTTCGAGCCCAAAGTTTCGGCTGAGCTGATAGTTGGTTCCGATCAGGAGCAAAAAACGGCGGATTTCCTGCTGAAAAACTACGATCATAGCCAATACTCCAACCCCGATGAACTGTCCCATCAGCGTTCCGAGCAGCTCCATATTCATGGCTTTAGTGACCAGCCAAGCAACATATACCAGGAAAAAACCGATAAAAATACTGAATGCAACAGTTCCTTTGATAATGCGGTACATCTGAAAAAGAAGAAATGCAACCAGCAAAATATCAATAATATCCAATACTCGTATGGTGATAAATAGTGTCATAGAAAATTTGATGTTGAACGAACCATGTTGAGAATTCGAACAGCTTCAACAGCTTCGCGAACATCATGAACCCTCAAAATATCAGCACCACCCATCAATGCCAGGGTGTTCACGACCGAAGTCCCATTCAATGCCTCCTCAGGCTTGGTATTCAACAATTTAAATATCATAGACTTACGCGAAACGCCGACCATTAACGGTAACTGAAACACCTTAAACGAATCGAGCCGGTTCAGAAGTTCATAATTGTGTTCAAGGTTCTTTCCAAAACCAAATCCCGGATCAATAATCACATCTTTCACACCGGCTTTAGTCAGTTTTTTGACCTGTTCGGTAAAAAACAAGGAGATATCGCGAATGATATCGTCGTACTCCGGATTTTGCTGCATTTTGAGCGGTGTGCCCTGCATGTGCATTAAAACATACGGAACTCCAAGTTTCCCAATGGTATCGAACATATGAGGGTCAAAATTTCCGCCTGAAACATCGTTTACCATACATGGCCCGCAATCTTCGATCACTTTAAGCGCTACCCACGAACGATACGTATCAATAGAAACGAATGCATCAGGAAATTCCCTTTTCACTGCCTTTACTGCCGGGAGTAACCGTTCGATCTCATCTTTGGTTGGAATCCCTTCCGAACCAGGTTTAGTTGTTACAGCGCCAATGTCGATAACTGCCCCACCCTGTTCCAGAATTTCTTCGGCCCGTTTCAAAATTTTTTTTTCGGTTTTATACTTTCCGCCGTCAAAAAAAGAATCGGGAGTTACATTGATAATGCCCATTACAACAGGGTTTGCCAGATCAAGTAACCGTCCGTTCAGGTTGATCGAATTCTTTCGTTTCAGGAATTTAGTAGCAGTTGCAGTGATTAACATGCGATAAAAATTAGATCTCTTAAAATCATGAGTTTCACAAAAGTAAAATAAAATACAATCAAAATACATATTAATTTAATACTTTTATGCCTCAAAAATTACGATAATCATGGATAAAACAAGCCGGCAATACGATCATGTAATCAGTGTTTGTCAGGATATTTTCACCAAAAAAATGATGGATTACGGTATTTCCTGGCGGATTTTACGTCCCAGTTCAATGACCGACCAAATCTACATTAAAGCTCAACGCATCAGGAGTATTGAACAAAAAAAAATAAGTAAAATTGACGAGGGTGTTCGCTCTGAATATATCGGTATTGTGAATTACTGTATTATGGCTTTGATCCAGCTTGAGAAAGGTATTTCGGAAAACGACGACCTGACCCAGGAAGAAACGATGAGTTTATATCAGCGCCATTTCAGGGAAGCCAAGGATTTGATGATGGCCAAAAATCACGATTACGACGAAGCCTGGCGCAACATGCGGATGAGTTCATACACCGATCTGATTTTGATGAAACTGAATCGTACTAAACAAATTGAAGATAATCTGGGCAAAACCATCGCTTCGGAAGGAATTGAAGCCAATTACCTCGACATGATCAATTATGCCGTTTTTGCGTTAATTAAGATTGAATTCTAATACAAACATTCATGTTGAAACATCTTGCACGCATTCTGCTCGGCTTAACTTTCATCTTTTCAGGCTTTGTGAAAGGCATAGATCCCTGGGGTTCAGCCTATAAATTCACCGATTATTTCAATGCTTTCCAAATGCCCTGGCTCACCAGCCTTGCATTTGCCTTGGGTATTCTGCTCGCAGCAACGGAGTTTTTTCTCGGTTTGGCCATGGTTTTTAATTTTTTTATCCGCATTACAAGCTGGTTGATGCTGGCTTTCATGGTTTTCTTTACCGGACTAACCTTTGTATTGGCCCTGACCAATCCGGTAACCGACTGTGGTTGTTTTGGCGACGCACTGGTCATTACCAACTGGCAGACCTTTTACAAAAACATCGTTCTGCTTGCTTTGGCTATTTTCGTTTTTATGCAGCGAAATTATTTCAGGAGCAAAAACGGGCCATTGCTTTCCATAGCTATGACAGGAATGACGATGGTGGTATATTTTTACCTTGTTGCATACTCTTACAATCATCTTCCCATCATCGATTTCAGCCCTTACAAAGTGGGTGTAAATATTCCGGATGCCATGAAAATTCCGGAAGGGGCACCCAAAGATATTTATGAAAACAATTTCATTTATAAGAACATTAAAACAGGCGGGGAAAAGGAATTTACAGAAGCAAACTATCCCTGGCAGGATACGCTGAACTGGAAATTCGTAAAAATGGAAGATCCGGTTTTAGTTCAAACAGGATACAAACCCCCTATTCATGATTTCAGGATAGAAACTCCGGAAGGTGAAGACATCAAAGATTTTTTTCTCTACGACGAAAAAGGCACATTCATCGTGATTGCCCATAACCTTAAGAAATCGAGCAAGGAAGGAATGGCAAAAATGGCTGAATTGTCTGTTGAAGCGAAACGTAGAGGATACAATTTCATTGGTTTGACAGCTACATCGCCGGATAGTTTTGAAGCGTTAAAAAACGAAACCGGCGCTCAGTTCGACTTTTTTAATACCGACGAAATCACACTAAAAACGATTGTGCGTTCCAATCCCGGCCTGATTCTGATAAAAAAAGGAACTATTCTGGCGAAATACCATTTTAACGATACCCCAAAATCCGAAGAATTGAAAGACCAGATTCCGAAGTAATTATACTAAAAACCGGATTTTACCGTTCGGATAAAAAGCTGAATCCTGAGAATTATGCGCAAACTGCTTATCCTGATTGTCCTTCAAGCAATTTTTTATCCCAAAGTTTTCAGCCAGATTGGCGGCGAATCAACCTATAGTTTTCTGAACCTGACCAATTCGGCCCGGATGGCGGCTTTGGGCGGAAATCAAATTGCTCTCAGCGACTCGCTCGACCTGAATGTTTCGTATAACAATCCGTCTTTATTAAGGCCTGAAATGAAGAACATGCTGGCGATTAACTATGTTGGTTATTTTGCAGGAGTCAATTATGGATATGCAGCTTATTCCTTTGACACTCCTCTGCCTGGGAACTTTGCAGTGGGCATGCATTATATCAACTACGGAAAGTTTATTGAAGCGCTTCCAAACGGCGAAAAAACCGGAGCAACTTTTAATGCTGCGGAATATGCGCTGAACATCATCTGGTCGCACGAATACAAACGGTTCACCTACGGCATCAACCTGAAACCCATACTTTCATCCTTCGAGAACTATCAATCTGTTGGATTTGCCACCGATTTAGGATTAAGTTATTTCAGTAAAAACAAGTTTACAGTGGCCTCGCTGGTTGCCCGAAACATCGGAACTCAAATTACCACTTATTACGAAGGGGCGGAAAAGGAACCCATTCCGTTCGACCTCCAGTTTGGAATTTCAAAAAGACTTCAACATGCGCCCATACGTTTTGCCGCAACCATGCAACACCTTCAGAAATGGGACCTGGCCAAAGCTGTGGAAGACAATTCAGGCCTCATTCCCGTTCTTAAAGAAGAGAACTTTACAAAAAAATTCATGCGCCATCTGGTTTTGGGAGTTGAACTCCTTCCATCACCCAATTTCACTATCCGCGCGGGTTACAATCATCAGATCAGGCAGGAACTACGACTGGACGAAAAGATGTCAACGGTAGGTTTTTCATGGGGATTTGGAGTCCGAATTACCCGGTTTCAACTCAGCTACGGATCAGCAAGGTATCATCTGGCCGGAGCAAGTAATTTGATTTCGGTAGCGGTTAATTTGAGCGAAGGGTTTGTGAGAAAACAATAGACAGCTTTGGATTCAATGACAAATGATGGACTAAACGCTCCAACTTTATAGCAACCCGACAAATTTACTTTCAAACAAAATCTTTCGCTGATAAAAATCAAAGGTTATCCCGAATATCCTGTATTCCTTTGTACTTCAACTAAAAATTCTCACCATGACCTTTATCCCAAACGACAAAATTTTCAGCCTGAAATGGTTTCGCGATTACAGCATGATTGTAATCGGCGCTTTTATTCTGGCAGTCGGGTTTGTTTATTTCATTTCGCCCCACCGGATTGTGCCTGGCGGAGTTTATGGTATTGCCATCGTGGTTCACTATATGACAGTGGGTATGTTTTCCTTCTGGCCCGAAGGTATCCCGATTGGTTTATTCGGGTTAGTCCTGAACATTCCGCTCACGATTGCCGGCATCAAAATCCTGGGGCCACGATTTGGAGTGAAAACGGTGGTAGGTTTCGTCCTCTCATCGGTTTTTATGGATACTATTACATATTTGCGTGTTGATGGTGATGCCCCACTGGTTCCGGATATTCTCCTTTCGTGCGTGTTTGGCGGTGTGCTGATTGGGTTCGGACTTGGATTGATTTTTAAGGCCCGTGCCACTTCAGGCGGATCGGATATTATTGCCATGATTATTGCCAAATATACACGTATGCAACTCGGTCAGTTGATGATTTATGTTGATTCAACTATTGTTTTACTTAGTTTGGTAGCCTTTAAAGACTGGCAGATTCCGCTTTATTCATGGGTGGTCATTTACATTACCGGCCGGGCTATTGATTTGGTTTTGGAAGGCGGCGATTACAACAAAGCTTTGTTGATCATTTCTGAAAAGTACGAGGAAATCAGGCATAAAATATTGGTTGACCTGGAACGTGGCGGAACCTACCTGAAAGGCTCCGGAATGTTTACCGGAAACGACAAGCACATTATTTATACGGTAGTAAGTCGCCGTGAAGTGGCTATTCTGGAGGAGTTTATCAGCGAGATTGATCCTGATGCGTTCATTACCGTGATGGATACCCACGAAATTCTGGGTGAAGGATTCCAGTCGCTCAAACACAAAGTTGCGGAATAAAAAAGTTGCGAGTTTCGGATTACGAGTTAAATTCAAGTCATTCAATTGTCATTGATTGTCATTTAAAAAAACAAGGAATGACGTGAAACTACTGACCATGATTGACTAATAATGACAAATTGCTGCCATTATTAAATTTCAGAATCATCAATAGAATTTAAGCTTCCCTTACCAATTATGGTTGAGTAATTTCGTAAATTTGGATATACCCTTGTTTCCAAAATATCAACAGCCATGAAATGGTTTTTATTATCGGGCTTTTTTCTATTGTTCTTCTTTTTTCAATTGAAGGCTCAAAAAGTTGGCCTGGTATTAAGTGGCGGAGGAGCCAAAGGGCTTTCACACATAGGGGTGATCAAAGCCCTGGAAGAAAACGGAATTCCGATTGATTACATTGCCGGAACCTCGATGGGCGCAATTGTTGCCGGGTTATACGTTGCAGGCTATTCGGTTGAAGAAATGGAACAACTTTTCAAATCGGAACAGTTTAAATTCTGGTCAACCGGTAAAATTCAGGAAGAATACCGCTATTACTACCGAAAACTGGAAGAGGACCCCTCTTGGCTCGAACTCGATTTAATGAAAAAAGAAGATAAGTTAAAAATACTCCCTCCCACCAGCCTCATTCCTGAAGAGCAAATGGACTTTGCCTTTATGGAACTGTTTTCATCGGTAACAGCCATTAGCAAAGGCGATTTTAACAAACTGTTTATTCCTTTCTTTTGCATTGCCACCGATGTTTATAACAACCGGGAAATGGTACTCCGTCAGGGCGATTTGGGCGAAGCTATACGCGGATCAATGACTTTCCCTTTCTATTTCAAGCCCATTGAAATTAACGGTACACTGGTTTTCGACGGTGGAATTGTAAATAACTTTCCGGTTCAGAAAATGAAAGAACTTTTCGATCCTGATATTATTTTCGGGCATAATGTGGCCAACAATCCTGAGAAACCTGATCCGGACAATGTGATGGCACAAATTGAAAATATGATCAGGCGAAGGACGGATTTTAAGATTGATCCAAAAGACGGGTTCTTCATGGAGTCCACTTTTACCAATGTGGGATTGCTCGATTTCAGAAAGATTGACTTCATTGAAAAAGGTGGGTACGAAACTGTGATTAAACACCTTGATAGCATTAAAGTACGTGTGTCATGCCGCATACGACCTGAAGAACTCCAAATGAAAAGGCGTCAGTTCAACATAAAAAAACCACAGTTGATCTTTCAGAATGTTCAGGTTGAAGGAACAGAAGATGCCATGCAGCGCAAATATATTATACAGAACATTAAACACAATTCGAATGTCATTGACATCAGGGAACTTAAAAAAGAATATTTTAAGCTAGTGGCTGATCCTCAAATCAAATCGGTGCGACCGATTTCGCGGTACAATCCGGGAACCGGCTATTTCGATCTTCACCTGGTCGTAAAACCTAACAATCGGATGCAGGTAAAATTTGGAGGGAATATATCAACACGTCCTGTTAACCAGGGCTTTCTGAGTTGCGATTATCGTATGTTTAAAGAACGATCATATACCTTTAGCACAAACATGTATTTCGGGAGGTTTTACAGTTCAATCAAAGCAGGCACCCGTGTTGATTTCCCGACTACCACCCCGTTTTACATGGCTGGATATTTCACACTTAACCGGTGGGATTACTACTCATCAACCACCGAGTTCGTTTTTGAAGACGTCCGTCCGCCTTATATTATTCAGAACGAAAGTAATTTCAGGGCAGAAATGGGTCTCCCACTGAAAACACGTGGAAAAATAACTTTTGGCGGTTCCTGGTCCAAAGCCAACGATGCCTATTATCTCACTGAAACAATCAAATTATCCGATACTCCCGATCATACTACTTTTGATGCCTTTACTGCAACAATAAATTTCCAGTCGAACTCATTCAACTACAAGCAATATCCAACCGAGGGAATCTCATCAAGTTTATCATTGAACTACATTTCAGGAAAAGAAGAAAATAAACCGGGGACTACCTCAAATAACGCTCCTGATAAACAATACAATCACAACTTTTATCTTTTGAAGGGAAGCTACGACCGTTACTTTAAAATTTATAAGCGATTTACGCTCGGATTAATGGCTGAAGGTGTTTACAGCGACAAGAAACCATTCAGCAATTATGTTTCGACCATTCTGTCGGCGCCTTCATTTAATCCGATACCGCACAGCAAAACCATTTACCTGAATAATTTCCATGCCAGCAAATATGTGGCTTCGGGCATAAAAACTATATTTACAATATCCGACCATTTACATTTCAGGGCCGAAGTCTATGGTTTTGCCCCGCTTAGGGAAATTACGGAGGCGGATAATTATCTTGCTGTTTATACCGGAAAAAAAATTTCGACTGTCAATTTTATGGGCACTGGAGTACTTGTGTTCCAGTCAGCAATGGGACCGATAAGCCTTTCTGCCAATTACTACGAAAAAAGCCAAACCAAATTCTTTGCCAT
The DNA here is from genome assembly GCA_003457135.1 of Prolixibacteraceae bacterium. Lineage (GTDB taxonomy): Bacteria > Bacteroidota > Bacteroidia > Bacteroidales > Prolixibacteraceae > Aquipluma. The sequence continues at coordinate 40,456 of DMSQ01000082.1, forward strand.
GCTCAATTTTGGGTACATTTTGTTTAACCGGAGAGGTTATTGAGAAATAAGATATGGATTCAAAATTTCAGTTATCGCGATAATCCATCGGGGGGAGTCATTCAAACTTTCGACCAGTTGCAGGTTTTCTCCGCCGTTTTTGGTAAACAATTCCTTGTATTCCCATCCAATTTCTACGGTTGTTTCCAGACAATCGGCCACAAATGCGGGAGCAACAACCAGGATACTTTTAATGCCTTGCTTTGCTCGTGAAACCAGATTTTTATCAGTAAACGGAGTCATCCAGTTATTGGATAAACGCGATTGGAATGAAACCGAATAATGGCCATTTTTCAAACCAAGCCTTTTAACCAATTCTCTGGTTGTCTGATAACAGGTGGCTTTATAGCAATACTTACCAAATTCAGGTAATACGGTTTCGCAGTTGCAGGTATTTATCGATTCTACAGGATGATTCTTCTCCAGATGCCGGTTGGGCAATCCATGATAAGAGAAGATTACATGATCATATTTTTCGGGTTGATACGATTGGATTCGTTCAGTATAAGCATTTAAAAAAGCCGGATGATCGTAAAACTGGCTGATGGCATGAACTTCAGGAATCGAATTCCACTTCCGAAGCTGATCCATTACCGCCTGAATGGCCGTTCCGCTGGTGGAAGATGCATACTGCGGAAACAATGGAAGAATGACTAACCGATCGTAATTTCCCTTTTGAATGACGGCCAAAGCTTTTCCAATAGAAGGATTTCCATAGCGCATGGCCATGAAAACATCAGCCTTTGTATCGAGTTTTTTCTGTAATTCTTCCTGAACCTTTTCTGAATAATACAGCAATGGGGAGCCTTTTTCCGTCCATAACCGCTGATACAATTTGGCCGATTTTGGCGCCCTGAATGGAACAATGATCAGGTTGACCAGAATTTTTTGCAAAACCAGAGGAATATCAATGACCCGGCGGTCGTTCAGGAATTCGGACAAATACCGCCTGACGGCTTTTACCGTTGGCTCATCGGGTGTCCCAACATTGATAAGCAATACCGCTGTTTTTTTGTGCTCCATGCTTTATTTTTTTGGACTAAATGTAAAAGACTGTTTAAAATTTGTTTTATGGTTCCGTTAGGAACCAACGATCGGTAAAATTAATGAAGAAATACTTTTCTTTTGTCCCGTACGGGACAAAACTTATTCGGCAATTCTTATTTTCTACCGACCTGTTTTCCCTACGGGAAATTTTTATCAAGGTTTTGACAATAAATGACCATTAATGACGTGTAAACAAATGACAACCATTGACACCAAAATTCTTCCAGTTGCGACCAACCACTGAATACTACTTGAGATTCAAACTCACCCTAATCCCTGCCGACCTGTATTTACCATTTTCGAAACCTGCCACTGCTTCCACATTCAGCAGAAAGAAAACCTGTTTAAGTCCATATCCTATTTCAGTATAGTTTTTCAGTTCAGGAGTAGAAAGGAAATTCACAAACAGATTTTCAGAGAATGGTGAATTTTTGATGATGGGAAGTTGTTTCAGGATTAAACGACGTGATTCCCAATTGGCATGAGCATCAATAAAGGATTTCTGGGTTGAGTATTCATAAAAGGGCAACAATCTGAAACTGTTTTCGCTGCTAATGAACATGAACCTGGTTGGTTGCGTATTGAAATGCTGATATTCCTCAAAATAGACTTTCGATGAATTGATGAATTTGCCGGTACTTATGTTGTATGAAAGGTGCTCATCAATACCGAATTTCACTTTTTGCCGCAGACCGATTTTTACCAGGTCAAAACGGGTATCGCTCCCAAAAACTCCGGAAAATGCTCCTTTATAGACCAGCGAATAGGTCGGGTATTTGCTTTCAGCATACATTTTGGTATGGTTGCGGATGGAATACCGGTGGTGCGGGGTATATTCCAGAACCAGCCGGCCAATCAACGATTGATGTTTTTCTAACTGCCAGGGCAATAAAGTTTTGTTTGCAGGAATATTCGGTTGAATCTCCCGGTCGTCGTATTTAATTAATGAATAGCTGGAATGATTGGTTAAAGGGCTATTTTCGCTGTAATCAAGTGTAACATTGAGGTTCAGCCCGTTTGACAGATCATGGCTGGTCATTAATTGAAGAAAATCGCGCCGGTAAAAACGTTTGTAATTTTCTTCGAGCCAAATGGTATGGAAATCGTTGGACATCGTATTTAATCCTGAAATCCGGTTATAATCAGTCGTGGCAGTTCCGGCAGAAACCGAAAACCATCTGTTTGTCATTCCATTTAACCGCCGTTGATACGAAAATTCAACATCAAGTTTCTTCCGTACAAAAGCATAGGCAAAAGTTGGATTAAAACTTTTCATTCGTCCGGTACTGTCCGATTTGTAATAGCTGAAAGGCAATTCCAACCTCAGTCCGTCAACCGAATTAAACGAAAGCAGGGTAGGATTTTTCAGGCTTGGAATAGTAAACCGTTCATATTGTTTGATGGAGTCAATGGAATAATCATAGTTTTTACCTATAACCAAATGTTTAATCTTAAATTTACGTTTCGAGTCGCGCAGCGAATCCTGAAATTCAGGCTTAGCTGATACCAGCAGGAATGAATCCTTCTTGACAAAGCTTATCTTCTCGGACTCGGTTAATGGAATTGGCCGTAAAGTGGTCCAATAGGCCGAATCATTATTGACCTTCTTTTGGCTAACCTGAAAAGTTGATTTGATTTCAATAGGTTCAGGCGGACTGTTCCGCTCGGTTTCCAATCTGATGAGGCGGTTAAGCTTTTTGGTATCACGGTTGCTCATCACGGATTTCCGCATTAAAGCTTCCATCTGCTTTTGTGCTTTCGACTTTTCCTGATTTTGCTGAACCAATTTTGCATCAGCATAAATATCGTCAGTTACTTGTTGATCCTGAAGTTGCTGTTTTTTCATCCGATCAAGGAAAGTGTGATCCAGTGCGGCATTCAGGGTTGTTTCATATTCCGAGATGGAGGCCACATACCTGAATTTCATCTTCAGGCCCAAACCCGAAAAATCCATATCGAAATCGAGGCTCACCGGCATCCAGGTATTTTTATTGACTTCGGCATAAAGCTGATGAACTTTCACATCCGTCATCGGAATATGTAATCTCAGATCGGCTGAATGAATGTTCCAGAAAACATCGGCAATATAAATGTATCCCGAAAACACATCGTTCCCGTTGGTTTTGGGAATCACCAGTATTTTATTGATGGTTTTTCCCTGATCCTGAAAAACGCCATCGAGCCTGAACCGATATACTTTCATCGCATTCTTTCCAACCGGAGAAACGACCCCGTATTTTTCAGCATCATACAAATTATTGGTAATCATGCCCATCGGCGATGTATTATTGTCCTTTCCCGATGAATGCATAGCTAAAACCTGTTGTTTTATTTTATCAGGCAACTCGAAATCAATTTTGCTGACGGTTTCCATTACAAAAGCTTCATTCTCCTTCATGCCACCCTTTTTCATCTGTTTTTCGAGCAGGAATGGTATCTTTTCAAAAATACCCGATCCTTTCAGATACACTTTGCACGAATATTTCGAAACTTGTTTTTGGTAATACGGAGCCATAGCAATAGCCCGCCGCATGATGAAATAGGCCGGATCTTCGCCCGATGCCAGAATTTTGGTTTCCGGTATCTGGTAATCCCGTGGAATAAGCTGAACATTGATTTCCTGAAAAGAATTACCGATCGCCAGCTCAAAGTCTTGAGTCTGATATCCAAGATACTGAAATAAAACCTTCCAGTTACCTTCAGGCAGTTTCAAATCATATCGCCCCTCAATATTGGAGGTGGTTCCGGTTGATAATTGTGGAATGTAAATGTTTGCAAACGGAACAGCTTCACCCTGAGTGTTGGTAATGCGACCGCGGATGCCCTGAGCATTTGATACTGCAATTGAAAAGCTAATAAAAAAAAGAGGAAATAAAATTCGGATAATCATACATTCAGTGATTTGGTGAATGACAACCAAAAATAAAGGTTTTTGAAACGATCCTGTTTTAATGTATGTTAAAAAGATGAATGATTAATCAAATTAGTTTAGCCCCTTTTATGGTGCGGCATCTCCATGGGTATTTCAAACGAAATTTCTACCACTCCTTTAAATTCACCATTTTCCATCCAGGGAGTTTGGTGAATCATTTTGTGAATGCCTCTTTTTTCTATAGTATAAGAATTCGGAATAGGCTCTGCCAACATTTTCAAAAGGAAAGTCCGGGCAGGTTCAGGATGACAATCAATCAGGCTTTTGCCTATTAAATCATAGTCGCCTGATTTGGCAAATTCCTTTTCTGAAAGGTCATTCATATAAACCACAATTCCTTCGCGGTTGCAAACCGTAATTGCCCCCAAAAATCCATCCGTCCAGTTCATTTCATTATGCTTTTGCATGTTGATAAAACCTTACCCAATCTATTTCGAAGCGGTGAGGTAAACTGCCAACAGGTTCAGAAACCACGATGGAGGCTGCATTCAGGTGCATGGTATGTGAAGGCACATTGAGATCAATGGATAAAATTTCCTTTTCATTGATTTTCCATATTAATGAGCCGGCGCTCCATTCAAGCCTGAAAATATAGAATTCCCCGGATTTCAATCCCGAAATACTCCTACATTCACTATGAATTCCACTATCTGTTTTCGTTAATGTACCAAGCCTGTTTTTCAGTCCCATTTCAACCAGATTAATTTGAGGCGAACTCTCCTCTCCCAACAAATAGATCGAATCAATAAAATGACTGGAAGGTGAATACTTCACTTTAGCTTCCAGAATTCCATGATTCCACCATTCCCCTCCGGCGGTAGAAATGATTCCTGAGGTATAGTCGTATTCCTGTTCCACAAATCCGAACGGCATATGCCATTGCATTCCATTGGTCTTTTCTTTTCGAACCTCAATTTTCAGCGATTTCCCATCAACCAGTACGTTTTTGCCATCGGTAAACGCCTGCAGATCGCCAACCTGCGAAAAATTCCGGCCCAATGCTTCATTGGCCCAATGTGATTGGGTCATCCATTTTTGAGTATCCAGCTTATGCGAATCAAAATGATCCTCGAAAACCAATTGCCATTTTTTGAAAAAATCAAAAGCACTGGAATCTTTATATTTCAGGTAATTAATTACCTGAGGCATTTTTTTCATTTCCGAAAACCGTTTTTCTTTAGCTGCATCCTCAGTCTTATCCCATTTTTGCTTGTCTTCAAGATAGGCAACCCGGGCTTTAAATTCAACAGAAGTTGTCATATTCCGAAGTTCTTCCCTGCGCTTCAGTTCGGGCGAATCCTTCATCAATTCAAAATTTTTCAATGCCGACGACATCCTGAAATGTTTAAAAAACTGAATATCTGCCGATTTCTTCACCTGTTGAAATTCAACATATAAGACATATTCTGCAGATTCTTTTCCTTTCTTCTTTATAGCCGCATACGAATGGATTTCAACAGCAGCTTTTAATTCTTTGTAATGCTTTAAATCTTCTGAAACTGAAATTTTTTCAAACCGTTTCAACTCTTCCGACTTCAGAGTAGAGTCATATTTTTGTAACCATCTGTTTTTGTCCAGCTTTTTCAATTCTTTCAATAGTGCCTCTTCCCTACTCCCCCTGAGAGAAAGATGCTGAAGTTCAACTTTCTTTTGTTTGAAAGCAGCCGAATTAATCAGCGACTCAAGTGCAAGATACTCCTTGAGCTCATCGGACTGTTCAAACTCACGGTACATGCGGAAATCAGCGAGCAAAGTTTCATGAGTTGCTTCAATTTTCGCGGTTGATTTAATCAATCCGAAAGCGCTGGCAAAAAATAATCTTAACGACATATCCGGTTTTTTATTGGTCTGAAATTCGAAGTTTTAAAAATAACAAATAAAACAAAGATCACTACTTTTTTCGTTCTTCGGGTAAAAAACGCTATTTTCACGATAAAATTATATAGTCAGAAAATACCGCCATCATGAAATATTTCGAAAAGTTCGTTTTTACTTTAGTTTTGACATTTTTCCTGAATGTGGGTTTTGCCCAGAATTTTCTAAAATCGGATTTCAAACCAAATAAAACCTATATATTACTGGCACATCCTACCGTGCAAAACCTCGAAACCATTCAGTTTCTTCTAAGCAACCACATCCTGCAACTATCTGATGCCGAATTTATTGGCGTTTACTCTACGCACGAAGCATACGATTACACTCGTTCAGTTGAACTCATCAATAAACCCGAAATGAGCAAATTTCATCTTCAGGAAATTGTTGCTTCTGAAACTCCTGACCACATTTTTAAAATGAATGAGTGGACAAAACCTTTCAAAAACTTATTTGATCACTCTGCCGGTATTTTCTTTTTTGGCGGCCCCGATATTCAGCCCGAAATCTATGGACAAAAAAACCTTTTTTCCGAAGTCACCGATCCGAACCGCCATACGTTTGAACTTAGTTTACTGTTTCACCTGCTTGGAGGCAAACAAAATGAAGAATTTTCGCCCTTCCTGAACGAGAAGCCCGATTATTTCGTTACCGGTTTTTGCCTCGGGCTTCAAAGTATGAATGTGGCTACCGGAGGAACACTGACTCAGGATATTCCGGCCCAAACCTATCAGAGAAAGACTGCGGAGGAATCCCTGAAATTGAAAAAAGACCAGTTGCACCGCAACTACTGGCAGGAAATCTCAAAGGATACGCTTTTGATGGGAATTAATTTTCATCACATTCAATATACCGCTCACCCATTCTTCCTGAAAACAGTTAAAGCAGAAAAGGAACTGAATCCTTTGGTATTAAGCAGTCACCATCAGTCCATTGATGAATTGGGAAAAGACCTGATTGTGACAGCAATTTCGATGGATGAACAGGTTATAGAAGGCATTCATCACCGTATCTATCCCAATGTATTTGCAGTTCAGTTTCATCCTGAAGTACCTGCTCTTTACAAAGAAGGTAAAAAGTTGAAGTTCGCCCCTGAAGATACTCCAAAATCATATTACGAAATCCTTTCTCCTGAAGATCGTTCATTTCACCTGAAATACTGGGAAACGATTTCAAAGGCAATTGCAGCATCAGCCAAATCTCAAAAGAAAAAATAAACTTTCGTTGAGTTTGTTGTCGTTGTTATCAGGTTGTCAAAGTTGCGTTGTTCCGAACCTTAGGGTTGGACCATCCTAATCCAAACCCAACTCAAAAACAATAACCAATACAACAACGACAACAATTATAACGATCACAACCATCTTCAACAATTATTTCTTCTTACTCAGTCCTTCCATCCTTCAATTCCTATCAGATAAAGTTCTACTTTTGCAGCTTCAAAAAAAATGGATTCAATGAGTAATCAAACAGAAATACGCAGAAGAAGAACTTTTGCCATCGTTAGTCACCCCGATGCCGGAAAAACTACTTTAACCGAGAAATTGCTGTTATTTGGAGGCGCTATCCGGGTTGCCGGCGCTGTAAAAAGCAATAAAATCAAGAAAGCTGCCACTTCCGACTTTATGGAAATCGAACGCCAGCGCGGTATTTCGGTTGCAACTTCAGTCATGGGTTTCGAATACGATGGTTACAAGGTAAACATTCTGGACACTCCCGGTCACCAGGATTTTCAGGAAGATACGTTTCGCACCCTGACTGCCGTTGACAGTGTAATAATTGTGATAGATGCTGCCAAAGGCGTTGAACCGCAAACCGAAAAACTGATGAACGTTTGCCGGATGCGAAAAACACCGGTTATCGTATTCATCAACAAACTCGACCGCCCCACCCAGGATACTTTTGAGTTGCTCGACGATATTGAACGGCAACTGCAAATAAGTATCAATCCGCTAAGCTGGCCAATCAATAATGGCCCTGATTTCAAAGGCGTTTACAACATTTACAATAAAAGCCTGAACCTGTTTAAAGCCAACGTTCAGGATATTGAACCGGGTATCGCTTTTAACAACCTTAACAGTCCGGAACTCGAAAAGCATATTGGCAAAGATGCACATAAATTACGTGAAGAATTGGACATTGTTTATGGAGTCTATCCACCATTTCACCATGATGAATACCTTGCAGGTGATTTAGCACCTGTTTTCTTCGGAAGTGCGCTGTACAATTTCGGTGTTCAGGAATTACTTGATGCTTTTGTAAAAATTGCCCCCTGGCCGCGTCCGGTTCAGACCGAAGAACGTTTAGTTAATCCTGAAGACGATAAATTCAGCGGATTCGTGTTTAAGATTCATGCCAACATCGATCCCAATCACCGCAGCCGGATAGCATTCGTAAAAGTTTGCTCCGGAAAGTTTGAGCGGAACTGCATGTACAAACAGGTCCGCACCGGAAAGAGCTTCCGCATTTCGAGCCCGACAGCATTTATGGCTTCCCAGAAAGAAATCATAGAGGACGCCTATCCCGGCGATATCGTAGGTTTCCCTGATAACGGATCGTTCATTATTGGCGACACTATTAGTGAAGGCGATGACATCCATTTCAAAGGGCTGCCAAGCTTTTCTCCTGAATTGTTCAAGTTTGTCGAGAATGCCGACCCAATGAAAACCAAGCAGTTGAACAAAGGTATTGATCAGTTGATGGACGAAGGAGTTGCCCAGTTATTTACCAGCCAGTTCAACGGACGAAAAATAATCGGAACAGTTGGCCAGCTCCAATTCGAAGTGATTCAGTACCGTCTGGAACACGAATACAACGCCAAATGCCGTTTCGAACCGATGCAAATGTACAAAGCATGTTGGATCCAGAGCGACAACCCCAAAGCTTTGACCGAATTCAAAAACCGCAAACATCAGAAAATGGCCAAAGACAAACGCGGCCGCGATGTATTCATGGCCGATTCGCAGTTTATTCTCGACATGGCCCAAAGCGAATTTAAAGATATCAGGTTTCATTTTACTTCTGAATTTTAAAGCAAATTTCTACTGTGATTTTTTTTCAGCAGCAAGTGGCTAGCTGCAAGCGCCTGGCAAAAAAAACTAGATATATCGAATTTATTGATTGTCAATCCAATTCTCAATTCTGATATTATCCAATCGCTCAAATTCTCTCACATTTCGGGTGACAAGGGTCATGTCATTGACTATGGCCGTAGCGCCAATAAATAGGTCCAAATCACTTATAACTGTACCTTTTTGTTTTAGTCTGGCTTTTTCTTTGCCATATATTCTTATGGAATCAAAAATGGGAATGATGGATATCCTTTCTGCAAAATCCTCCACAACTTTTATATTCTGAGCCTTTTTCTGACTTTTCTCTGCCCCATAGATCAATTCAGCTAAAGTAACTTCAGAAATTGCAAATTTTTGAAAGCCAATCTTTCCTATCTTTTCTTTTAGGTCATACTGACCCTTGAAATAATAAATACAAATATTAGTATCCAGTAAGTAGTCCATCAGAATTCTTCAATTTCTTTTTTATTAATCCGTTCAGCGCGGAGTTCGTCAATTATTTCATCTGCACTTCTTACATCATCCCAAGCACCAAAACAAGAAGAAAAGTCGAATTTATCCTTTGGCTTTTCTTCAATTGATTTGGTCAACTTAAAGATCATATCCTTTTTTGTTTCATTATCCCAGTTTCTCATAAACCTAAAATAATTCTTTGCTATTCTTTTTTCTGTTATTATGCTCATTGCTATATTCTTTGAATCAAAAATACACATTTTATTGAATGATTCATAGGATCAGTAATGTCCTAATTTATTTTATATAATCAACTAATCTCAAATGGCTAAAATTCTTTCACCTTTACCCAGAAGTTCTTACTTTTACAAAAAAGCAATAACCAATGGACTTTTATCACAGCGACCTGTTTACCTATGGACTTCTTCCTCTGTTAATCTTTCTTGCCCGCATTACCGACGTAACCATTGGAACTGTCCGAATCGTGATGGTTGCCAAAGGACAAAAAATGATCGCCCCAATTCTTGGATTTTTCGAAGTATTAATTTGGTTGCTCGCTATCAGTAAAATCATACAAAACCTGGATAACTGGGTTTGCTATGGGGCTTATGGCGCAGGCTTTGCCACCGGAAACTACATTGGAATGATCATCGAAGAAAAACTGGCGGTTGGCATTGTTCAGCTTCAGATAATAACACGGGCCGATGCACACAAACTGATTGAAAAGCTAAAAACCGACGGATATGGGATTACCCATCAGGAAGCCCACGGCGCTATTGAAGAGGTTTCGATTATATATTCCATCGTCAAACGAACCGATTTACCTCATGTTATTGAAATCATCGGTACCTATAATCCAAATGCCTTTTACTCGATTGCCGATGTCAAATTTGTCAACAAAGGCTTGTACTCTTCCATAAACCCGATGCATTATTGGCGGAAAGGAAAGTGAAAAGTCGCAGTGGTCAGTCTCAGTATTCAGTAAGTGAAACAAGGTTTTTCATTAACAGAATTGCGAAATATTTGTAGCTAAATACCATGTTGTATAATATATATACACTGACTATATTTTTAGTCAAATAATTGATAAATTATTTGCATGACTAATTTTATAGTCATATATTTGTCGTGAAGGATTGACAATTTTAAATTTACAACTATGCAACTGACAAAAGCAGAAGAACAGGTGATGCAACTTTTATGGGAAATGGGCGAAGGCCTGGTTAAAGATATCCGCGACCGGTTCGATGAGCCCAAACCCGTGCGCAACACGGTTTCTACCGTACTGCGCATTCTGGAAAAGAAGGAATTTGTATCGCACCGGACATACGGAAATGTGCATGTTTACTATCCTTTGGTATCGAAGGAAGAGTATTCAAAAACTCAGCTTTTCGGATTAATGAAAAGCTACTTCAACAACTCATTTCCGGCAATGGCTTCGTTTTTTGCCCGCGAAAATGACCTGACCATTCAGGATTTGGAACAATTGATGGAAGAAACCAGACAAGAACTGTCGAAAGACTAAAACCGAAAACCATGGAAGCATTTGCACTCTATTTGTTTAAATCGTCGGTTTGGCTGACGGGTTTTGCTTTGGTTTATGTGTTGTTTCTCCGGAATGAGCGGTTCTTTACCCTAAACCGGATTTACCTGGTTTCAGGGATTCTGGGTTCCATCCTTTTCCCGCTTTTCACCTGGCATTACACGGTTTTGATGCCTGTTGTTCCAACTTCCGAAGTCTTCGAGCCACAGGTTCGGGGAATTGTGGAAGTCAGCGAACCGTTTCTAACACAAAATGTTTTGCTGCTGTTGTTATACATTTCAGGAATTCTTTTCCTGGTCTTCCGTATTTTAAGGCAAACATTTCCGATTTTTCGGATCATCCGAAAATCAGAAACACATCAGTATCGTTCAGCTAAATTGATCCGCACCGATGCCTATCCGGCTTCATTTTCATTTTTCTCGTTCGTATTTGTCAATCCTTCAATCTCTGACACCGAAGCGAACGAAATTGTGAACCACGAATTGGAGCACATCAGGCAACATCACTGGATTGATTTACTGCTATTTGAAATCCTTCGAACCGTGCAATGGTTTAACCCTGCCATCTGGATGTACGGCCATCTGATCAGGCAAAACCACGAATACCTGGCCGACGAGCGTGCGCTGCAGTGTACCACCAATCCGGCCATTTACCGTGCTGCATTGCTGAACCAGATGTTCGGCGGACCAGTGATTTCACTGGCCAATTCGTTCAATTATTCACTAAACAAAAAAAGATTTAACATGATGAAACAGACTATAAGTTCTCCTATCCGGAAATTCAAACTTTTACTGATTTTGCCGCTGATCGCGGGTGTTTTCTATGCTTTTGCGTCGCCGGAATACAAGTTTATCCAACCAGAAGAGCATTCAACAAATCTTAATCAAGACGAAAAAACAGTCAAGGGTAAAGTTACCGATGAAAGCGGAAAACCATTGAAAAGCGCGACTATTATCATTTCAGGCACAACAATCGGAACGATAACAGACCATGAAGGTAATTTTGCACTGAAAGTAACAGACGATTCACCGATAATGATTTCGTATGTTGGTTTTGAGTCGGTAAAAGTAAATCCTGATTTTGAAAAGGAAATGCAGATTACCATGAAAGGAGCAACCATTTCCATAAAAATGGACAATCAGTCACCGGCAGCTGCAAAGAAAGAACCACTGGATATCATGAAATCAAACGCATTAATCATCGTTGACGGGAAAGAAACCACGAAGGCTGAAATGGAGAAAATAAATCCAAATAACATTGACCGGATTGATGTTCTTAAAAATGGAACTTCAGTTGAAAAATACGGAGAAAAAGGGAAAGATGGGGTGGTTTTAATAACCATGAAGAAAGGGGAATTCATTGATGGTAAAAGCAATGTTACGAATCTGACTGGCAATTTTGCTTTGAATTCAATGCGAGATACAACCCCGGAATCCTCGGGACTTCATTTAAGTGCAAAAGAAATTCGTGGCGAATACAAGGATGGAACCACTATTTTAAAAGCAGATACCTTTAAGATGGACTTCGCAAAAACTAATTCGCTGATTTTAATTGATGGCAAAAAATCAACAAAAGCTGAAGTTAATCAACTAAATCCTGGTAAGATTGAATCCATAAGTGTTTTAAAAGATGAATCTGCAACCAGATTGTATGGCGAAAAAGGCAAAAATGGGGTGATTCTGATTACCATGAAAAAGGGCGAAACTGCCATGAAAAATGAGAAGGTTGAAGTGAAAGTAACCGGTTATGGGGATGGAACAGCCGCAAAGCAATCCGGTCAGACAAATTCGGGAGTTCAAATCAGAAGTGCCGGAACTTCAAACAATGAATCAAATCCTTTGATTGTTATCGATGGTGTAATTTCGGAGAATCAGGACATGAGTAAGATTGATCCTGAAACTATTGAATCGGTTAATGTAATTAAAAATGAAGAGGCGGCAGAGAAATATGGTAAAAAAGCAAAAGGAGTAATCGAAATTACCACAAAGAAATCTGGAGATGTTTTTACTATGGTTGAAGAAATGCCTGAATTTCCGGGAGGTGCAGAAGCTATAAATCCTTTCATTAAAGCCAATCTGCAATATCCAGAGAAGGCTGTAGAAACAGGAATTACCGGGAAAGTGTTTGTAAATTTCATGATCAGCAAAACCGGAAAAGTTGAAAATGTAAAGGTTACCAAAAGTCTTCATCCGTTGCTTGATGCAGAAGCTGTCAGGGTAATTAAATTAATGCCCGACTGGAAGCCCGGAACTCAGAATGGTGAAAAAGTTGATGTAAAATTTAACCTGCCAGTTTATTTCCAAAATCCGAACTTCAAACAAAAAGAAAACTAAAACGATAAGGCGATCATCCTCAAACGATCGCCTTATTTTTTGAATAAAAAACGCAAACCTGTTTCGAAAGAAAATCGATTCGTTGAATATCAAGAACAGAATATATTCGTACATTTGAGCGAATAAATTCCGTTTTGATATGAGTGCACTTGAAATTTCAGAAAAAGACTTCCTGACCGGAGCAAGGAATGGTATCCAAAAATCGATGCTTTTGACCATTGCCCGGGAATCGGGATTAACATTGAAGGAACTTAGTTCGTATTTAAGAATTTCAACCCGGTCGATTCAAGAGAAAGAACCTTCACAATTAATTGCACCAGGTCCCTCTGAACGGGCTTTGTATATTGCAAAGTTGTTCCAAACCGGAATTGAAACATTTGGCAGTCGCGAAAAATTCCGCAATTGGCTAAATTCAGAAAATCAAGTCATGGGTGGGGAAAAACCCGCTTCTTACCTCGACACATTTTCAGGAATTCAGCTTGTTCTGGATGAATTGAACGCTATCGAATACGGATTCTCAGCCTGATGTTTGTTTACCGGATTGCAAAGAAAGAACATTCTGCCATGGATGGGTTTGGTGGAATGTATGGCCCCGGGAGGTGGCACGAAAAAGGAAATTTGGTGATCTACACTTCAGAACATGCTTCCCTTGCAGCATGGGAAAAGATCGTTCATGTGGCAAGCTTTGAAAATCTTCCCGACAATCTTTTGCTTGTCAAAATTGAAATACCTGATGAAATAGAAATTCAGACTGTTCCGCAAATGGTACTGGTAAAAGGATGGAATAGCTACCCATTTAGCAATGAAACAGTTAATTATGGCACTTCATTTCTGCGAAAAAAAAAACACCTTGCACTTAAAGTACCGTCTGTTATTATTCCGGATGAGTACAATATCATTCTAAACCCTCTTCACCCAGATATAAATTTATGCAAAGTCATTAGCATCGAGCCATTTATATTTGACAGGCGAGTTTTAAAAGATCACTCATAGAATAACCAAACAAGGCGATCATTTTTCAACGATCGCCTTGTTTTTTGAAAAAACGCAAACCTGTAAGCCGGGTTCTGTATCCCTCTTTCGACGAACCTCTATCATTTATCTACCCGTTCCGTCACCGGAACGATCAAGCAGCCTACCCCTCACGACTTCCGAAGAATCAAAACGGGCCGTTCTGTATTCCCCCGAATCCTCGGGGGAAAATCGTGATATATTTGGCTTTGCAACCCGCAAGAGGTACGGCTGGCGATGTTGCCACCACCACCGGTGAGCTTTTACCTCACCTTTTCACCCGTTCCCGGTCGTGACACGTCAAAACCAGGTGGTCATTTTCTGTTACCTTACTGCAAGCTTTCACCCGCCTTCCTGTTAAGAAGTACGATGCCCTGTGTTGCCCGGACTTTCCTCCCCGAGTACTCGGGGCGATAGAGCGGTCTGCACGGCAAAGATGCCGAAAAAGTTCCAGGTTCCAATTCCAAATTCCAGTTTTTCGCACGTTTTCTGGTGTCAGTTTTGCATTCCAACTTGAAAATTAGTTCAATGTTTTGGAGTTTACGTGTATAATAAATATATTTGACGTAAAAAAAACATGGAATCAAAATTAACCCTAAACTTCGATCAGGAAGTGATCGAAAAAGCCAAGGAATTTGCAGCGGCCAACAACATAAGCCTTTCACGATTGACGGAATTTCTTTACCGTCAGATTACATCCGGCAACTACAAAACCATCGAAGATTTTCCGGTTTCGGAATGGGTAAATCAGGTTGCTGAAGGGGAAGCTACGTATAAACGACGTTCGAAGAAAGATTTAAAAGACGAATATTTTAATCAGGCCAAATGAGACTTTTTATTGATGCAAATATCATCGTTGCAACCTTGAACAAGGAATATCCTTTGTTTACCTGGTCGTCGCGCTTATTGAGCCTTCATGGGAAACGAAACATCGAGCTTTATACTTCGCCGCTTTGCCTGGCCATTGCCTTTTATTTTTCAACCAAAAAAAGCGGAGAAAAAATCGCGGGAGAAAAAATTGAAATGCTTTGTAAGCATATTGGAATAACCACAATCAATGAAAAGGTAACAGTTCAGGCCATCAAAAATAAACTCATCCATGACTTTGAGGATGGAATGGAGTATTATACTGCTATTCAGCACAAATGTGATTATATTATTACTGAGAATCAAAAGGATTTTTCTTTTAGTGATATTGAAGTTACTGGATGCGAGGCATTTCTTCAGAGACTTCAAAATAATATTATCTGAATGAAAGGCCAAAAAATTGGATATTGTGTATTGAATATTCGGAATTGGATATTTACAAATTTCCAATATTCAATATCCAATATTCAATAACCAAAATCTTCGCAGACTATTTTTCCCGAAATCCGAAACCCGTATCCCGTTATGCGTTTTTCAGAATCACCATCGTGGCGCCATATCCGTATTCCTTAAAACTGGCATCCTGAAAATAGTATTTCTTGTATTTGGCGCTGAGTTCCTGCCGGATTTCCTGTTTGAGGGTTCCATTGCCAATTCCGTGGATAAAAACAATTCGGCGGGTGCCATTCGCGATCGCAGTTTCCAGTTCGTTGCGGAACCGGCCCATCTGAATTTCCAGCATTTCGTGGTTCGTCAGTCCTCGTGTATCTTCGAGCAATTCATGAATGTGCAGATCAATTTCTGTCAGTTCGGGAGAAACCGTCCGTTTAACGACAACTTTTGGCTCATCCTTTTCCTGAACAATTTTCGTCAGATCATGTTCGGTGAGTTTGGCAACCTCTATTTCCATATCAGGACCGAGCAAGGAAATGACCATGGCATTTTGTGCAAAATACCTGGTTTTCTCATAGCTGTTTTGTTTGTAGAATTTTACCGGATTCAAATGAATACATTTCAACACCGGAGTTTCTAGCTTCGAAGATTCTTCCAGAAAAAATAAAAGTTGAAACTGGAATTCCGGAAGATCATTCAGGTCCATACTGGTGAAACTTTCCAGATACCGTTTGCTGTTTGGATTCATTTTGCCCGATTCAACACTTGAGTAAACCTTATTTTTCAGGTGGCTGTAATTGTAAAGCAAAAAGTTATTACTGTTGTTAATCAGGTAAACCTTCATTTCGCCATCAACCGGGTTGACTTCGTTCTGAGGCACTAATGCCATATAAAATTCAGGAACATTCTTACCTGCAATAAATTTGGGTTCAGCTTTGGGTACTTCTTTAATTTTGACCTGTTCTTCCTCTTTTGCGTTCGCACGAATCCGGGCAAACCGTTTTTCTGCATTCATCGAAAGAGAATCGTCAATTATCACCAATTCGTTGATCAGGGTTGGGACTTCGAACCCATCGTAATCTTCAACAATTACCATCGTTTTGCTGATTACCGATTTGACAACACCACCACCCACGGCATTTAGAAACCTGACTTTATCTCCTGCTTTAATCATTTTCTGAATATTTTGCACAAAGCTACGATAATAGACGCAAGACACAAGATAATAGACACAAGACAAAATACCGAAATCTCAAATTAATTCCAGGTTTCGCTTTACATCAATTTTGACTGAATGCATAGTTTCTGTATTTTTGGCCGCCAGAAACCTATGGAAAACACGAATAATCTACTCAAAAAGGTAAAAGGCATTTCCATCAGCGATTATGCTTTCGATTTGCCTGAAACGAAAATTGCCAAATATCCGCTGGCCGGGCGCGACCAATCGAAACTGCTGGTTTGGAAGAATGGCAATATTCAGGATGCTCAGTTCCAAAACCTGCCTGAACACTTGCCCGCCAACAGCCTGCTGATTTTCAACAATACGAAGGTTATCCGCGCCAGATTGCACTTTCAGAAAGAAACCGGCGCTAAAATCGAAATCTTCTGTCTCGATCCGCATGAACCTGCCGATTACCAGATTGCTTTTCAGACTACAAAATCGTGCATCTGGAAATGTATGATCGGTAATCAGAAAAAATGGAAAGGTGAAATTTTGCGCAAAACCATCTGTATTGATAAAACCGAAATCGAGCTTTATACTGAGCAGGTTGATCCGAAAGTAAATAAAAACCTGATCCGGTTTAGCTGGGACAATCCTGAATTTGAATTTTCAAGGATCATCGAACAGGCCGGCACGCTGCCTATTCCACCTTATTTGAATCGTGAAACCGAGCAAAGCGATCTGGAAAGATATCAAACTGTATATTCTAAAATTAAAGGTTCGGTTGCCGCGCCCACCGCAGGATTGCATTTTACAGAGAAAATATTCAATCACCTTCAGGATGAAGGGCACGAATTGGCTGAATTAACGCTGCATGTTGGCGCCGGAACGTTTCAACCTGTTAAAAGCGATAGGATTTCAGATCACGAAATGCACGCTGAACATTTTTACATCAGCCGCGATTTCCTGAATCGGCTCATTCATCACTCCGGAAAGAAAATCGCTGTAGGAACCACTTCTGTCCGTACACTTGAAAGCCTTTATTGGCTTGGACTTCAGGCGCAAAAAAATCCGGAAATTAATATTGAAAATTTGAAAGTTTTACAGTGGGAGGCCTATCAGGAGAATGAGAATGAAAATGAATTTCATGTCAATGAAAGGTTACGGGCACTGCTAACTCTTTTAGACAAGCATCAGACCGATATTTTATCAGCTTCAACACAAATCATCATTGCCCCGGGTTACCAGTTCAGGATAATTGATGGATTGATTACCAATTTCCATCAACCTCAGAGTACTCTGCTTTTATTGATTTCGGCTTATTTGGGCGACGATTGGAGAAGAATTTACGATCATGCGCTAGCTAACGATTATCGTTTTCTAAGCTATGGCGACAGTAATCTATATTTGAAGAACTAAAATGGTTATATACTTTTCAAAACCTGAAAAATATATAACCACTTTTATAATTGTAAAGAATCCGCTTACACAAAATTCAAAAATTCAAAAATCTTATATATTCCCGCCGCCAAAAGCATTGAAACAGGAATAGTCAGAATCCAAGCCCATAGTAAATTCACTGTAACCCCCCATCTTACAGCCGAAACTCGTTTGGTTAATCCGACTCCCATAATTGCACCGGTTATAGTGTGGGTTGTACTGACAGGAATTCCGAGAGCTTCAGTCCCAAACAGCATCATTGCCCCAGCCCCCTCGGCTGCAACACCTTCAAAAGGAGTTAGTTTGGTTATTTTACTACCCATGGTTTTAACAATTCTCCACCCTCCCATCAAAGTACCTAAGGCAATTGCTGTATGGCAACCTATGACAATCCAAAATGGAATTGTATCTATTTTGCCAGCCTCTGTAAAGGTTATATTTGCCCAATGAGGTATTTGAGCAGGATCTACGGAATGAAAAAAGACGAGAATGGTAGCTGTAATAATACCCATTACTTTCTGGGCATCATTTCCTCCGTGGCCCAAACTAAACATGGCGGATGAAAGCAACTGCCCTAGTTTAAACCATTTTTTTAGTCTGGATGGGTTAAAACTCTTAAATATCCACAAAAGTGCAACAGATAATAAATAGGAAAGCAACATTCCAATCATAGGAGCAAGAAAGATAAATGCCGCAATTTTTAGTATTTTTCCTGAATGGACAACCTCCCAACCGCCGAAGGCAATTGCTGCGCCGGCAAAACCGCCAACCAGGGTATGCGACGAACTTGACGGAATTCCTAAATACCATGTTAATAAATTCCAGATGATAGCGGCTATAAGACCAGCTAAAATAACTTGCAAAGTAATTGAGTCAGTGTTTACTGTTTTTGCAATGGTATCAACAATGTGAAGTTTAAACACTAAAAAGGCAACCAGATTAAAAAATGCTGCCCATATTACCGCCTGAATTGGTGTCAGAACTTTGGTTGAAACAACCGTTGCTATTGAATTTGCTGCATCATGAAAACCATTGATGAAATCAAAAACCAGTGCAAGAATAATTATAACGATTAACAGTGTGAACATAGCCTGAAATAAAAAGAGTTAACAAAATTATAAACTGATTCTGAATCAAGCGTATTTCACTAAAATAGTTTTTACCACATCTGAAATGTCTTCATTCTTATTGGCAATTTTTTCAATATTCTGAAGTATTTCCTTTTGTTTGATCAGTTCGATAGGGTCTTTTTCGTTTTCGAAAAGGCTTGAAATAGCCATTCGATAAAATTCATCAACCCGGCTTTCTAATTTATTCAGTTCTTTACATGCTTTCATCACCTGCTGATAATTTTTGAAATCATGTAGGCCACCTACAGCAATTTTAATTTGCAATGATCCTTTGTGGATCAAAGATACCATCTCTTTCATATAGGTGCTGAAGTTGGTGCAACGGTACAATTCAACTTTACCTGAAAGGCTGTGAATTAAATCCACTACATCGTCAATCTTTGAAGTTAATTCGCTGATATCTTCCCGGTCAAATGGGGTAATAAACGTATGGTTCAACGCATCAAAAATCTGATTGGTGAAATCATCGCCCTTTTTCTCGAGTGCTTTGATGGTCACTCCGATTGCCCTGCGCTCCTCCAACTCCGAAGAATTAATTAGTTTTTCGAGTGCTGCTGAAGCTTCAATAGCATTCTCTGCAGCCTGATTAAACATGGCGTAAAATTTTGTCTCTTTCGGAATAAAAAACTTAAGTAAACCTGAAAAATTCATATCAGTTGTTTTAATGAAAAATCATTCTCTAAATCAGAACGCAAAGATGCAAATAAGAATTATTTCAGAAGAACGTTCTTATATTAAAATGTAGTTTTGACAATAATATTTAATCGTTTTGTAATAATTGCTTTTAGAAAAACCCAAATCAACAATATCAAATCACATTTTACGCATTTCGTGCAATGAAATTTTGATGACAAATATCAATCAACCTATACCTCAACAATCATCCAGAATTATTACATTTGCCGCTCAATAAAACCTTCAAACTGTACGTTATTCAGGTGAAGTTTTTATCATCAAGTATTTACCTAAAATTGACAGACTGTGTTTTTTCTCGGACTCTTATCAACACCATTGCCCTATTTGCTTCTGGCCGCCTTTTATTTTTTCGGCTTCGCAATGGGTATGTTCAATAATAGCAACGGAGATGAAGCTGTGGAAAATGTTTCGGCAGTAACCATTCCTGTTGAAGCCAAACAAAAAACAGTTGAACAGGCTACTTTTTACTTTCAGGTAAACACGACACAAATACAAAGTAAGTCCGATGTTTTAGTAACCAGAAATAATTCTGCTACTTATTTTCCAGATTTCCGAACAGCCCTCTTTCAGGTCAGGGACATCGAAGTTCCCGATTTTAAAACCAGCGGCTTCCGGTTTTCACGCCCTCCTCCATCGGTTTAATCCATCAAAAGTTTGCACGCTTTTCATTTTTAGCGGTCAGTAAATTTATTGTCCTGACGCCAACTAAAATAACAACTTTTATTGTGCATAATTGTTTTGGGTTAGCAATCCTGATAAAGATACATTTATGATTGGGGTGATAGGAATAAGCTATAAAACAGCGCCATTGGAAATTCGTGAACAATTTTCGTTTTCAAAAGATGAAATTGTACCATTTTCTGAACTGCTTCAACAGGAAACAGAAATTAACGATTTGGTGCTTCTTTCAACATGTAACCGAACTGAGATTTATTTTTCACAGCACAAACATGACAATCAGACCGCGTTTGAACTCATTTACGAAATGATAAAAAAATTCAAGGGTGTCAACGATCACTGCTGGCATTACTTTTATCATCGGTCAAACATTGGAGCAGTGCGTCATTTATTCGAAGTCAGTTCAGGTCTGGATTCTCAGATTATTGGCGAAGACCAGATTATCGGCCAGGTAAAAGAAGCCTACATAACCTGTACAGAACTGGCGCTTACCGATGCCGTTCTGATGCGACTTTTCCAGAAATCTTTCGAAGCCGGGAAACGTGTGCGTACCGAAACAGGGATCAAACTGGGAATCACTTCGGTAAGCAGCGCTGCCGTTGAAATGTGTTCAAGTCTCCTCAACGGACTGACCGACAAATCGGTATTAATTATCGGCGCAGGCGAAACCGGAATCCTGGCTCTTCAAAACATAGTTAAAAAAGGAGTAAAAAGTATCGCTGTTTCCAACCGCACCTTAGAAACCGCTGAAAAAACAGCCGCTAAATTTAATGGTATGGCTATCCCGTTCGATTCGGTTGGAAAATACCTTCACGGATTTGACATTGTAATGATAGCAACCGCCTCTCCGGAACCAGTCATTACCGCTGAAATGGTCAAAATGAATCAAAAGATCAGGCCAGAACACAAACAGGTATATATTGACTTATCAGTTCCGCGAAACATTGAAAGCGAAGTAGGAGAATTAGAGAATATTAATTTACTGAGCGTGGATGACCTTCAGGAAATCGTGTTGCAAACCACCGAGAAAAAGAAGGAAAGTGCAGAAAAGGCTCATGTCATACTCGATCAAGTTGTTTCTGATTTTTCAGAATGGCTGGCCAGTCGTTCACTTCGCCCGGCTATCAATACCATTTCGGCAAATCTGCAGGCCATCAATCAGGAAGAACTTTCGACTTACCGGAAAGTAAATACTCCTGAAATGCAGGAAATTGTTGATGGTTACGCCAATCACCTCACGCAGCGTTACACCCGTTTACTGATTAAAAACCTGAAAGGAATGACCGATAACGGGAAGAATATTGATTCGCTAAAAATCATTAATGATTTATTTAAATTTGTCTAAAATTATTTCGCTGCAAACTTATTGGTTTGCTCTTGACCGATCAGAATGAGAAAAACTATACGCATAGGCACACGTGGAAGCCAACTCGCACTTTATCAGGCAAAAAAGGTGAAAGCTACCCTCGAAAGCATCTTTCCACAGCTTCAGGTTGACCTGAAAATAATTAAAACAAAAGGAGATAAAATTCTGGATGTCGCACTCTCAAAAATCGGCGACAAAGGTTTATTTACCAAAGAAATTGAGAATGAGTTGCTCGATGGTTCGGTTGATATAGCCGTTCATAGTCTTAAAGACTTACCCACCAAGCTTCCGGAAGGATTAAAGTTAGGAGCAGTATTGGAACGTGGCGAATTTCGTGATGCGTTTGTTAGTAAAAATGGCAAAAGACTTTCGGAACTTGGTGCCGGCGATGTGGTGGCAACCTCCAGTTTGCGACGTATTGCCGGCCTCCTGAAAGTTAATGATCAGATCATAATTAAAGATATTCGTGGAAATGTAAATTCACGTCTTCAAAAAATGGAAGATGGATATTGCGATGCCATGATTATGGCTGCCGCGGGTTTACAACGACTTGGCCTCGAAAAATACATCACCGAAATCATCGATCCTGAAGTAATTTTACCCGCTGTTAGTCAGGGTGCAATTGCCATTGAAACACGGATTGGCGATTTGGAAATTGAAGAACTGATGTCTGAAATCAACCATCAGGAAACATGGGATTCCATTGTTGCTGAAAGGGCATTTCTGGCTGAACTCCAGGGAGGCTGCCAGGTTCCTCTCGGTTGTTATTCGAGCATCGAAAACGGAGAGCTGACTCTTCACGGTTTTGTTGCCTCAATTGATGGAAAACAATTCATTCGCGAAATCATTTCAGGAGAATTAACCCAGGGCGCAAGTCTTGGCATCGCACTTGCCGGCAAAATGCTTGAAAAAGGAGCTCTCGAGATTTTGAATAAAATCAAATCAACCAATACTACTCTCTAAATCACATGGGCAAACTACTGGAAAACAGGGTATTTATCTCGACACGACCGCTTGGTCAGTCCGCTGAACTTGAAAGCCTTTTGATGGAAGAATCGGCTACCTTGATTTCAATGCCCACCATCGAGGTAAAGCCATTGCCTTTGGATGAGTTTTCGTGGCTGCAAATGCGTAACCTCGATTCGTTCAACTGGATCGTATTTACAAGCCCGAATGGATTGAAGTTTTTCTTTGCCAGTTTGTTCGAACTTCAGAATAATTACGGACTTCCGGAGCATCTGAAAATTGCCGTTGTAGGAAAAAAAACTGCTGCTCATCTGGAATGTTACGGCACTTCTGCTTCCTTTATTAATCTGGGAAATACAGCCGAAGATTTTGTTGCTGACTTCTATCACCGGGTTAATCCGGGCGATCGGGTACTTTTTCCCATTGGAAATCTGGCCCGGACGGTTATCGAAGACAAAATTTCAAAAAAAGCCATTTGCACCCGGATTTTATTTTACGAAACGCTGCTTCCTGAAACAGTTGACGGTAATATTCTGCAACTTATTACGGAAGATAAATATGACATGATCGTTCTTACAAGCCCCTCATCCTGCACGAATCTGCTTCAACTTATTTCAGGAAAATCAGATCCTTCTAAGTTGCGGTTGGTTTGTATCGGTCAAACCACTTCATCGGAAGTCATCCGAAACGGAATTGAACCGCTCATAACTGCCGGAACTGCCAATTCACAAGGTATCTATTCAGCAATAGTCAATTATTTTCAAAAAAAATAACCTAAAATCCATTCGCTATGTCTTTTCCAATCACACGACTCAGGAGATTAAGACACACCCCTGTTTTACGCAATTTAGTACGCGAAACCATTTTAACCCGCGACGATCTGGTCATGCCGCTATTCGTTTGTCCGGGAACTGGTGTAAACAATCCTATATCATCCATGCCTGGCAATTCGCAGTTATCGGTTGATTTGCTGGTTGAAGAATGTCGCCGCCTGTATGGACTGGGCGTTCAGGCAGTTCTTCTTTTCGGAATTCCTGAACACAAGGACGAGCATGGATTGGTTGCCTGCGAACACAACGGAATTGTACAACAGGCAACACGAGCCTTAAAAAAAGCGCTGCCCGATTTATATGTGATTGCCGATATCTGCAATTGTGAATATACCGTTCATGGTCATTGCGGAACCATTGTTGACGGGGATGTTCATAACGATCTCACCCTGATTACACTGGCCAAACAATCGGTTTCACTGGCACAGGAAGGAGTGGACATGGTTGCTCCAAGCGATATGATGGACGGACGCGTTGGCGCAATCCGTCGGGCCCTCGACGACAATGGCTTTTACAATCTACCGATCATGGCCTATTCGGCCAAATATGCATCAGGATTTTACGGACCTTTCCGCGAAGCTGCCGAGAGCGCGCCAAAATTTGGAAACCGTTCTACCTATCAGATGGATCCGGCCAATGGGAACGAAGCCTTGCGCGAAGTTGCCCTCGATATCGAAGAGGGCGCCGATATTGTCATGGTAAAACCTGCACTGAGCTATCTGGATATTATTCAACGGGTAAAAACCAATTTCAATATCCCGATTGCTGCTTACAATGTGAGCGGAGAATATTCGATGGTGAAAGCTGCTGCGGCCAATGGCTGGATTGACGAAAAGCGACTGGTCCGCGAAATTCTGACCTCCATCAAAAGGGCCGGTTCCGATATCATTTTATCTTATCACACACAGGATATTATCAAAGAACTGTAAAGTTCCAAGTTTCAGGTTTCAAGTTCCAGGTTGACAATTCGCAGATGGTAGTCTCAAAATTCAAGGAACTTCCCGCAACTCGTATCCCGTAACTCGTAACAAAAAAAATCATGAAAAACTATACCCAAAGCATCGCTGCTTTTCAGGAAGCACAAAAACATATTCCGGGTGGAGTAAACTCACCGGTCAGGTCGTTTAAAAGCGTTGACGGTGATCCCCTGTTTATTGCCAGCGCCAGCGGAGCCAAAGTCTTCGACATTGACGGCCACGAATACATTGATTACGTAGGTTCGTGGGGACCGATGATTTTAGGCCATGCCCATCCCGATGTCATCATGGCCATTCAGAAAACGGCAGCAAAAGGTACAAGTTTTGGAGCGCCGACCTTGTTCGAAACAGAGATGGCCCTGCAAATCAAAAAAATGGTTCCTTCCATTGACAGTATTCGTATGGTAAACTCCGGAACTGAAGCAACCATGAGCGCCTTGCGGCTTGCCCGCGGTTATACCGGACGGGAACTGGTGATCAAATTTGAAGGTTGTTATCATGGCCACAACGACAGCTTCCTCATTAAAGCCGGATCAGGAGCTTTGACCTTGGGAACGCCCAATTCGCCGGGAGTTACTTCGGGAACTGCCAAAGATACTTTGACCGCCGGTTATAATGATCTGGATTCTGTTAAAGAATTGTTCGCCAAATATCCTGAACAAATTGCTGCTCTTATTATTGAACCGGTTACCGGAAATATGGGGGTCGTTATTCCTGAGCCCGAATTCATTCAGGGAATCCGTGAACTCTGCACCAAATATGGAACTGTGCTGATTTTTGATGAAGTCATGACCGGGTTTCGCCTTTCAAAAGGCGGAGCACAACAAATATTGGGCATCACGCCCGATCTGACCTGCTTCGGAAAAATTATCGGTGGCGGCTTACCTGTTGGCGCTTATGGCGGCAAACAGAAAATCATGGATAAACTGTCGCCAAAAGGTCCTGTTTATCAGGCTGGCACCCTCTCTGGTAATCCACTTGCCATGTCTGCCGGACTCACTACCCTTAAAATCCTCGATGAAACCGATGGCTTTTACGATATGCTCGAAGATAAATCGGCCCGCCTGGGTGAGGGCATCAAAAAGTGCCTTGCTGACCTGAATTTTCCGGGAGTCGTAAACCGGGTAGGCTCCATGTTCACCTTATTCTTTACTGACGAAGATAAAGTGAATTCCTACGCTGATGCCTGCCGTTGCAATACAACGACTTATGCCAAATTCTTTAAAATGGCGCTTGAAAGTGGCATCTACCTTGCGCCATCGCAGTTTGAAGCTGGTTTTATGTCGGCAGCTCACACCACTAAAAAGATCGATAAAACCATTGAGGCAACTTACGAGGCGCTGAAAGTGTTGAAAAAATAGATAGTTGACAGTCGCTGTAGAACAGTGATCAGTCGCAGTAAACAGTGGTCAGTCACAGTTGGCAGAACCTACTTCCTTGAACACTGCGACTGAACACTGACCACTAAATATTTTCTGGCAGATTTTTTGAAGTAGCATTAGCGCTGATATCATTGAAAACGAATTTCAGCAAAAACAGGAAACAATTAAAAATTACGATCATGAAAACAAAAATTGGAATTTTAGTTTTGGTTTTATGCACAAGCTTCTTCACTGTAGATGCCCAAAGACGTCTAACAACAACTGCTCGCGCAACCAGTTACGACATTAGTGACAACCTTGATTTGGAGGCAGTGGCTTCCATTTTTGGTGATTCAGAAAATCTGGAAGATTTTGAACGCAGGCTGAACGATCCGGATAACCGGATTTCGAACCTCGACCTGAATCAGGATGGCTACATCGACTATCTAAGGGTACTCGAAAATTCAACCAACCGCAATTCGTTGGTGGTTATTCAGGCTATTCTCGATGAGGATGTTTTTCAGGACATTGCCACCATTGAAATCGAAAAAAGCCCGAACTACAATCACCGTATCCAGATTGTGGGCGATTCTTACATTTATGGTTCAAATTACATTATCGAACCGGTCTATGTCCATACACCGCTGATTTTTTCATTTTTCTGGGGACCACGTTACAGCCCATGGCGCTCACCATACTACTGGAATTACTATCCAGACTGGTACAGCTATTACAGGCCTTATTCTCCGTTTAGATATCACAGGCATATTGATGTCCATATCAACAGATATAACACCTATCATTATTCAAACAACCGGAATTTTTATTTTTCAGATGATAACTATAGACAGATCCGGAGAAACGATTATGCCAGCAGATATCCCGACCGTGCTTTTTCAAACCGTCACCAGGGTTTAAGCAACCGAAATGAACTGATTGAAAGAAGACCGGGTAATGTGGTAAATCGCCAAAGAGGCAATGATGTTCAGCGTTCAAAAGACCGGCAATATCAGGATAACAGGCAATCCAACTCAGGAAGAAATGAACGACAGAGGGATGTAAATGTGAATAGACGTCCGGCATATCAGGAAAAGTCAGGTCAGGTTCAACCCAGAGGATACAGCCGTGAGTCGAGCCGAAATAAGCCGGAGAATAATAACAGACAAATTCAACAGAGAAACGAAAACCGGAACCAATCTTATGACCGGCGTCCTGCTCCTGAACGCCGTTCGGTATCAACGCCTGAACGATCAAATAGACGGGTTGAATCGCCTCAAAGAAATACTGCCCCGAGAGAAAAATCGGGTTCTGTATCCTCCGGAAGCAGAACAAACAGAGAAGTAAAGCAGAGTTCCGGAAGCTCTAGAAATTCAGGATCATCAACTAAAGAGCAGAAAAAGGAATCTGAAAAGAATAGGAGAAGATAATAGTTTATCGAGTTTACAATATTTTTCATCAAACAGATGCAAGTGGTCATTAATTGTCCTTAATTGTCATTTGATAGTCTTAAACAAAGAATGACTACCAAATGACAATTAATGACAACAATTGACAGAAAAAAAAATCCAAATGATGTAATTTAGCTGATATACAAATACTTATAACTAAATCGAGATATTTTGACTACAAATGCGATTCTGTTAAAAACACTCCACGGAGAGAAAACCGAACGACCGCCAGTTTGGTTTATGCGTCAGGCAGGACGGGTATTGCCTTCGTACTTGAAAATTAAAGAGGACTATACATTTTGGCAGATGATGCAAAATCCTGAAGTGGCTGCAAAAGTGACACTTTTGCCTGTTGACGATTTGGGTGTTGATGCTGCCATTTTGTTTTCCGACATTCTGGTTATTCCTCATGCATTGGGGATGGGTCTTGAATTCAACGACAGCGGTCCATTATTCGACAATCCGCTGGCTTTCAGGGAAAATCCATTGCATGGATTACATCCTGATCCATCAAAACTCAATTATATTTATGCAGTAATTGATGAGATCAAAAGAACTAAATCGCCTGAAACTCCATTGATTGGATTTTGTGGCGCTCCTCTGACAGTCCTTTTGTTCATGCTTCAGGGACTGGGACGAAAAGGCGATTTCCCGGAAGCCATCCGTTTCATGTACCAAAATAAAGAAACTACCCGGCAACTGATTGAAATTGTTACGGAACTTTCCATTGTATATGCACTCGGGCAAATCGATCATGGTGTGGATGTTTTTCAATTGTTCGATACCCATGCCGGATTGATTCCCGCTGACCTGTACCAGGAACTTTTTATGCCGTCAACCAGGAAAATAACTGCTGCCGTGCGTGACGAAGATATTCCGTTCATCTTCTTCCCGAAAGGCTTGGGAGCCGGAATTGCTCAAATTACTCCTGAAGACTGCGACTTTTTAAGCATTGACTGGCAAACACCGCTCAATCTGGCCCGAAAACTGGTAGATCCAAAAATTGGATTACAGGGAAATGTTGATCCCCGTTTGTTATATGCCAGTCAGACCGAAATTGAAAAAGCGCTGCAACCGTATATTGAATTTGGTAAAAACAATCAGAACTGGATTTTTAATCTGGGTCATGGATTTATGCCCGGAATTTCGTTTGAAAATGCACGCTTTCTGGCCGACTGGGTGAAACGAACTGATTGGAAAAGATAAAAATGTTGTGTGTTTCGGGTTGCGTGTTTCGGGTGAAAAAAACCAACTCGCAACTCGTAACTCGCAACCCGTAACAATAATATCATGATAAACCGCGAATTACTCGAAAAATACAACCATCCGGTTCCCCGCTATACCAGCTATCCGCCTGCGAATTTCTTTACTGAAGAGTTTGGCCCCACTGATTATTTGAAGGCCGTTGATGAGTCAAACCAGTGGAATCCGCAAAACATTTCCATTTACATTCACATTCCGTTTTGCCTGAAAATGTGTTTTTTCTGCGGATGCAATTCTTACGCCATACGTAAGACCGATGTGGTAGACGCTTACCAGAAAGCCCTGATTCAGGAAATTAAAATGGTAACTTTAAGGCTTGACAAGAACCGTAAGGTTTCACAAATCCATTATGGCGGAGGAACACCAAACGCCATTCCGGTTGAATATCTTCAGGAGATTAACGAATTATTGTTCTCCACCTTCGATTTTATTCCTGAACCAGAAATTGCCATCGAAGTTAATCCGGCTTACCTTACTTACGAGCAGATGACAGGACTGAAAAAAGCCGGATTTAACAGGTTCAGCATAGGAATCCAGGATTTTAATAATGAAGTTCTGGATGCTGTAAACCGGGAAAAAGCGGCGCTTCAGGTTGAAGATATCATAGCTTTTTTGAAAAAGGATTCGCCCAACATGGCAGTAAATCTTGATTTCATTTATGGCTTACCGAAACAAACAGCCGCCAACTTTTCTGAAACCATCTGTAAAGCTATTGAGCTGAAACCCGACCGTTTGGTGACCTTTTCGTATGCGCACGTTCCATGGGTCAGCAAAATTCAGAAGAAACTCGAAAAGGAAGGACTTCCTGCTCCGGATGAAAAAATTAAAATGTACGAAGCTGCATTTTCAATTCTGACGCAAAATGGTTACGAAGCGATTGGAATGGATCATTATGCCAATTCGCACGATGAGCTGACTGTTGCCAGACGGAACAAACACTTACACCGCAACTTTCAGGGCTATTGCACTCGCCGCACTACCGGGCAGGTTTATGCTTTCGGAGTCACAGGCATCAGTCAGTTGGAAGGCGTTTACGCTCAAAATACGAAATCAATTGATGAATACATTGCCAAAATTAATCTAGGGGAATTGACAACTATAAAGGGTTATACGCTCACTCCGCAACAGGTTGTGGTTCGTGAAGTGATTACTGAACTGATGTGCAACGAGCAGATTGTTTGGAGCCAATTGGGCGAGATACTTGGACTGACTTCCGCAGAAGTAAAAAGTCAAACCACCTATAATCCCGAACTTCTTAATCAATTCACGGATGATGGTATCATAACTTTTTCAGAAGAAAAGATACAGATCACGGATGATGGCCAATTATTTATACGCAATGTGGCCGCTTCGTTCGATCCATTGACTCAGGCCGGACAAACCAACTTTTCAAAACCAGTGTAAATATTTACGATTAAACCATTTACGATTTACAATTTTTCAAACTAATTAATCATGGCTGAATCGCTCAAAACCGATGTGGTTATTATTGGCGCCGGACTCACTGGGCTCACTATAGGTTTGTACCTTAAAAAAGCGGGAATTGATTTTAGAATCGTCGAAAAATCGGGTAATACAGGAGGAGTAATTCAAACCATCAGGGAGAAAGGTTTTGTGTACGAGACAGGCCCCAATACCGGTGTGATTTCGCATCCTGAAATGGCAGAATTGTTTGAAGATTTGAAAGGAAAATGCACACTCGAAACGGCTGATCCGAGTGCCAAACGACGGTTAATCTGGAAGGATAATCAATGGCATGCTCTTCCTTCAGGACTTTGGTCTGCTATTTCCACTCCACTTTTTTCGTGGGGCGATAAGTTCCGTATTCTGAGAGAACCATGGAGAGCCAAAGGAACTAATCCTAACGAAAATCTTGCTCAACTTGTCAGGCGACGAATGGGGGAAAGTTTTCTCGATTATGCCATTGATCCGTTTATCTCCGGAATATATGCGGGTGATCCAAACAAACTGGTTACCCGTTTCGCCCTGCCAAAGCTTTACCAATTGGAACAGGAATACGGAAGTTTCATAAAAGGAGCCATGAAAAAGGCCAGATTACCTAAAACTGAACGCGACAAAAAAGCAACCAAAGAAGTATTTTCAGCCAAAGGAGGATTAAGCCGGATGATTGAAGCGATGACCGAAGAAATCGGCTCCGAAAAAAACATCTTGCTTTCTGTTGAAAATACGCTGGTTAAACCGACTCCTGAAGGATTTCACTTACAGATAACTACTCCCGAACAGTTGTTCTCAATTGAAACAAAGCAGTTGATCACTACCTGCGGAGGCTACGCTTTGCCAGGCCTTTTGCCTTTTCTGAATGAGGAAGAAATTGCTCCCTTCAATGATTTGAAATACGCTGCTGTTACCCAGGTTTTGCTCGGGTTCAAAAAATGGAAAGGCATTTCGTTAAAAGCATTCGGCGGATTGGTTCCCGGAATAGAAAACAAAAGTATTCTTGGCGTGTTATTTACCTCATCATTCTTTGAAGGCCGCGCCCCAAAAGGAGGAGCTTTGTTATCGGTATTTATGGGAGGGACCAAACGCCCCGATATTGCAGAAATGGACGATGACCAGATTCAGGCGCTTTTAAATAAAGATCTTCCGCGAATGATGAGTGACCGAACACTGAACCCGGATATGAAGCGTATTTTACGCTATCCGAAAGCTATTCCGCAATATACTGAAAGCACGGATCGCCGCTATGAGATGATTAAAAAGCTGCAGCAAAAATATCCCGGATTGATTTTGGCCGGAAACATTCGCGACGGAATCGGAATGGCCGACAGGGTGAAGCAAGGAAGAACGATTGCAGAAGAGTTGATTGGGAAAATTCATAGTCATTAAATTGTCATTTATAGTCATTGATGGTCAATCAATTGTTATTAAGGTCATTAAAGTCATTAAATAGTTTGCTGAGCGACAAATGACCATTGAATGACGCTTAACTAATGACAACAAATTATGCGCAGCGAATGACGACTGAATGACACGAAATAAATGACATTATTAACCAAAGAGAACACAGTGAACGTATCGAATACCGCCGCTATATACAAAAGTTTACAAACAACGATTTGCCGGACATTCGAACAAGCCGACGGAACCGGAAAATTCACGCAGGATGAGTGGCAAAAAGAGATTGGTTCAGGACTGACCTGCGTAATGCAAAACGGCTCAATCATCGAAAAAGCAGGCGTCAATTTCTCACATGTATCCGGAATTTTCTCTGAAAACATGGCCAAACTTTTGGGTGAAAAAGCCAATACATTTGAAGTGACCGGTGTTTCATCCATCATTCACTCCGGAAATCCATTTGTACCGACCATCCACATGAATGTGCGACATTTCAGTCTCGACAATGGGTCATCGTGGTTCGGTGGGGGCATCGATCTGACACCAACCTACATTAATGCGATAGAAGCGCGCTGGTTTCATCAAACCCTGAAAGACATCTGCGACCGATACGATACCAATTTTTATCCGGAATGGAAAACCTGGGCCGACGATTATTTTTACCTTACCCACCGGCACGAAACCCGCGGTGTTGGCGGAATATTCTTCGACCGCATGCAACCTGCAAATGAAGCTGATTTGAAAATAATGCTTAACCTGACCTGCGATTTGCTCAAAATCTACCCGGTAATTTATAGCCAACTGATGAAAGATAACGGGTATAAACCATTTACTGCAGCTCAAAAGAAATGGCAAAAGATTCGTCGCGGACGCTATGTAGAATTCAACCTGATACACGATCGCGGCACCAAATTCGGATTGGAAACCGACGGTAATATCGAATCCATCCTGGTAAGTTTGCCTGCCGAAGTAGAATGGGTGTATCAAAACCAACCCGAAGCCGGAAGCCCCGAAGCCCAGACTCAGGAATTGCTGAAAAAGGGGATTGATTGGGTAAAAGGATAGTTTTTTGCATCAATGAATCCTGAAAATAAACTATTCCTCTCTCCAATATTTTTCCTTTTATTAAAAATTTGTGTAAATTGGATTGTTCAATAATGACATTAATACAATCCAATTAGAAAAACAAAGAAGATGAATAACGAAGCCTCTATCAAATTGTTTGAGAGCAAAAAAGTAAGAACTCATTGGGATGAAAACCTTCAAAAGTGGTACTTTTCAGTAATTGATGTTATTGAAATATTAACAGATAGCCCAAGGCCAAGAAAGTATTGGAATGCTCTTAAAACAAAATTAGAATCCGAAGGAAGTGAACTGTCCCAGAAATTGGGACAGTTGAAAATGAAAGCTGAAGATGGCAAAATGAGGGAAACAGATGTTGCAGACACAGAAAATCTACTACGTATTATTCAATCCATACCATCGCCAAAAGCTGAACCATTTAAACAATGGCTGGCCAAAGTCGGTTACGAACGGATGCAGGAAATTTCCGATCCGGAGCAAGGGTTGGACCGTGCACGCGAAAACTGGCAAAAGTTGGGTCGTAGCGAAAAGTGGATACAACAGCGCATGACCGGTCAGGAAACACGCAATAAACTGACCGATTACTGGCAGGAGGCAGGAATTAAAAAACATGATGAATTTGCCTTCCTGACCAATGTGATCCATCAGGAATGGACTGGCCTGACAGTCAGGAAACACAAAGATTTGAAGGGTTTGGAAACTCAGAATTTACGAGACCACATGACTGAAGCCGAGTTGATTTTTACAGCTTTAGCTGAACTTTCAACCCGACAGATAGCTGAAAGCGAGCAGGCCAAAGGATTACAGAAAAACGCAATTGCCGGTAAAAAAGGCGGAGCAGTGGCCAAAAATGCCCGATTGGAGCTGGAATCAAAAACAGGAAAAAGTGTTGTAACTGGCGAGAACTTTTTACCTCCATCTGTCAAGAAAAAAGAAATAAAGTAAAATTTCTTTTATGCCAACCTGATTCGAAGAATCCTTTTCGTTTTTGAAGTAATTTTAAACCTGTCATCCAATCGCTTGCCAACAATCCAAACCAACTGATTGCCGCTAGCCAATATCCAGGCATTTTCCTTATCCGGAATTGAATATTTTTCGTCAATAAAAAAATCGCTGAGTTTTTTCAATCCTTTCATTCCCAGGGGTTGAAAATATTCACCTTCTTGCCAGTGACGTAAAATCAGCGGAAAAATAAGCCGGTCCAAATCCAGATCAACGGCATTGAGATGAGTTGAAAACCGAAAATCGGCGGTTCGTTCAATTTTTTCGAATGAAAGATGTACGGGGTTCTGAATTTTAGTGCAGTCTTCATCAATGTAATAAAACTTGCCAGATTTCTGATGAAATGACGAGATGAGCAGATATTCCCTGTCTTTCACAAGGCGATAATCGCCGGAAAAAAACTTACGGCCCGATTCCCGGTTCATTGAGTCAAGAATGTCATCAATCTGTTCGATCTGGAATCCAAATTCGCGTATCAGCTCAAAAAGGATGGTTCGAAGTGGGCTTAAAGTCTGTAACTTTTCGATATGGATCATCGCCCCCTGATCATCTTCAGAATAAACAAAAGCCCTAACTTCACTCATTCGTTGCTGAAAAAGCACCCCCGTTTCATGCAGGGTTCCAATAGTCTTCAGCGCATTCTTGCGAAAAGCCGGATTCACCTGTTCAAGCAAAGGTAGAATATCCTGACGGATCAGGTTTCGTTTATAAACGGTATCCATATTACTGGAATCTGTCCGGAAGTTTATTTTTAATCGCCGGCAATAATCCAGGATTTCAGTTCGGTTGGTAAAAAGCATGGGGCGAATTATCCTTCCTGATTTGGGTTGAATACCGCTCAAACCCTTGATACCACTGCCTCGCGAAAGATTAATCAGAAAAGTTTCGATCACATCGTCCTGGTGATGAGCAGTTGCAAGAAGACCCAGACCGTGTTTGACCAACAATCCATCAAACCAGGAATAGCGAAGGTCGCGCGCAGCCATTTCAATCGAAATACCTTTCTCGAGGGCGTAGTCCTGAGTTTTAAAATGCTTCACATAAAAGGCAAGGTTGTGCATTTCGCAATAATCGGCAACGAATTGTTCATCACCATCCGATTCCATACCCCGTAGCCCAAAGTTGCAGTGAGCAACAGCCACCTGAAAACCTGCATTGCCGAATAAATGCAACATGAGCATGGAGTCAGCTCCGCCACTCACCGCCAGCAAAATACGCTCGGAAGAATGAAATAGATTTTCTTCGTGAATATATTTCAGAAATTGCTCGACCATGAGGAATCGGTTTATTATTTATTGTAGAGACGTAACATGTTACGTCTCTACGTTACTGTTTCGCCACAAGTTCGGCTATCCTGACGATCACCTCAACCGCTTTTTGCATGGATTGAACCGGTACAAATTCGTAGGGACCATGAAAATTATGCCCCCCGGCAAAAATATTGGGACATGGCAATCCTTTCCATGAAAGCTGAGCCCCATCAGTTCCACCCCGAATAGCCTTTATGATAGGAGTGACACCCACATCTTTCATTGCCTGTTCTGCCAAATCAACGATGTATTTCACCGGTTCAAGCTTTTCCTTCATGTTAAAGTACTGATCAGTCATTTCAAGCAGAACAGTTTCCTTACCAAAGCGCAAATTGATCAGTCCGCAGATTTCCTTCATCAGGTTTTTCCTGGCTTCAAATTTTGCCCGGTCATGATCGCGGATGATGTATTCGAGTTTGGTCAAAGAAACATCTCCTTCAAAAGAAGTCAGGTGAAAAAAACCTTCATAACCTTCAGTATGCTCCGGACGTTGATCGGCCGGTAAAGCCTGAATAATCTGAGTAGCCACCAACATCGAATTGATCATCGTATTTTTTGCCGATCCTGGATGGACACTCCGGCCTTTCACTGTAATTTTAGCGCTTGCAGCATTAAAATTTTCATATTCCAGTTCACCAATTTCGCCTCCATCCATCGTATAGGCAAAGTCAGTCCCAAATTTCCCAACATCAAAATGAAGGGTACCATGCCCCACTTCTTCGTCAGGAGTAAAACAAAGCCTGATTTTACCATGTATGATTTCCTGATGTCTGATCAAAAAATCCATTGCGGTAACTATCTCTGCAATTCCAGCTTTATCATCTGCTCCCAGCAAGGTTTTTCCGTCAGTGGTAATCAAATCCTGGCCAAGGTATTTGAGTAAATCAGGAAAATAGGCAGGACTTAAAACCACTTTCTGTTCAGCATCCAGCAGTAAATCCTGCCCCTGATAATTCCTGATCAACTGCGGATTAACATTTTCACCTGAGTAGTCGGGGCTCGTATCAATATGGGAAATAAATCCAATTACAGGAACCGGATGATCCATGTTGGAAGGCAAAGTGGCAGTCACATAACCAAAATCATCCCTGACAACTTCATGTAATCCAATTTCGCGCAATTCCTCAGCCAACTGATCGGCAAAAACCAATTGCCGCTTGGTACTTGGAAAAGTTTCACTTTTGGGGTCAGAGGTGGTGTACACCTTGCTATATCGCAAAAACCGTTCTGTAACTTGTTCCATTATTCTCTCCATAATTCAAAATTCAAAATTCATCATTTCTTATACGTCGTCAGAATTAAATTTAAAGCCCAATCGTTTGCCTGTTTGAATCCGTGAATGATTGATTTCGGCATTCATTTGTTCAACGGTCGCAATCTTGACCTGATCGTATGGCGGAACAAGTAAATCGAAATCAATGGCATACTGAACTGCTGTTTCGATTATTTCTTTCATATACTCCTTGGTCATTTCGTCGCTTCCGAAATCTTTGACCAGTTCACTTGATTGCCGCTTGCCTTCCACAAAAAAATGGTTTTCGCGGTTCACAAAAATCCGGGCGATCAAATAACCCAAATCCTCCATCCGGTTGTATTTAAAGCTGTCAGCCAGAAAATTATAAATATTGAAAACCCCGCAATACGAATTCATAGGATTGGCTTTGATGTAATCCAATTTCCAGATCGGATGCTCGCGATTGAAAACGAATACATTGGAATGCATGCTGAAAATAAGCATATCACCGCCAATTCTGAATTCTGCTTCAAAAGGACCTTTTTCCTGGTAAACAGGCAGAACATTGTCGTCCACTTTATCTTTCAGTTTCTGACGGTAATCATCAGCCAATTCTTTCAAAACTTCCTTCAGCAGGGCAAACGAACTGATCGATTTTCGGTAAACTTCCTGCTTCAGGTTGGTCTTATGAATAATTCCTTCCAACTGATCAACCTTTTTTTTCTTTGCACTCATTGCTATGAATTAAATATGCTATAAAAATAAGAAAAGCAGTCAAACTTGACTGCTTTTCCCAATTATGATTTTTGAACTTTTAATATGCCAGCGCAAATAAAACCCTTCCTTTTGATGGCTTGCCTGAATAAACGCATTTTCCTTCTTCCGGAATCTGGTCGAATGGAATACACCGAATGGTGGATTTGGTTTCATCCTTAATTTTTTGTTCGGTTTCGGAAGAACCATCCCAATGAGCCGAAATAAATCCCCCCTTATTCTCAAGTACTTCTTTGAATTCTTCGTAAGTTTCAACCGGAGTTGTCATAGTTCTCCGAAATTCAAACGCTTTATTGTAAATATTTTCCTGAATGTCAGTCAGCAATCGCTGAATATAGAATTCAATGCCTTCCATCGAAATAACTTGTTTCTCAAGTGTATCGCGACGGGCAACTTCTACCGTTGCGTTTTCAAGGTCGCGTGGACCGATAGCAATGCGAACAGGAACACCTTTCAATTCGTATTCGGCAAATTTCCAACCCGGTTTTTTATTGTCGTTGTTATCGTATTTTACAGAAATACCCAAGGCTTTCAGCTTGAGAATGATGCTGTCCACCTTTTCTGAAATGACAGCCAACTGTTCCAACTGCTTGTAAATTGGAACTATAACAACCTGAAAGGGAGCCAGTTTCGGAGGTAAAACCAGTCCATTGTCATCGGAATGTGCCATGATCAGGGCTCCCATTAAACGGGTAGAAGCGCCCCAGGAAGTGGCCCAAACAAAATCTTCGTTCCCTTCTTTGGTGGCAAAACGAACATCAAAAGCTTTGGCAAAGTTTTGTCCGAGGAAGTGAGAAGTTCCAGATTGAAGCGCCTTTCCATCCTGCATCAGTGCTTCAATCGTATAAGTTTCCAGAGCTCCTGCAAAACGTTCGTTGGCCGATTTGGCGCCCATTATTACGGGCATTGCCATAAATTTTTCGGCAAAGGTAGCATACACATTCACCATCCGTTCGGTTTCCTCCAATGCTTCCTGACTGGTTGCATGGGCAGTAT
Source organism: Prolixibacteraceae bacterium (assembly GCA_003457135.1). Lineage (GTDB taxonomy): Bacteria > Bacteroidota > Bacteroidia > Bacteroidales > Prolixibacteraceae > Aquipluma. The sequence continues at coordinate 78,586 of DMSQ01000082.1, forward strand.
GACCTTCCTGCCACAAGAATTCGGTAGTGCGAAGGAATAAACGGGTACGCATTTCCCAGCGAACCACATTAGCCCATTGATTCACCAGAATAGGTAAATCACGGTACGACTGAATCCAGGTTTTGTAAGTACTCCAGATAATTGTTTCTGAAGTTGGGCGAACGATCAGTTCTTCTTCCAGTTTTGCTCCCGGATCAACAATAATTCCATTCCCATTCGGATCGTTCATCAACCGGTAATGGGTAACTACGGCACACTCCTTGGCGAAACCTTCTACATGACTGGCTTCTTTGCTAAAGAAAGATTTTGGTATAAACAGAGGAAAATAGGCATTCACATGACCGGTTTCTTTAAACATCCGGTCGAGTTCGGCCTGCATCTTTTCCCAAATTGCATATCCGTATGGTTTAATCACCATACAGCCTCTAACCGCAGAATTATCGGCCAAATCTGCCTTGATAACCAGATCGTTGTACCATTGTGNNTAGTTTTAAAGCGTACAAAGAAAGTAAAATAATTATTCATTATAAAGGAGGGTGTACTATGAAAACAAAACTTCCAGTCATCGCAGTTGTTGCAATTTTGGTCAGCGCATGTACTTCGGGAACTTACATGACCAAATCGTACGATGATGACATCTATTTTTCTCCCGGAGATGTACCACCTGTCGCTTTCGTTGAAGATGAAGTTCCCGGAACTGAAAAATCAGCGGGAATAAAAAATTCGGATGCCAGAAATCAAAGAATTATTGTGAGCCGGACGGATAGAAATGCTGATGGATCTTTATCAGTAAATAATAAAATTTTTCAACCTGAACAACAAAATTCAGATGTCCAGTCTTACCAAATGGATGATCAGGAACTGGTTGAATCTGACACTACTGTTTATTACGATGATGATCAGGTTAAATACGTTATAAATAACTATTACGACGATGATGACCTGGATTTTACCTACCGGATCAATCGGTTCCACAGGCCATTTTGGGGAAGTTCATTGTTTTTTGACGACTGGTACTATGGATATTCACCTTATTATTCAGGATTTTATGGAGGCTATGGATGGGGTCATGGCTGGGGATGGGATCCCTGGTATTACGGAGGTTGGGGCTACCCATACAGCTACTACGGATACTATTCGCCTTTCTATTTTGGATTTGGTGGATATTGGGGTGGAGGTTTTGGTGGCTACTATAACGGATATTATAACGGATATTACAATGGCTATTATGGAACAGGCGGTGGCTTCTACAGCAACCATGAGGTTTCCAGAAGAAGGGCGACCAATATGAATGTGCCGGATGGCGTATCGAACAACAATAATGCATCCCTTGGCGGAAGATCAAATAACCTGAAAGGCGGAAATGCAGAAATGCAATCCGGTGATCAAAATGGCGACCGCAGTACCTGGGTTGAAAACGGACATGTCAGGAGCCGCTCGATTGATGCAACAGGCAACAGCCAGGATACAAAAAATGCAACCATTGTAAATAACCGCAGAACAACTACCAATGCTGACGGCACCAGAAGTACCAGTTCCACAGGCAGACAAGTTCAGGGAACAAATGATTCGAGGACACAACAAATGGTTCGTCCGGGAACCTCTTCCTCCGGAAATTCCCGTAGGTCATACGAACCTTCAACCACAGGCAGGACTTATAACCAGGGCAGGGCTGTTACTCAGGGTCAGAATTACACTCCAAGTTATAATAAACCCAGAGTTATAAATCAATCGAATTACAATAACAATAGTTATACCCGACCAATGACTTCAGAATCCGGCGCTCCGCGTTCGGCAGTAAGAAGCTCCAATTCCGGCAATTCCGGGTCAACTTATAGTCCACCCAGAAGTTCTTCAAGTATGAGACAAACCTACCAGTCCAGTTCTTCATACTCAAGGGGATCAAGTTCTTCTTCAGGAAGAAGTTCCTCCGGATATAGCAGTCCAAGTCAAGGCAGCAGTTCGCGTTCAAGCTACAGTCCACCTCCAAGCAGCAGTTCCTCATCAGGGGGTGGCGGCTACAGCGGTGGCAGTTCATCAGGAGGTAGCTCAGGAGGTAGTTCGGGAGGCAGTTCAGGTGGCAGCTCAGGAGGAGGTTCAGGACACAGACGTTAAGTGCAAACAATTTGACAAAGAACTCAATTCACACAAACTTCAAATACAGAAAACATGAAAAGATTAGTATATACCATTAGTATCTTGCTGATTTCGTGCAGCGCTTTTGCTCAGGATTTGACAGATGCACTAAGATATTCAAACTATCACATTAGTGGAACAGCACGGTCGGCAGCCATGGGGAACGCATTTGGTGCTTTGGGTGGTGATTTTACTTCACTTAGTATCAATCCTGCCGGCGTTGCGGTTTACCGTTCAGGTGAGTTTACCTTTACACCTTCTGTAGGAAAAATCAGTATTGACGGAACCTACCTCGGAAATACAGCCAATGATTCGAAATATAATGTAAGCATAGACAACCTTGGATATGTAACCACTATTTCGACCGGCGAAAACAGCGAAACCGGATTGGTAAGCTTAAGTTTTGGTTTAGGGTTTAACCGGTTGGGAAGTTTTTCGATGAATATGCTTGCTGAAGGTGCAAATGCAAACCATTCCCTTTTGGCATATTTTACAAACAACGTAAATAACCCGGTAATCAATTCCGACGATTTTGATCCGTATTACGAACGCCTGGCCTGGGATACCTATCTTCTGAACTATGACGACCAAAATCAGGAATATTTTAACGATATTACCGATAACGGCTACGGACAATCGCAACGCAAAACAGCCGACCGCAGGGGATATATCAATGAATACCTGGTATCGTTCGGAGCGAATTTCAACCATAAATTCTATGTTGGCGGAACCTTGGGCATTCATGATATTTATTTTAAAGAAAATGCTAATTTATATGAATGGGATGAAAAAAATAATATCCCTTACTTCAACGAGCTCAACTTCAACACTTACCTGAAAACTACCGGAAACGGATTTAACCTGAAACTTGGATTTATTTACAAACCTATCAACAATTTAAGGCTTGGAGTTGCTGTTCATTCACCTACTTTCTACAGATTTAATGACGCGTACGACAGTAATATGACCTCGTCAATTACCTACCTTGAGGATGGTAAAACCGAAAAATATTCGGCTCAACCTGATAAAGAGGGAGTGTATGATTACGAAATTGAAACACCTCTGAAAGCCATTTTCAGCGGAGCTTATGTGATTGGCAAATCAGGGTTAATCAGTGTTGATTACGAGATTGTTGATTATTCAACAGCAAAACTGAAAAACGGAAGTGACGGATATGCTTATCACGATGAAAATGCGACGATTAAGAATGCATACAAAACTGTTGGAAACCTTCATCTCGGAGGCGAATACAGGGTACATAAGAATTTCAGCCTGAGAGCCGGATACGAAAATTTCCCTAGTGTTTACAAAAAAACTTACCTGAATTCAGTAAATCCAAATGGACAATCTACCTATTCAACTGTTTCAGGAGGTTTTGGATTCAAACAAGGAAAATATTTCTTCGATGCTACGGTAAAACGGATTTTAAATGATGAATCTTTAAAGCTATATCCCGGAGCCATCAATATGGCCGATTATAACGTTTCGCAAAACAATGTCATATTCACTCTTGGGTATAAATTCTGATTTTAAAGATATAGATGAAAAGCCGGTTAATCATAGCCGGCTTTTCTTTTACCCTAACTTTTCCCATCTATTGCTTCCTTTTTCAAACTAACAACTTCTCATGATATCATTTTCTTGCAAAAAGTTTTTTTTTCAAGTTCCTTTACCTTAAATTAGCTTAATCTAACGGACAATATATGGCTCATTTTATTGAAATCGCTTTCAATGTGGCGATGAAATCATTTGAAGAGGCAGAAGTGAATGGCAGCAGATGGCGCATGGGTGACTTCCTGACCTCAAAATGGCTTCAGAAAAAGAATATTAATCTCGACGAAATAGTTGAATTTTCCAAAAATATGCCCGACTCAAAAATTGTGGTAATCGGAGAAGGTCCTTCAGAAGGATTTTACATTTACTCACAAAAACAGAAAACATGTTATAAATTTGAGCAGAAATTGGCAGAAGTTTAATTCATGGAAAATATGAGTATGACTCCTCATTTTGGAGACCCGATTGGCAGAGCGGTTTTTGACTATCATTTCAATTCAATCAATCAACCAATCATTATTCATTCTGAAGATTTTGATGACGATTTTATCGAGACTTCATACTTATTCAGGCCTTACAAGCAGATGCCAGCCCTCGAAAAGAAAGCCATGAACCTTTGTCGTGGATCTATTCTGGACATTGGAGCCTGCGCCGGCCCTCATTCGGTTTACCTTCAGGAAAAAGGTTTTGAGGTTACAGCTCTCGAAACCTCTTCTCTTTGCTGCCAGGTTTTAAAAAGCCGGAATATTCATATTGTCATTCAGGAGGATATTTTTAAATTCAACCATCATACTTTCGACACTATTTTGTTGCTTATGAATGGAACCGGAATTGCCGGAACACTACATGGACTGGACGTATTGCTGCACCAACTTAAAAAATTGCTCAATCCCGGAGGTCAGATTCTGATGGATTCGTCAGACCTGATTTTTTTGTTCGAACAGGAAGATGGCGCAGCCCTCGTGGATATTTCTGCCGGTAAATATTACGGTGAACTGGTATTTCAGACCGAATACCAAAACTGGATCAGCCAACCATTTCCCTGGTTATATATTGATGTTGATAACCTGAAAAGCGCAATCGAAAAAAATCAGCTTAAGCTCAATAAACTATTCAAAGGGTTGCATTACGATTATATGGCCCAAATAACTTTTTCACAATGAAAGACATAAAAAACACACCCCCGTACCGGAAACTTTCGCCTGCTGAAGTTGAAATTCTGAAACAGCAGGGATGTTCAGCTACCGATTGGATGCAGATTTTAGTTGGTCAGGCATTCATTCCTGAACATGTCCGTCAGGTACAATTTTCAGGATCAGTCAGGATTGGCGATAACTCAGGAACCGTTGAGTTCAGCGGCGGGATTACCCGGAATTGCGGAATATACAATGCCAGTATTCACAATTGCACCATTGGCGATCGTGTTTATATTCATCAAATTTCCAACTACATCGCCAATTACGATATTCACGATCACGTCATCCTCGAAAATATTGAGCAGTGTTTCGTTGACGGAGAAACTTGCTTTGGCAATGGGATTAAAGTTTCGACACTCGACGAAACCGGTGGCAGGGGAGTCATGATTTACGATAAATTATCGGCACACCTGGCTTATTTTCTGGCCTGGTATAAACACCGGTATTGCCTGATAGAAGAATTGGAGTTAAAAATCGCAGCATACGCCGAATCAGTAAAAAGTACCCGTGGGACCATAGGTTCTCACTCTGTTATTCGCAACTGCCGATCAATAAAAAACGTCAAATTCGGGCCTTACAGTCAGGCATTGGGCTGTACGCGCATCGAAAACGGATCGGTTAACAGCAACGAATTTGCCCCTGTAAAATTGGGTTCAGGAATCATTGCCGAAAATTTCATTGTATCTTCCGGCGCCGAAATTTCAGACGGAACTATTGTTTCGCATTGTTTTATCGGACAAGGCTGTATTCTTGGAAAACAATATTCTGCCGAAAATTCGTTGTTTTTTGCCAACTGCCAGGGATTTCATGGCGAAGCATGTTCTATTTTTGGCGGGCCATACACGGTCACACACCACAAGTCAACTTTGCTGATTGCCGGAATGTTCTCTTTTTGTAATGCTGGCAGCGGATCGAACCAAAGTAACCACATGTATAAGCTGGGACCAATCCACCACGGAATTGTTGAACGCGGATCAAAAACAACCTCCGACTCTTACATTCTCTGGCCGGCAAAAATTGGCGCTTTCAGCCTGGTCATGGGACGACATTATAAAAATACTGATACTTCAGACCTGCCATTTTCGTATTTGATTGAAAACAAAGACGACAGTTGGATTGCCCCCGGAGTCAACCTTCGGAGCGTTGGGACCATCCGCGACGTGATGAAGTGGCCACGACGAGATATACGTAAAGATCCGGAGAAGCTGGATTGTATCAATTTCAATCTACTTAGCCCTTTTACTATATTCAAAATGCAGAAAGGACTTGAAATCCTGAACAGTCTTAAAGAAATTTCAGGTGAAACAACCGGAGTATTTACCTATCGGAATGCCCTGATCAGCAAAAACGCCCTCGAAAAAGGCATTAATTTATATGAAAAAGCTATTTATAAATTTCTGGGGAATTCTGTGATTTCGAGGCTTGAAAAAGATAATATTCAAACCATTGAAGACCTGCGGGAATGCCTGAACCCAAAGGATAAAACCGGACAGGGTGAATGGAGCGATCTGGCTGGGCTGATTGCACCGAGAACCGAGATCAACAGGCTGATTGAAAGCATTGAAGGCAAGGAATTGGCAAGTTTGGAGGAAATTGAACAGGAATTCAAAAACATCCATTCCAATTATTACGAATACGAATGGACATGGGCCGCTGAACTGCTGGTTCAAATTACAGGTAAAAAAATTGAGAATCTGGAAATAAAAGATATGATCAACCTGATTCAAAAATGGAAAGAAAGCGTTATTGGATTGGATGAGCTGTTATATGAAGATGCCAAAAAAGAATTCAGGTTAGATTCAATGACTGGTTTTGGTATGGATGGCAACAAAGTGACCCAAAAGCTCGATTTCGAAAAAGTTAGAGGTAGATTTGAAAACAACGATTTCGTTAACGAGATTATTAGCCATATTAAACGAAAAACCCTGCTTGGTGAAAAAATAATTGAACGATTGAAAACGATTGAAAAGAAAAATCAGAATTAGTTTGCTTATGACCGTCCCTAAGTTTTTATTGTATCCATCACTCCACCCTGACAACCTTTTCCTTCCCGTCTTTGGTATTGAGTTTTATAAACGGATTGTTGCTTCGCGACAGAATTTGTACATAACCCGCATCGCCTCCCAATACAAGACCTGAACCGTCCTCGGTTGCAGCCAGCTTCACATTAGGGCCGCCCTTTGAATCAATCAATCGCAGGATCACGGTTTCCGGATAACCTTGGGAGCCATCGGGCATTTTGAAATCGGCTTCTGCCGGCAAAACCTTGATTTCAGCACGAACTCGTCCCTGATCATCCATCAGTTCGAACGCCTTTCCCCGAACGACCGAGGCAACATCAGGTTTTAAAGACGTGTTAATCAGAAACAGTATAACCAGCAAAACGACCAAATTAATTACTGTAAGCGCCACGGTGAATCGTTGTGTTTTCATAGTTCGGGGATTTAAAAGGAGTTTAATATTATCTGAAACATTGTGCTTTCCAATCCATAACCAATGACAGATGAGATAAGTTCAATTGAAAAGACATTTGCAGAATCCACTGATCCGATGACTCGGAGTCTCCCTTCGATATGCTTCGCTACTCAGGGAGCAGCTCTTTGAATAACGGCATCAGTTCTTAAAAGCATAAAAACGCAAACGTTCAAAAAAGTGAAGCACCCGGCAGAGCGCTGCTCCGCTCCCTGAGCGCCAAAGGCAGTCGAAGGGAGCATTTCCAATGCTTTTTTACCCGCACCGCAAATCTTTCGCATAATTCAACGCACTGAACATCGGATTTGTTTATTATACAAGTATTTCGGTGAAAACAAATATTAGGTATGCTACCGGAAAACCCTTGCAATTATACTGCAATCTCGATTTTTTGATGTATATTTGTTCGATGAGTAAAAAGATGTCAACATATTGACATAGAGATTGATAAACTGACTAATAGTATAGAGAATGTAATTACCGGGGATAGTTTCGATACTGAAGTTAGTTTGATTCTTAAAGAAGATTTAAAAGCAATTAAAAAGGGGATTGGCTGGAAATTTGACTGGAAATATGAATTTGGTCAATCAGATCGGAAGATTTTCAAATTGACTATAATGGATAATAAATCTGTTATTCAAGGACTAATTAGTATCAGCGATTACAAAGACCATATTTACATCCATGTCATTGAAAGTTCACCTTTTAATCGCGGAAAAAGGAAAATGTATGTTGGAGTTCCCGGGAATTTGATGGCATTTGCTTGTAAAGACTCATGGGATAAAGGATATGAAGGATTTGTATCTTTTATTTCGAAAACCCGCCTTATTGACCATTATGAACAGACACTAGGAGCGATACATGTGGGTGGACATAAAATGGTTATTTTTCCAAAAGAAGCATTAAAACTGATTAAGAAATATTATAAACTTTAAGATTATGGGATATATTAGAGAACCTGAAGGAGTTGATTTTGTGGTTGACCCAAGACCACTGGAAGATTGGGAAAAGAATCAAATAAGCGAGGTGATTGCCCATTATAAAAGAACAGGACAAATAAAAAAAATTACTTCGCCAAAGACTAAGAAGAGAAAATCAACTACCAAATAAGAAAATTACAGCAACTGCTCCGATGAACTCCAGTCATCGGAGCAGTCCTTTTTCCCTTAGGCAGTTTTTTTACCCACCCCTCAAATCTTTCAGATAATTCAGATGCACTGAACATAGAATTTGGTTACATTTGAAAAGCTTCAAAAAGGACAATTTATATGAAGGACGATAATAACAAGAAAAATATAATCATATACAATACCATCGATGGCAAAGCGAGTGTATCGCTTTATGCAAAAGATGGTATGATTTGGATGAACCAAAGCCAGCTTGCCGAACTTTTTGACACCTCCAAGCAAAACATTGGCCAGCACTTTTCAAGTATATTGAAAGATAATGAGTTAAACGAAATTTCAGTTGTAAAGAATTACTTTACAACTGCCGCCGATGGTAAAGAGTACGATGTTAGTCTATCGGAGCAGTTTTTTTTACCTACACCGCAAATCTTTACTAAAACATTGGTGACAACAACTTTCTGTAATGCTCCCTTCGACTCGCTACGCGGCTCAGGGAGCGACGCTTTGAATAGCAACTTTGGTTTGCAAAAGCCAAGAATGTCAAACGTTCAAAAAAGCGAATCTCTACACACCGCTCGGCTCCCTGAGCAGCCGTTAGGCGTGTCGAAGGGAGCATCCCAACTCTTTTTTACCTCATTCCACAAATCTTTCTAAGATTTCAGACGAACTGAACATAGAATTTCCTTACATTTGAAAATCTTGCTCGAAAAATCTGATATGTGTTCTTGTAAAAATTAGATTAGTAGCAAGTTATATTGACAATAAAACAAATTGGAGAATTGTTAAAAACTACAACAGACAATGATTATACTTGAAGCACTACTTTTAGTTATTGGATTAGTTATTTCCTTAGTAACGCTAATGACTAAAAAGCTAGAAAGCAATAATAAAGTTAAAAAAGTTCTCGCTACATTTTACATCAGTGCATGTGTTTTGTCAGTTTGGCTGTAGTTAAGAATAGCGT